>DCUQ01000044.1 GCA_002327865.1 Syntrophaceae bacterium UBA2210
ATACGGCAAGTCTCACCGGATGACTCCCTCCGTGATTTAAAAATAGTATTTTGCACACTCGGAAAAGGCCCGTAGCAGACCGTGGCGAAGATCATCATTATCCCGCCTCGTACCAGGGGCGGAGCGCCTCCCACGGAAATCCCTCCTCTCCGAAGCGATTTGTGTGTTTTCACATTTTCCATCTTCTTCCAGTATCCCCCTGCACGGGTGGAGAAGATTCCGACTGAAATCCCCGCACAGGGCAACCAAGAATCTTTTAATGTAGTGACTGCATCATGTTTTTGTGTATTACCATAGAGAGTAGTGCGCTGAAATGCAACGCTTGAAGAATACTGAATAAATGCCTGGGGTAACCAGGTGTATGGCTCGGGATATTATGGATTTCTTTTGGCGATGAAGAAGGATCGTGAAGGCCTGCACGGCTATCTGTGCGAAAAATACGCAGGCCCTTTTGTAATTTAAATAGTATCCGGCTAACCGGAGACGCCGGTATGAATGGTATACTGAAGTATCACGTAGATCAGGTAAATGCCCAGCAGCCAACCCCCTTGCCACTTTCTGAACACTCCGGTTTTATTCATAAAGACAAATGTCCTGAATGAATAAAGGATAATGAGCATAACAGGGAAGTGAAAAACAAAGAAGTTTGGCGGAATGTACAGTGGTCTTACGGCTGCCGAAGCTCCTATTACGAAGAGGCAGTTCAGTACATCGGCTCCTACGATATTTCCGACAATTATATCCGGATGGCCCTTTCTGACGGATGAAAATGCGGTCATGAGTTCCGGCAGCGATGTGCCTAGAGCAACCAGAGTAGCAGCTATGACATCCTCGGGCACGCCTATTCTAAAGGCTATCTCCGCTGCCCCCGGAACAAGTATTCGTGCCCCGCCGATAACCATAAGCAATCCGCCGGCAATCATTATCCAGGAACGGCTCGTGCTTGTGATAAAGATATCATCCTGGTCTTCCCGGCCAAATCCCGTCGTATGCTGTCTGGACCAGACGTAAGTCAGGTACATATACCCCACAAGGAGTATCAGGAAAAAAATCCCGACCCACCTGTTGAGTACGGGGTGACCGGACGTTGAGACGAAAGCGTAAATGGAAATAGCGACCAGCAATGTGGCGACCCCCACCTGAACCCATCCCGTCCTGTTCAGGATGAAGCGATTAATCGGGATCGGTGCCAGTATGCAGGCAAGGCCGAAGATCAGGCCGGTGTCGGCGATAATCGAACCTACGCCGTTTCCGAGAGCAAGACCGGGATTTCCCATCCATGCGGCCATAACGGAAACGAAAGCTTCCGGCGTCGTGGTGCCGAGGGAGATAATCGTTGCCCCGATTACGATCTTGGGGAGGCCGGTTCTTTTTGCCAGTGCGACAACACCATCTATCATCCAGTCGGCGCCCTTTGATAAAAGCAGTATGCAGGCAAAGATGATAAGAAGAAGAACCGGCGTGGGGGTCTCCGTCATCAGATTATGCAGGGCATGCGCGTCCCATAAACAGCGATATATTTCCATGTAATAACCACTCGTTTCATTAAGAACAAATTTTCACCGTAGGCAACTAGAACAGCTTGTGCCATATTTGTATCATCGTTTCACAATGGTTGTTACGCCCTGAAAATTGTCAGGGCGCCGATAGCGATAAAGCCGAATCCCGCAATTACAGAGAGATATTTCTCACTGATATAATTGGAAATAAAGCCGCCTGCGAGAACACTCACGGCCGAAGCCAGAACAAGAGCCAGGGCTGCACCGAAGAATACCGTCAGTTTACCAACGTTCTTGTCTGTGGCAAAGAGCATTGTAGCTAATTGTGTCTTATCTCCGAGTTCGGCGATGAACACGGAAGCGAATACGATAGAGAGTGCTTTTATATCCACGGGTTACTCCTTGATCAGTTGCTTGGGTACGTCATAAAAAATTGAATGATATGCCACGTAAAACGCATAATATTGATCCATTATCGGAAAATCTCCGTTCCTGTTGTTCCCGTCACGCATTTTCTCTGTACATTCGGGGAAAGGCGGGCCGGCAAGCTATTCCACATCAGGAAAGATTCGGACCATTACATCTGCCTGGAATCAGTAAGGTGCAAGGAACGACTTACGGGCAATCCCCATGATCAGCCTCGCCGAAGCGTACATTAAATACGTATGCAACGTCAAGCTTTCGACTGTTTCCCATGATATCTTTTACCATTCGGGGTTGAGTAATATTTGTCTCGTATCTTGTGGTTTCGAAAAAAATATATTAGATAAGCAACATAAACAAGTTTTGCAGGTCGGCATTGCAGGAGTGTGACAAAAATGGCAATTTCAAAAAAAATTAAGGGCTTTATTGACAAGTCTTCCTGGATAAGGAAGATGTTTGAGGACGGAATAAAACTGAAGGAAAAATATGGCGCTGACAATGTGTTCGATTTCAGCCTCGGAAACCCGAATCTGGACCCGCCGGACAGATTCAAGGAACTGCTTCTGGAAATTGCGGGGGAGAGGACGCCGGGCGCCCACAAATACATGCAGAATGCCGGTTACCATAAAACCAGGGCCGAAGTCGCGGTCTATCTTTCCGGAAAGCACTCGGTGGCACTGTCCCCGGAAGATGTGATCATGACCTGTGGTGCCGGAGGAGCGTTGAATGTTGTATTTAAGACGCTGCTCGATCCGGGGGACGAGATCGTCATACCAAAGCCGTTTTTTGTGGAGTACACATTTTACGCGGATAACTACAACGGCGTTCCCGTTCTTGTGAAAACGCGCGAGGACTTCTCTCTCGATCTCGATGCCATTGAGGAGGCTATAACCGATAAAACAAAGATTGTCCTGATAAATTCTCCTAATAATCCAACCGGATGCGTGTACGACGAGGAATCGATAAAGGGTCTCTCACTGCTGATCGAGAAAAAAGAACGGGAATACGGTAAAGAAATATATCTTGTCTCCGATGAACCGTACAGCGAGATTGTTTACGATGGAATAAACGTTCCCAGTGTTCTGAACATCTGCAGGAACAGCATACTGGTCACCTCGTATTCAAAGAGTCTGTCCCTTCCGGGTGAAAGAATAGGGTATATAGCCCTCAGTCCCGGTATATCGGAGAGTAAGATTTTGATTGAAGGACTTGCTCTGAGTAACAGGATACTGGGTTTTGTAAACGCTCCCGCTTTTATGCAGCGTATCGTGGAACGAATGCAGGGGATATATGTAGATGTCGAGCATTACAGAAGAAAACGCGATCTGTTATGCGAAGGGTTATGGGAAGCGGGGTTCGAGTTCAAGAAACCTGACGGCGCCTTCTATCTTTTTCCCAGAACGCCGATAGACGATGATGTCGAATTTGTAAGAGCGTTGCAGAAGAAAAACATTCTTGTAGTTCCCGGCAGCGGATTCGGCGGCCCCGGGCATATTCGCATCTGTTACTGTGTCGACGACTCCACGATTATAAACTCTATGGACGGATTTGCGGCGGTCATGAAGATGTACCGCAACGGCTAGGGAAGGATTTCATGAAAGAACACAAGCCTTGGGGATATTATCAGGTGATTTCCGATGAAGCGGATCACAAGCTGAAAAAAATAGTCGTCTATCCCGGCGAACGCTTGAGTCTTCAGCGGCACCGTCATCGTGATGAACACTGGTATATGTTGCGCGGGGAGGCCGATGTCGCCATCGGAGACAAGAATCTGCATGTCGGAATGGGAGAATCACTTGATATTCCGAGGGGCGAACTGCATCGCGTAGCAAATTCGGGAACTGAACCGGTAATATTTATCGAGGTACAGACCGGTGAGTATTTCGATGAGAACGATATCGAACGGGTCGAAGATGATTACGGACGGGTAACCGGTGGCTGATATGGAATCCGTGAAGATTACCATACTCGGGTCGGGAACATGTGTGCCCTCACTCAAGCGCAGTTCCTGTTCAGTGCTTGTTGAGATCTCCGGTGCGAAGCTCGTCTTCGACATGGGTGCCGGTACGATGGGCCGTCTCCTTGAGAGCAGCGTCACGATAGGCGAGGTGACCCATATTTTTTTCAGTCATCTTCACCCCGACCACACCGGTGAACTGGTAAGTTTTCTCTTCTCGAGCAAATACCCGGAAGGACGCAGGAGGCGCGACAGGCTCAACATTACCGCCGCGGCCGGGTTTATGGCTTTTTATGAAGGCCTGCGCGCAGTGTACGGACGATGGATGGATCTGGAAGAGGGAATTATGAATATCGTTGAGATGAGCAATTCGAGGCCGGATTCCATGCAGTTGGATTTTATGTCCGTAGAAACTCTTCCCATGGCACATATAGAAAGCAGTATCGGATACCGGCTCACGATGCAGGATAATACATCCATTGTATATACCGGAGATACCGACTATTGTGAGAATGTGGTTAGACTCGCCATGAATGCCGACCTGCTTATTTGCGAGTGTGCCCTTCCCGACGGGCTGAAGGTTGACGGGCATCTCACTCCCTCGCTTGCGGGGCGAATCGCTTCCGAGGCGCATGTTGAAAATCTTATACTGACTCATTTCTATCCCGAGTGTGACGGGGTCGATATCGAAACACAGTGCCGAAAGGCGTACGACGGGAGAATTGTGTGTGCCGAGGACCTCATGCTAATCGAGATCACAGACGGAAATGTTATGATTTCTCGATAGAGATTAGCTTTCTCTTGAACTGAACAGCGAGCGCATTCCCCGCTGCTTGCGGCGGGGAGATTCAAATCCTCTGTATATGCTATATCGTACGAACATCGAGAAAGCAGACACCCAAAAGGTCCCGAATCAATGCATGCTCAGGATTGAACTGTTATGAAGATGCAACTGCCGCTACATAAGACAAAGATAATCTGTACGATCGGTCCCGTTTCACAGCCGGAAAAGGTTCTTGCCGACATGATGCGTAGCGGGATGACCATTGCCCGGATCAACTTTTCCCACGGTACACAGCAAGAGCACCGTCGGACCATTTCCTCCATAAGGAAAGTGTCCAAGCGGCATGGCGGACGCTGTCCCATCCTTGTCGATCTGCCTGGTCCTAAAATGCGGGTCGGTAAGCTGGAGAAAGAGCCGCTGATTCTTGTGAAGGGGAAGGAGGTTACGTTGACCACCCGCGATATCCCCGGCACACCGGATATTATACCTGTGACATATCGGCGGCTCCCTGAAAGTGTTTCGCCGGGGAGTGTCATATATTTGAATGATGGTTTCATTGCGCTGAAGGTGATGACGGTCCTGAATGATGAGGTCCGGTGCACGGTTACGACGGGGGGACAGCTCCTCTCCGGGAAGGGGCTCAATATTCCCGGAGCGAAGATCTTCATGAACCGCGTAACCGATCATGACCTCGAATTGATGGACTTTGCTCTCGGGGAGGAGATCACCACCTTCGGCATCTCTTTTGTCGAAACTGCGGACGATATCCTCCAGGCAAGGGCGTTTGCCCGGGAAAAGGGCAAGAAAATCTACATTGTGGCAAAGATCGAGCGGGCAGCTGCCGTCGAGAATATCGACGAAATACTTGAGGTTGCGGATGCTATTATGATAGCCCGTGGTGATCTGGGGGTCGAAATTCCCATCGAAGAGGTCCCCATTGTCCAGAAGCAGTTGATTCGAAAGGCCAATCTATCCTGTCGACCTGTTATAACGGCAACTCAGATGCTGGAATCAATGATAGACAGTACCCGTCCCACCAGGGCGGAGGCGACCGATGTCGCCAATGCTATCCTTGACGGAACCGATGCCGTTATGTTGTCTGAGGAGACAGCAGTCGGACGATACCCCGTTGAAGCAGTGGAAGTTATGGCAAGGATTGCCATTGCCCTGGAACGGCAGCGCCATACGATACGGTCATCAATGTTTCTTCAGGAGCAATTGAAGGATGAACTGGCCAAGCGTCAGATAACCGTTCCCGACACCGTTTCCCTGAATGTTTACGAAACAGTCAGTGCACTGGGCTGCCCATTTATCCTGACGACTACATCAGGAGGCATGACAGCGCGCCGCGTTTCGAGGTTCAAGCCCGGCAGCTGGGTTATTGCCTGTAATAAAAATGAGCGGATCTGTGATTTTCTCAGGTTTTCATACGGTGTTTTCCCCATGTTGATGGACACCGGTTCCCCGGAATGGTACCGAGAGGTAATAGGCCTCCTCAGGGATGCCGGACTTGTCCGAGACAAGGACAGGGTTATTCTTACGGAAGGCAAATTCTCAGGGGCGACGGGGGGTACCGACTCTCTGGGGATCATTACCATTTAGTAACTCTTTCGTGAGCGGGTCGTAAACGTCCGGCTTCAAGGTTTTGCAGCGCCGCCTATGTGATATTTAAATGACGCCGGGGATTCAAACTTCAAACAGTTTCAAAGCGATTGAATTCGACATTTTTTCTGACTTTGCCGGAATCAAATATTCGTCCGTTCATCGCTATGTATATACCCGGCGGTAGCAATTGAACCGCGGCTATGGCGCATCCGATATTGAAATCGGCGTCGCTCGACATGAACCTTGCCGGTTCCATCGATCCGGTTAGAACTATCACTTTGTCCGGCACCGATCGCAGTATTTTTGCGGTTTGCACCATAGTATCGGTTCCATGCGTTATCACAATGTGATCCTGTTTTTCCCCCGCTACCTTGTCCAGGATTATGCGGCGTTCCTCTTCTGTGATGTCCAGGCTGTCTTTTCTGAGGATAGATTCGAGTTCGTAATCAAAACCGACATTCGCTTCTTTCAATATTTCCAGCAGTCTGGAATCTCCCACCTGATAATCGTTTTTTCTGTCGAAGTACACCTTGTCTATTGTGCCTCCGACTGTAAAAAATTTAATTTTCATAACACACGCACCGCGATTTTTTATGTAAAACCGTAAAAGAGATAAACAGTAACTTTGCCGGTCGAACCGGATGATCGCTGCGGGGAAAGATACCCCCCTCCGGCTGGCGGGAGGTATCCTTGTCCAGCCGTTATTTACCGCCGGCACAAGTCGGAGCCAGACAGAATGATATCCGTATTACGAATAATGCTGTTACTGGAACGGAGAAAACCATAATTTATTCAAAGGCTTCTCCTTTCTATCATTTCGCGCTAGTTCCGAATATTAATACTATTCTCTGCCGTAACGTTAAACTTTCTTGCGATATCGAAAAAAATTACTGGTTCTGAAGATCGGCGGCCAACTGGACAAGAGCCGCGACTTGATCGTCCGGCACACGTCCGCGCACGATAGCACGGCACACGCCGTTCTTATCCAGAAGTATCGCGTTTGCGCTGTCTTCCTTCAGACCCCAGGCGTTTCTCAACGACGCGTCGTAATCGAAGAGAATTACGGTTTTATATTTCTCCGCTTTTGCGGCGCCTAATGACTTTATAAGAAAATCCGGTTTCCATGATGACTTGCAATCGGCAATCCCTATTCCCTTGTAGTTTTCATCAGTCAGTATCCCATCGTCTTTAGCCTTTTTCATGGCTTCGGTAAAATGTTCGTTCATATCCTTTTCGTCGGGGTCGTTATAATTAATCAGGAGTACTTTGTCCGCCCAGCTCTGCATAGTGTAGAGATTGCCTTCGGCGTCCGGGAACGACCAGTCCGAAGCCTTGTCACCTACATTGAGATCACCTGCGATAGCGCCTGAAACCGTCCAGAGCAATACCAGCAAAACCGTTAAAAATACCTTTTTCATCTCGATACCTCCTTTTAATGAAAAGCATTATAACTACAGGATAAAACGACTGCGTCTCATCGAATCCCGGGCAGACCTTTCATCCCCCTCAGTATCTGATCTTAAATTCCTCGAAATTGTTCGACGGGTCTTCTTCAACTATTTCGATATGTTCTACATGAGCGAGTCTCGGTCCTTTTTTACACCAGTCTATCATTCTGCCGACAGCATAGTTATTACCTTCGAATACTGCCTCGACTCTCCGGTCGTATAAATTTCTTACCCATCCTTTAAGACCCAGGTCAGACGCCTGTTTCTGTGTTTCCATCCTGAAGAATACTCCCTGTACCCGTCCGGTGATAAAGACGTGAACCCGCCGTATGGTTGATCCGCGGGAAGTCTGCGGTTTGTTGTTATTATGAAGGTTTTTCATTGACAGATGTCCTTCATTGTTTTGTGATCTCTATGAATTCGTCTTCATAAATTACAGTGATTCCGAGTTGTACGGCTTTATCCAGCTTGGAGCCGGGTGACGCACCGGCAACTACATAATCGGTCTTCTTTGTTACGGAAGACGATACATTCCCCCCCAGGGATTCGATCAGTTCTTTCGCCACATTTCTTGAAAATTTTTCCAGCGTTCCTGTAAGAACAAACGTTTTCCCGGATAGACTTCCGGATGCTGTGTGGCTTTCCGCCGGTGTCACACCGGCGTTTCTGAGCCTTTCTATTGTCCGGATATTGGAGGGTTCCCGGAAAAAGGTTTTGATACTGCTGGCGATTTCGGGTCCGATCTCCTTTATGGATAAGAGTGTTTCTTCGCTTGCGCTCATTATTTTATCCAGCGTTCCGAACCTGCGTGCCAGGATTCTTGAAATATGTTCGCCCGTATGTCTGATGCCCAGGGAGAATATGAATTTCTCTAAAGGAGGTTTTTTTGATCTTTCCAGGGATAATAACAGGTTGCGTGCCGATAGATCTCCCATCCTGTCAAGACCGGTAAGGTCGCCTTCGGTAAGGTAGTAGAGATCGGCGGGATCATTGATGATTTTGCGGTCAAACATCTGGGATATCAACTTTTCTCCAAGGCCGTCTATATCCATGCCGCCTCGGGAGACAAAGTGCCTGATATTTTCCCTTATCTGTGCGGGGCAGTCCAGATTTATGCACCTGTGCGCCGCTTCGCCTTTGAGGCGCACTATCTCTGAACCGCATACCGGACAGGTGTCAGGGATCCGAAAGGGTGGTTCATTCTCATGCGCGGAAGGTCCGACCGTCTTAACGATCTCCGGTATGACGTCGCCCGCCCGCTGCACGATAACCGTATCGCCTATATGTATATTTTTCTTGTTGATTTCATCCTGGTTATGCAGTGTTGCTCGACTGACCATCACACCCGCGACGCGAACGGGCTTCATAGATGCGACAGGAGTCAGGACGCCAGTCCTCCCGACCTGGATAACAATATCTTCGATAACGGTTATAGCCTGCTCGGCTGCGAACTTGCAGGCAAGGGCCCACCGCGGACTTCTCGAAACGGAGCCGAGACGATTCTGTGTGTCTATCGAGTCGACCTTGATAACCGTACCGTCTATTTCGTAGGGAAGGGTTTCGCGGATGGCAGTCATTTCACGGTAGTAGGCAATACAGTCATGAATATTTCCCGCCTTTTTTATGTGAGGATTTACGGGAAACCCCCATTCGGCAAGACTTTGCAGAAAATCCCAGTGAGTACGGAAAGATATCCCCTCGGCGAATCCCATGGCATAACAGAATATTGCGAGAGGTCTTTTTGCGGTAATCCTCGAATCGAGCTGGCGTAGCGAACCTGCCGCAGCGTTTCTGGGATTTGCGAAGGGTGTATCACCGTCCTCTATCCGTTGTCTGTTAAGCTCTCTAAAGGCGCCGGTTCCTATGTACACCTCTCCCCGTATCTCGATTGTGCGGGGAATTTTGATGGTACTGCGCGATTCCATTCTCAGAGGTATGGAGTATATTGTCCTGAGGTTCTCTGTTATATCCTCTCCGATATTCCCGTCCCCCCTCGTCGATCCTGATTTTAAAAAGCCATTTTCATATAAAAGGTTAACTCCTATACCATCAAGTTTTGGTTCAAGTACGAAGGTTATGTTTTCCTGTGTGTTCAGAAGGCGTTTGATACGTTCATCGAATGATATGATTTCTTCTTCGGAAAAGGCATTGGAAAGACTCAACATGGGAGACAAATGTGGAATGCTGCCGAATTTTTCGAGTGGGGCGGCTCCAACGCGCTGAGTAGGCGACGCGGTGACTTCGATATCTACCGCATATTCGTTTTCAAGCGAGATTAATTCCCGCATCAATTGATCGTATTCGTGATCGGATATCTCCGGATTGTCTAACTGGTAATAGCGCCTGTTGTGATGATCGATCAGTTCCCTGAGTTCCCTTATCCTTTTCAAGGCGGCATTCTTTTCCATTATTTTACCCGCTTGAGATGTGACGGTGACGGCATACTCGAAGGCGCTGTGTTGTTTTGAGACGTTTTATCACGGTGGTTGATAACTTGCTGATTAAAAAGATTATTCTTTACGTTTACCGAGTTTATAATAAAGAAAATGATGGCTGACTTTTCCCACTCCCTGATTGTTTCAAAATTTTCCAGTTTGGCTTTGTATTTTTCCCACAGACGGTTGAGCGATGCTTCGTCGAGGGCGAGTATTCTTTCGGCTATGTTCCCCAGTGTTTTTTCAATCATCACTGAACCTTCAACAGTGTATTCCGGAAAGATATTAGCCATACGCCGGTAAAATGTCAAACCAAAAGCTTTAAAATAACACTTGTCTTTTTGCTGTATATATAATAGGAAATTTTCTACTGATGATTATGAAAATAGGCGTTATATCCGACACTCATCTTAATACTTCCGATGTCAGACTTGAGAGGATCGTAGAGAGTTACTTTCGTGATGTCGACTTGATCCTTCACGCGGGAGATGTGGTCGAACTCGATGTGCTCGATGTTTTCAATGGTAAGAAAGTGTACGCCGTCAGTGGGAATATGGATTATGATTCAGTCAGGGAAGTGTTTCCTGAAAAACGCGTATTGGATATCGCGGGACGGAAGATAGGCCTTATACATGGCTGGGGGTCTCCCTCCGGTCTCGAGGAAAAAATAATACGTGAATTCGAGGATGTTGAGTGTATCGTATATGGTCACACACACCGGGCGGTGAACGAGATTAAAGACGGTGTGTTGTTCTTCAATCCCGGTTCACCGACGGATCGAAGATTCGCCAGGCACAATTCGATAGGAATACTCGATATCGGGGAAGAAATAACCGGAAGGATTATATATCTGAAAGGTTGAAACGGTATATCGATTAAATGGACAGCATAATTGCTCCCGGGAGAATGAAATATATTAAGAGTGAGAAACCGGAGGGATGTATCTTTTGCCGGGACTCTTCCAGGGAAGAAGATCTTGTCTTATATGAGGGTAAGTCCTGTTATGTCATAATGAATAAATATCCCTATTCTTCCGGCCATCTCCTGGTGGTTCCTTTCAGGCATATCCGTACTATAGAAGAAACGAACGCCGAAGAAAAAAGGGAAATGATGGAACTTGTCGACATGTGCGTGAGTATTCTGAAGAAAGCGGTTGTTCCGGAAGGTTTCAATATAGGGATGAATCTGGGGAAGGTTGCAGGAGCCGGTGTAGCTGATCATCTGCACATGCATGTTGTTCCCAGGTGGCTGGGAGATACTAATTTCACCACGGTACTTGGAGATGTCCGGGTCATTCCGGAAGATATTGCAACGACCCGGAATACTTTATTATCTTATTTCCCAAGTAAGAAAGGATATGAAGAATGAAGCTTCTTTTCACGATCGTTGTAACGTTGATTATGTTGTTTATTATTACTTTTTCACTGGTAAATACCACACCTGTCCATTTGCAATATTACGGTTTTATAGACATCACACTGGCTGCTTATATGCTGATTTTCATATCTTTTGGTGTGGGTATAATTTTTACCGGTTTTATGGGGATCGTTGAGAGAATCAGACTTTCGAGGGAAGTTAAGAAACTCAGGAAGAAGATAAGAGTACTGGAGAAAAAGCTGCCGGCCGAAAATATTCCAGCCCCCGCCGTCCAGGAAACGACCGCCGAAGAGGCGGCAAACAAATGGAGTTCATAACTTAAGATATACGGTAAGTTATAATTCCTGTTTGCCTGCGGGAAGAATTACCCTCCGCAATCCGACGTATCCCCCCGTAGTTTTTCTATTGTGTGTTTAAGCGCGGGCAGAAGGACTGCCAGATTTTCCCTTACGCTCCTCGGACTTCCTGGCAGGTTGATTATCAGGGATTGACCTCTTGTTCCCGCTATGGCCCTTGAGATCATAGCGTAAGGTGTCTTATTCATGCTTTCCCTTCGCATTGCTTCCGCCATGCCCGGGAGGTTCCTTTCGATCACTTCCATGGTTGCGTCGGGAGTTACGTCTCTCGGACTTACACCGGTTCCGCCTGTTGTTACAACCAGATCCAGGTTTTTCCCATCGGTGTATTCCAGTAGTTTGTCTTTTATGGCATCCTTCTCATCGGGAATTATTTCGTAATCGGAAATCAGGATGTCGATATCACCCAGCATGCGAATAACTTCCCTGCCGCTTATGTCTTCTCTCTCGCCGCGGGAACCTTTGTCACTTATTGTTAAAACGCCGCCGGTAATCATATAAATGCCCATCTCGTAGCTGCTGGGGTTCAGGGTTCAAGATTAACCCTCGTAGATCTTTTTTAGCCTTTCCCTTAGCCCCTTGACCCCTTGACCCCTTGAATCCCTGAATCCTCGAACCCTTTTTAAGCCTCGTTCTTCTTCGATTCGGCGATGACCTTTTCTTGCAGATGAGCGGGAAGTTCCTCGTAATAAGCAATTTTAAAAGAAAACGTTCCCCTGCCGCTGGTAATCGACGTAAGGTCGGGAGCGTAGGAAAGTATTTCAGAGAGAGGAACATGCCCTTTGATAACCTGATTAGGCCCCACTTTATCCATTCCCAGGACACGTCCGCGCCTGCTGTTGAGATCACCTATTACATCTCCCATATATTCATCGGGGATTTCGATGCTGATCTCGACTATCGGCTCCAGAAGGGTTGGATGGCATTCCATGAAACCTTTTTTGAAACCCATCGACCCCGCTATCTTGAAGGCCATTTCGGATGAGTCCACGGTGTGATACGAACCATCTACGAGGGAAACCCTCACATCCACGATCGGATACCCGGCCATAATACCTTCGGCCATTGCCTCCACGATACCTTTTTCCACTGCCGGAATGTATGTCTTCGGCACGACTCCACCGACTATCCTATCTACAAACTCAAACCCGCTTCCGCTCGGAAGCGGTTCTATCTCGAGCCAGGTATCACCATACTGTCCTTTACCGCCCGATTGTTTTTTATATTTTCCCTGTATGCGTGTTTTGCCGGTAATGGTTTCTCTGTAGGGAACTTTCGGCTGTTTAAGCTTTACGTCGACACCAAACTTTCTCTTGAGCTTCTCAAGCGTTACATCGATATGTACCTGCCCGACGCCGGAAAGGATGGTTTCTCCCGTCTGAGGCTCTCGACTAATCGAGAGGGTCTGATCCTCGTCGATCAGCCTGTTCAGGGACGAATGTATCTTTTCTTCATCTCCTTTGGACTTGGGTTCCACCGCGTAACGAACAACCGGATTCACCGGAGGAATTTTATCGTAGAGGATAGGCGATTTGGGATCACAGATGGTATCGCCGGTGGATGTCTCCTTCAATTTTGCAAGAGATGCGATATCTCCGGGAATCAACGAAGCCACGGGAACCTGGGTCTTCCCTTCCAGATAGAAGATATTTCCGCATTTTTCACTCACATCTTTTGAGGTGTTATAAAATACGAAATCCGATGTCAATGTTCCTGAAAAAACCCTGAAAAGTGTGAGCTTGCCTGCATACGGATCGGCTATGGTTTTGAATATCATTGCCGAGAAGGGTGCTTTTTCGTCCGGCGCCCGCTCGTCGTCTTCCTCTGTTTTTGGATTTTTTCCTGTGACGACTCCTCGATCGACAGGAGATGGCATAAGGTTTACGATCATATCCATAAGAGGAGTAATTCCTTTATGATTCAATACCGACCCGCAGGTAACGGGAACCAGGTCTCCCGAAATTACTCCCTTGCGGAGACCACTGACGATGTCATCAACCGAAAGATCACCTTCTTCAAGATACTTATCCATCAGTTCCTCATCACATTCTGCTATATCTTCCACCATCGTCTCACGGTATATTTTTGCATCTTCCAGGAACTCTTCGGGGATGTCTTCTTTCCTGTGTTTTCCTTTTGGATCATCAAAGATGAGTGCCTTCATATTCACGAGGTCTATCAGGCCCTTAAAGGATTCTTCCGAACCAAGCGGGAGATAGCAAACCGTTCCTTTTTTGGCGAGTTTACTGTTTATATCTTCCAGCGTTTTGGAAAAATTTGCACGTTCTCTATCCATCTTGCTGATATATATAATTCGTGGGAGCGACAGTTCGCTGGAATATCTCCAGACACGTTCGGTCTGAAACTCAACTCCGCCGACGGCATCTACCACAACTATAAGACTGTCAGCGATACGCAGGCTGTATTGGGTGTCCATGAAAAAATTCGAATCGCCGGGAGTGTCAATGATATTGACCTTATATTTCTTCCATTCAAAAAAGCTTATTGCCGAGCTTATGGAAATGTGCCTTTTCTGCTCTTCCGGTTCAAAATCGAGGGAAGAACTCCCGTCATCTACCCGGCCGAGTTTGTCGTATTTCCCACTTAAGAAAAGAAGAGATTCACAGACGGAAGTTTTTCCTGTTCCTCCGTGTCCGGCGATTGCAACATTCCTGAGTGAATTAGAATTATATTTTGACATGATACTCCCTTCCTGTAGCTGTGGTGAGGTTATAAATCGGGTTGCTTAGCTCATTCTTTCTTGCAAAGTCAAGACAAATTTCTGCATTCGTAGAGTTCTTAATATGATTTGATTGACCATGATTCAGGATTGTGATATACAGTCGTTTTAGTGGGCATAGATCGATTTTTGAAATTGAGAGGTGCGTAAGAAATGTTTAATGTGGGAGATATGGCGGTTTATCCGGGACATGGGGTAGGTGTCATTGAAGCAGTAGAAACCAGAAACGTTATGGGGAGTGAACAATCCTTTTATGTAATGAAAATACTGGGTAATAATGCCACAATCATGATACCGAAAAATGGTGCCGAGTTTGTAGGCCTCAGGGAAGTCATTTCAGAAGAAGAGATACCGACGGTCTACCAGATATTGAGAGAAAAAAACGTCATAGTAGATAAGCAGACGTGGAATAAGCGATACAAAGAGTACTGGGAAAAAATAAAAACAGGATCGGTTTATGAAATAGCCGGTGTATTATGTTACCTTTTTACGTTAAAGGCCGACAAGGATTTGTCGTTTGGTGAGAGGAAAATGATGGATACCGCTAAAAGCTTGTTGATAAGAGAAATATCGATAGCCAGCGACTGTGATGAAGAGGAAGTAGAAAGAAATCTGAAAGATATATTTACAGCATAAAAATTTATATATGTTCTGTTCTTTGAAATATTGAAGATATTATGCGCGCTGTCCGTTTTTGTTATTCTCCTGAAAACAAAATTGGTGTGGTGATGGCTGGTGCATGGATTTGTAATCATAATACATTTCTCCTTATACTATTATTATAATTACATTATTCTTAATTTTTTTATTATATTTTTTATTATTTATTTTATTTACGAATCCATTAGTTTTAGGAGGTGAATTTTGAGCATAAGGTTTTTACTTATAGTAGGCTGTTCGATTGGCGGCTATTTCATTGCTTTACAATATAATAAATTCCCGTTTTCATTAATAGGCTTATTAGCAGGTTTTTTTCTTTCAATCTTTGTAATAAAGCTCGAACAGACCATAAAAAAGCTTTCTCTGAGAGTTATAGCCGGCGGCGTTATCGGAACATTTCTAGGACTTCTGATCGCCTTTCTTTTTACCTATGGGCTGAAGTTTATGCCGGGGCTGGAAACGCAGGAAATAATACCGTGGGGATATCTCTACTTTATAATGACCTGTGTTCTGGGTTATCTCGGTCTGGTCCTTGGCTCAAAGAAAGCCGAGGAATTTTCCTTTCCCAAATCCAGATCTCCAAAAGGTGAAAAGGATCCGTATTACAGAATACTTGATACCAGCGTCATTATTGATGGCAGAATGGCGGATATATGTGATACGGGATTTATTGAAGGTAAGTTGATTGTTCCTCGTTTTGTGCTGGATGAGTTGCAACAGATCGCTGATTCATCCGACCATATGAAACGTTCAAGGGGAAGGAGAGGCTTGGAAATACTGAACCGTATGCAGAGAAATTCCGATATCGTTATTGACGTCGTAGATGCCGATTTCCCGGATATAAAGGGTGTCGACGCGAAGCTTGTTGCTCTTGCCAAAGAAAAAGAGGGCAGGATTGTAACCAACGACTACAATCTGAATAAAGTCGCTGAGTTGCAGGGCATAAAGATCCTGAATGTTAACGAACTTGCAAATGCCATGAAGTCTCTGGTTCTGCCGGGAGAGACAATGACGGTAAGGATTATCAAGGAAGGAACGGAAGCGGGACAGGGTGTGGCATATCTCGATGACGGTACCATGGTAGTTGTCGATAACGGAAGCAGGCACATAGGAGAAAACGTAGGAGTGGTTGTAACCAGTGTTCTCCAGACAACGGCGGGAAGGATGATTTTTTCCGCCATGAAAAACAATGAACGTGGCGGTGTATCCTCGCATACATGAGCAAGAAATTCATAACTTCAGGTTGCGGACCTTTTTAATTTTACATGGCAGTACCGGCAACCTGAATACCATAGAAAAACAGTAATAATGGTGCAATCAATTGCTATTATCGTTGCCGGAGGTTCCGGAAAACGAATGTTGCATGATCTCCCGAAGCAGTTCCTGTCACTGGACGGCATACCTATATTAGCACGAACCCTCGGCGCATTTCAGAAATCAAAATCTATTGTCCGCATCGTACTGGTGGTTCCAAAAGAGAATGTCGCGTATGCGAAGGATGAAATTGTAGACAAGTATCAATTCTGCAAGGTGGAGCACATCCGTGCCGGGGGGGCGGCAAGACAGGATTCCGTCAAAAATGGGCTGGATCTGGTAGACGACAGCGACGATGTTGTCGTTATTCATGACGGTGTCCGTCCTTTTATCTCGGAAACGTTAATCGATCTTTCTATCCGGGAAGCTGTCAAAAAGGGGGCGGTTATTCCGGTAGTACCCGTGACGGATACTGTAAAGACGATAGATGAAAATGGGATTGTAAGAGATACCGTCGACAGAAAAATGCTTCGGTTTGTCCAGACGCCTCAGACATTTAAAAGGGAAATTATCATTGAAGCGTACCGGAATGCATACAGAAAAGGATTTTACGGAACGGACGATGCTTCCGTTGTGGAACACATGGGTGTTCCTGTCGCTACGATCCCCGGTTCGCGTGATAACATCAAAATTACCACTCCGGAAGATATAATCCTATGTAAACTTCTCCTGGAAAAGACAGGTATGGGTATATGAGAATAGGTTTCGGATATGACAGCCACAGGCTTGTGGAAGGGAGAAAACTGATCCTGGGTGGCGTGGAAATCCCCTTCGAAAAGGGGCTTCTCGGTCATTCCGATGCGGACGCCCTGCTTCATGCGCTGTGTGACGCTATTCTCGGTGCCATTGGAGAAGGTGACATCGGAAAACACTTCCCCGACAGTGATCCTGCCTACAAAAACATATCCAGCAAAGAATTGTTGATCAGCGTTAATGAGCTGGCGATTCGTAAGGGATACCGGGTTAACAATATCGATTCGACGCTTGTACTTGAAAAACCGAAACTGAGAGGATATATCGATGGAATGGTCACAAATATAGCCGGCTTCCTCGGTATGGAACCGGGACGGGTAAATATCAAGGCTTCGACCAACGAAGGCATGGGTTTTACCGGACGATGTGAAGGTATTGCCGCCTTCGCAGTGGTTACTATGAAGGCTGAAACCTAGCCGGCTGCCTTGATACTCCCCCGTGTTCCCGTATCAGGAAGTTTTGTCTTAATCGTGTGGTATTTTTTTGTTTCGAACACATAATGAACATTCGATAAAGGAGGAACTCGTGAAATACATAGATCAGATTGACATCAAAGGTAAGACCGTACTGTGCAGGTTCGACTTTAATGTTTCGCTGGATGAAGATCTGCATATTACCGACGACAGAAGGATAAAGACGGCACTTCCCACAATCAACTACGCGCTGGATGAGGATGCGCGTGTTATTCTCATGGCTCATCTCGGGAGGCCGGGGGGTAAAGTGGTCGATTCTCTCAGTCTAAGACCTGTGGCTAAGAGATTGTCGCGTCTTCTCGGTAAAGAAGTCGTGATGGCGAAAGACTGTATCGGCGACGATGTAAAAAACCTGATTCGAGATATGAAACCAGGTTGCGTACTCATGCTGGAGAATCTCAGATTTCACACGGAAGAGACGGATAATGACGACGATTTCTCACGTGAACTCGCCGGTTACGCCGATGTGTACGTGGATGACGCCTTTGGAAACGCTCACAGATCGCATGCTTCCAATGTTGGAATAACAAAATTCGCGAAAGAATGCTGTGCCGGTTTTCTGATGAAGAGGGAATTAAATTACTTCAGCGTTACACTGGAAGATCCTTTTCGTCCTTTTGTTGCCATAATCGGCGGTTCAAAAGTATCGGGTAAACTCGAAGCCCTTGAAAACCTTATAGGTAAAGTCGACAAGATGATAATCGGCGGTGGTATGGCCTTTACATTTCTGAAGGCTATGGATTTTGAGGTAGGCAAATCCCTCATAGAAGAGAATCTCGTCGATACGGCACGGCGGTGTATTACCATAGCAAAGGAAAAAGGTGTTAAAATGTATTTTCCCGTCGATTGTGTGATCGCTGAAAAAGCGGACCCTAAGGCTGTGACCAAGATCGTTCCCATACAGGAAATAGATCCAGGCTGGATGGGCCTGGATATCGGGCCCGCTTCCATCTCACTCTTCCGTGAAGCGCTCAGTGATGCGAAAACGATCATATGGAATGGTCCTATGGGGGTGTTTGAGATCGACGCGTTCAGCATGGGAACTTTTTCTATGGTTCATACTGTTGCTCAGTCTCATGCTCTTACTATCGTAGGGGGAGGGGATACAGATGTTGCGGTTCACAGAACTGGTGAGAGCGATTATATTACATATATATCTACCGGAGGCGGTGCATCGCTCGAGCTACTTGAAGGTAAAAAGTTGCCGGCGGTCGAAGCGCTGGACAGACATGACAAGAAAGATGATCATTAACTTTTCTCCGTTATACCTTAGATTACCGCAGGGGCGGATCTTATGAGAAACGTCAGGATTATCTGTGAATATGACGGGACCGCCTATCACGGATGGCAGGTGCAGCCCAATGGTATAAGTATCCAGGAGATACTCGAAAAGAAGATAGGATTGATTACACAGGAGAAAATAAAGCTGACGGCTTCCGGGAGAACGGATGCCGGGGTTCATGCCTTGAACCAGGTGGCAAACTTCAAAACGGAGTCCCGAATAGCTTGTGAAAATCTTCTGAAGGGGATTAACAGTCTTATTCCCGGAGACATTGTCGTAAAAGACTTGAGGGACGTACATGAGGATTTTCATGCGCGCTACAGCGCAAAGAGCAAGATATATCTGTACAAGATATTCAACAGTCCGGTGAGAACCGCACTCCGCAGGAATTATTCCTGGAATGTGCGTGCACCTCTCGATGTGGATGCGATGAGAGAAGCCGCGATATTACTGAAGGGGAAACACGACTTTTCATCTTTCTGCGCTTCCGGGTGCGATTCGGAAGACCATATCAGAACGGTTACAGATACTTCCATCGAAGTAAAGGACGATATGATTTCGTTCATCATAGAAGCGGACGGGTTTTTGCGTTATATGGTGAGAAACATTGTCGGCCTGCTCGTCGATGTGGGAAAAAGCATCGTTAGAACTGACCGGTTCGGGGAAATAATGGATGCCGCAGACAGGAGAGCGGCCGGAATCACCGCCCCTCCCCAGGGGCTTTTTCTCATGGAGGTCAAATACTGATGAAAATACTGGTCCTCGGCCATAAAGGCATGCTGGGAGCCGACCTTGCAGCAATTCTCGGCAGGGTTCACGATGTGACCGGAAAAGATATCGAAGATTTTGATATTGTCTCTGTTTCCGATTGCAGACGTGTGGTTGAAGAATCAGGGGCGAACACAGTTATCAATGCGACCGGGTATACCGATGTGGACGGGTGTGAGACCGACGAAACGGGATGTTTCGCAGTTAATGCCGAGGGGGTAAAAAACATGGCCCTGATCTGCAAGAGGACCGGTATCAAGCTGATTCATTTCAGTACCGATTATGTCTTTGACGGAACAAAGATAGTTCCCTATGTCGAAGATGATATATGCGGCCCCGTCAATGTCTATGGGAGATCAAAACTGAAAGGGGAGGAATACCTCAGAAAACTTTCCGATAATTACCTTTTATTGAGAACATCCTGGCTTTACGGAAAGCATGGAAGAAATTTCGTCGGGGCAATACTCGAAAAAGCAAAGGGAGGGGGAGATTTGGAAGTGGTTGACGACCAGCGGGGTTCACCTACCTATACTGCGGATCTGGCGGCGGCGGTACGAGTACTTCTCGAGGGTGACCACAGAGGTGTCTTCCACATGACAAACAGGGGATCGTGCAGCTGGTATCAGTTTGCCCTTAAGATATTGGAATACAAGGGGATACAGGATGTCAGAATCACTCCCATAAAGTCCGCACAACTCGGCGCCCGCGCGTCCCGGCCAGGATATTCCGTTCTCAGTTGCAGGAAATTCGCCGATGCGACACACCGTACGATGAGATTCTGGCAGGTAGCCCTGCAGGACTATATGTCCGGTACATAACTTGAGAAAGTTTGTGAGAGATGACAAACTCGGAAAGAAACAATATCCGCAGAGTGCATCCCGTTTCGAACACCGGGTTTGCCAGGGCTTACCTTATTGAGAGCCTCACAGGACTCATGGCTGTCGATATCGGGAGCCCCGGATGCGCGAAAGATATAGCAGCGTACATAGCCGGCATGCCTGACCGGACCCTGTACGATCTGAAATATATAACAGCCACGCATTTTCATATAGACCATATAGGAGGAATAGGCCATCTCCTTGACATGTGTTCACCACGAACACGGGTGCTTTTCCATTACATGGTGAGTGATTACATCACGGGAAGGAAAAAGATCTCCCTTATCAGAAACTGGTTTGTAGGTCTTCCTCCCGCGACGATGGTCAGTGCCCGTTACCTCAGGAGGTTTTCTCATCTCGGTGTTGAAAGCCTGACGGGGATTCCGCTTCCGGGACTGAGGAACATAAGGAAACTGCCGTTCGATCCAGACAGGATTGATTATTTTGGGAACGGGGGAGAGAAGATATTTTCTCTCGGCGGGTTCGGTTTCGAAGAGTGGGAGGCGATACAAACACCCGGCCACACAGAGGACTCCGTCTGTTTTTTCAGCCAGGCAACCGGGGAATTAATATCGGGAGATCTTATTATAAATATCTCCAAAGAGGGCAAAGGAGAACTGAACAGGTTTCACTGGAGCAGGGATGCCATAAAAGAATCCTACGATTTTCTACGCCGCACTATAAAACCCGTGATCATCTATCCAGGTCATGGTGAGGTAATAACCGGGGATAAAGATCCTCTTTCCGGTATCAGGCCTTTATAAAGTAAGATTATTCTCTATGTGGCAATGTTCAGGATCCGGATAATTCGGTTTTAGGAGTTTGTCTTGCGTGAAAAAATAGTTGTCATGTCTGAAGATCTGTCCAACAGGATAGCCGCCGGAGAGGTGATAGAGAGACCTGCCTCGATAGTAAAGGAGCTCGTCGAAAATGCTCTGGATGCAGGCGCGACGGACATCCTTGTTCAACTCGAGGGTGGCGGAAAGCATTCTGTAAAGGTTGTGGATAACGGCAGGGGAATCGAAAGGGATGATGTCCCCCTTGTATTTGAGAGACATGCCACGAGCAAAATCTATACGTTTGAAGATATCTATGAGATAGACTCTTTTGGATTTCGCGGCGAGGCTGTCGCGAGTATCGCTTCGATATCCGTAATCGAGATCTTGACAAGAAGAGAAGGCTCTCTGTCCGGTACCCGGGCGGTTGTCAGAGGCGGAAGAATCGAAGAGATCGCCGACGCCGGTTGCCCTGTCGGGACATCGATAGCCATCAGCGACATCTTTTATTCGACGCCGGCCCGCATGAAATTCATGAAGGGAGATTCCACCGAACAGGCGCATTGCATGGACGCCATCATGAGACTGGCGCTTTCCAATCCGGAAGTAAAAATAAGGGTTGTCTCGAAGGGCAGAACAATACTTGCCGTGCCTAAGGCGGTGAGCATGTCCGAAAGGATCGCGCTCGTATTCGGTGAAGACTTCGGCAGTCATATGCTCGCGGTCGAAGGACAGAAGGGAGACGCAAAACTGCGGGGGTTCGTCTCCATGCCCGACCGCACACGGGCAAACACGAAGGGGCAGTTTTATTTCGTCAACAACAGATTTATACGGGACAGGTTATTGAATCACTCCGTTATAACCGCGTACAGGAGACTTATAGAGCCGAGGAGATTTCCGTCGGTTGTCCTGTTTATAGATATTCCCGCTCCCGATGTGGATATAAATGTCCACCCCGCCAAAATGGAAGTGCGTTTCAAAAACGCCGGAGAGGTGTACGGACTTGTTACGGAAACCCTTATCAAGACGCTGGCCGGCGAGTCTGTCCCCGCCGCCGATTCCTCCGGGCTTTCATTCGGGGCACCCGCCGACTCTTATAAAGGCGGAGTTCAGAACACGTTGAAACGGTATACCGTCCTGTCGGGTCCCGAGAAAAGAATATTCGGCATGAATGTTTCCGAAAGAGGGGCGGGAAGGATGCCCGATTCTTCAGGGGGGAACAAGTACGAAAAAAAACCGCCGGATTTTTTCAGCGAACGTGATGTGCCGCAGGAAACGATGAACTTCTCGTCTCTCGAATACCTGGGACAGATTGCCGGTACATACCTCGCTTTTTCATCGGCGGAAGCGTTCATTCTAATGGATCAGCATGCCGCGCACGAGAGGGTGCTTTTTGAAAGGTTGAAAGCGTCTTCGAAAGAGAGTCCTCCTGTTCAGGGTCTGTTGCTCCCCGAGGTTGTGAATCTTCAGCCGGGGCGCTTTGATCTGTTGATGCATTATACTGAAATGTTACGAGAAATCGGGATCGGCATGGAACAGTATGGTGAAAACACGATACTGATAAAGCAAATTCCCGCCTTCCTTGCGGGCTGCAATCTTGAAACGCTTATCTCCGATATACTGGAAGAAATCAGGGATACCGGAAAAGCTGATAATGTTGACGAAATAAAAGACAAAATTCTTACGATAATGGCATGCAAAGGCGCTGTAAAAGCCAATCACACTCTGACGGATCCGGAAGTCGCCGCTTTGTGCAAAGACCTCGATTCGATCCCGTTCGCGGCGACCTGTCCGCATGGAAGGCCTCTTTATACCGTGTTCGGAATAAGAGATCTGGAAAAAATCTTCAAGCGAAGATGATGAAACCCGAACCCCCTAATTCAAAACCCCGGCTTACTGTTATCACGAGTCCGCCGGAAGGAAGACAATTGGATCCGGCTGAGCTGAAAGCATAGAATAATCGATAATAAGATGAAACCAGGGTTTGACCCCGAATATAATGCTCTAATTCATGGGGATTTTGCGGTTATGGTAAGATTTGCGATAAGCAATATTAAAGAATCAAGATTTGACCTCAAGATTCCATTCAATATGTTCCGGATGCCAGATCAAGCCCGGCATTACGTTTTGGGGACTTTTTACAGGCGCAAAGATTGATCGGAATGAAAAGCTCAAAACCTGAAACACGAAACTCAAAACCTCCGCTTATTGTTATCATAGGGCCTACCGGAGTAGGAAAGACCGATCTGGCGATACGGCTTGCCGAACGATACGGCGGAGAAATTGTCAGCGCGGACTCGATGCAGATCTATCGGTACATGGATATCGGCACCGCGAAACCCTCTACGGAAGAGAGAATTCGTGTGCCCCATCACATGATCGACGTTGCGGACCCCGATGAGGAATTTAACGCCGCGCTGTTTGTGAAAATGGCCGACGATGTAATTCATTCCCTGCGCAAACGACAGAAAAGGATTTTCGTAGTGGGGGGTACAGGATTGTATCTGGACGCTCTGCTGAGCGGGCTTTTGGATGCCCCCGGCGCTGACGGGACGCTCCGGGATTCCTGCATAAGAGAAGCCGCTCAGCATGGGAAATCGCATCTTTATGAACGTTTGAAGGAGATGGATGCAACAGCCGCTGAGAGAATACATCCGAATGACCTCGTCAGGACAATCAGAGCGCTCGAAGTGCTGGAACATACCGGACAATCCATTACGAAAATACAAGAGGAACATGGGTTCCGTGAAAGTATCCATGATTGCCTGAAGATAGGCCTTACTATCGACAGGAATCTTCTGTACGAAAGGATAAACAACAGGGTCGAAGAGATGCTGACGGCAGGTCTTGTTACGGAAGTGGAAGAGCTTGTGAAAAAAGGTTACGATGAATCGGTCAGGCCGATGCAATCCATGACCTACCGGAATGTTTTGTCTTATATAAGGGGAGAACAAGGCAAGCAGGATATGGTGAGATTGGTCAAAAGGGACACGAGACACTATTCCAGGAGACAGCTTACATGGTTCAAGAGGGATCCTGACATCAAATGGTTTGCTCCTCAGGATGAAAGTATGATAAGGGGTGCGATTGAAAATTTAGATGGGTAATATGATTATACCCGTATAATAAATCAAGAAGGACATGTTATGAAAAAAGAAGAATTGAGCAAGTCTTATGAATCTCGTGATGTTGAGGAGAAATGGTACCGGCGCTGGATGGATGAAGGTCTGTTCAGGGCGGAAGATACGAGCGACAAAAAACCCTTCTCCATAGTTATCCCCCCGCCGAACGTTACCGGGATACTACACATAGGACACGCACTTAATAATACCCTGCAGGATGTTATCGTTAGATACAAGAGAATGGAAGGTTGCAACACACTCTGGATGCCCGGCACCGATCATGCAGGAATCGCGACGCAGAATGTGGTGGAACAGGAACTCGCCAAAGAGAAAACTACCAGGCACGATATAGGAAGAGAAAAATTTGTAGAGAGAGTGTGGAAATGGAGAGAGCAATATGGTGGTGTGATCATAAACCAGTTGCATAAGCTGGGATGTTCCTGTGACTGGTCCCGTGAAAGGTTTACCATGGATGAAGGACTTTCACGTGCCGTCAGAGAGGTTTTCGTCCGTCTGTATAACGATGGCCTGATATATCAGGGGGATTATATCGTTAACTGGTGTCCGCGATGTCATACGGCAATATCCGACCTTGAAGTCGAATACGAGGAAGAAGAAACCAGCCTCTGGCATATACGGTATCCTTATGCCGACGGTGAGGGAGAAATAATCGTAGCCACGACACGTCCGGAGACTATGCTTGGTGATACCGCCGTCGCGGTCAATCCCGATGACGAAAGATACAAAAATTTTATAGGAAAAGAAGTAATTCTTCCGATTGTGAACAAACGCATACCGGTTATCGCGGACGATTATGTTTCCAAAGAATTCGGAACCGGCGCGGTGAAGATAACGCCTTCGGCGGATCCCAACGATTTTGCCATGGCACAGAGACATGACCTTGATGTTATAATTATCATGGATGGAAATGCCATTATCAATGAGAACGGTGGGAAGTATCAGGGTCAGGACTGCTACACCTGCCGTGCAAATATCGTGGAAGATCTGAAAAAAGAAGGGTATCTTATCAAAACAGAACCTTATTCGCACAACGTGGGAAGTTGCTACAGATGTAAAACCATCGTGGAACCCGCGGTGTCGAAACAGTGGTTCGTCAAGGTAAAACCTCTGGCAAGGCCGGCGATTGCCGCGGTTGTCAAGGGAGAGACAAAGATTGTTCCCCCCATGTGGGAAGCCACATATTTTGACTGGATGGACAACATAAGAGACTGGTGCATCTCCCGGCAGATATGGTGGGGACACAGAATACCGGTATGGTATTGCGATGATTGCGGAAAGACAATAGTAGCGGTAGAAGATCCCGAGAAGTGTCCCGGATGTGAAGGGACTGCTCTCAGGCAGGATGAGGATGTCCTCGATACATGGTTCAGCTCCGCGCTCTGGCCATTCTCGACGATGGGATGGCCGGAAAAGACAGAGGCGCTTGAGACCTTTTATCCTACGTCGCTCCTCGTGACCGGGTTCGACATCATATTTTTCTGGGTAGCCCGGATGATGATGATGGGACTTTATGTGATGGGAAAGGTTCCTTTCAAGGATATCTATCTGCATGCCCTTGTTCGTGATGAAAAGGGCGATAAAATGAGCAAATCGAGTGGGAACAGCGTTGATCCCCTGGAGATGATCGACAAATACGGTGCGGACGCACTTCGTTTCACCCTGACAGCCTTCACCGCGCAGGGCAGGGACGTTAAAATGTCGGAAGAACGTATAAAAGGGTACCGGCATTTTGTAAATAAGATATGGAACGCTGCCAGATTCTCTATAATGAATCTCGAGGATTATCCCGGAGAAACCGGATCGAAAACAGAAGAATACTCGCTTTGTGACCGGTGGA
Source organism: Syntrophaceae bacterium UBA2210 (assembly GCA_002327865.1). GTDB lineage: Bacteria > Desulfobacterota > Syntrophia > Syntrophales > UBA2210 > UBA2210. Next base: position 26,509 of record DCUQ01000044.1, read on the forward strand.
TTAAAGACAGCCTTAACAGTACCGTGGTTGATGTCAGAAATGCTCTGGATGAATACCGGTTTAACGATGCCGCGAGTAGAATATATCAGTTTATATGGCATGAGTTCTGTGACTGGTACCTCGAACTGATAAAGCCCGCGCTGTATGGCAAGGATCAACCGGCGCAGAGCAAGCTTTCCACACAACAAACATTGCTCTCGGTATTGAAGACGGCGCTCCAGCTCCTTCACCCCCTCATGCCCTTTGTCACAGAGGAAATATGGCAGAAATTAGCGACGGATGAAGGATACATAATAGTAAGCAGCTTTCCACAGCCGGATGATTCTTTAAAGGACGAAGATGCCCATCGCCATATGGATCTTATCAAAGATATTATAAACAATATCAGGAATATCAGGGGTGTAATGAATATAGCTCCTTCGAGGAAGTTGAAGGCACTTATTTCCGTTCCCGACGGCGATGCTTTATCCTCTATAGAGGAGGGCGGGGATTACATAAAGGATATCGCGAATCTGGAAGATCTGGCGGTTGAGCAAAACGCCGATGAGCCGAAGGGATCTGCGACGGCAGTAGTGGGTTCCGTCAAGGTGTATGTTCTCCTTGAAGGTACCGTTGATGTTGAGGCTGAGAAGACACGTCTGGAAAAAGAACTGAAAAAACTTGATAAGGACCTTGGCCTTATTTCGAGAAAGCTGGGAAACCGGGATTTTCTGGAAAAAGCTTCCAAGAGTGTCGTTGAAAAAGAAGAAATCAAATTCAAGGAACTGAAAAAGAAAAGCGGAGTGCTGGAAGACGCTTTGAACAGACTCAGCAGTATGGCTTGAGGTTTACCATGATCCCAGAGATACGATTGAGGAAACTTATCCGAATGGCGCTCGATGAAGACATCGGATCCGGCGATCTTACCACGTCATCTGTCCTCACCGGTGATGAAACCGGTATTGCGCAGGTAATTTCAAAGGGAGAGATCGTTGTTGCGGGGATCGATATCTTCGGAAAAGTATTCCATGTGCTGGATTTATCACTGGACTTCGAGAAGTATGTCTTTGACGGCCAACAGGCGGGGAATGGGGACGTTCTCGCATGTGTATCGGGAAACCTCAAAAACATCCTTTTGGGAGAACGCGTAGCATTGAACTTTTTTCAGAGAATGTGCGGAATCGCCACGATGACACACAAATATGTCGAAGAAGTGAGCGGTACCGGAGTCAAGATTCTGGATACAAGGAAGACGGTGCCCGGTCTGAGAAGTCTTGATAAATATGCGGTAAAAACGGGAGGAGGCGTTAATCACAGGATTGGTCTGTATGACGGAGTGATGATCAAAGACAATCACATAAGCGCCTCCGGCGGTATCTCGAATGCGATCAAAAATGTAACCGGAAATGTTCCACCTACTGTAAAAATCGAGGTGGAGGTAAAAAACCTCCAGGAGGTGGGAGAAGCGCTCGCCTCGGGAGCCGATATAATCATGCTGGATAACATGGATACGATCGAGATGAAAAAAGCGGTTTCTCTCATCGCCGGAAAGGCGCTGGTCGAGGCTTCCGGAAATGTGACCCTGTCTAATGTCAAAGAGATCGCGGAAACCGGAGTGGACTTCATATCTGTCGGAGCGCTTACCCATTCCGCACCCGCCGCCGATATATCGCTTGTCTTTAAGACCGGGAAATAGAGCGAATTCATCCGGGGCTCGGAACCATGGACCGAATATTCGATAAAACCAATCTGGAGAGGCTTGCTTCCGGTTGCCTTATAGGAAGAAGCATTCACTTTCTTGACAAGGTCGATTCAACAAATAACCATGCCATTTCACTTGCCATCGACGGGGCCGATGAGGGCGAGACAGTCATCGCCGAATGCCAGACGGCGGGGAAGGGAAGGCTGCGTGACAGGGTGTGGCAATCACCCCCCGGCAGGAACCTTTACACATCCGTAATATTAAGACCCGATATACCGCCTGCTTACGCACAGGTCCTTACGCTGGTTGCCGGAGTTGCGGTAGCGGAGTTGCTTTCAGGGTATTGTCCCGTTACGCTCAAATGGCCCAATGACGTACTTGCAGGGGGGAGAAAAATTTGCGGCATTTTGACAGAGATGAGGATGAAGGGGCAGCGTCTCGATTTTGTTGTCGTGGGGATCGGCATTAATGTGAACATGGAACCGGACGATTTCCAGGTAGAATTTCGTCATGTGGCCACGTCATTGAAGGAACAGACATCGAACATCACTTCGCGTCTCTATCTTGCCGCAGGTCTGTACGGATTGCTTGAGAAATGGTATAAGATTTTTCTTAAAAGCGGTTTTGTTCCTGTCAGGGATCGCTGGATTGAATATTCCGATATAATCGGGAAAACCATAGAAGTTACAGACAGAGGTTCTGTGCGGCGGGGAACATGCCGGGGGATCGACAGCAATGGTTTGCTTCTGCTCGTTGACGAGAATAACAGGACAACACAAGTGCTTTCCGGAGACGTGAATCTGATAAAAAACAGGTGATTTATTATGCTTCTGGTTATCGATGTGGGAAATTCGAACACGGTTATCGGTCTTTATGACGGGGATAAACTGGTAAACCACTGGAGGGTTCGTACCGTAGCGGATCATACAATTGACGAATACGGAATGTTAATACTGGGTCTCTACAAGATGGGCAACGCCGGATCGAAATCCATCGACAGTATTATAATATCGTGTGTGGTTCCATCCATGCTTAACATACTGGAACCCCTCTGTAAAAAGTATTTTCATCTGACTCCTTTTATTGTGGGGCCGGGCATAAAAACAGGTATGCCTATATACTATGACAACCCCAGGGAAGTAGGTGCGGACAGGGTTGTCAACGCTGTCGCGGCTCATGAAAAATATGAGGGTAACCTGATTATTGTGGATTTTGGCACTGCTACCACCTTTGATTATGTTACGCAGAAAGGTGAATATATGGGCGGGTGCATAGCTCCCGGTGTCATGATATCCAGCCATGCGCTCTTTGAAAAAGCTTCCAAGTTGCCCCCGGTTGAATTAAGCAGGCCCAGGTCCGTGGTAGCCAGAGATACGGTGAGCAGTATCCAGGCGGGTATCATGTTCGGATATGCGGGTCTGGTAGACGGAATCGTGAATCGCATAAAGAAGGAAACAAAAACAGAATCCACCGTTATCGCAACAGGCGGGCTGGCACGCACAATAACTGCCGAAACCACCACTATCGACCTTGTTGATGAAATGCTTACCCTTGAAGGATTGAAAATAATCTATTCAAGAAACATTTAGATTAATCCATTTTTTCAGATCATCAATGGCACGCTCGGCGTAGAACCTGCCCCTCTCTTTCCTTGGTATCCTGTCCGTAAAAGGAGTAAAGAGGCCGAAATTGACATTCATCGGTTGAAAGGTTTTATAATCGGCGTTCGTAATATGACTCAGAAGAGCGCCCAGTGCGGTCGTTCCCGGCGGTTCCTCCATATCCCTGTTTTCCATATACCGATGGACATTTATCCCTGCCATCAATCCCATGGCAGCCGATTCCACATATCCCTCGACACCGGTAATCTGTCCCGCGAAAAAAAGATCATCATTTGAACAAAGCTGGAGTGATTTCTTTAGAAGGGCAGGGGAATTGATGAATGTGTTGCGATGTATACTGCCGTATCTGGCGAACCGGGCGTTCTCCAGTCCGGGTATCATCCTGAAGATGTGTTTCTGTCCGGGCCAGGTCAGTTTTGTCTGGAACCCGACCATATTATAGAGTGTGCCGTTATTGTTTTCCTGCCTGAGCTGGACAACGGCATAAGGTCGCTTCCCGGTTCTCGGGTCTGTCAGGCCCACCGGTTTCATCGGTCCGAACAACAGGGTCTTCGGTCCTCTTTTAGCCAGGATTTCAACGGGCAGGCATCCTTCAAAACAGTGCCTGTCTTCAAAATCCCTTAGAGGCACCTCGCTGCCCCCCGATATTTCCATCCAGAATCGCTCGTATTCCTCCCTTGTCATAGGGCAGTTCAGATAATCTCCCGTACCTTCTTCGTCGTATCTTGATGCCCTGAAGGTCTTGTCGAAGTCGATGGAGTCAGCTTCGATGATTGGTGAAATAGCATCATAGAAATAGAGATATTCATCCCCGGTGACGGAGGCTATGCTTTTCGAGAGCGTATCCGAAGCGAGCGGTCCTGCGGCGATAATTACAACGGAATCATTGGGAATCGATGTAACTTCTTCCCTGATTATACGAAGCCCGGTTGATACCAGTTTTTCCTCAATGTATGTCGAAAAGAGGATCCTGTCCACGGCCAGGGCCTTACCTGCCGGAACCGCCGTCGCGTCGGCCGCTTCGATTATCAACGATCCCATCAGGCGCATCTCCTCTTTGAGGAGGCCTACCGCGTTTTCTGTCGCGTTTGAACGAAAAGAATTGCTGCATACGAGTTCCGCGAGCAGCGGAGATCTGTGAGCCTGGGAGAAGACGGCCGGTTTCATCTCGTACAGGGAAGTGTTTATTCCTCTCCTTGAGAGTTGCCACGCCGCCTCACACCCGGCGAGACCGCCGCCGATAATTATAACAGGGTTGAGAAATACCTCTTTTTGTGTATTTCGGATCTCCGGCTTTAATGTTCGATTCACCGCACAACCTTCAACTCTTACTCTTCGGCATTCTGTTTCTTGTAGCCGCATTCCTTGTTCGGACAGGTTTTTATCATGCCTTTTCCGCGGTAATACTTCTCGACCAGGAAGGGATGGCCGCATGAGGGACATTGCTCCGGTATCGGCCTGTCCCACAGCGCATAAGTGCAGTTCGGATAGTTTGAACAGCCGAAGAACGTTTTGCCTTTTTTTGAGCGTTTTTCGCAGAGCTTTCCGCCGCACCCTTCCCGGGGACACTGTATCCCCGTATCGAGCGGTTTCGTGTTCTTGCATTCCGGATACCCCGAGCATCCCAGAAATCTTCCGAATCTACCTTCCTTTATGACCATATTCTTGCCGCACTTATCGCAGATGATATCGGTTGTCTCTGTCTGCATCTTGCTGATCGCCCCGTTTTCGTCCTGCGCGATGTTGCCGGTGTTCTTGCATGCGGGATAGTTGGAGCATGCCAGGAATTTTCCGTTTTTCCCCCATTTTATAACCATGGGACTTTTGCACTGATCGCACATGATATCAGTGGGGATCTCTTCCCTCTTTATATCCTTCATCTTTTCACCGGCCTCTTCCAACTCCGATTTGAAAGGGGTATAAAATTCCTCCAGTGTCTCATGACGCGTGGTTTTCCCCTCCTCGATCATGTCCAGCAGGTTTTCCATCGAGGCGGTAAACTTGACATCCATGATATTGGGGAAATTCTCTACCAGCAGTTCGTTAACCAGTGTTCCCAATTCCGTGGGATGAAACCTGCCTTTCTCAAGCGTTACATACTTCCTGTTCTGTATCGTGCTGATTATCGCCGCGTATGTGCTGGGCCTGCCTATTCCTTTTTCTTCGAGTTCCCTCACCAATGTTGCTTCGGAAAATCTTGCCGGGGGCTGTGTGAAGTTCTGTTGAGGTTCGAGAGAGAGCAAGGCAAGCTCGTCTCCTTCGGAAATCTCGGGAATTATCTTACCGTACTGGGCATCATTTAGGGCTTCTCCATTTTCTACGGTTTCCGTATATATAACGGTGAATCCGGGGAATTTCATGATGGAACCCTGTGCGTGGAAAAGACAGCGGCCTGCCTCTATGTCGACCCCTGTCTGATCGAATACGGCCGGATTCATCTGGCTTGCCATAAAGCGGTTCCATATGAGCTTGTAGAGCTGGAACTCGTCGTTCTTGAGATACTGCTTGATATCTTGTGGCGTGTATATTGCCGAAGTCGGTCTTATTGCCTCGTGAGCATCCTGTGAAGATTTAGAAGATTTGAATATTTGAGCCCTTGCGGGTAGAAAATCTTTTCCATACTTTTTTTCTACATAATCTCTCGCTTCTTCCTGTGCTTCGGTGGCTACACGTACCGAGTCCGTTCTCATATAGGTAATGAGTCCGACAGGACCTTCCTCTCCCAGTGCTATCCCCTCGTAGAGCCTCTGGGCGACACTCATCGTTTTCTTGGCCGTGAACCGAAGCTTTCTCGATGCTTCCTGTTGAAGTTTACTGGTAGTAAAAGGGGGAGCCGGAGAACGTTTTACCTCTTTTTTCTCCACTTTTTTTACGATGAAGGAGGCATGCTGCAACTCTTCGAGAATCTTTTTTGCCTGTGTTTCATTGGTGATCTTCGACTTCCTGGCGCCTGTTTTCGTAAGTCGCGCTTCGAAAGGAGGAGGATTGCTCCCCTCCAGCAGGGCTGTGATGTTCCAGTACTCCTCCGAGACAAAGGCCTGTATCTCGGCTTCCCTGTCGCATATTATCCGTACGGCTACCGACTGCACCCGGCCGGCGCTCAGTCCGCGCCGTACTTTTTTCCAGAGTATCGGACTGATCTGATAGCCCACAAGCCTGTCAAGTATTCTTCTGGTCTGTTGAGCTTCGTATCTGTCGCGGTTGAGTTCCATCGGATGTTCGATCGCCGCGGTAACCGTCTTCTTTGTGAGATCGTTGAAGAGCACCCGGTAGATACTTTTATTTCTCCCGATTTCACTCGCGACGTGCCATGCAATGGCTTCTCCTTCCCTGTCCGGGTCAGGAGCCAGGAATATGGTATCCACGCTTTTAGCGGATTTTTTAAGTTCGGAGATGACCTTCTTCTTTTCGCTTATGATTTCGTAGGTCGGCTCAAATTCATGCTCAATATCGATGCCCAGTTTACTTTTGGGAAGGTCTTTTATATGTCCCACGGAGGCCTTTACCTCGAATTCCGGACCGAGATATTTTTTTATCGTTTTTACCTTTGCGGGTGATTCAACGATAATAAGTGCATTGGACATATTTACTCCTTAACGATAAATTTTTTGCCCGGAAGTTGTTCAACATGTCCGGAAAGTTCAAGTGATGTGAGAATACTCAGGATGTCATGCATCCGGTAGCCCGAATCCTCCGCCAGGCTTTCCAGCTGTACTGGTTTCTTGCCGAGTAACTTCATGATAGCCTCTTCATCGGCAGTCAACACGCCGGATGTGTCCGAACGGTTCTGCGAAAAATTTTCATTCAAAGATTCAGCGGTTATATCGGTATTATTTACCTGCGGCATTATCTCTTCCAATATATCATATGTATTTTCAACAAGTTTTGCTCCTTCCCGTATGAGCCTGTGGGTTCCCTTCGCTCCCGGGGAATCGATGCTGCCCGGCACGGCGAAAACTTCTCTTCCCTGTTCCAGGGCAATTCGTGCCGTTATAAGGGAACCGCTTTTTTCATTGGCTTCGACCACGACAACCCCCAGTGAAAGACCGCTTATTATCCTGTTTCTGGCAGGGAAATTAGCGGCGGACGGCTGAGTAGAGAAAGGAAACTCGGTAATCACGGCGCCCTGTTCGGCGATTCGCGCAAAGAGATTTCCGTTCTCCGGTGGATAAATGACGTCGATACCGGACCCCAGCACGGCGACGGTCCTTCCTCTGCCTGCCAGCGCGCCGGTATGGGCGGCGGAATCAATCCCGCGTGCCATTCCGCTTACGATGGTTATCCCTTTCATGGCGAGTTCGCGGCACAGCCTTTCCGTTACAAATCTGCCATATGTGCTGGCCATTCTGGAGCCTACCACGGCAATGTTGTTATCCTGATCCGAGAGAATTCCCTTAACGTACAGAACGGGTGGGAAATCGTATATGGTTAAAAGAAGCTTCGGGTACCGCGGAGAATCGGACGTTATTATCGAAACGCCAAATTTGTCGGCCAGTTCCAGTTCCCTTTCAACCTGTGCCCAGTCGTCGAATGTCTTTATGGCGCGGGCCGTCTTTTGTGTAATGCGGGGTATTTTCTGCAAAGAAGTTATCGGAGCTTCAAAAACCGCACGTGGGGAGCCAAAAGTTTCCATAAGGTTTTTAAACCCTACGTTTCCCACGTTTTTTATAAACTTCAAGGCAAGCCAGTATGTTATCTCTTTATTAGTCATTGTCGTGCCGGTAAAAGATAAAGATTTGGGGGTCATGGATAATTATCAATGGGCGGCACTATATATGGTATCTTTTAGAGGTGTCAAGCTTTTTTGGCTTTCCTGCCGCTTGACATCACCTCTCAGTTGTAATAATTTCAAGACGATCGCATAGCGTAACCGCGACTCCGGTCTCTCATCAAACAGGATGATAGTCAGTTGTTAAGCATAAGGATGTTCCACACAATCCTGAAGAAAGGTATGATAGTGTCCAACCCTAAATTTATAATAATTGCAGCCCTTTTTGTGTTTTGTTCGGTATTCGGGATGTTGTCCCACCTGTACGCGCAGACCGCCCGGCCTGCTGAAGCGGATCAGGTTTTATCCGTAACTCCCGGCAGTATTGATTTCGGTGTTCTGGATAAGAGTGAGGTGAAATTCGGTTTTATCGATATAGAAAACAAGGGTCAGGAAAAAATAAGATGGATAATTAAAAGAACGGAACCCTGGCTGTCGCCGAGTGTGTATTCAGGGATAGCGGGTGACGGTGTTGAGACCGTGGCTGTCATAGCAGATCCGACCGATCTCTCTCCCGGACTTCACGAGACTGAAATCGTCATAACATCATCCGCCGGTACCAGAACAGTGCCTGTTTCCATTACGGTTCTTGGAGATAGCGATGACGCATTCAGTCCTAAACTGGAGGAAATCAGGTTGTCGGATGCCACTTCGATACAGGTTGGCAGAAAGATGTATCTGAGCGCTGTCGGCATCTATTCGGATGGTTCCCGAAAAGATATCACAAAAGAGATACAGTGGGTGTCAAGGAACGAGCAGATCGGATATTTCGCCGATAAGGGGCTCCTCATCGGGAAACAGGCAGGCGACGCGCATGTGTCGGCCAGGAAAGACGGGGTCGAAAGTCCGTTACTCTTAATTCATGTGGATACTGCGCTCGACGGCCCTGTGCTGAAGGTATCGCTGCCGAAGTCAAATCTTGATCATATGGAGAAGGGATCGGTTGAAACGATTCCCCTGACGATATGGAATGCCGGGAAAGGAAACCTGCAGTGGGAAGTTATAAGTATGGATCCGTGGCTGATCGTTGGTAGCGGCACATCTTTACATGGTTTGAAGACGGATGGTATCAGCGAAGAAGGAATCGCAGGCACCGGTCTGTCCGGTGAAGGTAAGGGAAAAGTAACAATTACCGTGAACACGGCGGAACTTCAAAACGGAAGGCACGAGGGGAGTATTCTGATACGCTCGAACGGAGGCAGTGAAAGAATAACAATTCCCGTAAAAATTCGTTCCCTCGAATCCATATCCCTCACACCGGTTCTCATAAAAACCACAGTCAATCATAGGACAATATTCAGGGCTGTCGGTATATGGTCCGACGGGAGCAGGACAGACCTTTCAAAAGGTTCCGATGGGGAATGGCTGCTTTCCGATCATTCCATCGGATTTTTCCCGCGCGGCGGGTCTGTATTCATGGCAAAAAACACCGGCTCCATTGCGATCAGAAGGGTACGGGGAGACGTAAACAGCAATGTCGCTTTTGTCGATGTCGGAGAAGATCTTTCAGTACCCGTGCTGCTGGTATCTCCCCGCGAAGTGGATTTAGGAACAATAGGTCCCGGCGAGAGCGCAAGGGGTCTGTTTTCCCTCAAAAATGTTGGAAGCGGAGACCTTACTTGGATGGTATGCAGTATGGAAGACTGGATATCTTCCCCTGATGAAAACCTTTCAGGAACAGCCGGGTTGGCAGCGCGTCGCCTTGGCGTTTCCGTTGAATCCGTGGCAGATAGCGAGACAGCGATCTGCGGACTATCCGATATTCATATGAAGATCGAAGCAGGGCATAAATCGGTGTCTTACAGGAAGATTCTTCCTCCAGGTACTTATAAAGAAGAATTAAAGTTATCCTTTAATGGGGGTGAGAGAACTTTACTCCTGCAATTTACAGTTGCTGAAAATAAAGGTGCTCGTTCCAGTATGGAGGTGAACCCTCTCGGAATAGGTTTCGGCAGTGTCAGTGCCGACAGGAAACTGATGAAACGGGTTGAATTACGGAATGCGGGAAAGAATGTACTCACGTGGAATGCGATGCTGCAGGGAAACAGGAAGACTTTCCGTGGGATGATGCTTGAACGGGGCAGGTATGTTTCGTTTGCCAATGAGGCCGTTTCCGGAAAGGGGAGCTACGGTGTGCCGGATCGTCTGAAAAATGAGCTTGATGTTTCCGGCGAGTGGTCGGAGGATGATGGATATCCTTACGGTACAGGTGAAAAAGGACTGTTGAAATATATATTTTCCGGAAAGGGAATCGCTTTGTTTATATGGAAAAATGTCGGTGGCGGAATTATCGATGTCTTCCTTGACAGCCGGATGATCGGCCAGATAGATTGCGCATCAGACAGGGAGATGAGAGTCGAATTCCCGGTAGCCGAAAACCTGTCGGAAGGAGAACAGCATGTACTGGTATTAGCGGCACGAGGGGGGAACGTAAGGATCGAAGGGGTCAGGATTTCTGTTGCGGAACTCATGAAGAGCAGGAAAAATTGGATACGGATATTTCCTGAAAAGGGTATCACGAGAAATGAAACAGATTACATCAATGTAATGATTGATACCACGGGACTGTCTCCCGGTCTGTACAGTGAAAATATACTTTTTTATTCGAAAGAGGGAGTGGAGATAGTTGAAGTGTCGCTTGATGTTACAAGTGACAGACCCTCGGAATTAATCGATATATACCGTTACATAAAAGGAGCGGATAACCTGCTGTCGCCGGACGAGGAACGCGGAACTTTCTCACTTGAAGGGTATAAAAAGAGAGGTCCGGTATTTAAGCTGTTCCACAAGGGTACGCCGGGGACAATGGAATTTTTCCAGTGGCACAATTTTTCGAAGTCGACTCATTTTTACTCTTACAGCAGGTCTGGAGGCAATCGTTCTCTCAAAGGATATGCTTTCGACGGGTCCATCGGCAATATTGCAACACTAAAATTGCCCAATACGAGAGACCTCTATAGATGGTTTAATCCCGAGACCGGAGCATATTTCTATACGACGGATCCGAAGGGCGAAGATTGCGAAAAGATGGGATACAAATACGACGGAGTGGCAGGCTATGTCAGGTAGCAAAACTAGTGGTGTTTTGTCTTGACAAATATAATCAAAGTGACTAAAAGAACCTTTCATTTTTGAACAATGCGCCAGTAGCTCAGCTGGATAGAGCAACGGACTTCTAATCCGTNNGTAGGTCCCGGGTTCGAATCCCTGCTGGCGTACCATAAATGGTTGCCTGTACACTTCCGATAAATCGGGACTGCCGGGGCATGTGAATATATGTGGTGGGTGTAGCTCAGTTGGTCAGAGTGCCTGGTTGTGGCCCAGGAGGTCGAGGGTTCAAGTCCCTTCACTCACCCCAAGTTAATCCTAATTAAGTTAGGTGGTCATAATGAAAAGGCCCTTTGAAAGGGCCTTTTTCATTATAGAAGCATTATCAATTTTATAAATTTGGAAGCAGTTAATAGACCCCGCCTGAGTTATTTTTGTCGATTTATTATAATAGAAATTTTTATTGTCGAGATTTCTGCTGTTGCTGTTCAAAAAATTTTGACCTGAAAAGTCTGCTTTGATACACTCCCTTCGTTGATTTTTATTGTTGCCATATCTTCGGAAATTTGAAGAAAACGTATGACTTATGTGGTTGACCGCGTCGAAAACACACTAATCTTTCAGTCCGGAGACTTATATGCGTATCAGATTTATTGTTCTACTCCTGCTTATCTTCGGTGCCGCCGCCGCTCAAGCATCTTCCCGGAGTGCAGATGTAACGGATTCCATTCGCTCTATTCTGAACCGGGCCGAGCAGAACCGGGACATATATATCGGATGTGAGGGGATTCATGTCGGCGCTGATCTTATAGAATTTTATCAAAAACGATTTTTTAAGCCGATATGGGTTGATGATGAAGGTCTCAATGAGCAGGGGAAGGCGTTTGCCGAAGTGTTGAGCCACGTCGAATACCACGGTTTTAATCCTGATGATTATCATCGCTCGTGCATAAACGAGTGGATCGATCACCAGAAGGCGGTTGCACTCGAGGGACCGCTGGTAGATGCGTACTATCCGGCCTTGATCGACATTCTCATGACGAACGCTTTTATGCTCTTCGGGTCCCATCTTGCGGCAGGAAAGGTAAACCCCGAACGCTTATATCCTCACTGGTTCCCGGAAAAACGCAAAGCGGATATTTTCGACATTTTGAACCGTTTGTCTAATGGTTTAACCCTCGACGAGGCGCTCAGACAGCTTGCACCGCCTTCTGCCGAGTACTGGCGCATGGTGGATGAGGCCGGTAGGCTGAAAACGATTATAGATAACGGCGGATGGCCGGTGCTGACTACATCGAAGACCTTGAAAAAGGGCAACAAGGGGGCATATGTCTCTCTGCTGTATGAGCGCCTGCGGGCGAGCGGAGACCTGGTTGTCCGTAAACGCATGAATAAAACAGTCTTCGATACGAATCTCGAAGCGGCTGTAAAAACATTCCAGATCCGTCATGGCCTGGAGGTGGACGGTATCGTCGGTCCCGAGACGCGAGAAGCGCTTAATGTATCCGCTCCGGAACGATGGCGACAGGTTGTGTTAAACCTGGAGCGTTGGAGATGGCTTCCTCACCAGTGGGGGAATCGTCACATTATAGTGAATGTCCCCGCGTTTAGACTCGAAGCCTATAATAGCGATCAACTGCAGTTGGCCATGAAAGTTATTGTGGGAGAAGCCTACAAGGGAACGCCGGTATTCAGTGAAAGGATCAGTAGCATAGAGATCAATCCCTACTGGAATGTTCCCGACAGCATTACACTTTCGGAACTGTTGCCGGAGATCAAAAAAGATCCTGACTACTTGATTGAAAATCATTACGAACTGCTTTCGGGTTGGGGCAAATCGGGCTCAGTTCGGGATCCGGCTTTGATCGAGTGGGAAAATATCGGTATCGAAAATTTTCCCGGGCGTCTGCGGCAGGTACCCGGTCCATGGAACAGTCTGGGGCGGATCAAATTCATGTTCCCGAACAGTTTCGACGTATATCTCCACGACACGCCGTACCGTAGTCTGTTCAGGAAGAGCAACAGGGCGCTCAGTCACGGGTGCATCCGGGTGGGAAAGCCCGTAGAGTTGGCATTGTTTATCCTCCAGGATGATATTTACTGGACGCGGGAGCGTATCCTGTCTCTTATCGAAAGCGGTCAACGGCATATCATAGAAGTTTTCGATCCCTGCATGGTTCATGTTATGTATTGGACGTGCTGGGTCGGCAAGAACGGCGGAATTAATTTTCGAAATGATATATACGATCACGATGAAATATTGTGGAATGCGCTCAAGGAAGTTCCGGAAAAGGAGAAACGGTTATAAGCGGTGCCTGCCCGTGAATATTTCCATAGATTTCAATAGGATACTAAGAGATGGTTGAGCCGGTTCAAAGGTGCCGTGTCGAACCTGTTGCCTTTCTCTAGATAGTGAATTTATAGCAGCAAAAAGGATGTCATAATGATAGATTCGGAAATGAAGCGGATAATCGAATATTTTGACAAACGTGTCTTTGATCATGGTGATACAGGATATTCTACTCTTTTTGATGACAATATGCGCAGTCTCGAGATTGAGACTGTACGGAACTGGCTGACGGAGACAGACCAGGTACTTGATACTTTCTGTGGCAATGGTATCTCGACACTGGAATTCGCAACCCGTTGCAGGCAGATCGTTGGTTGTGACTTCTCCGAAGGGATGATTGCGTCGGCAAAGCGCAACCTCTCGAGTCGACGACCTCCCATAACGAATTTAACATTTGAGCATCGTAACATAATGGAAATAGACAACGCGTATATGCCGGGTCAATTCGATACTATTGTATCGATACGCGGTCTCATGATCCTTCCCACTCGAGAGATGCAGAAAGAAGCCATTCTTAAGATTCATGGCTTGTTGCCAAAGAACGGCAAATTCATCTTCATCGAGGGATACCGTAACGGTCTGAATGTTATCAATGAACTCAGAAAGCGGTTCTCTCTCAAACCCCTATCTGAGCCGTGGTTTAACAATTATTTCGAAGAACCTGAACTGAGTGATTTTCTCCATGACAAGTTCAATGTAAAGTATGAAAGAAACCTCGATATATATTTCCTCGTTTCCCGGGTTCTATATCCGGCGGCATGTCAGTCATCAGAACCCGAACCCAACAATCTCTGCAATACGGTTGCAAGATTGCTTGTTCCGTACGCTGATACAGAGGCTGGGACCGCACTGCTTATTTGTCGATGCCTTGAGAAGAAGTAATTTGTTAACAAGGTATTTTGCCGTGATATGACTTATTTCATGTCTTTCTTTCGAAGGTTGTATTTTATCATTTTCAGTTGAAGCCCCTTCCTGCTGAGGCCGAGCTTTATGGCTGCTTTGCTGATATTTCTGTTACATTCTTCCAGAATCTTTACGATCATGCTTTTTTCCAGTTCCTCAGTCTTGTCTTTGACGGTATCCCATAGTGTTCCTTCCGTTTTTCCGCCGGCGGACGTTTCAGCCATTGCGGCTACGTGAATCTCCGGGGGGATGTCATCAAGGGTGATCGTATTTCCTGAGGCCAGCAGCACCAGTCTTTCCATCAGATTTTCCAGTTCCCTTATATTACCCGGCCAGCTGTAGCGTGAAAAAAGTTTTCTTACCCGCGAATCGACGCGTTTTACCCCGCGGTCGAGCTTTTTATTGAACACATCGAGAAAATAGTCGGTAAGTCGCTCTATATCACCCTTTCTTTCCCTGAGGGGAGGGAGTTCTATGGGCACAACATTTAACCTGTAGTATAAATCTTCCCTGAATCTCCCTTCCTGTACTTCCTGCAGGAGATCTTTATTTGTTGCCGTAATAAGCCTGACGTCGACTTTTATTGTCTGAAGGCCTCCGACTCTCTCAAATTCCTGTTCCTGTATCACTCTGAGTATCTTTGCCTGCATATCCATAGGCAGATCGCCGATCTCATCGAGAAAGAGGGTGCCGGTATCGGCCAGTTCAAATCTGCCCGGTTTTTTATTCACCGCGCCCGTGAAAGCGCCTTTTTCAAATCCGAAGAGTTCGCTCTCCATCAGGTTTTTAGCGATAGCTACACAATTGATTTTGATGAACGGATTGTTAATTCGCGGACTGTTCATATGGATAGCGCGGGCCAGAAGTTCTTTGCCCGTGCCTGTCTCTCCGGTGATCAGAACTGTTGTTGTAGTCGGGGCCACTTTTTCGACAAGCCCGTATATTTCGACCATGCGTTTACTGGAGCCGATAATTTCGCCCTGATCCGTTTTCTTCGACGATGAAACAAGTTCGTTCTTATTCAGCGTCCTCGTTTTAAATGCCTTTTTTATAATGTTTTTGAGCTCATCCTGATCAAAAGGCTTCGTGATGTAATCGAAAGCCCCGCTCTTCAGTGCTTCCACCGCTGTCTCGACGGTACCGTGCGCGGTGATAATAATGACGGGTATGGAAGGATAATCCGCTTCTATTCTGCTCAAGAGGCCGAGACCGTCGAGCCGGGGCATTTTCAGATCCGTTACGACAACGGCAACATCACCGTTTTTTAATACATTAAGCGCCTCACGGCCGTCAGACGCCGTAACGACATCATACCGTTCTTTCTTGAGCATGGCTTCCAGAACGAGAAGCATGTTTAATTCGTCATCAACTATCAGTATCTTTTCCATGATTTATTCTATACCCGGTTCCCCTTTTTTTTACAGGCGTGGACTCGCCGCACCTTGAATAACTATTATGGGATTTGTTTCCTGTCAAGATAATCACTGTACAGGCAGATTAAATCCTTATAAAAAAGGTCGTCCCCTCGCCGGGAACCGATTCGAGATCGATGGTGCCGCCATGACTTTTTATAATCCGTTGACACACCGGAAGACCTAATCCGGTCCCCTTTTTCTTAGTGGTAAAGAAGGGTTTGAAAATATTTCCCATATCTTTCTCTTCTATTCCGGAACCTGTGTCGCTCACGGTGATCTCTATCTTTTTGGTTTCGTCGTTTTCAATCCTGGCTGTCGTAAGGCGCAAAACGCCTCCATCGGGCATTGCTTCAATCCCGTTCAGCGTCATATTGAGGATAACCTGTATCATTTGTTCTCCGTCTATCTTGATGGCCGGCAGCCCTGCGGAAAGATTTTCTTCGATAACGACATTTTCCGGCAATCCGGCAGTTTTGACGAGCGATACCACCCTGGCGATAATACGGTTTACATCCTGATTAGTTGCATCTATTGAATGCGGCCTCGCGTAATTGAGAAATTGTGACATGACTCCGTTCAGCCTGTCCGTTTCCTCGACGATTACGTCGAGAAGTTTCTGATTCTGAGGGAATTCCGTTTCAGATTTGAGATACTGTGCCGCACCCTTGATAGCCCCCAGCGGATTTCGTATTTCGTGAGCGAGACCGGTTGCCATCTCTTCCAGAAGCATGGACTTTTCTTTCTCTACTTCTTCGTCGAGAGAATAGAGAGATATGGCAACGTCGCTCCTGCCTTCGAAAAAAATATGCGCCGCGGCTTTTTTCAGAAGCATTTTGACAGGGTCGATAAAGATGACGATGATGAAAGACGCCATCAAAACACTGTTTAGCAAACCGCCTGAATTTTTCCCGAAGAGACTGATAACGAAATAAAAGGTAATAGTAGCAAAGATTACGAGAGCAAAGACAATAAGCGCCCTGACCATGATCTCATGAATCTCCGGCATGCGGTGGTGGGTTATGATTATAAGCGTAAAATAGATCAGCGCGGCTATCGCTATATTGGACAGTGGCGGCATGGCGCTGCCGTAGTAATGAAATATATCGGAAATGCTCAAAATGACGGTCAGAGCGCAGGCAATCGCTGTGTAGATCATCCCCTTTCTTCCCACGCCCGGCGTTTCTTTCTTGATAGAGTCGATCAGCACTGCGTAACAGTAAATCAGGGCAGCGCCATTGTACAGATAGATAATGATACCCATATATGGCCATTTGTATCCGGATGTGAAGAGAAATGCCGTGAGTAAGAGACTGACGAGCGTGCCCGCCAGGATGACTCTTTTTGAAAAAAGTTTCTTCCTGTTCAGGAATATCCGGCAGAAGGCGGCCAGGAAGGGAGGAATTGCCAGTGCACCGATATAGCTGACTATTTTCCATGCATAGGCATTAAATATCTCATAGGAAAATGCTCCGGCTTTTTGAAAAAACAGGGCTAGACACACGAGTGCGAAGGTCTGGTGAGCAGGGATCTTCATTTTCTTGATGAGCAGAGAAATGGCGATTGTAAGGCTTATTGCCGCCAGCGCGAAGGTTTCCATGGATTCCTACCATCCGTGATTTTCAGGTAGCCGATGATATAGGCAAACAAACTGCAAGTCAAGTTAACAGAGGAGCGTATTGCGTACAACAGTACCAACTGCGAACAAAACTACGCACTTTAAGGGGAGATTCCGTCCGGCGGTCATGTCAGGCATGCATGCCGATTTACAGTGTATTCAGCTAGTTGTGCTTTTTGATTGTTTCTGGCATGGATAATGCTTTTATCAAGTGTACAGAGTGGTTTGCTTAATAAGCGATCGAATATGGAACCGGAATTTGACAATACGGACAGTTAGCGACTCTAGGAGAATGATGTATGGATTATAAGCTTGGCGATGATCAGCAGATGTATATCGACATGGTACGGAAGTTTGTTAAAAATGAAGTCACACCGAAGATTATGGATCTGGAAAAAACGCACGCTTTTCCCATTAATATAATCGAAAAAGCGTGGGAGACCGGGATGTTGAATCTTTCAATCCCCGAATCGGTGAAAGGGTATAACATAGATGACATTTCCGCGGCGTTGATCATCAGGGAATTGTCATACGGGGATACGGGCATTTCCACGTCGGCCATGTGCAATGATCTTGCAAACGTCGTAATCGCGCAGCACGGAACAGAGGAGCAGCAGAATGCCTTTCTCCTTCCCTTTGTCGAAGCCCCCATTATCTCATCGTTCTGTCTGACCGAGCCGGGCGCGGGTTCCGATAACTCGGCCATGAGAACATTCATGAGAAAACGTGACGATGGAAAATATGTTCTAAACGGAGAAAAAGCTTTCATTACCAACGCTTCGTACGCCTCACAATTTACGGTATTCTGCAAGGTTGGAAAACCAGGCAGTCTCCTCATGGCCTGTGTCGTTATCCCGTACGATTCTATTCGCAACGGCGAAATAGTGACGCAGCCTTCCGGCGCGAGAGAAATCACTCTTTCCACAGGGGGTACTGTAATAACGGGAAAACCCGAAGATAAACTCGGCCAGTGCCTCTCGAATACGGCGACGGTCAAGTTCGAGGAAGTTGTTATCGAAGAAAATCAGATTATCGGAAACAGAAGACTCGGTTTCAGCTATATCATTGATGTGCTCGACTATGCGCGACCCATGATTGCGGCCATCGGAGTCGGTCTTGCGAAACGGGCGCTGGACTTGACGCTCGAATATACGAAGGAGCGTAAACAGTTCGGACAGCGGATCTGCGATATTCCTGTCGCGAGAGACATGCTGGTCAATATGTGGAAACGGGTAGAGTTGGCCGATCTGGCCCTGATGAAGGCCGCATTCAAGGTCAGTCAGAAGGACGAAGACAGAGGCATGTATGCTTCTCTGGCTAAAAACGCCGCAGCCGAAGCGGCTCTTTTCTGCAGCAAAGAAGGACTCCATCTGCACGGGGGGTACGGATTCATGTCGGAATATGAGATCTCGAAACTGGCGCGTGACGCTCATATCATCGACATATACGAGGGAGTCAGAGAGGTTCAGGATATGATTATAGGACGGGAGTTGGTGTAAAATGCTGTATCTTCACGGATTAGGTCATTTTCATCCCGGGAACGTGATAACCAACCAGTTCTTGCAGGAACTGGACATCGGGAGCAGCGAAGAGTGGATCCTTGAACGGGTAGGTGTGCAAGCCCGTCGTACGACACTTCCTCTGGATTATATAAAGACGACAAAAAATAAGGATCTGAGGGCCGCTATGGAGGCCTGTGAATATACGAATGCCCGGATGGGAGGTCTTGCGGCCCGCCTGGCGATGGAAAGAGCAGGGTTGAGACCCGGAGATATAGGGATGGTTATCTCCGGAAGTTCCGCATCCGATCACATAACGCCGGCCGAGGCGGCCACTGTAGCGTCGGAAATAGGTATCGACGTTCCCTGTTTCGATCTGAATTCCGCATGCTCTACCTTCGGGGTACAGCTGAAGCTTCTCTCCGACATGAAGCCGGAGGCGCTTCCTCCCTATGTACTGGTTGTCAATCCGGAAAGTTTAACGCGGGTCGTAGATTATTCCGACCGGAGGACTGCCCCTCTATTCGGCGATGGAACCAGCGCCGCGATCGTTTCCGCTTCCGTTCCTTCAAAGATGGTATTCGAAGCGTTCTTTTCCGATTCGAATCCGCTGTCGTGGGACAAAGTGAGTATCCCCCGTTTGAAGCATTTCGGACAGGATGGACGGGCTGTCCAGGGGTTTGCCATACGCAGGACTACCGAATCACTAAAAAAACTGCAGGAAGCTTACCCGGTAAACTCCGGCAGATTCAAATTCATAGGGCACCAGGCAAACTACGGAATGTTGAAGACCGTATGCGAGCGGTGCGGTCTGGCCGAAGAGGATCACTGGCATAATGTGGTCGATTACGGCAACACCGGGGGGTCGAGTGCTCCATGTGTGCTGAGCCAGAACTGGGAGAGCTTAACTCCCGGGAAACACATAGCTTTAATAATGGTCGGTTCGGGGCTTACCTGGGCCCGCACGATGCTGAAGATCCTGGAATGAGATTTTGTTCTTTAAATTTACGGAACCTGATGTGAAAAATTATGAAATATGCTGAATTTATGCAGAAGGAACGCTTCGAACTGGACGAGTTGATCGCTTTTGCTTACGGAAGGCTGGTTGAAGATCCTCCTGATGATTTCGATGCCCGGCTTCCCGCACCCCCTTTTCTTATGGTGGATACCATTCTTTCGTTAGAGAATAACGGGCGAAGAGGGTCGATCGTTGCCGAACAGGACATCCGGATTGATGCCTGGTATTTTCAATGTCACATGCCCGGAGACCCCGTACAGCCTGGTTGTCTTTGCGTGGACGCGATCTGGCAGTTGCTGGGTTTCTACTGCAGCTGGAAAGGGGGACTCGGCGGCGGCAGGGCGCTGGGTTGCGAGGAAATAATCTTCAATGGACAGATACGTCCTTATAATAAAAAGGTTCGTTATGAAGTGGATATAAGGCGGTTTACGCAACTGAAAGATTCAGGTTCATGCATAGTAATCGGAGACGGTAAGCTTTTTGTGGACGATGAACTGATCATGACGATCAAAAATGCCCGTACCGGAATTTTCAAGGGGATTGTCTATTCCGATTATCCGAAACAATCATTCAATTCCAGGGGAGGAGTTTCAAAGAGGGTGGTATGACAGATTCGAAATCAAGAACCGAAGATACGGCACCGAAGCCTGTCGCTATCGTAACCGGCGGTGGAACCGGGATAGGAACAGCATGTTGCCTGGCCCTCGCTGCCGAAGGTTTCAGAGTAGGGATTCATTATCGAAAGAGCGAAGATCAGGCGAGAGACCTCCTTTCGCGGATACATGACGGGTTTCTTCTGAAAGCAGACCTTTCCGATATGAATGAAGTAGAAGAAATGGCGAAATCCATCAAGGATAAGGCCGGTAGAGTGGACGTGCTGGTGAACAACGCGGGGGTGTCGATTAACAGCGATATCAACACCATGAAGGTGGATGAATTTGACTCGCAGCGCGCGATGCTCCGGGGTATCTGGTATCTTACGAAGCGTATATTGCGACTTTTTATGCTTCGCAGCGGAAGTGGAAGGATCATCAATATCTCCAGTGTGGTAGGACATACCGGGAACCCCGGGCAGATTCCGTACACGATGGAGAAAGCCGCCCTGGATGCCTTTACAAAATCCCTGGCCAAAGAACTGTGGGGGCGTAATATCCTTGTCAATTCGGTAGCGCCGGGATTTATCGATACGGCCATGACCGAATCGCTTCCAGATGATGTAAGGAACAGAATCCTTGAAAACATTCCCCTGGGGCGGATGGGTCAGCCTGAAGATATAGCCGATGTCGTAGCTTTTCTTGCCGGCCGGGGCAATTATATTACCGGAAGCGTTATCCATGTAAACGGGGGCTTATATGGAGGTTGATAAAGACATGGTTCAAAACATTCTTTCTCTGGTTCCCCAACAGCATCCATTCCGTTTCATCGATGACATACTGGAAATCGACGAGGAGCATATCGTCGGGACGTATCGGTTCCGGGATGACGAATATTTCTATAAGGGACATTTCCCCGGACAGCCGGTTACTCCCGGAGTTATCCTGATCGAAACGATGGCCCAGACCGGTGTTGTTGCCTTTGGCATATATCTGCTTATGCAACAGGGATTATTACACGGACAGATTAAACGACTGGTTACCCTGTTTACCATGGTTGATGATTGTGAATTTGACGGTATCGTCAGCCCGGGAGAAAAAGTCGTCATCGAAGGTGAAAAGGTTTATCTTCGCAGAGGGAATCTTAAAGCGAAGGTTATCATAAAAAAAGAAAACGGAGATACTGCCTGTTACGGGGTATTAACTGGCAGGGGAGTGGATCTTGATGGAAAAAATTAGAGTAGTCATAACAGGAATGGGGGTCGTGGCGCCGAACGGACACGGTCTTGACAAATTCGAACAGGCGCTGCGCGAGGGCAAGTCGGGGATTCGTTTTTTCCCCCGATTAAAGGATCTTAAATTCGGATGTCAGATCGGTGGGATGCCGGAGGGTTTCGACGAGGTCCGTAAAAGATACTTTGATCATGAAAAGCTTCTTTCTCTGAATGATAACATCGGGTACGTGTCCGTATCCGCGGTTGACGCGTGGCGCGATGCGGGATTTGACTGGTCTGACGATAAACACGAGGTGGACTGGGATACGGGAGCCATTCTCGGCTGCGGTATAGGTGGCATGGATACAATCGCCGAGAGAGTTGTTCCGATGGTGAGTCAGGGCGAAACGAGACGTATGGGAAGCCGGGTTGTTGAACAGGTTATGAACAGTGGCACGAGCGCCCGCGTAGGGGGGCTTTTGGGGCTGGGCAACCAGGTAACATCTAACTCCGCTGCCTGCAGCACGGGAACGGAAGCGATTGTCGACGGAATGATGAGAATACGGTCGGGACTGGCGAAAAGGATGCTGGCAGGCGGTTCCGAAGGAGTGTCACCCTATATCTGGGCGGGATTCGATTCCATGCGCGTTCTTCCCCGGAAGTTCAATGATCAACCGGAACAGGGCTCCCGCCCGATGAGTGCCTCCGCGAACGGATTTGTTCCCGGCGGCGGAGGAGCGGTGCTGGTTCTCGAAGATCTGGAAACGGCACGTAAACGAGGCGCCAGGATTTATGCCGAGATTCTCGGAGGTAATGTGAACAGCGGCGGACAGCGGAACGGAGGATCCATGACGGCGCCGAACCCTGAGGGTGTCCAGCGTTGTATAAGAAGCGCTCTGGCCGATGCAAATGTTACCGCGGATGAAGTAGATGTCATAAACGGACATTTGACCGCGACGTTCGCGGATCCTTCCGAGGTGAAGAACTGGTCGCTGGCTCTCGGCAGGGGAGCGGGAGATTTTCCATATATAAACTCGACAAAATCGATGATCGGTCACTGCCTTGGGGCGGCGGGAGCTATCGAGAGTGTTGCCGTTACCCTTCAGTTGTATAAAGGGTTTCTGCATCCATCTGTGAATTGCGAAGACGTGCATCCGGAGATTGAAGCCTTTTCGGAAAAAATTCCTCGCGAGGTTGTTGAGTATCCTGAATTAAAAATCATCGCAAAGGCCTCTTTCGGTTTTGGAGACGTCAACAGCTGTCTGATTTTTAAAAAGTGGGAAGAATAATTCACTGTTGAATACTGAAATAAAGAAAATATATAAATTATAAGGAGAGAAGGAATGGAAGAAAAACAAATTTTGCAGGAGATGACGAATATTCTCAAACCGTATATCAAGGATCCGTCTTTGCTGGACAATGCGACAAAAGAGACGCACATACTCGATGACCTCAAGGTTAATTCGGCGCGTCTTGTCGATATTATCATCAAGTGTGAAGATGTGTTTGACATCGAAATCGATGACGATGATGCCGACAGAATCAGGACTATCGGAGATGCTGTTGAAGTCATTAAGAGTAAATTAGGTTAATCTTAACTGTATAGTAATCAGGTAGGTATTGTGTGATGAAACGAACTGCTAAAATTTTATTGTATATTCAGCTTGTTCTGGGACATTTAATGGTTTTTCTGTTAGGTTCTCTCACGTTTTTTCTGTTAAGGATGATCGGGTACAGAGTAAAAGATCTCAGAAAAATACGGGAGGATGTCCGGAAACTCTTTGAGGAACATCAGGGACCCTGGGTAATATGCCCCAACCACCTGACCATGATAGATTCGGTGGTTCTGGCTTACGCAATAGCGCCGCTGCATCGCTATCTGTTAAATTACAGGATGCTTCCATGGAACCTTCCGGAAAGCGCTAATTTCCAGAGCAATATTATGCTGGCCGCTTTTTGTTATTTGACGAAGTGTATACCGATCAGTCGCGGTGGGGATCGAAAGAAGATGAAGGCCACCATGGAAAAATGTTCTTATCTTCTGAAACACAAAGAGAACCTGCTTATTTTCCCGGAAGGGGGACGCAGTCGTACCGGTCGTGTGGATACGAAAAACTTTTCCTATGGCGTTGGTCGCTTGATAAACAATAACCCCGATTGTCACGTTCTGTGTGTTTATCTGCGTGGTGACGGTCAGGAGACATACAGCAATATTCCCCGGATCGGCGAACGGTTCACTGTGCGCATCGAGACCTTTCAGCCTCTTACGGAAGACAAGGGGCTGAAAGGACAAAGAGAATGCGCGAGGCAGATCATAGAATACCTCGCCCTGATGGAGAAAGATTATTTTGATCGGAAACGATATCGTAGATCTCACCGATTCCCTGGCGATACAGAAAAGTCGGGATACGCGGTTCATGGACAGAGTGTTCACACCGGGTGAACAGCGACATATCGCAGAAAGCAGTACGCCGGATTTTGTGCTCTGGAGCCTGTGGGCGGCAAAAGAAACAGGGTACAAAGCGATAAGCAAATTGTATCCTGCTGTTTCCTCCGTGCCCCGGAAGTATGAAACGGAGCTGTTCTCAACAGCCGGACCGGTGCCAGGGACGGGTGTTGTTCACACGCCCGGCGGACCTGTGGCGGTCTGTTTTTTTATAAACAGCGATTACATCCATTGCATCGGTACCACGCCTGAAAAAGATACCGATTCGATTGTGTGGGATGCCTGTAAGGTATTTCACCGTCGTTTTCCCCCCGGTTTCGAATCGGATCTTGTTCGGCGAATGGCCGGTGAAAAAATAGCGAACTATCTGAAAAAAGAACCGGGCACAATAGAGATTGTTCGTTTAAAGGGTCATCGCGGCCTCGGCCCCCCTGTTGTATATGCCGGTAAGGAGAGAACCGCAATCGATATCAGTATCAGCCATGACGGCCGCTTCATTGCTTATGCATTTCAGGATACCGGCCATCCCGCCGGCGTTTTCGATATTATCTATCCCGATCTTTCCTGTTATGACTGCCGTTGATCAATAAGAAAACAGCTACCTAAGATTTTCTTTGCTTTTTGCTTTACTTCCGAAGCGACAGATGCGATATGCCCGTAAGATTCGAACTTGCGTTGCTGCGTGCTTACCACTCCGATGGAAATAGAAAGCAATGGGTAGAGGACAAGATTGCCTTTACGATCATTACTTCGATAAAATCCCGCCTTGATATCTCTCTCATCGTGAAACTGAGAAGTTGCGGTTTCGAAGCATGAGATAATATTTTTGCAATACTCTTTCACTTCCGTCGCCCGGCAGATTACAACAAAATCGTCTCCCCCGATATGTCCTATCAAAGCTCGCGGGTCGTAGCGTATGGTATGCTCTTTCAATAAATTGCCGATAAAACGGATAACCTCGTCACCTTTGTTAAACCCGTAAACGTCATTGTATGGCTTGAAATTATCCAGATCGAAATAGCACACGGCGAAAATTTCGTTGCGCTCCAGGCGTCTTATGATCTCTTCCTTGATGAGGTTGTTTCCGGGTAAACCGGTAAGCGGATTTGCCTGGATCGCCATTTTTATCTTTTGATCGGTAAGGAGGTTGAGGATATAGTAGATCTTGACTATTCCGACATAGACTCCGTTTTTGGTAACGATAATATCGTCGTAAATATTTTTTTTGTTACGGCTGAGAAGCTTTATTGAAACATCTTCGATGGGTGTGCTGGATTCAAAAGCCATGGCGGAATCCATAACAGAACGAACCTGTCTCTTGGAGAACAATGCGTATCCGAATTTCTGTCCCAGTTTTGAGAAGAATTTGGCTCTGTCGATAAACCCTACGGGCATATTATTATTAACTACGGTTACGGATGTTATGTTCTCGTCATTAAATCTTTTGATCAAACTCAAAACGGTTTCGTTGTCATTAATAGGTTCCGTATATACACACAATGATCCCAACAAGTTACTCGTTGAATTGTTAAGCTGCGTGTGTTGTTCCGAACCTTTGGTGATCATGACTTCCACCTCGGGGTAGTGTGATTCAGGTTCGTCAACCGGTCCGGCTAAAAGAAATCCCTGCCCCATATCAACCTTTATGTCGATTACGGTTTGCAACTCTTCCGCGGTTTCGACGCCTTCCGCTACAACCAAGGCATTAATATTGTGACAAAACGAAACGAGTGCCTCTAGCAGCATCTGTTTTTTGGTCGATTGGTGAATTTCCTTGATCAGGAAACGATCGATTTTGACAATATGTGGTTCCAACTCGGCCAGCATCTTCAGTCCTGCCGATCCGCACCCCAGATCGTCGATAGCGATCTTGAAACCCTGGTGTTTACAGTGGTCGACGGCCTTTTTCAACGTTTTGAAATTATGAATCAGACCGCGCTCTGTTAATTCCAGGATGATGCTGCCGCGAAGCGGAAGTAAATTTTCAAGCATCGGGAGAGTTTCGAAGTGACCGTCCTTTACAAGATTTAACAATGAAGGGCATACGTTAAGAGATAGCAGTTTCGAGAGCGATAATTGTTTAGCCCGCTCTATAGAGCGGTCACGGCATAATCGCTCCAACTCTGCCGTCAGTTTCAGTTTTCTCGCTATATCGAAAAGTTCCGATACACTTTTCAGAGGACTTGAATCGGGGATGCGTGTCAAGGCTTCATAGCTGTAGACCGCTCCGGTTTTCAGGTTGAAAATCGGTTGAAAGACAACGTTGTTTTTCTTTTTTGTGATGAAATCCGCAACGAATTCTTCTTTGCTGGTAATCTGTTCGCGGGGGATTGTCATAAGACACCGTTTTACATCGTATAGATTTTTACTTTTCCCTGTTATGTGTTCCATTATTACGGATTGTACTATCGATCCTGAGTACATCATGATTCTTTTCTCCTATATGGTGATTTGATGGTCGATTTTATGTTTGATTAAGATAATGTTCCGGGTTGTAAACAACGCGAACAAAAATAATTGCCTTGATAGAGAATGCGATACATTTCAAAAGGTATTTTCAAAGTTCGCAACATGATCCTCATTAACCGTTTTCTGACTCCTGTTGTCAGTGAGAACGTACAAATCTTGTATTACGAATTTGTGACGAAGGAATGACAATGTGATTAATTTTCAGGGATTTTGGATACGCACTGAATGGCAGACGAACCCGACAGCGATACTATCGCCGGATTATTCTGCGACACTAATATTTTTGTTCCTTGGTATTTGTAATATCGAATATTTTTACGGACGATCGATGATAATTTGCAGGCGTGATAAAAGCGATCATATCATCAGGTTCCTAGGGGTATTTCACTATAATAATCCCATGTTTCAAGAAAGGCTTTATCGAAATCGCGACCCTTTGCGTACGCATGTGCGCTGTTACTCATGCGCGTCAACAGCGTTCGATTGAGAGATCTTTTTATTCCATCACAGAGCGCATCGACACAGTTTCCCTTGACGATCCATCCGGTTTTACCATCGATTATATTTTCGTGGGGACCACCGATATCCGTTACGATCACAGGAACGCCGCAGGCCTGAGCCTCGAGAACCACGTTTCCGAAGGTGTCGGTCGTTGAGGGAAATACGAAAAGATCGGCATTATGATAGGATTGGATAAGATCTTCTCCTTCGAGATACCCGGTAAACTCGACATTGTATCCCTCGAGTGCCGATTCCAATTCGTTGCGGTATGGGCCGTCTCCTACGATTGTCAGTTTGATCTTGTCATGACTGATGCGTCTGAAGGCCTCTGCCAGAATGTCGAGGTTCTTCTCTCTGGAAACCCGCCCCACATAAAGAATATTGAATCCGCCGTTTCTACCGCCGTAGTTTTTCGGAGGAATAAAGCGTTTTGTATCGATCCCTCTCGGCATAAGTCTCAGTTTGTTTTTGTCGATACCCTTCTCAGCCAGTTCCTGACCAAATGCCTCGGATGGGAGGAGAATCATATCCATGCTGTTATAAAACCATAGCATATACTTCCATGTCGCATCCTCGAGCAGGGTGCTTCCGAGCAAGGCGCCCACGTATTGAGGGAATGCGGTGTGGTAGGTGCTGTAGACGGGTTTCTTGAATATTTTTGCCATAAGGAGCGCTACGAGTCCCATAGGCCCGGGCGTTGCGACGTGGAAATGAGTAAAGTCGCTTTCGTAACAGTAATTCATTACTTCGAGAATCGGCGGACAGTGCATCTCCAATTCCGGGTATTCGGGTACGTTAAAGGAATGTATAGGTTTGAAGACTTTCTCCCCCATGATGCTCTTGTTATGAGAGCAGGTGACAAAGGTCAGTTTCTTGTCGTATTTCCGGGAGCAGTGCGCCATGTTGTGAAGCGTTCTGACTACACCGCTCACATCGTAAAAGGTATCGGTAAAATGGGCGACATGAGTGTCTCGCGGCCTGCTTACTGCGAGTCTCTTCATGAGATCCAGATTGCGGGCAAAGTCTTTTGTTTCCTGAAAAACGTAGTACGAGATATAGTAGGGCGCCATGAGAATGTAAAGCGACAGGAGCGAGCCGATTCCGCGAAAGAGATTGAAAAGATTACCCTTGAGGAGTTCGTCGAAGGTGTAATCGATAAGATCGCGGCTGCTTTCGTTTATCGCTGTCGATACAAGGTTAAACCAGCGGTCCGATCGGTTCATTGTTGTTGTTCCGTTCGCGAGTTCCGACATCCTGATCACGGCTTTCGACAACGAGGATTCAACGGATCTCGAACCGTTTCGTTGAGATTTCATCGAGCGCACCGTGCCGATGAAAGTAGATAAGATGCCGGGAGTTTCTTCCTGTCTGTTTGTAAGTAACTTGTCGATGATCTGGATGGAAAGATCTTTCGTGATATACTGCTCGATATCTAGTTTTTCGTTAAGATACTGGTATCCTATACTGTAGATATTGTAAGCCAGCCGGTGCGGGTCCGAATTGAATCCCCGGCATATGTTGTTACGGCAATGCGTAAAAATCGCGGACAGGTCATCGTGATTTGTTGTGTAGGTATGAGCGATATGAATACCCGAGTGATCATCCGAACCCGAGATAAACCCCTTCAACAAGGGGTCGGTGTTGCCCGTGACATTGTATTTCGCGGCGATTTCTCCGAGTATTTCTACCGTCAAGTTTTGTATGAGAAACTGCAGGGAATCGTTTACTTCGCGGCTTTTTGATCCGTTGAGTTCGAAAATATCGAAGAGAACGAGCAGTCTTTCAAAATGTTCCGGAGTGAGCTTGGCGTTAATCGAGTACATGGGATGGGCGACGGCGTGATAAATGTGCTCGGTTTTCAGATAATCTACAAGTTCGTAGATGTTCTTCCGCGCGTCGAGAATTTCCCTGTACTGATTTTCAGTTATGTCATAGATGAGGACGTGTATCTTGCACTGATTGTCGGGAAACCGGGTGGTGATTTCCGACGATACGAAGGTGTTCGTATACTTCATGATTTCAAGGGCGCCGCGTATCTCGTTATGATCGGTTATGGTCACGTGGGTCATCCCGCGGTCGATAGCCGTGCGGTAAATATGTTCGGGCTTTGTATATGATTCGGGGAAATTGAGTTTGCGTGTCAGCCAATTGGTGGGGCGGGACGAAAAACAACTGTGTACATGGCCGTCGAAGATAATCATTTTTTCCTCCGTTAAGTGTTTTTTAAAATCTATCATCGTATCGTTACGGGAGTATTACGGTTATATTAAAAAACCGGACTGCCGGAAGTTGAACTTTTTGTTACGGGGGCAGAGCTATGGGGTCCCGGAAGTGTTATGAAAGATCTTCTGAAACGTCATGCCCGCTCGCTATTCATATGAAGAGTTACCGATGAAGCGGTCATATCGCTCCGCCCGGTGTAGATAAAAATGGTAATTACGATTGCCTCGAGAGTAATGATCACCGAGGGATTCCAGAGCGACCGGATTCCCTTTAAAATGTCGACGTGCAGGGGTTCCGCAGGGGGGAGAAAAAGAACAAGTGTCGATATATAGAAAAGAGAAACTAACGCCATGATCTGATAAAGCGAGATCGAGCCGTGCCCGCGATAGTCGGCACGTAGAAACTCGGACAGGACCCGCCAGAGTTGTGTGGAGATAAACGGAATCAGAAACGATATGAAGAAAAATTCATTAAAGTATAAAACAATTCCGATCAGGGCCACGACGATATGGATCGTAGATGTAATGGCCTGTATCGGTACGACCTTGACACCCTCGAGGTTTGAGGCGTAGGAAATCTTTTTTGTCCTGCCTCTGAAAACAAAATGATAACGATTAAAAATTCGTCTGAGAAAAGGTCCGCTTTCCGATACCGGCATTCCGTAACAGCAGCCGTAACTGATACAGGCCAGTCTCCCCGTACCTTCACCGACGGCGTAGGCAATGGATACGGCTGCGAGTGTCGGATACAGAGGTATCGTAAACCCTGTGCCTATGACATTATCCACAATGCGGCCGGTAAAGATAATGATCCACGGCGTGATTAGAATTCCGACGAACGAAGCGCCTCCTATGGAAAAGGTAAAAGGTCTCTTTTCTACCAATCGTGCTATGATTGATGATGCGGGAACGCACAGTGCGAGAACGATAACGGTTATGACTGCGATTCCTGCAAAGGGAATGCCGGCGGAGCCGAGTAACATGAACAGAAGAGAAATACTGACGCCGCAGGCCAGGGCGTTAAAAAAACCGTAGTATGTAAGGTTTAATCCTCTCCATACGCCGGATTCGGTCTTCTCGATGGGGACACAGGCCATTACCTGCCAGCGCTCGTCCGGCAGACGCCTGAATCCCCAGAAGAAGAGAAGAAGGAAGAAGAGAGAGAAGCCTATAATAAAAAGCGTGTTTTCCATTTTATACTTTCCTTATGCGGTTGCCTTTACACGTGCTCTGCCGATTTTCTCGCGAACCCGGACTTCCGTTTCGATGAGCGACCTTCCCAGTTTAAGCGAGTAGCGGCTTTGCGCATCGGGGTGTGACATGTTGCGAACAATATCGGGAGAGAAATCGACTCTTCCTTTTTCAAAGATCAGAACATCCGTCGAACTGCCGGGACGGTAAAGGCTTTTTGGGCGGCCTCTTACAAGGAACATTCCGGGATAAATATCACAGGGATTTTCGTAAAGACTGTTACTGTAACACTGTACGATCTCACCTATCATAAGTGCGACTACTTCCACCATTGCTACCAGCCCTACACCCGTTCCCTCCGCTACGTCCGTGTCGATGATCGTGACCACCCGCTTATTTTTTGAGTACGGTGTTGCTACGGTTATGGGAACGCACGGATTGCAAGGGTGATAGTTTCCTTCGATTTCGTAAATGTCGCGAACAAGACCTGAAACGGGTAGGTGATTGTAATGATACTTCTCGGGTGTCAGACGGAAGATAGCGAAATCTCCGTCCCTGAATGTATCGGCCCACTGAAAGGCGGGTCCTCCGAGGATCTCATTGAGGTCGAAAAACTTTCCCTTCAGTAATATGTCGGATGATTCCGAGAAGGAACCGACAATCATCCTGGAATCGGCGGGTGATACTACGGAACAAATCTCGGAAGGCATGGGGCGGTATTTCCAGTAGGCGATTTTTCGTTCGAATACATCGCGGAGCGTCTTCATTGATGTATTCCCGTCGACACATTCAGAGAGATTTATGCCTGCTTCTCTGATAAAGCGTTTTGCCCCTGTAAGGGCGGTCAAGACGTGTGAGTCGTAATTGACATATCCGAGAAGACTCGACATGCGGTTGGATATAAGCGCGTTGAACAGGGACGGTGCATGCTCACGAACGGCCGAATAGACGAAATTGATGATTTTGTCGCCGTAAAGATATTCCGTGCAAACGCGTGACGTTTCTCTTTCGATATATTGATGGGGCAATGTTTCCATATCGATTCTTACTCTTCAGTTATATTAGATTTCTTGAATCTCTCAATTACGAGAAGCGTGAGCTGGATAAACTTATTCAAAACGTAGGCGGTCGCTTTTTCTTCCACCACGTTTTGCCTGACCGAATCGAGAAATTCGCGAGCGCCTGTTTCTTTCAGTATGGCGTGAATCGGTTCCCTGTATGGTGAGTTTTCTTTAAGGGTTTCCGAGTCCAGGTTATCGAGATACTTCCCCACGATATCGATGGCTTCATCCACGTGTCGTTTCCGAAGCGTATCACGGTAAAACGTTTCAGCGGCAAGGTTGAACGTTCTGCCGGAAAGCTGGAAAGGGGAAGACACATCAGCTTCCTGCAGGATATCGTTTGTAAGGCGATGCGAGACGGAAGCTT
Source organism: Syntrophaceae bacterium UBA2210 (assembly GCA_002327865.1). Lineage (GTDB taxonomy): Bacteria > Desulfobacterota > Syntrophia > Syntrophales > UBA2210 > UBA2210. The sequence goes on from DCUQ01000044.1 coordinate 58,492, forward strand.
TTTCCGGTTCGCATACACGATATTCCAGGTCATCGACCGTATCTTTCATGTCCAGTACCTCGATCAGGTCGGCCGCGTCTTCACGAAGTGTTCTGATGAGAGCCTTTCTATACTCTATATTATGAACCCTCAGATAATTTGCATATCGATGGCTGAGGCGGGTTTTTTTCGTTCTTGCCAGTACCTTTTGAATAAATTTATTGGGACTTTGGGAATGGACGAAAAATGTCGGAATGCCTATGGCCGTTCCGAAAAAAATCTGCCTTCGTTCGCTTTCAACCGTCGGATCGTCGGGAATATGGCAGTGGTCGATCCCGCAGGCAAAAATGTATTTATAAGCCAATGCTGTGATCAGCGTCTGAAGATCTGTCGCTCTTCCGATATCCTCGGTGAACCTTTCGAAGAGACTGTAATAACGTCCTTCAAAACCCGTGAAACCCATCTTTGAAAATTCCCTCGGCCTGTAGAGCATGTAAAGAACGAGTTGCGAATCAAAGGTTCCGAGTTCCATGAGATCACGCTTCAAACGATCTCCGTTTCCGGGTATTCCGTCGAGTGCGGGGCTTTCATCGGTACTCATAATCGAAACGAAATAGTCTATGAGCCTGAAGTCCTGAACGAAATCACCTTTGAGACCGAAAATATTACTGACGATAGCATCAAGCCACCGGGGTCCGAAGGGTGTAACGGGCCGGCCTAATATCCTGATATTCGCTTTTCCTTTCCACCTGCGCCATATCATTCTGAGGTGGGTATAATCCAGTTCGTGAGGGAGAAATCCGAGAGCTTTTTCCGGGTGAAAATCCGCAAAATCCAGTCGATATGGTGCCGCACTGTACGTTCCGACAAATAATGGGAGAAAATGTTCCACAATCTTTATTACAAGATCTGCCAGGTATTTCTCATCCGATACTGTAAAACCGGACGATTTATCTTTTAGAAGGTTACCGAGACGAAGGCTTCCGATGCTTATGTGTGTCGAATTATTCGCCAGGCATATGTTGGATATATTGGGAACTACGGTAAGATTCGATGTTATGATGTTGGCCTCCTTGAGCTTGATGACGGCATTTAACTGGCTCCGGGAGAGAACCCTGTGGCAGACCTTCATGTACTCGTGTTTTTCCATACCTTTGTCCCATCCGGAGAGGCAGGGATTCATAAACAATTCCCGGTAGAAAGAATCCGAAATGATGTCGTTTAGTTCTTTTTGACGAACAGGTGGATGCGGAGCGGAATACAGAACAACACGCTGGTCGAGCGAGGAAAGCTGGAACTTGTTGTTTGCATACATTACGAGCAGTTGCGTAAGCAAAAAACGTATCGCCGTTTCATGGGCGAGCGCCGTGCCCGAACCGGTTCGGGGCGATATGACAGAAGGGGTGAACGAATATATCTCCGGTGAGGTATTGTCGTTCAGAAAATGTTTCATGGCCTCGCGACCGGCATTCGTGATAACGGGATGTGCCGGAGGCTGACCGCTTATTGCATCGGCAAGTGAAAGCTTCAACAAGTAACTTACAGGAATACGTATGAATTCTTCATTGTTTTTCTTCAGGAAAAACTTATGGGCATCGGCACGCCGGGGACCTCCCTCTATGGCTTTGTCCGCGCGCAGGTCGTCTTCAAGTGTACGAATTGCATGTTCGGAAAGAGCTGTGCGGGGGAAGCGAACCCAGCTGTGTTCCCATATTCTCCGATGAGTATCGTTGAGAATCTTGCGGAGCGCATGAGCGGTATGTTTCGACGTGTCTCCTCGTTCTGTCCGTTTGATAAGGTTTTTGTAATAATTCGATTCTTCTATGGTAACCGATAAATCTACATACGGAGCGCTTCCCTCGACGGCGGATTGAAACTCGTTTTCCGCTCCGGCGGTGGTATCGTCGACGGAGAAGGGGAGGGAACGAACGAAGGAATCGGGATCTTTTTGTCCCAGTTCCATTATCTCGGAGAGATACTTGATATACTCGGGTGTACCTCTGCGCGCCGGTGACATTTTTAAGAAATGTGTCGTGGTTGCCACTGCCGTAGCTTTTAAATGTGCCGCCATATAATTCTTCCTGTTATACCGGATAACCGGTGTCTTAGTCTTTCGGGAAAAAGTTCGAGTCGAACAATGGATATGTTCGCCGAGACGTTCCGTGTGCATTGCAGACCCGCCGGATTTTTCAATTGTTGCCGCCGAGTTTTGAAATGCATACTTTCATAACGATATTACAGTGACGTTACGATGCAGTTAACTTTACGTTAAAGATGTCGGGGGATTTTCCGGGAAAGATCAAGGGGAACACCGATAATTTCAAGGGCACGTTTCCGGCAGGTGCGGCATAAATTATTCCGCCGGGTGCAACCTCTTCACCGCATTGTAATATTCCCCTCACAAAAATGTAACATTTCTCTGGTACGAATACACCGTCGGTAACATGTAACCAACAGGATATTACACTGCATCACTCGGGCTGTGGCCGGCAAAAGAATAACATCCAAAGTGATCTTCCGGATCTGTGCTATTTGAAATCGTAAATAAGATCGGTTACTTAAAAGATTAAGGGAGTATTGGAAAAGTGTTGAAGACCTATATACTCGATACGAATGTTCTTCTGTATAATCCTGACGCCTTGTTCGCTTTCGAAGATAATAATGTTGTAATTCCCTTCGTAGTTATCGAGGAAATAGATAATCAGAAAAAGCGTCAGGATGAAACCGGTCGCAATGCAAGGGTTGTAGCAAACAAGTTGGATGCAATGAGAGATCTCGGCAGCCTTTCCGAGGGAGTGAAACTGCCGTCGGGCGGCAGCATAAAGATAGAACTGAATCATCAGGATCTCATCGACATGCCGCTGGGGTGGGATTTGCACAAGCCGGACAACAGAATTCTCGCCGTTGCAAAACATCTCTTACATGAACTCAAGGAACCGGTTTATCTCGTTACAAAGGACCTCAGCCTTCGAGTCAAGGCCGATGTGATGGGAATACCGGCACAGGATTTTTACAAAGATAAGGTAGACTATCCGTTTCTTTACGAAGGAATACTGAGCCTGGAATTCACCAGGGAACAAATCGATCGGTTTTTTAATGAAGGCAGTCTTCCGTTAAACGGATCCATACAGGCGTATCCTCATCAGTTTTTTATTATGAAGGGAATGGGCAATTCGTCGCAATCGGCACTCGGGCGGTGTGTGAAAAATTCAATAGTTCCCTTGCACAACGGAGAAAGTGTGAATTTCGGGGTTCGTGCGAGGAACAAGGAGCAGAAATTCGCCATGGAGATACTTTCTGACGACGATGTAAAGATCGTCACTCTTGTCGGTTGTGCAGGAACTGGGAAAACGCTTCTTGCACTCGCCGCCGGACTGGAAAAAGTGCTTGAGCAGAACAAATATTCAAGACTTCTGATTACACGGCCGATCGTTCCGATGGGACACGATATCGGTTACCTTCCCGGTTCAAAAGAAGAAAAGCTTCGTCCCTGGATGCAGCCGATTTTTGACAACCTTGACTACCTTTTCTGCAATCGCAGGGAATCTCTCAACATAACAGATCACCTGATCGAAAGAGGTTCCCTGGAAATCGAGGCTTTGACCTACATCAGGGGCAGAAGCATTCCCAAGCAGTTTATTTTGTGTGATGAAGCCCAGAATCTTTCCCCTCATATGATTAAGACGGTTATTACCAGGGTGGGGGAAGGTTCCAAAATCGTATTTACAGGTGATCCCGAACAAATTGATCATCCCTACCTCGATTCGAGCAGCAACGGTCTCAGTTACCTCGCAGAAAAGCTGAAGACCGAAGAACTTGCTGGACATGTAACACTCAGCAAGGGCGAACGATCCGAAGTGGCGGAACTAAGTGCGAAACTGCTCTGACAAAAGGATATAGGGATTAAAAGAGAAAGGAGCATGTGATTATGAAACGTGAGAAAGTTTATTATTACAAGGCGCTTATATTACATCGAATGCGTGAATTTTTCGATCAGGACCGTGGTGAGGAACTGAAGGAAATATTCGATGCGACCGATAAAATACCGGACGTAAGCGACCTTGCCAGTCTCGAAGAGATGCGAAACGTCGCTTTTATCGTCGGCGACAGGCAGAGAAACCTGGCGAGAGAAAATCTGGATGCGTTAAACAGAATCGATTCGGGAGAATTCGGACAGTGTGTGAATTGTGGATGTTTGATATCGGAAAAAAGACTAGCTGCCTATCCGACAGCTAAACTTTGCATCCGATGCAAGAAACACCAGGAGGAAAGACAGAAAAGCCCCGTTCCATACAGGATAAACACCATACTCGATGTCGAATAAAACATATCGTTTCGGTGGTCATGAAGATCGGTCCGCTCTTGTATAGACGAAAGCGCCAACCACTGCGGTGAAAGGCGCAACCGTTACAAGACCGAAGCTTCCGACCACCGTGTTGAGAATTTCAGCGGCGACGTAGGGAATATTAACCATATTTGCAAACGGAATTCCCTGTGCCATGAAAACCATCAGAAGCGTGACATAATTGCTGGAATAGGCGAGCAGGAGGGTTGTCGTCATTGTTCCGACTACGGCGCGTCCAACGGAAAAGCCCGAACCGAGCGTCGCAAAGAAAGAAATATCGGGTTTGTTCCTGACGACTTCATCGATCGATGACGCCACGTCCATGGCGAGATCCATAACGGCGCCCGATGACGCCATGAACACGCTGGCGATAAAAATTCTGCTCAGGCTGAGGTTGGGAAATCCGCAGTAGAGAAGGGACTCCGAAAAGGGTTTGACTGCGCCGTGGAGATGAAATCCCTTCGAAAAAGAAAGCGCCAGAATACAAGTCATTGCAATTCCAAGCACGGAGCCGGAAAAAGCGACAATACCACGCCTGGAAATACCGCCTACAAGGAAAATGATGGCGGCGGTTAAAACTATTACAACGCATGAAGAAACTAATATAGGATCATGACCTTTCAGAAAGAGAGGAATAAGGATCTTCCATACCATAAGGGCCGCAAAGAAGAACGATAAGAGGGCTTTTGTCCCCGTCCAGCCTCCGAAGAGGACAAGAAGCCCGGCAAAACAGGCGAGCAGGATAATCTCTATGCGGATCCGGTAGTGATCCTGTGCGTTGGCGTAAAATATTTTCCCATCTTTTAAACTGAGAACAACAAGGGCGATATCGCCGGGACTGAAGAATTTGTCAAGTTCCAGTTTGCCGATCAACTCGTTTGTCGCTTCGACACATTGTCCCTTGAACGGACCGTTCCTGATGGAAACCTTCAGTACTTGGGTTCCCAACCTTACGATTCCGTGCTGTTTGACCTCCGAATTATCCACCGACAGTATTTCGCCGCGGCAACGGATGGAATTCGCCTGAATCCGGTTTTCAAAACCTGTGGGAACGAAAAAGAGGATAGTGATAAAAATCGTTAAGAAAATTACAAGAAAAACATCCTTTCGAGAACCGTATTCGCCCATTGTATCCCCTTCAACGGAGAGGGTGGCGTGATGCTCATACCACCCTCGTTAATTTAAAGCGCAGTTATAGACGCTGTTTACTGCGCCATTGCAATATTAATCTTTTTTGTCTGAATAGTATCAGCTACTTGTGACTTGATACCCATAACGGACATCAACTTCCGGGCAATGTCGGTATTGTCGTAGTAGCCGCTGAAAATATTTTCGCCAACACCCTTCGCCGAGGTTATGACGGGAACACCCGTATGCGAATAAGATGTCCATGCAAGGCCGGCCTTTCTGTTAAGGATATGTGTGATCTTGACGGTCAAAGGATCATATCCTCCGTAGAGAAGGTAGTCGACGGGCGATTTGACTTCCATACCCGACATCGATTGTTCGAAAGCCTTTCTTAACTCCTCTACCTCATAATCGGCGAGAGCCAGAGGTCCATTGCCGACGGTGGTAAGACCGAAGTACTTTTCGATATTCGGAAATATGTCATCTAAGTCGGCATTTCCGGCATGTGTCTGTTTGTATTCCGCCATGAATTCATCGGTGAATTTCTGGAATGAAATAGACTGATTTTTCAGCACATCGAAGGATGTTTCATATTTTGTTCCTGCGAACCCGAGAGTGAGCCCGCCACATTCGTGGTCTCCCGTAACAACAATGATGGTATCGTTCGGATGTCTGGAATAAAAGTTCAGGGCCTCTTCGATGGCATCGTCGAAAGCGAATGTATCGATAATAGCCGAAACGGCATCGTTTGCATGACAGGCCCAGTCGATCTTGCCGCCTTCTACCATCATGAAGAAGCCCTTCGGATTATCGAGAAGTTCTATGCCCTTCCTGGTAAAATCGGCCAGAGATATATCGCAGTTCGCATTATCGATGTGATAGGGAAGGGCTTTCCCGTCGGGGAGATTCGAGTTATAGGCGATTACCTTTCCGCTCGCCGGTGTCAACATCATGAAATCTTTATTATCGGAAACGATTGTGTAACCATTCTCTTTTGCCTTGCTGAAGACGTCGCCGAGAGGTTTTTTAGATTTTTTTCCGGTAGGATCCTTAAAACCGCCTCCTGCGAAATAGTCGAATTTGCTGTTGACGAGGTCGTGTTCGATTTCATGATACATACTCCGGTTGGGCTGATGGGCGTAGAAACATGCCGGAGTCGCATGATCGATGGAGACGGATGAAATGATGCCGACTTTCATTCCCCTTTCCTTCGCCATCTCGGCGATTGTCCTGAGGGGTTTCAATTCGGGATCGACGCCGATGTAATCGATGTTCGTTTTGTGGCCACAGGCAAGGGCTGTAGCCGCGGCGGCTGATCCGGTGATGAAACGGTTATTGGCATGCGTCGTCGTCACGCCCTGTACAGGGAAGTTTGTCATGTTCATCGCTTTCGACCCGGATTTCATGCCGAATTTCGACGCATGGAACTCCTCTGCCGCGGTACGCTGCGGCTGACCTAGTCCGTCGCCGATAAAGAAGAAAACATATTTGGCGGGTGAACCCGCGTAAATCTGGTTTTCCGCAGAAGTTATTATTCCTTCTTCTTGGGGAAAGATCAGAAGGAACGTTGACGTGGCGGCAATAATTATAGCTACCACGAGAGCGATCATTATCCCTCGATTCTTTGTAAACGTCTTGTTCTCTTTCATAATATCCTCCTTTGTTTTTGTAATATGTAACAACCGGTTGATAACATCTAGCAGAAGAGAGTTACACCTGGGTTACGGTCAGGTTACAGATTAGATAAAAAACAGAGGAATATGAAAATTGTTCTATACGGACAGGGGACTGTGATCGATTTTATTGTTTTGTAATTAAAACCTCAAAATTGTCCTTGACCCATAGGTGCCAATGGAGTACAAATAGCGAAAACACTTGTCTGACAAGTAGACAAGTTAGCCATGGTTGTTTCAAAGATACATACTTCTTTCTAAACATCGAAGGGATTTTACCGAGTGAAACCGATCAAAAAGATAAGGCTGTCCGACAGTGTTATCAATGCGATCAAGAAGAAGGTCGCCGAAAACAATTTTAAACCGGGCGATAAATTCTACTCGGAGAATGAATTGTCAAAGCTCCTGGAAGTGAGCCGGTCATCGATCCGGGAAGCCATCAGAATCCTGGAAGCCACAGGATATGTTACGGTCAGGCAGGGCAAGGGGATCTTTATCGCGGATTTCGATTCACAGAAATTCGAGCCTTTCGTAAACTGGCTGAAATCCAACGAGCAGCATATTCTGGATCATTTCGAGGTGCGTCTCATCATTGAACCCAAAGCGGCTGCGCTTGCCGCGGAAAAGGCGGACGCCGAAGATATACGGAAGATGGAGGAGGCTCTGGCACAGTTTGACCTGTTTGCCGAGCGTAAAGACAATACGGAGATTATCAAATGGGATCGAAAGTTTCACCGATGGCTTGCCGGGTCGACGAAAAATTCGACACTGCACGTTCTGATGAAATCCGTAACTACATCACTGCCCGATGGCTGGATATCGAGTCTGCATACACCCGGACGAATTGAAAAAACCACTCATGAGCACAGGGTCATTCTCGAAGCCATAAAGAACAGGGATAAAAACAGCGCTGAAAAAGCTATGGCCCGTCATCTCGAAAACGCGCTTTCCGACATACGATCTCATATGGGCACTCTATCATAAGAACAGTTACATGGAGGAGCCATGCAATTGAAAATTACAACGCTCATCGAGGATACCCAGGGAGAGCATAAGGGATTACTTTGCGAACACGGATTGTCCTTTTTCATAGAAAAAGACAATTACAGGATGCTTTTTGATGTCGGCCAGTCCGCGGCATTTCTCAGTAACGCCCGCCAGTTGAATATCGATCTCGGCCGTCTTGACAGTGTCGCTTTGAGTCATGGTCATTACGACCACACCGGCGGATTCCGGGAACTGGCGGAAAAAACAACTCGCTTCACACTTTTCACCGGTGATGGATTCTTTGATGAGAAATACGGGATTTGCGACAATAGTTGCGAATTTCTGGGCAACAATTTCGATGAAATGTATCTGTCTTCCAAAGGTATAGAGCATCAGATCGTTCATGAGCGGCTCAGGAAGATTGCCCCCGGCATTCACATCATTTCCGATTTCCCCAGAATCCATGAAGATGAAAAGATCAATCCGAGATTCAAAATTTTCAGGGACGGAGTATTCCATCCTGATTTCTTTAGAGACGAAATAGCCATTGCTGTCGATACACCCGGGGGCCTGGCCGTACTTCTGGGATGTTCTCATCCAGGCATGAAAAATATGCTGGATGCCGCCGTACAATTATTGCAAAGGCCATTGTATGCCGTTCTCGGCGGTACCCACCTTATAGAAGCCCAGGAAGACAGCCTGGATTTGTCAATCGAGTATCTGAAACAGGAAAGCATAAAGATAATAGGTGTTTGCCATTGCACCGGGCAGAAGGCGCTGGATCGCCTTGCAGGTAGCAACGCATGTTACAAAAGTAACCGGACAGGAAGTTTCCTGTTCATAGAGTAGTTGTTTTCACTGTGCCGATGAACCGTGCAGGTGGGCACGCAGATACGGCACATTAACCTGCAGAAGGAGGATGAGAAAATGAAAATCTTAAAAAAAAGTGTAGGAATTCTGGTCATAGTGATAACGGCGGCATTGCTGCTGGCAATGCTGCCGGGACAAAGCATCGCGGCGGATGACGCCAGGAAGATTGTCTGGAAATCATCCGGACACGGTCCGGCTTCAGACCCGTCACAGATTTATCATGACAAACTGTGCAACGCCATTACCGCCGCAACTAATGGCCGGCTGACCGTAAAACCCTTTGTCGGAGGTTCTGTTGTTCCCGTTTACAAGGAACTGGATGCCGTCGACCAGGGTGTGCTGCAGCTGTGCTACACCTGTCCAATGTATAACCTCGATAAATGGCCGGCGGCCGGTTTGATCAGTTCCAGGCCGGGTGGTCTGCCGGGCGAAGCGCTGCGGACATGGTTTAATTACGGCGGGGGCGCCGACTTGATGAACAAAATGATGGAAGGATATAACGTAATGACTTTCCCGGGCGCTTTGTCGCCGCTGCCTGAAGAAGTCTTCTTTCATTCAAAGGTCAAGCTTGAATCTATGAAAGATATCAGGGGTTTAAAGGCCAGATGCATGGGTGACGGAGGCGAAATTCTGAAGAGAATGGGGGCGGCAACGGTTATTATTCCCGGCGGTGAACTCTATGAAGCCATGCAGAGGGGAACCATCGACGCCTTCGAATACTCAACCCTGGCATCTAACTGGAAAATGCACTTCAACGAAGTGGCTCACTATGTTTATCTCTCTCCCACCCGTGCGCCCAGTGATCCGCAGGTCTTTTTTGTCAACAAGAAAGCCTGGGCTGCGCTGCCGGAAGATATTCAGGTCATCGTCACGAGCCTTATCGACAAATGGACCCAGGCACAACATGAATATCTGGTATATGAGTCCGTAAAAGCTGTGGACGAATTCCGAAAGGCCGGCAATGAAGTTCTCAAAGTTCCCAAAGACATAGAAGTTGCATTAACCGCCGAAGCCGACAAATTCTATGAAGAAAAATCAAAATCGGAATCCCCGATCTTTGGTGAGATATATTATTCAATGAAAAATTTCGGTGAGGCATACAATGCCATAAAATAAATGCTTTTGAGGAGAAAAGCATGACCATTTTAAGGAAAATCCTGAAATTTATTGACTGGCTGAGCGAAACATCAGGGGCTCTTGGGAAATGGTTTGCTTTTCTCCTTGTCCTCATCGGTTCGTACGAAGCCATTGCCCGGCATTTTTTCAATGCGCCCACCATCTGGGCCTACGACTCCATGTGCATGTCGGGGGGCATTATCTATATGCTGGGTGCTTCCTATAACTACCTGCACGACGCACATACCAGGGTGGATCTGATATACAGTTCACTTTCGCAAAGGGAAAAGGCCCTTATCGACGTTATCTGCGCTGTTTTTCTGTTCTTCCCGTTGATGATAATCATGTTTAAGCTTTCTGTTACCTGGGCCCTGAGAGCATGGAGAATCCACGAGGTGATGTTTAACAGTTTCTGGTACCCTCCGGCCGCTCCCTACCGGACGGTTTTTGCCGTCGGCCTCCTGCTTTTGATCCTTCAGGGAACTGCGAGGTTCATACGCGATCTGCACTTTCTGATAAGGGGAAAAGGGATTGATTGAATTAAGCGCTGAACTCGTTGCCTTTCTCATGCTGGGAGGCGTTTTAACGCTGGTCCTGACGGGTTTTCCCATCGCCTTTGTCATCGGCAGTGTGGCCTTTATTGTGGGGTTGCTGATTTTTGGTCCCACGACCACGTATCACATTCTCTACAGCCGTATATACGATCTTTCGCTGAACTATCCTTACCTGGCGGTACCCCTGTTCACATTCATGGGGGTGGTTCTGCAACATTCCGGGATAACAAAAGAACTGTACGAGAGTCTTTATGATTCTCTGGGAGGGCTGAAAGGAGGGCTTGCCGTTGTAACCATCGTATTCGGAACGATCCTCGCAGCCTGTCTGGGTGTCATTGCCGCCTCGGTGACTATCCTGACTCTTATCGCTCTGAGTCCCATGCTCAGCCGCGGGTACAATAAACCTCTGGCTGCCGGTACTATTGTCGCATCGGGAACTCTCGGTATCCTGATTCCTCCGAGCATAATGCTGGTGGTATACGGGCCGCAGGCCGGGATCTCTATAGGCCAGATGTTCATGGGAGCGGTTTTTCCGGGACTGATACTGTCGGGATTGTATATCATTTACGTACTGTTGAGGTGCTACATTAATCCTGATCTGGGGCCCGCGCTCCCTTCCGACCAGCGAACCCCCATGAAGATAAAGAAGGTGGTCAAACTGATAAAATCTCTGATGCCGCCGGTACTGCTGATTATGGCGGTTCTGGGCACCATCTTCTCCGGGATTGCTCCCCCTACCGAGGCCGCGGCAGTAGGTTGTCTTGCCTCTCTCCTGCTGGCGGTAGCCTATCGTAAGTTCAACTGGAGCCTGGTGAAGCATGCCTCCATCGAGACCCTTCGGGTCAGCGCCTTTGTGGTCATGATTGCCGCATTGTGCTATGCCTTCGTGGGAATATTCATGAGCGCCGGTTCCGGAGATGTGGTCTCCGATATGATTATGGCGGTTCCCGGGGGAAAATGGGCTTCCTTTGCCATGATCATGCTTATAGTTTTTCTGCTCGGATTATTCATTGAATGGATAGGAATCGTTTTTATCATCGTTCCCATATTTTCTCCTATTCTCGAAGCCCTGGGGTTTAATCCACTGTGGGCGGGCATGATGATCTGCATCAATTTGCAAATGGCCTTTCAAACGCCCCCCATGGCAATGTCTATTTTCGTCCTGAAAGGTACTGCGCCGCGTGAGCTGAACCTGACCATGTCGGATATCATAAAAGGAGTAATCCCCTTTGTCCTGATTATCATGTTTACCCTTCTGATATGCACAATTTTCCCGGGGATTATTACCTGGCTGCCGGAAACAATGATCGGTCCGTCCCACTGATTCTCTGATTAAAGCAACGAACCTTCGGTTTCTTCGAACTCGTACGAGGAAAGGGGAATCTACCCTAAAATCCGGGGGTATGCCGTGTACTTTTCGTTCTTCCCGGATTTTATCGGGACTTCACGTTTCCCCGGGCGAGAGATATAAAAACGCCCCCGGCGCAGAAGACGCCGAATACGGCAAAGGTGATCCTGAAGCTGGTAAGGAAAAGTACGGGGTCCGTCTGGCGAAGGTTTACGTTGCCTACAAACAGCGCGATCAGCAAGGTAACGACAGCCATGCTCACAGCCATTCCGATCATGCGCATGGTGGAAACCATTGAAGATGCGACCCCGTAAAATCGTTGATCTACCGATCCCATGATCGCGTTGGTATTGGGCGATGAAAAAAGAGCAAGCCCGAGACCGATTAGCGCCTGGTTCATCATGACGATCCAGACTGGTGTAGCTATACCGAGAAATGCGAAAATAAAAAGACTCAGTGCGTTGAGTCCCATCCCTGATGAAGCGACGAGGCGGGGCTCGATCCTGTCCGAAAGCGAACCGGCGAACGATGAAAACAGCGCCATTACAACCGGCTGAACAAGCATTATGAGCGCGGCGGTTTGGGGAGTGTATCCCCGGATTACCTGCAGATAGAGAGAAAGGAGAAAGGTTATGGCGAAAGTCGCGCTGTAATTTATCATGGCAGCCAGGTTGGAAAAGGTAAAAACAATATTACGGGAGAACAGGAGCAGGTTTATGAGCGGGGAAGACACCCGCGTCTCGAGAAAAATAAATCCTGTAATAAAAGCAACACCCGCCGCAAAAATATACTTTGCCTGAGGTGTACTGTACAGCGATGACATGCCGTACAAAAATCCCGCGATTCCGAGCATGTAGAGGATGCTTCCGGCGAAATCGAACCGTTCCCCCTGTCCGGTGGTCCATGTATCCCTTACACGTATGATAATAAATACAACGGAAGTCAGGCCCATCAGCGCCGTGAAGAAAAAGATGTTTCTCCACCCCAGATGCTGGCATATGAACCCTCCGAGAACAGGGCCGATCGAAAGTCCGATGTAAGTTGCCGTAACGACCAGCCCCATTGCCTTTCCCCGCTGTCCGGCAGGGTAGGTGGAAGAGATTATCGCCATTCCCGTTGCGTATATCATCGAGGCCGTTATTCCCTGCAATATCCGGAAAAGGATGAGCGAAGCATTCGACCACGAGACCGCGCATAGAAAGGTAAACAACGTGAACCCCACCGTTCCCAGCAGGAAGATTTTTTGCCTTCCCACGATGTCGGCGATTCTTCCCATGGGCAGCAGAAACACGGCCGATGCCAGGATATAACCGGTCACAATCCAACTCAGGGTAAGGGCGCTTCCCGTGAATTCCCTCTCGATTAACGGCAATGCCAGATTCGTTGAACTGCCGATAAAGGGTATAAAAAAAGATGTCATCATGACTGATATCACGATGCTTTTCATCGGTAATCTATCTATATCGACCGTTTCTTTCTTAAGTGACTTCATCCCTTGCCGTACATCTCCAAATCTTCCATAACAGGATTGCCTGCCGGCGATTGTCGCAAACCGGACAACAATAACCAGACAGTTGCCCGAACAATCTGAGATCCCCGCACAAATTGTGCGGGGATCTCAGATGCCGTTTAAATCCGGCAGGTTATAGTTATACTTTAATGAATATGTTTTAAAGCAAAGAATTATATATCAACGAATAAAAGGGGTCAAATCTTTATCTTTTTATCTCTATCCCCGAAGAAGCGGTATGTTTAAAATCCTTGCTTTTCCCATTCCATGGTTTTATAGGTATGGGCAAACATCATAAAACAGTCAGAACTTTCCCGGCCACCCCAGCAGGACCTCATCATATCGCCGTGAATCTTCGACAACACGGGAAAGTAAATCCTGTCTGTTTGTTAGAAGTTTCAAAAGCCAAAAAGAATTAGTATGTTATCTCGTTCGATCAATATGTTTAATACTTCACGTCACGTTGCGCTTGATGTCGAAACAACCGGTCTCTCTCCGCGAAGCGGTCACAGGATTATCGAGATAGGTGCGGTTGTTATAGACGAGGGGTATCTTACATCTGAATTTTCCAGCCTTATACGGATCGATCGAAAAATACCACGGCAGGCGCAATGTATACACGGGATAAGCGATGAAATACTCGCGGGGGAACAAGAGGCCGAGGAAGTCCTGCCGCAATTATATGATTTTCTCGGAGGCAGTGTCATTATCGCCCATAACGCCCGGTTTGATATGGCGTTTCTCAGGCAGGAGTTTAAACGTATCGCGTTGAAATTCAGCAACGAGGCCGTCTGTACCTTGAAGATGAGCAAAAAAATGTATCCGGGATTGCCCAATTACAGGCTCGATACGGTGTACCGCCACCTTTTCGGAGAGGTAGGGCAAGATATCAATAGACACCGTGCGCTCGACGACGCACGAATGGCCGCACGGATATGGATGGAGATGGTAAAACGATAGACGGATGTATACCGCTCACGATGATGAACCCGGGAATTTGTCTTAAAAAACCCTCATCCCTCTTATATATTCGCATGTTGCTTATGTCGAGTACCTGTGAGCAAACTGTTCCACCAGTTTAAACTTCTGGACTTTACCGCTGGCGGTCTGGGGAAATTCGCTGACAAATTCCCAGTAGCGGGGTATCTTGTGGTGGGCGATCTTTTTGCGACAGTAAGCCGCCAGATCGTCCCCGCATGCGGTTTGACCGTCATGCAGTTTGACCACGGCCAGGATCTGTTCGCCGTATTTTTTATCGGGGACGCCTATCACGTAAACATCGCTGATTTTTTCATGGCCGTGAAGGAACTCTTCGATCTCGCGCGGGTAGATGTTTTCGCCGCCCCGGATGATCATCTCCTTGATGCGGCCTGTTACCTTGAAATATCCGTTCTCGTCCATTGCGCCCAGATCTTCGGTATGCAGCCACCCATCGGCATCGACAACATTCCGGGTGGCTTCTTCCATCTTGTAGTAGCCTTTCATCACGCAGGGACTCCGCGTTACGATTTCACCCCTGGTATCCGGGGGGAGAGGATTGCCGGTCTCCGGGTCTACGATCCGGCCTTCGATACCGGGCAGCAGTTTTCCCACTGTTGAAACCCGCAATTCGACCGGATCGTCGCGGCGGGTCATGGTTATGACCGGCGAACTTTCGGTCTGGCCGAAGGCGATTACTACTTCGGGGCAATGCATGCGCTCGCGCACCTGGTTCATTACTTTTACAGGGCACGGGGCTCCGGCCATGATGCCGGTTCTAAGCGACGACATGTCGTAGCGGTCGAAATCCTCGTGATCGAGCATGGCGATGAACATGGTGGGGACGCCGTTTATTGCAGTGCAGCGTTCCTGGTCGATCTGCTGCAGTGCCTCTAGGGGTTTGAAATATTCGATCATAACCATGGTTGAACCGTGATAGACGCTGTTGAGGGTGCTCATAACGCAACCGAAGCAGTGAAACAGCGGTACCTGGATCAGCAGCCGGTCTTCGGGGGTTAGACCCATTACATCCCCTACCATGCGGGCGTTGTTTACAATGTTGTAATGTGTGAGCATGACGCCTTTGGGAAACCCTGTGGTACCCGAAGTATACTGCATATTGATGGTATCGTGCACATCCAGGGAGTTCATGCGCAGATAGAGTTCACGGTCGCTGATATCTAATCCCAGCGCGACGACATCGGCGAAGGAAAGCATGCCGGGAGTCTCGGCGCGTTCCCCGATGTAGACGATACTTTTCAG
This sequence comes from Syntrophaceae bacterium UBA2210, assembly GCA_002327865.1. GTDB lineage: Bacteria > Desulfobacterota > Syntrophia > Syntrophales > UBA2210 > UBA2210. The sequence goes on from DCUQ01000044.1 coordinate 74,243, forward strand.
CATCGGCAGTTTCCCGGAGCTGAGCATTCCCGGAGAAGAGGATTCCAGTTCGGGAACAACGCCCCTTACAATTTCATAGAAATTGGAATCCCGGTATTGTTCCATAATCACAAGAGCGGTCGAATCGGATTGGCGCAATATGTATTCCAGTTCACTCGACTTGTAACTCGTGTTTATGGTGACGAATACCGCGCCGATCATGCTGAGTCCGAACTGCAGATATACCCATTCGGGCAGGTTGGTCGTCCAGACCGATACCTGGTCGCCTCGCTTGATGCCCAGGGCCATGAATCCCTTGGCCACCGAGCGGCAGCGCGCGTATAATTCGGAGTATGTGTGTCTTACGGCATCCTGGTGGTAAACCAGGGCTTCCGATTCCGGATACCGGAGCGCCGTGTTTTTTAACAGGTCTCCGATGGTTACGTTGCTGAAATCCGTCATGTTGAGAGCTTTCTATCGAGTTGTAGATGTTCGGTTCTTTAAACAGCACGACCTGGGATATAATATTATAAAAAACGGATCATGAATGTTATTTTATATTGCCCCGTGTTTGTCAAGCAGGTATTATCGAAAACATCCATTAACCTGTTGAGGCGGATTTGTTCCTGTCGAGCAAAGATGCCGTTTATTTTGTCTTGTTTTTATGATAGTGCGTTATAGGTTCCCGGTGATCAAGACGGAGGACAAATATTAGCTATATTGATAATATCTTCTTACGCTCTGATGGTTTAATTTGCCGTATTATATCGGGTATTAAGCTGATACCCGCGGGAATGTATAAGGAGTTGTCTTTTGGATTCGATCGGTATTTGCATGGGAGCTTCGACGCTCTCGATTGTTCGTTTGTCGAAAAACAGCAACGGAGAAATCTTCATAATCGACACCAGTGTAACCCCCCACAGTGGTAATCCCCAGGGGATTCTTGCGGAGGCGATACAACGTTTCGATATAGATGATGATTCGAAGATCGCCGTTACCGGCAGAAAATTCAGCCGGTTCATTAACCTCACATCCATACCGGAACCTGAAGCTACCGAGAATGCCCTGGCCCACCTCAATGGCCATGGAAAACACTACAATGCGATTATCAGCGCCGGAGGTGAAACCTTTATGGTTTACGCCCTCGGAAAGGATGGAAAAATATCCACGGTGCAGGCAGGCAACAAGTGTGCGTCTGGTACCGGAGAGTTTTTCCTTCAGCAGGTCGGGAGAATGGGAATTTCGATGGAGCAGGCCGGTTCCCTCGCCGGGTCGGAAAAATCGTACAGGCTTTCAAGTCGTTGCAGTGTCTTTTGCAAGAGCGACTGTACTCACGCCATGAACAAAGGTGTTCCGAAGGGTCAAATAGCGGCGGGACTGTGCAAGATGATGGCGGGCAAGATCCTGGAAATCCTGAAACAGATACCCAAAGACGATATTATGATCATCGGAGGGTGCACCCGGAATTCCGTTATGCTCAATTATCTGGGAAGAGAGATAAAGAACCTCGTTGTCCCTGATGAAGCGCCTTATTTCGAAGCCCTGGGATGCGCTCTGTGGGCGTTAAAACATAAAACGACACCGTTCCCGGGAACGGAGAAGCTTTTCAGGAAAGAAAAAGGTTCATTCTCTTTTCTTCCGCCGCTGAAAAACTTCGAAAATATGGTGGAATTTAAAACGGCTGCCAGGGGTACGGCTCATGAAGGTGACCGCTGTATCATCGGGCTCGATGCGGGTTCCACCACTACCAAGGCAATCCTTTTACGCATGGATGATAATAAAATACTGGCCTCGATCTATCTGCGGACAAACGGCGATCCTGTACAGGCTTCGAGAAACTGTTATGCGTCGCTGATCAACCAGCTCGGAGGTCTCGGTAACCGTATCCATATCGTGGGCCTCGGAGTTACGGGTTCGGGGAGAAAAATAGCGGGTCTGCATGCCGTAACTGACGGAATCATTAATGAAATTATAGCTCATGCAACCGGTGCCCTTTTCTTTGACAAATCGGTTGATACCATCTTCGAAATCGGCGGTCAGGACGCGAAGTATACCTATATAACAAACGGAGTCGCTTCCGATTATGCGATGAACGAGGCATGCAGCGCCGGAACCGGTTCGTTTCTGGAGGAGGCGGCAAAAGAAACTCTTAAAATAGAGATGGAAGAAATCGCCGATATTGCCATACTGGGAAATAATCCGCCTAATTTTAATGATCAGTGTGCGGCCTTCATAGGGAGCGATATCAAGAATGCGTTCAACGAGGGAATCGGCAGGGAAGATATAGTGGCGGGTCTCGTTTACTCCATCTGCATGAATTACAACAATCGTGTCAAAGGAAGCAGACCGGTCGGTAAAAAAGTCTTCATGCAGGGGGGTGTCTGCCTTAACAGGGCCGTACCGCTTGCAATGGCGTCTCTTACGGGAAAACGTATTATCGTTCCTCCCGATCCCGGGCTTATCGGCGCTTTCGGAGTCGCTCTTGAGATAAAACATCGGCTGGCTTCAGGTTTGATGAAGGAGATCGGCTTTTCCCTGGAGACGTTGCGGGACCGGGAAATTGAATATGGCGATCCATTTATCTGCGATGGCGGGGAAGAAAGATGCGACAGGAAATGCGAAATCGCGCGTATCAGGATAGAGGGGAAAACCTTTCCGTTCGGAGGCGCTTGCAACCGGTGGTATAATCTGCGATCGAAAATCAAGGTTGATACAGAGGAACTGAATCTCGTCGCCCATTATGAACGACAAATCTTCGACAAACATATCGAATCTGCGGAAGAACCGGGGACAGCCGGAACGATAGGAATAAACAAGGCCTTTCTCGTCAATACCTATTTCCCCCTTTATTACAGCTTTTTTTCTCAACTCGGGTTCAAAATTATACTCCCCGATAACCCGGAACAGGAAGGTATCGACAGGGCGAACGCTCCTTTCTGTTATCCCGCCGAGATCTCACACGGATTCTTTTTAAACCTTCTGGAGAAAAGACCCGATTACCTTTTCCTGCCGCAGTTCAAGGGTGAATACATACGATCGGCGGAAGGCAAGGGAGTAACATGCCCGCTGTCGCAGAGCGAACCTTTTTATCTTAATACGGCGTTCAAGAACCATGAAGTATATAAGAACCTGAAATCGCAGGGCAGGGTACTGTCTCCCGTCGTCGATTTTTCCGGCGGCTATAAACCGGTCGAGACTGTTTTTACCGGTATGGCAAAAACTCTCAAAGTCGGCAGGGAAAAGGCCGTATTGGCGTATGCAAAGGCTACGGAGAAACAGGATGCCGTGTTCGACGCTATGGCGGAAACCTGTTCATGCGAGTTGCGGCGGATCGAAGATAGTCCGGACGAATTCGCGGTTGTAATTTTCGGAAGATCCTATAATGCTCTGGTAACGGAAGCGCACATGGGTATACCCAACAAGTTTGCTTCCAGAAACATAAGGGTAATTCCGGCCTGTTGCCTTCCCATGGGAGAAAGCTCCGGGGTTGAAAATATGTACTGGTCCGCGGGGCAGCGCATTCTTGGAGTCGCCGATTTCGTCAAGAAACACCCCCGGCTTTTCGGATGCTACATAACAAACTTCTCCTGCGGTCCGGATTCTTTTCTCGTCGGATATTTCAGGGATATTATGGGAAGGAAACCTTCGCTGACCCTGGAACTGGACAGTCACGTTGCGGATGCCGGTCTGGAAACGAGGGTAGAGGCGTTCATCGATATTATCGCGAGATACCGGGAACTGGAAAAACGGGAAAAGATTGTCGATGTTTCCCGGAAGTTCGTGCCCGCCGCGGTAGTGACAAAAGACAACAAGCAGGTGTTTGTCGATTCGGGTGGAAAGGAATATCGCCTCTCCGACCCGAAGGTGCATCTCGTCATGCCCTCGATGGGCAGATATACCAGCGAAGCGGGTGCCGCCATATTCAACGGAGCGGGTATTCGTACATCGGCATTTCCGCCTGCCGGAGAAGAGGAGCTTAAGCTCGGCAGGGGAAACACGTCCTGCAAGGAATGTCTGCCTCTCTTATTGACGGTTGGAAGCCTGCTTAAATATATCAGTGAACGGGATAACAACGACGAGGCTCTGATCTATTTTATGCCGACCGCTTCCGGTCCGTGCAGGTTCGGTCAATATGCCGAGTTCATAAAGGGTCTCATACGCAGACTGCATCTGGAAAATATTGCCGTATTCTCTCTCTCTTCGGAAAACAGTTACGCCGGTTTCGGCACTTTTAACCTTGTAGCCACGCTCTGGTTCGGCACGGTCATAGCGGATACCTTTGATGAAATATATTCCAATCTACTCACAAACGCGGTCGACCGGGATACGGCTATGGATCTTCTCGAAGAGGAATGGAAGAGAATCTTGGGTGTCATGATAAAGCGGCACACCTTGAAAGATATCGAAAAAGTTCTTGAAATCGTTGCGAATAACCTGAAGAAGATCCCGCTTAAAAGAAGAATGGAAGATACGCCGACGGTCCTGCTTACGGGAGAGATATTCGTCCGCCACGACGATATTTCACGGCAGTATATCGTGGAAGAGCTTGCCGATCGAGGAATCGCCGCAAAAGTTTCCCCGCTCTCGGAATGGCTCTATTACACGGACTGGCTGGTGAAGAACGAACTGTCGCCCCGGATTCACTCTTTCAGGGAAAAGCTGTCCCTGTCTGCCAGAAGCGTTTTCATGAGAAAATATGAAAAGGTTATCAGAAACATATTGTCGAAATCCGATCTATGTAAAAATACACTGGACGATGTCGATAATGTCATAAAACATACACGGCATCTTATAAATCCGGAACTTACCGGAGAAGCTATTCTGACAACCGGTACGGCGATACATGAGGTACTCGATCACTATTGCGGCGTGATTTCCATAGGTCCTTTCGGCTGTATGCCGACCCGGGTTGCGGAAGCGATCTTGACGGTTGAAATGAATATGGAGGGAAAACTGTCGGCGGGAGCGGTAACCGACAGGGTGAGACGGCTGCGTGGCGATGTCCAGGAATTTCCTTTCCTGACAATTGAGGGTGACGGAAGCAGATTCCCCCAGATCATTACGGCAAAACTGGAGGCATTTCTGCTGCAGGCCGAAAGATTACACAAGAAGATGCGGGAGAGCGGTCGATAGCCGTTAAGGGTACCCCTAAAATCATCGGTGCCGGGTAAAAGAAGGATTATGATACTTATTAAGAACCGGGAAGAAATCGAAAAGATGCGAAAGGCCGGAAAACTGGCCGCTCAGCTTCTGGATTATATCGAACCGTTTGTAAAAGCCGGCGTTTCGACGCTGTACCTCAATGATCTTTGTGAAGCATTTACTCAGAAACACGGTGCTGTTTCAGCCCCTCTGAATTACGGAGGATTTCCAAAGAGCATTTGTACGTCAATCAACGATGTTGTGTGTCACGGCATTCCTTCCGAAAAAGATATTCTCAAGGAAGGTGATATCGTAAATGTCGATGTTACCCTTATCCTGGACGGTTACTATGGAGACACGTCCCGCACGTTCATGATCGGCACTGTCGATGAGAAGACGAAAAATCTGGTGAATCGAACAAGGAACGCGTTGTACAGAGGGATCGACGCGGTCAATCCCGGGAAATATCTGTATGAAGTGGGCAGGGCAATTGAACAGTATATCGGCAAGTTCGGATATTCCATCGTTCGAAGCTACGGGGGGCACGGGATCGGAAGGAATTTTCACGAAGAGCCGCATGTACTGCACCATTTCAGCCTGGAGAATAAAATACGGCTTCGGGAGGGGATGACTTTTACAATCGAGCCGATGATTAATATGGGAAAATCGTATGAAGTAGTGACATCTTCAACAGACGGATGGACCGTTACTACCGCCGACGGAAGTATAAGCGCCCAGTTTGAACACACAATCCTCGTTACTTCCAAAGGTGCCGAGATCCTTACGAAAGCTTGAAAGCCGGCTCTTTTTGACGAAAAAACTTCACCGCTTTTCAAAATGGTCAGAGAAGTATCGATTGTCTGTTGCAATACATCAAATTTTCATATTTACTCATGGCACCGTTGGTATTTCCGGTAGAAGTTTGCGCGAGGCATTATTAATGAACAATAGAAACAGCGGACTGAAGCGTGATGACGAAACGATGGATACACTCTTCCACGGTTCTCTGAGTATTCTGCAGAAGAAAAAGGGATACCGGTTTTCTGTGGATTCTCCGTTACTTGCTCATTTTGCAACGCTCAGAAAAGGTGAACGAGTCGTTGATCTGGGGACCGGGAGCGGTGTCATTGCCATGATCCTGGCGCTCAGGTTCCCGGAGACGAAGATAGCCGAGGTCGAAATACAGCAGGAACTGGCCGACATGGCTGAAAGGAATATAGCATTGAACGGGCTGGGAGACAGAATCAGGGTGCATCCCGGCGATGTTAAGGGAATCAGGGAGACCTTTGCCCCGAAGTCGTTTGATGCGGCTGTGTTTAATCCGCCTTACAGGAGATTAAACTCCGGAAAGATAAATCCGAATTATGAAAGGGCTGTGGCAAGGCATGAAATCACTGGAACGATAGATGATTTCCTTGCCGCCGCCAGGTATCTGTTAAAAGATTACGGACGGGCATATGTCATCTATCCTGCTTCGAGAGGCGTTCAACTGATCGCCGGGATGCGCAGGCATGGTATGGAACCCAAGAAAATCCGCATCGTCTATTCCGACAGCCTGTCGGGGGCGGTTTTTATCCTTGCCGAGGGAGTCAAAGGCGCGGGCGAAGAGGTTGAGATTATGCCGCCGCTTTTTATTTATGGAAGCGACGGTGGATATTCCGATGAGATGGATCGGATGCTGGGCGGGGCGTCTCTGGCCATTCCGTCATAGGTTCGGTTATCAGGTCAAAAAATCCCGTATCAAAATGAGGGAAGATATCGGCGGGCGATTCAACAAGAAGTGATCTGCGTCCGTCTTAGCCGCTCAGTCTGCGTTTGATGATTTCTTTTTTCATGACCCTCTCCAGTATTTCTTTCAGCTCTTCGTCTTCGATCTGCGAGAGGTTTTCCCTGATGAGCCTTCTGTCTCTTTTTTTTAACGGATACCGGCTGAAATCTATAGGATGATCTGTCGCCGTTACGGATTTACGCCGGATGTCGCCTATCGAGAAATATATATTTTTTATATCCTCTTTTCCCGATTCGGCATTGATCTTCTCTATGATTTCCTGCTTCATGAAACGAAGTTGCTGCATCCAGGCCGGGTTTGAAACGTTTACAAATAATGTGCCGTTCCTGTATTTGAACGGATTTGTGTGAGCGGATATCTGGGGTCCTACAGCGCTGTTCCAGGTATGCAGGATCCGGTGATCCACTATGTCGATGTGGATTTCCCTTTTTTTCAAAGTCTTTTCCAGAAAATCTCCCATCTTCTGGAGATCTCGCCGACGTTTTCCAGTTCTTCGTTTTACGTACATGAATCTCTTTTCTCACAGCGGCCCGTTACAGTCAAGAGCGTGATTGATTTCTGCGGTTTCTCTGTGATAAACAGTTTTTATGTAAACTTGGGAGGTAACGGATGAATCTGATGGATATGATCCTGAGAGTTAAATCTCACCCCGATTATAAAAATGCGGGAATGATACTTTGCCACAATGGCGTCGTGAGGAATACATCCAGAGATGGGACGCCCGTCAGTGAGTTGTTTGTAAAGGTGGACCGGAAACGGCTGGAGGAAATCCTCTCTGAAATGAAACAGCGCGAAGGCATAATAGAGGTGCTTGCGCAGGTGAAAGAGGGGAGACTTTTCCCGGGTGACGATATCATGCTGGTTGTGGTTGCCGGCGATTTCAGAGAGAACGTGTTCCGGACACTCAAGGACGCCGTGGAAGCGATAAAAAGTGAGGTGACAAGTAAGACGGAGAAACGGGTCTGCTCGAATGTAAATTGTTAATCACCTCATAACGTAACCTGAAAAACATTGGAGTAACAACGTCATGAAGAATCTTCGTCGCGATATAAGGGAAATTTTCGATGCCGGCCTGAAGGCCGCTGATCCCGGTGAGGCTGTCAGGCGTGCCATTACGCTCGCAGGGGAGAAACTGATAATCGGCGACAGGGAGTACGATCTGAATCTGTTTGACAGAGTTATTGTTGTCGGTGCCGGAAAGGCCGGTGCGAGTATGGCGGCGGCGCTTGAGAGCATCCTGGGATCATATATAACGGAAGGAATGGTAATCACAAAGTATGGACATGGTCTCGCCCTCAAGACCATTTCCGTGACGGAAGCGGGGCATCCCATACCCGATGAGTCGGGGGTCGACGGTTCAAGGCGGATGCTGGATATGTTGAAAAGAGCCGGAGAAAAGGATCTGGTTCTATGCGTTATATCCGGGGGAGGGTCGGCACTGCTGCCGATGCCTGTTTCCGGTATTTCCCTTCATGACAAACAGGAAACCACCCAGGCTCTCCTGGAATGCGGCGCCGATATTCACGAAATCAATATAATACGGAAACACCTCTCCGGCATAAAGGGAGGAAGACTCGCCGAGGCGGCGTTTCCGGGGACGCTTGTTGCGCTGATCTTGTCGGATGTTATCGGTGACGATCTCGACGCGATCGCATCGGGGCCTACCGTACCCGATGGGAGTACTTTCGGGGATTGCATGAAGATCATGGATAAATACGATCTGGAGAGTAAACTGCCCCGTTCCGTAGTAGCCCGTCTGGAACGTGGGGTAAGCGGGACAGTGCCCGAAACACCCAAACCAGGAAATCCGGTCTTCGACAAGACTTTTGCCCTTATCATAGGCAGTTGCGCACTTTCGGTTTCTTCCGCGAAACAGAAGGCGTTTGAACTAGGGTATGAGACGATCATTCTCTCTTCGTCCATAGAGGGAGAAACCATGGAAGTGGCGAAGGTTCATGCCGCCATTGCAAGGGAAATACTGAAATCAGGTAATCCCGTATCCACTCCTGGGTGTATCGTGTCCGGAGGTGAAACGACAGTGACGATAAGGGGGGATGGCCTCGGCGGACGTAATATGGAATTTGTGCTCGCCGCTGCCATCGAAATAGACGGGTTTGAAGGAATTACACTTCTGAGCGGCGGCACGGACGGTACGGACGGACCTACCGACGCGGCAGGGGCAATCGCCGATGGTTCGACGGTGCAGGTTGCCAGGGTCAGGGGACTGGACGCGGAGGCATATCTCAGAAACAACGATTCATACCACTTTTTCGAGAAAATCGGTGATCTCCTGATAACCGGACCGACCATGACAAATGTTATGGACCTGAGAATTCTTTTGGTGGCTGGTGGCGATTAGGATCGATATCAGATCCTCGTGTAAAATGCACTCTCGCTTTTAATCGCGTCTCTTATCTCATTAAATACCCTGGGCCGCTTTGCAATTATCTGTTCCCACGAAGCGGTCTGGGGCATCTCGAAGATCTGTCCCTGGCTCTCTTTTTCGTAGGCTATCAGATCATTGATTAACCCGGCTTCACGGTATTTGCTGAACCTCTTGTCACCCGCGATGATACATAAAAACCTGTCATGAAGGTGGCAGGGAAGTGTCAGGTAATCTCCCGCCGTCAGGATCGAGTCCTTGAATATTCTCCGAACCATGGCGGACTCGGCATCACGATCGTAGTTCAGCTTTGTGAAAGACGCATTATCCGAATATTTGTTTATTAATTCGTCTGCCACGTTTAGATACGTTATGACTATATCCCTGACAAAGTAGTCGGAAATCTCCAACCCTTCTTCGATCACCAGTGTTGAAAAAAGTGTTATTACTATATCGATGGCCATTTTATATAGACCGGCTTCGGAGTTATCGTATGAAACGACCTGATGCTTGTGCTCGAAGGGTTTTGCCGAAAATTGGACCTGAGCTATATTGTTCGCCTTTCTGTATACTTCTACGAGCGTGAATATTTCGGTTCCCCAGTTGGTTGCGAAGTGCATTCGTTTTAGGAGGCTCATCTCGAATGCGACTTCACCGGACAATTGATAATCGAACGACAGGAGATAGTCGATAAGCTTCAGAAACTTTTCGTTTCCCGCTTCGGAAAATTTTCTCTTCAAGGCCAGCAGCAAGGGGTCCAGCAGGAGACGCTTTACGCGTCCGTACATTTTGTTGTCTCCTATTCTCAGGTAGGAGGCCTTTGAAAACTGGTAGTTAAGGGCAATCACGGGATATAAAAGCCTGTCGAGCTGTCTGCAATGAAACGTTTTGATGTCTGCGTCTATTACTCCGACATAATCCGCGTCCAGGGCCTGGGCGACGCCGAAAGACATAAACATGTTTCTGCCTTTCCCGGCATGTTCGACCCCGAACCCGTCATCGTTAAATTTATTGTAAAGCGCCTTGAAACCCTTTCCTTCGTTGTGTTGAATTATATAATTTTTGATGCCGTAGCTTTTGACAAGATTGGCAAGTTCGATCGCCTCTTCATCCGTCGCCCTATCGAGGCCGAAAATTATTCTGTATAAGTAAGTGGTTTTAGCGAGTTGTTTGAGGATATTCAGAAAAACCGGCCTGTTTTCTCCGAGGGTAAATTCTGTTGCAAGAGTGGGAACGACGAGTACTGTTCTTTTTCCACGTGAAGCCGACCGCAATTTTGGCCTCAGATCCTGCATTTCCTTACCCATGAGGTGTAAAGTTGTTATCTTTGTGTTTTTTTGGGCAAAGCTTAACATCGTTTTCCTCCATCGACATGCTGGTGATTTGTAATGTTGTTAAAAGTATTCGAAACAGTCTCTAAAAGAGAGTATTCCATGGCGTATCAGAACCCTGCCATGGCGTTTTTTACGACGCTCTCTACCAGTTTTCTTGCGGATTCGAGGCCTTCTTCGGTTTTCGACTCGAAACGCAGTACCAGCACCGGCTGGGTGTTCGATGCCCGCACAAGCCCCCATCCGTTTTCGAACTGCACTCGTACACCGTCGATATCGATGACGGCGTAATGCTTCGCGAAATAGTTTTTGACCTTTTCAACAACCTTAAATTTAACGTCATCAGGACAATCAACCCGTATCTCGGGAGTGTTGAACATATGTGGAACATCGGAAAGGATCTGACTGGGTTTCAGCCCCGTAGTGGAAATTATTTCCAGGAGTCTTGCTGAAGCGTATATGGCGTCGTCGTAACCGAAATAACGATCCGCAAAGAAGAGATGCCCGCTCATTTCTCCCGCCAGCAAAGCTTTTTCTTCCTTCATCTTGCCTTTAATGAGCGAATGTCCTGCTTTCCACATGATACCTCTTCCGCCGTTCTTTTCTATATCGTCATAAAGCGTCTGAGAACATTTGACTTCCCCGATTATCGTCGCTCCGGGATTTTCTTCGAGTATGGATCTTGAGAATAACAGCAGCAATTGATCTCCGCGTATTATTTCCCCTTTGTCGGTTATGACGCCTATCCTGTCCGCGTCACCGTCGTAGGCTATTCCAATATCCGCCTTTTTCTCTTTTACGAGCCGCATAAGGCCTTTAAGGTTCTCTTCAACAGTGGGATCAGGGAAATGGTTGGGGAAAAGGCCGTTAGTATCGCAGTATAGCGGAGTGGTAATACATCCTAACCGTTCAAAAATGGGGAGAGCGAAAAGCCCCCCTACACCGTTACCGGCGTCTACAACCACCTTTAAGCCTTTTTTTACTTTGACATTATTGAAGATATAATCCTGGTAAAAGGGGGCGACATCTGTTCGATCGAGCGTTCCCTTCCCCGACGCGTAACGGCCGTCTTCCATTATACGTCTCAGTTTCTGTATGTTTTCTCCATAGATCGTATCGTGGCCGATACATATCTTGAACCCGTTGAATTCGGGGGGATTGTGGCTTCCGGTTACCATGACTCCGCCATCGGTATTCAGGTGCCTGATGGAATAATAGAGGATGGGAGTGGCGCAGAGGCCTATATCGATGATATTAATACCTGTAGTGAGGAGTCCGTCTATAAGAGCGCCGCGATATTCTTCCGAACTGAGTCGGCAATCTCTCCCGATGGTCATGCTCGCTACTTTTTGACTTTTTCCGTATGTGCCTATGGCTTTCCCAAGGTTATAGACAAAGTCGTAATCCAGATCCTCTCCGACGGTGCCCCTTACATCGTATTCCCTGAATACCTGTGGATTCATGATGTTCCTCCTCGAAATTCCGATTGCCTGATTGAATATCATACATGGGGGATTAAGACAATATGTGTTCTTGAACTGAACAGCGAGCGCTAACCCCGCTGCTTGCGGCGGTGTTAGCGCTCGAATAAAAAATGAAAAATTCCTTAACANNCGGAGATTCCCCGCAACTTGTTGCGTGGAGATTCAACATGTGTTCTTCGATAGGTATTGACACCCATTTGATGGCATGTTAAATGTGGGAGAATTTTAAGAGAATCACAGGGAGGTAGATTTATGGCTTGGAAGGATAATGAGGGAAACCCATGGGGTAACCGGCAGTCGCCCGATTTGAAAGAGGCGGTTGAAAAAATCAAAAAATCGATTCCTTTCAAGATTCCATTCGGCGGGAAATACGGATTGATTCCGGTGATATTGGTGGTTCTGGTATTGCTCTGGCTGGCTTCCGGTATATATTTTGTCGCTCCCGACGAAGCAGGTGTGGTGAAAAGATTCGGAAGGGTGGTGCGTACCACTACACCGGGGCCGCACTATCATGCTCCGATGCCGGTGGAAACGGTCATTAAACCCAAGGTAACACAGGTGCAGAGAATAGAGATAGGGTTCAGAACCATAGGAGACAGACAGCTCGGCAAATTAAAGACGGTTACCAACGAAAGCCTTATGCTCACGAAAGCCGAGAATATCGTTAACCTGACCTTTATCGTTCAGTACAAGATAAAAGACGCGATCGATTACCTTTTTAATGTAAAAAATCAGGACAAGACGGTAAAAGATGCCGCAGAGGCCGCCATGCGGGAAGTTGTAGGGGAAAGCGCAATAGACGACATCCTGACCACCGGGAAGTTCCAGGTCCAGCAGGATACGAAGGCGATCCTCCAGGAAATACTGGATAGTTATAAAGCGGGGGTACACATAGTAGCCGTTCAGCTTCAGGATGCTCATCCCCCCGATGAGGTTATGGCAGCGTTTAAGGATGTCGCAAGCGCCAAAGAGGATAAGGCGAAGATGATAAATGACGCCCATGGCTATCGAAACGAAATTCTGCCGAAGGCAAAGGGGAAGGCGGCTCAGATTACAAACGACGCCGTAGCCTACAAAGAGTCCAAGATTATATCCGCCGAAGGCGACGCGAGCAGGTTCATGCAGATACTCACCGAGTATAAGACCGCACGGGAAGTGACAAAAAAACGGTTGTATATCGAAATGATGGAAGAGATACTTCCGGGGATCGACAAGGTTATCGTCGAGGATAAGATAGGGAAAAACATGCTGCCGCACCTGTCGCTCGGCAAAGAGCTTGATAAGCAGATAAACAAGGAATAGTGTCGTAAAGCTTTGGAGGCTGATAATGAAGATAAAAAGAAATATAGGAGTCATCGCCGGTCTTATTGTTGCTCTCGCGATATCGCTCTCGGTTTTTACCGTGGACCAGACTCAGCAGGCGATTGTCATACAACTGGGGAAACCGCTGAAGGGCATATACGGGCCCGGTCTGCATTTTAAGGTGCCTTTTATTCAACAGGTGCTCAATTTCGAGAAAAGGATACTGGTCTATGATGCGACTCCGACCGAGATACTCACAAAGGACAAGAAGAATCTTGTCGTCGACAATTATACGAAGTGGGCTATCGACAATCCCCTGAGGTTCTATACGACGGTGAGAGATGAACCGGGCGCGCAGGCACGGCTGGATGATATCGTTTACGCACAGTTGAGGGTTGAACTGGGGCAGCATGACTTGTCGGATATTGTATCCGAGACCAGGGATGATCTGATGACGAAGGTAACGGCGAAATCGGCCGAACGGGCTAAAGAGTACGGCATTCATGTCGTGGATGTAAGAATAAAGCGCGCCGATCTGCCCGAACAGAATGAAAAGCATGTATTCGGCCGAATGAAAGCGGAACGTGAACGTCAGGCGAAACAGTACCGTTCTGAAGGAGAGGAAGAGTCCAAGAAGATCACGGCAAAGGCCGACATGGAACGGACGATAATACTGGCGGAGGCCTATAAAATATCGGAGAAGCTGAAAGGCGAGGGGGATGCCGGGGCGATAAAGATATATGCCGACGCATACAGTAAAGATATGGAATTTTACCAGTTTTTACGCAGTCTCGAAGCTTACAAGAAGGCACTTAAAGAGGACACGAAACTGATTATCACCTCAAGCTCTCCGTTTTTTAAATACATGAACTGACGATTTTTTCTTGACTTTATTGTGTTTTCGTTTTAACTAAACGGAAAATTACCGGGTGTGAAAGAGAAAATGAAGAACAGAGTTTTTAAACAGACAGGCAGGTTTTTTAGCTTTTTTGGTTTTTTTGAGGGGGTCTGCCTTCTGCGCTCTTGACATAAATGGATGTTAAATGAGCCGTGGGCAGGCCTAGCAACTGCCCACGGCTTTTTTGTTTAAAGGCCGTGAGATAGATTCTCCGGCTTTTTTATTTTGAAAGGAGGAACAGACAATGCGCAGGATATGTTGTATCATTACAGGTCTTATTGTCATGCTGGTTATGGCCCCAGGTGTGAACGCAAAGGCGATAAAGGTCGGAGCGGCGATTAACCTTACCGGTCCGGCGTCTACATGGGGACAGTTTCATGCGAAGGGTCAACAGGATTATTTCCGTTACGTGAATGAAGTAAAGGGGGGCGTAAACGGAAATAAGATAGATATGACGCTCGTAGATACCATGTACAAAGTTCCCGAGGCCGTAGCGGCGGTGCGGAAATTTGCGGTCAGTGACAGGGTGGATATGATTGCCACCTGGGGCGCAGGCGAGGGGCTTGCTGCAAAGCCCATTATTCAGAAATACGGAATACCGACGATAAATTACTCGACAAGCTGGGAGATTCTCAAAGAACCGGTCGATTATATGTATCTTCCGTTCGGAAGTTACCGTCTGGATTGTTACGCGGTTCTGGAATATATTCGTGCGAAACATAAAGGGAAGGATGCCCCTAAAGTCGGTCTCCTGACATACAACAATGCATACGGACGCTCCATACACAAGCCGAGTACGGAATACGCCGAGAAGCATAATATAGATATTGTGGCGATCGAGGAATTTCCTCCCAAAACCCTCGACTTGACAACCGAATTGCTGCGTTTGAAAAAAAGCGGGGCCGAGTATATTTTCATGCAGATGCTCCCGGCGGCGATAATAACCACCTTTAAATGTGCCGACAGGATAGAATATGAACCGGAATTTTTCGGGACATGGACATCCACCGACCCCGATTTTTTCAGAATGGGTGAGGGCTTGATCAGGGATCGTCTTAAGATGCAGTTTCCAGGAGGATTGCCGGTTGACAAAACCGCGGGCATACGGATCATGGAAGAATTGTGGGAACGCTATAAAACCGTCGACAAGTTTGACGCCTCCTACTGGGAAGGTGTCGTTGTCGGAATGATTATGGAACGGGCGTTCATCCGTGCTAGCGAAAAATACGGGAAGGTAACGAGAAAAACTATAAATATGGCGATGGAGACGTTCTCGAATGAAGATTTTGGTGGACTTGTGCCCAATATCACCTATACCAAGACGGATCACGAGGGATCGTTCAAAGGCAGGATCGTCAAGGTGTCTGAGGACGGGAAATATGTTCCCGTAACAAACTTCTTTGTGCCGGGAAAAGAAGAGATAAAAATTCTGGAGAAATAATGAAAGCGTTTCGCGGCCAGCCTGACATATTCAAGAAAATAGCCGGAGATGGGCTGCAATCTCATTTGCAAGTGACCGGTCTTACACTGAGCTTCGGTGGTGTTATGGCTCTGAACGATATCAATTTCGAGGTTAACACGCGAGAATTGTTCGCTATCATCGGTCCCAACGGTGCAGGCAAGACAAGTCTTCTGAACTGCCTTACCGGATTTTACAGACCGCAGGCCGGCCGTATAGTATTTAACAAAAGTGATATAACCACTCTCCCGACGCACAAGCTTGTCAGCAGCGGCGTCGGGAGAACTTTCCAGAATATCGAACTTTTCCCCGGTATGACGGTATTGTCTAACATGCTCCTGGCGCGACATATCCATTGTGACTACGGGCTGGGACGGGCACTCCTTTTTACACGAGGTGTTAAGCGGGAAGAGGTGCGGCATCGCGCAGTAGTGGAGGAATTGATCGATTTCCTGGAAATGCAGGCCATCCGTAAAAAGCTTGTGGGATCATTGCCGTATGGACTGCGAAAAAGAGTCGAACTGGGCCGCGCGCTGGCACTTGAGCCTAAACTGCTGGTGCTGGACGAGCCCTTCGCCGGCATGAACCTTGAAGAGAAGGAAGATATGGTGAGATTCCTGTACGAATTAAACAGGAACTGGGGACAGACGATGATACTTGTCGAGCACGATATGTCCATCGTTATGAGTATATCAAAACGTATAATGGTTTTAAATTTCGGCGACAAACTGGCGGAGGGGACGCCCGAAGCAATACAGAACGATCCGGAAGTTATAAGGGCATATCTGGGAGACGCGCAATGAACCTGGAATCCGCGAATCGCGATCAGAAAACCCCGAAAAAGGGCGTATCAGGAACAGGTCTTACTCTTCCGCAGATTTTGCTCAAGAATTCGGAATCGTTCGGAGATCGTACCGCGATTCGCGAAAAGGCTTACGGTATATGGCAGTCGTATAACTGGCGTGACTATCTGGATTTTACGAAAAAAGTGGGCCTGGGGTTGAGCGCTCTCGGGCTTAAAAGGGGTGATAATATCGGGATTATCATGGATAATCATCCCGAATGGCTGTTCAGTCAGTTAGGGGGGCAGGCCTTCGGTTCTGCCGCGCTGAATCTGTTTACCTCGGCGGTGAGCGATGAAATGGCAGGCACCCTTAACCGCATTCAAGCCTCCTATGTGATTGTCGAGGATCAGGAACAGACTGATAAACTTCTTGAGATGCGTGACCGGCTCGGACATGTAAAAAAAGTGATATATGTTGATCGAACCGGTATGAGTTCATATCGCGATAATGACTGGCTTATGAGCTTTGCCGAACTGCTGGATCTGGGCGAAGATATGGACAGAAAGCAACCGGATTTGTTTGCCGCGGAGGTATCAAAGGGAAGACCTGACGATATTGCACTGATGATAATGACTTCCGGTACAACCGGTGTTTCCAAGCTGGCGATGTTGTCACATGTCAATTTTATCGAGATGGCCGTAAGTTGGCTGGAAACGATTCCGGCAGGTATGAACGCAGACTGGCTGTCTATTTCCCCGCCGGCATGGATAGTCGATCAGATGTGGGGGGCAGGCGTAGCGATGGTCGGCGGTATCACGATGAATTTTCCTGAAACCCGTGAAACGATCGTAGAAGATTTCCGCGAATTAGGCCCCAACATAGTTATTACATCATCCAGGTTCTGGGAAGACCTTGCTTCCACAATTCGTGTAAGGATGAGCGATTCCGGTTTTATAAGAAGGAAGCTCTTTGGCCTGGCGGAAAAGATCGGCGGCAGGATTGTAGACATGGAATCGCAGGGAAAATCGCCCGGCCCGGGGCTCAGATTCGCTCGATGGCTAGCCGATTTTACTATCTTTCGTCCGCTCCTGGACAGGGTTGGCTGTTCGAGGTTTTACAGCGCTTATACGGGAGGACATCCCATAAGTCCCGACGTTATAAGGTTTTTCAGGTCGCTTAATTTGAACCTGAAACAATGTTACGGTCTTACTGAATCGGGTGGAATATTTCAGGTTCAGCCCGACAGTGAAGTCAAGGCCGAGACCGTCGGCAAGCCCCTGTCCGGCATGGATGTTAAGATCTCAGACGATCAGGAAGTTTTTTTATCAAGTAAGACGGTGTTCCGGGGATATTACAACGATTTTGAAGCGACGAAGAACGCGTTCAAGGACGGCTGGCTGAGGACCGGAGACGCCGGGTATATCGATGACGACGGTCATCTCGTTATAATAGGGCGCAGGGAGGAGATTATCAGAAACAAGCAGGGGGAGGCCTTTTCTCCCGATTTTATAGAAACGCGTGTAAAATTCAGTCCTTACATACGGGAGGCGGTAACTTTCGGCGAAGGGCGTCCGTATATAAGCGCGCTGATAAACATTGATATGGGTAACGTCGGCAACTGGGCCGAAGAAAGAATGATACCCTACACGACATACACCGATCTTTCTCAACAGGAAGAGGTGGAACGACTGATAAGCGCGGAGATTGAAAAGGTTAACGAAAGATTGCCGGATTCCATGAAGATTCGAAAGTTCATACTTCTCTATAAACTCCTTGACGCGGACGACGAGGAATTGACAAGAACTGGCAAGGTCCGCAGAAGATTTGTCTACGGGCTCTACCTGAAACTTATCACGGCCATGTACGAGGACAAAAAAGACCTGGATGTAAAAACAACTATACGCTACCGGAACGGACAAGTTGGTACTCTGGAGACCAGGGTACGGATATTGGAACTTTAAAGTAAAATATAAGAAACAAAGCATAACTTTTTGTTTTAAATCAAATATTATAAAGGGGTTCGTTATATGGAATTTTTTATCCAGCTTCTAGTAAACGGAGTTAGCATCGGTTTTCTCTATGGGCTGGCGGCCATGGGGTTTGTAATGATCTTCAAATCTTCCAGTGTGCTGAATTTCGCTCACGGTGAGTTGATGGCCCTGGGCGCGTTTATCTTTCTGGTCATGATCGGCTGGGCGGGGCTTCCCGTTTATCTGGCCTTTCCCCTGGCGCTTGCCGGATGCTTTGTGCTCGGATTCGTAGTTGAGCGCATCTTTCTGCGTCCGTTGATAGGCGAACCGCTTATCTATGTTATCATGCTGACTGTGGGACTGGCTTCGATATTCAAGGGACTGATGCTTTTTATATGGGGTGGAAACCTATATACTTTTCCGGAATTTCTCCCAGCGGGTCTAGCCATACACTGGAAGAGTATCAGTATACCTCCCGTCTATGTGATGTCGATAGCTATCGGACTGATCTTCCTGATCCTTTTCGGACTCTTTTTCAAATATTCCTCACAGGGAATCTATATGAGATCGGTCGCAGACAACCAGCCGGCCGCGCTTTCTCTGGGAGTGCACGTAAGAAAGGTGTTCGCCCTGTCGTGGGCCATAGCCGCGCTTGTGGCCGGAATGAGCGGTATCGTACTGGGAATTATAAACGGGATAAACGTTCATGATCTTTCTTCGATAGGACTCAAGGTTTTCCCGGTAGTCATACTGGGTGGCCTGGACAGTATAGGAGGCGCCGTTATCGGAGGAATAATCATCGGTCTACTGGAAACCTTCACGGGCGGATATCTCTCCACTTCCCTGCGGGACGTGATTCCCTACATTGCGCTTGTATTCATATTGATGGTAAAACCGTACGGGCTCTTCGGCCTGGTAGAGATTGAAAGGGTATAATGAGAAAACTGCGCTTTCATCCATGTGGTAATTTCAACGACCGGTACGAGCAGGAGCTCACGATCTTCGAGACGGATTTCGGCCGTACGTGTCTTATCGCGGGGCTTGTGATCCTGTTTGCTGTCGTTCCGTACGCTAGCGGGCCATATCTTCTCTATATATTCAACATGATTGCCATTACTGCCATAGCTGCGATCGGCCTCAACATACTCACGGGGTTTACCGGCCAGCTTTCCCTCGGACATGGCGCTTTCATCGGGGTGGGCGCCTACGCGGCCGCCATACTTGCCACAAAGGCGGGATTCCCCTTTATCCTCGCGGTACCCGCCGCCGGGTTGGTAACCGCTCTCGTGGGGGTGATGTTCGGGTTGCCTTCAGGCAGGCTTAAAGGCCTGTATCTTACGATCGCGACTCTCGCGGGGCAGTTTATCATCGAATATCTGCTTGTCCACTGGGAAGGGCTTACAGAGGGAACCATGGGTATCGTGCTTCCCGGAATATCCATATTCGGGATCGCGTTTAACAGCGACAGGGGGTTCTTCTACATCATATATATCTGTCTGATTGCGATGACCCTTCTTGCCGTCAATATCATGCGAACCGGTTACGGCAGGGCATTCATAGCGATACGCGACAATGACCGGGCCGCCGAGGGTATGGGCATCCCGATCTTCCCCTATAAACTTCTATCATTCGGAATAAGTTCATTCTATGCGGGGATAGCCGGCGCCTTGTGGGCGTATTACATGATCAGTATCACGACCGAACCGTTTAACCTGGCGCTTTCCGTGGAGTACATAGCGATGATTATCATCGGCGGGCTGGGGAGTATCGCCGGTGCCATATACGGAGCTATTTTTATTACTGGACTGAACGAGGGATTACGCTGGCTGACCGATATCTTCATGGGTGTCGAGATACTCAGCAAGGCCGGATTCTCGATGGCGCCGCTGCGTGAACTGGCGTTTGGGTCGGCGATAGTCCTTTTTATTCTGCTGGAGCCGAGAGGTTTGGCGGAAGTATGGCGGATTATTCGTTCCAATTTCAGGCTCTGGCCGTTCTCGTATTAAAGGGTCGCGGGAAGATAACAAGAGGAAGCAATGGAAGACAGTATGTTACTTCAATTGAACAATATAAGCGTGGTCTATTCGGATGTTATCCAGGTCTTGAAAGGTGTTTCTCTCTCCGTTGAGGAGAAGCATATCGTATCCCTTCTCGGCAGTAACGGCGCGGGGAAAACGACGACGTTGAAAGCCATTTCCGGGCTGCTCAAAACGGAGAACGGAAAGGTCACGGACGGCGATATCGTGTACAGAAAGAAGTCCATTCAGAATTCCCCGCCCGAAACGATAACGCGGCAGGGTATCATTCAGGTGCTCGAGGGGAGGCAACCTTTCAAGTACTTGACAATAGAGGAAAATCTTAGAGTGGGCACGGCCACACGCTGGGGTAAACCCTACAGGAAAGATATGGATCTGATATATGATTACTTCCCGCCTCTCAAAAAGAGGAGAAAATCCCTGGCCGGGTATTGCAGCGGCGGTGAGCTGCAGATGCTGGTCATGGGGCGGGCCCTGATGGCGCATCCTCAGTTGCTCCTGCTGGATGAACCGTCTCTGGGGCTTGCACCTTTGGTGGTCATGGAGATATTCCGCATCATAGAGAGGATAAACAGGGAACAGGGGACGACGATCATCCTGGTTGAACAGAACGCCGTCATGGCGCTTAAGATAGCTCATTACGGCTATATCATGGAAAACGGAAAAATCGTTATGGAAGGTTCTTCCGCCGAGCTTAAAGAAAACCCCGACATAAAAGAGTTTTACCTTGGAATGGGAGCGTCCGGTGACGCCAGATCCTACGCGAATGTAAAGTCTTACAAACGACGAAAGCGGTGGTTGTAGAAAATGATAGGTTTAAGGTTAAAGGCTGAAAGTTGAAAAATAAAGAAAAAGAGGATTTGATGAAAAGATTTT
Organism: Syntrophaceae bacterium UBA2210; assembly: GCA_002327865.1. Taxonomy (GTDB): domain Bacteria; phylum Desulfobacterota; class Syntrophia; order Syntrophales; family UBA2210; genus UBA2210. Next base: position 95,677 of record DCUQ01000044.1, read on the forward strand.
TTGACGACAGGGAAATCAGATCGATACAGCGAAGGGAAGAAGACAACAATCTGAGATTGTCCGCGATGGTCGAGTCGGGCTATCGCCGTTCCGGAAGGGTCAGAGAGATATTCGACGGTCTCGAGCTGCGGCCATCGGATGTCGTTTCCGTGAACGATCTTGATAAACTGCCGGTAATCTCACGCGAAGAGGTGGCAGAGCTGGAACGGCGAGATCCTCCTTTCGGAGGGTTTTGCGATGAAACCGCCGATATCGACAGGATATTTACATCGCCGGGGCCCGTCTATGAGCCGCACCTCGGAGAGAACGAACTGTGGGGCAGGGGGTATTTCGCGGCGGGATTTCGCGAGGGCGACCGGGTGCTCAACACGTTTTCATACCACATGGTGGCCGCCGGACTGACATTTCATGAAGGCCTCAGGTCTGCAGGGGCTACCGTGATCCCGTCTGGAACATCGGGTACCGAAACGCAGGTCCAGTTGATCCGGGATCTGAAGGTCACCGGATATACCGGCACGCCGAGCTTCCTTATCGCCATTATAAACAAAGCGGAGGAGATGGGGTATGATTTCAGGCGTGATTTCGGCCTCAGAAGGGCATGTTTCGTTGCCGAACCTCTTCAACCGTCACTAAGAATGCGGTTTGAAGATGAATACGGAATTGATACATATCAGATGTACGGGGCCACCGAAGTCGGAGACATCGCATACGAATGTCCGGAGAAAGCCGGATGGCATATCTGCGAAGACGTAATTGTCGAGATTGTGGACCCGTCGACGGGCAAATGTGTCGAACCTGGAAAACTGGGCGAGGTCGTGGTAACCAGGCTTAATGATCTTTTTTTTCTGTTTCGGTTCGGAACCGGAGACCTTTCCAGCATCATCGAAGCGGAATGCGCCTGCGGAAGAACAGCCGGCAGACTTTCGGGTATTGCCGGGAGGGTAGGCGAAGCGGTCAAGGTCAGGGGAATGTTCGTGGCGCCGAGCCAGATTATGAGGGTGAAAGCTGCGTTCCCCGATATCAGGTTTCAGGTGATTGTAACAAGAGAAGCGTATCGTGATCTTCTTACGGTCATGGTTATGGATGATGAGCACTATAAATCGGTCGATAACACCCATTTCGGCAAGGTGTTCAGCGAAATCTGTGCCGTAAGGATAGACAGGATCGAAACGGTGGAAGGTATCCTGCCCGACACGGACACCCCCATTATCGACAGGAGGGAATGGGACTAACGGGGATCGTTTTTATTGATGAGATGATAATGGAAAGGGGGTGTGTTTTGTAACACACCCCCTCTTTTTATCGAAAAGCCTGTAATCTTAAAAACTCAAGCCGATACCGGCGTTGATCGTGGCGGTACTGTCACAGTATCCCATGCCGGCTGTTACGGAAACATGCTGACCAAGATACATTTTCGCTCCGGCCGCGATCGCGTCTTCGCCCCTGAAATTGCCGTATCCAAGGCCGATCGAGAAAGTCTTACCCGGGACCGGGTCCGGAATGGCCGCCAGGGCCGCAACAGACGCAACGCCCGCGTCGATTCTGTCCTCAAGCTTCCAATACTGTCTCATATTGACGGCATCATAATCGTCGACACCGTCTGCCACCCCTGTTACCTTAGCAGGGCCGCCTGTCTCGATATTCTGGAAAGTAGCTCCTGTATCATCGAGTGTTAGTGATGTTGAAGTCGTTCCGCCGGTCAGAGTAGTCGTATGAGCTTCCTGATCGACAGTCAATCCATGGCCATCGGCAGTCAGCACAGTTGCCTGGGTATCCGTGGCTGTAATGGTCGAGCCGTCGGTTACGCCCATCGTAGCCTGGTCTTCGGATACCGCCACGGCGGCATTGCCACCGCCGGTCATTGTGCTTTGCGTTGTGCCCACTATCAGGTTGGTGTCGGCACTGATATTGTTGGTGCCGGTAGTGGCATTGGCCGTCAGGTTGTTTGTTCCGTTCGCGCCCATCGCTTCAATTGTATTCGACTGATCGCCCGCGTTGGCCGACATGTTATTACTCCCGGCGGTTGCTTCGATCATGTTATCGCCGGTAGTCGCCCTGATCGTGTTGCCGGTACCGCCGGTTATTGTATTGCTGCCGTTGGTAGCCGTGATCGTGTTACCGGCGTCTGAGGTGATTTCGTTTGTTCCGCCCGTGGCGTTTGCCAGCATCTGGTTCGACGAATTATCGTCTCCGCCGATCACCACGGATGTTGTCGTGCCGTCGTTCGTGGCGTCAAGCACGGTAATCTCGGAAGTCGATGACGTGCCGACACCCAGAGTAGCCTGACTGTCCGCCAGCGTCAGTGAAGAAGAATTGGTTCCGCCTGTCAGGGTGGTCGTGTTGGTTGTCTGATCGACAGTCAATCCATGGCCATCTTCAGTCAGTACAGTTACCTGTGTATCAGTAGCGGTAATGGTCGATCCGCCGGTTACACCCATACTTGCGCTGTCAGTAAGTAGCATTACAGTGGTATTGCTGCCTGTCACTGAAGTGCCTCTTGTGCCGACAATAATGCTGGTCAAACCGGTCATCGTGTTAGCTGATGTTCCGGCGTTCCCGATTGTATTCACTGAAGCAGCCGTACCAACGCCTATGTTGTTTATAGGTGCTTCGATATTGTTTGCGCCTGCGGCCGTAATTGCATTATCGCCGTAAGTCGCAGTCATCAGGTTACTGCTGGCCGTGAGAACGTTTCCCCGTATCGCCTCGATATAATTAACTCCGCCCGCGGCATTCGCCTGAATATAATTAGATGCGTTATCGTCTCCACCAATTACCACTGACGTTGTCGTTCCGTTATTGGTGGCGTTAATAACGGTGATTTCGGATGTCGACGCCGTTCCAACACCAAGTGTCGCGTAATCATCCGCCAGTGTCAGGGTTGAAGAATTGGTTCCGCCGGTCAGGGTCGTAATATCGGTTGTCTTATCGATCGTCAAGCCATGGCCGTCGGCGGTCGTCAAGGTAATCATGTCCGCATCAATAATCAGACCATCACCGTTGTAAGTCTTTGCCCAAAGCTCATCATCTGTGGCAGTCACTATCGAGCCACCATTCACGCCTATCGCCGCTATGTCGGTGGCCACCGCTACCACGGCATTGCCACCACCGGTCATTTGGCTAAGGTAAGTACTTTCAATGTAGTTCGCATGACCTGTCATAGTGTTATCTGACGTTCCGGCGGTTCCGATCGTATTAGTTGTTCCTTCAGCCGTCAAGTTGCCCGTAACGCCAAGAGTGTTGCCAAGTGTCGTTGCACCGGTTACGCCAAGAGTGCCGCCGACTATAGTATCACCTGTTACGTCAACATTACCCGTATTGGTTATGTTACCCGTATTGGTTATGTTACCCGTATTGGTTATGTTACCCGTATTGGTTATGTCCCCCGCCCATGCCTGATTGACAAAAACCCCCATAATTAAGAAAACGAGGAAAATTGTAATCAGTCTTTTAAAAAAAATCCTCTGATTTTCCATAATTGCCTCCCCCTTTCATTTTTTCCGTTTAGTTATTATTGCAGAATCTCTTTCTTTATGACCACGCACCCCTTACCCGCGGGCATCAAGAATACTTTCACCGCTCCGCCGTCGAGCAGGATGATGTTTTTCTTGAGCACGCTTTTTTGCTGCAAGTTTTTGAAGACTGTTTTCTGTAACTCTTTTGGTGTCTTATCGACATACTGGACGGTATCGTACACGGCGTCGTTATTCGGGAAAAAGCTGGCGCTCGCGTAGATTATTGAATCGTCGGGCGGTAAAATCTCGAATGAAGTGGAAAACACATGCTGATCCGGCTGGCTTTTCGCGGGTGAAATGAGTACGCCGCTCTGAGTGTTTGCGGTAAGAAAGGTTGTAACCTGGTTGATTCGCTTGATGCCGGATAAAATTCCGAGTTTCACTGCTGCTTGTGTTACCGGGTTTACCGATGCATTGGCGGGTTGTGTCAGTACGGGTCCCGGGACCGTTTTATTGGCAGGGTCGCTCTTCTGCCCGGGAGTCTCGGCGAAAGCCGAAGGTATGCAAATACCTAAAAAGATTACCAGACTTGTAAGGTAAAACCAGTATCTACATGAACAGACAAAGGTACACCTTTCTTTATCCATTTCACGCCCCCCTATCTACTGTTAAACAGTTCACATATTCTCTATGAAACCGCTCACACGTTTATATGTCAACCTGCGAGTCCCTGTCAAGGCATGTTTGCCGGTTCCGTGAAAAAATGGATGCTGTTTGGAGTGTTAAGCGCGGACCGGCCGGCGGAATACCAACCGGGTGGTGAAGACGGTTCCGGTTCCAAGGAACTTGAAAGGAGAGAAGTGGATATCCCCCTGGCTCTACCCTGTCACCGCGTCCTTCATCTTAAGCTGTATACAGCTGTTCCCGTTCCAGCGGTTTATCTGGGGAGTGAAGGCTATATCCGCCGTAGCCCCCGCCAGGATGGGGGACAAATGCCCGTAGTTGAACCATATGGTGTCGTAATTCGCGTTATCTTCTTCCGCGCGCATTTTTAGGTGATTGTTTCCCACAACCATAGGGGATGATATAGTTACGTTTTTCGCGCAGAGAACGGGTTCGGGGTTCATGTTTCCAAACGGGGCTAGAAGTTCGATCTGGGAGATGAGGTTGTAATCTATCTCGTTAAAGCGGCACAGGGCGTCTATCACGGTTTCCGGCGCCGGGTTTTTGTCGCCGATCGCTTTCCGTACCGCCTTGCTCAATTTTCTGGAGAATATCCCGATATTCTCTTCCCGTATGGATATCCCGGCGGCGTACCTGTGTCCGCCATACGAAAGCAGCAGCGAGGAACAGTCCATGTCGAGACCGTCATACAGGTTGAATTCGCGAATGCTTCTGCCCGACCCCTTACCTATGCCGTCTTTTATACTGATCAGTACGACGGGCTTGTAATACTTGTCCACAAGACGTGAAGCCACGATGCCTATGACCCCGGGATGCCATTCGCAGGACGCAAATACCAGTGAGTTCTTCTTATGAATGTCAACCGTCGCATCTATCGTATCGACGATCTCGTCGAGGATGGTTCTTTCCAGTTCCTGACGTTCCCTGTTATATGCGTCGAGACGCCGGGCAAGCAAGGCCGCTTCTTCCTCGTCCTTTGTCAGTAAGAGTTCCACGGCGTCTTCCGGGGCACCTATTCTGCCCGCCGCATTGATGCGGGGAATAAGTCTGAATGCGGCCGATTCGGAACTGAGGGATTCTTTTCCCATATCGCTTATCGCCATCAGCGCTTTGAGCCCGGCTCTTCCGGTAGTGTTTGCGACGGAGAGTCCTATTTTCGAGATAACCCTGTTCTCGTCGAGTAGCGGTACGATATCCGCTATGGTGCCTATGGCAACCAGATCCAGGTAATCCCTGAGATTTGGAAATTTCCCGTCTTTCCAGAATCCCGCATTGCGCAATCTACCGCGAAGAGCGATCAGGAGATTGAAGGCGATTCCCACACCGGCGAGAAATTTGAACGGAAATGAACAATCGCTCCGATGCGGGTTTATTACCGCGCTGCACTCGGGCAGAATTTCCGGGACTTCATGATGATCCGTTACGATAACATCGATTCCGGAGGAGACAGCGTATGCTATTTCTTCGCGATTAGAGATACCGCAGTCGACGGTTATGACGAGGTTTGTTCCGTTCTCTTTGAATCGATCGATTGCTTCCCTGCTGAGACCGTATCCTTCTTCAATTCTTCCAGGGATGTAATAGGTGACGTCGTCATGGATTTCCCTGAGAAAGTTTACGAGAATTGCCGTGGATGTGATCCCGTCGGCATCGTAATCCCCGTAAACGACAATCTTTTCTTTTCCATAGATCGCGGCTGTCAGCCGCTCGACAGCCTTTTCCATGTCTTTCATGAGAAAGGGATTATGTAACTGCTCGAGGGAAGGAAAGAGGAACCGCTTGGCATCATCCGGGTTCGTTATGCCCCGGTTAACCAGTATCTGTGACATAATGGGGTTGATTTTCAGCTCCCCGGTCAGGAGAGATTGGGCTTCTGATGTGGTATCCGGAAGTTTCCAGCGGGTGATAGGCAACATGTTTTTCCCGTCATGACAAGATTGATCGAGAAATATAGTAGAGCCGTCATGTTGTGTCAAGGAAGGATTTATTTCTTGATGTTTCAAGAGCCTGATGTTACGACAGGCAGCATGAAAGAAGAAGGTGTGGTAAAAAGGAATCTGATATTAAACCGAAGGGAGGTTTCGTATCTCAAATATATTCTGGAAGGATATGAAGGCCTTGCGACCGTCACAACCGTGGACAGGGAAAAGTCGATAGTGCAACTTTCCATAATGCCTGATTTCGTTTGTGATGTGGAAGAAATAATAGAGGCCTTGGGGAAAGAAATAGACATCTGTGTGATGAATGGAGGAGAAAGATAATGAAACGATTGTTCACCTGCTTTTTGATCATGTTGTGTATTCCCTTTATGATGGGTATGGGTTCTTCCTTTTCCGGGAGTGATTCGCCGGACAAGGTCCCGGTTACCGAGAAGAAGTTCAGTGCCGTTTTTGTAGATCAGATGGATATCGTCAGCAGATGTACGGATATCAGCATAGAGGGGAAAACATTTCTCGAGGGGAAAAAGGGGGAGGGTACCTACACTATTCCATTCGGAGCGATAGGAAGTATAGACTTCTTTATGAAAGACGGTAAACTCAAAGGAGTCGTACTTCTTAAAGATAACAGCAGAGAAGAATTGATGCTAAATAAAGATCACAGAGCGTATGGCAGGACGCACCACGGAACATTTCAGATACACATTTCGGATCTGAAAAAGATGATTATCGGGGAATAGCTTTTAATTGACGTAATCGACAACGATATTCGCCCGGCGGTTGCCGGGCGAACGGATGACGTGTGTTAGTGTTATTATTTTAAACAGCCTTTTTGACAGCCCCGGAACGCAGACACCGCGTACAGACCTTCATTCTCTTTATCGCTCCGGTATCCGGATCTACGATTCGAAGTTTCTGAAGGTTGGGATACCAGACCTTCTTTGTCTTGTTGTGAGCATGACTCACGCTGTTTCCTACAACAGGCCCTTTGCCGCAGACCTCGCAAAATCGGGACATAATAAACTCCTTTCAGAAAAATCAGGTTGCTTCCTAAACCATATCGGGGATTTTTGCAAGTATTTTTTGAAATTGTTTCGATTTTTAAATTCGAACCGGGGGACACGGACGGAATGCTATTCATTCCTCATCGATACCGGTTGTCCCGTTGCTTCGAGAACCCGCATCCACAGGTTTCCCCGGATGTCGACCTTTCTGCGGAACATCACCGCTTCGATCGGAAGATGGACATACTCTCCATTGTAAAGACCGACCACCATTCCGGTTTTACCCGCCATTCCGGCATGCACTGCGAGCTGTCCGAGAAGTTCACAGTATATGCTGTCACTCGCGTTGGCAGGAACGCTTCGTATGGTATAACTGGGATCGATATACTTGAGATTGATCTCCTCTTTCGTCTTTTTGAAATATTCTTCTATCTTTGTTTTGAGGTATATTCCTATATCGTGAAGCTTTCTGTTACCCGATGCATCGGTCTGATAAGGATCATCGTAAGCGCAGAGATCCTGACCGGCGCCTTCCGCTATAAGTATGACGGCATGTTTTCTGGTATGGAGGCGTTTTTTCAGCACATCCAGAAGCCCTCTTTCTCCTTCCAGATCGAAAGGGACTTCGGGTATGAGGACGAAATTAACGTCGTTCTGGGCTAGAACGGCATTCAGGGCGATGTAACCCGACTCTCTTCCCATTATTTTTACCAGGCCGATGCCCGTAGGCGCGCCTTTTGCCTCGACGTGAGCGCACTGTATCGCATTTACCACCATGGAGATCGCCGTATCGAATCCGAAGCTTTTGTCGATCAGATTCAAATCGTTGTCTATGGTTTTGGGTATGCCGATGACACTTATCTTCCTGCCCCTTTTGTTTATCTCTTCCGTTATGCGCTTGGCCGCCTTCATTGTGCCGTCGCCGCCGACGCAGAAAAATATGTCGATGTTCATCCGGCACAAGTTGTCGACTATTTCTCCTATATCCTGGCTTCCGCGGGACGAGGAAAGTATGGTTCCGCCCAGCGTATGTATGTCTTTGACTTTTTCCGGGGTTAAATTGATTATTTCATGTCCGTACTTTGGTATAAGGCCCTGGAAGCCGTAGCGTATGCCTTTGATGCTCCTGACGCCGTAGCGAAAATGAAGTCCCATTACCACTGCCCGTATCACATTATTTATTCCAGGGCATAGACCCCCGCACGTAACGATAGCGGCATTTGTCTTGCGAGGGTCGAAATACAGAATTTCCCTCGGGCCTGCCAGCTCGACGGAACCGTAAATATTTTTATCCGATGATGGATCATCAGTGTCATAAAGAAAATGATCGTAGAGAAGGCGCTTGTTTTCAGGGGTGAAACTTCTCGGCACATCGGGTGACGGAAAGGTCGGTTTTCCCAGCATCTGGATCTTGAAATCGTGCGATTCGCTGTTGTTCATGTTTGATCTTCCTCCATCGCAAGTTTTGCGGCCATCATGCCTGACATGATCTCTCCCTCGAACCCGAGACCTGGCATCAACATCCCTCCGGTGAGAAAAACATTTTTCAAAGGTGTCTTGCCTGACATGAAAGATATGCCGATTAAAGGTTTTTTCATTCTGTATTTATGGTTGATAACTTTGTGACAGGTCCTTGCCATTGCTATAGATGCACCCGGATTAATGAAATCCAGGTTTTCTTCCAGAAAGGGAAGAAATGATTCCAGGGTTTTCACCATTGATTCGGAGATTTTTTCAAGAGAACTGTCACTGAATTTCAACGGTGAATTTTTGAGAAAGATGGTGGCGCTTATAGCGCGTTTCCCGTCGGGTGCCCTCAGGCTGTCCCCCTGCTCGCTCGTTTCCAGAAACAGGAGACCACCTCTTTCCGGAGCTTTTATTTCGTCCGACACGACAACGTATGCCCCCATCCGTTCAGGAATACATTTTTCGTGCACGCCGATATGTATGGTGAATGGCCAGAGCGATGATTTTATGCCGCCGTATTTTCCCCTGAATGAGGAGAAACGGCTGTTTCCTTCCAGCAAAGAGGCAAGTCCTTCGTATTTTGTGCTTATTATAATATTTTTCCCATAGATGGTGGGGATGTCAGCATCATCCTTTTTTGCGTTAATCTTAATAACCCGTTCGATATCCAGTGTAGAAACGGAACACTTTTCTATTTCGCCGCCATCCGCTTCAAATTTTTTCCGCAGTTTCTCGACAAGAAGATATTTTCCCCCTGTGTGATAAGAGAATCCCGACAGTGAGGAATAAAGGGTTTGCGCAAAGGAAAGAGGGCTGATTCCTGACGGATCAATGTTTGACATGAGCATGATCTGCGCTTCCAGCAGTTTTGCCAGTAGCGGGTTCTTCCGGATATTTTCAATGGTTCCGGTGAAAGTTCTTTTCTTCAGCACAATGGCGGGCATGTGTCTCAACAGCCGGATTCGGTCCAGCGTGTTTTCCGGTCGCAGGTGCAGGTTTTTGTCTATCAATCCGGATGCGAAGGAGGCGCTCTTCGCGATGGCGCTGTAAAAATCGGCCAAACCTACGCTGTCGCCGGGGAACTCGCGCTCTATTTCCCGGTGATCCGGATCCGCAATTCCGCAAAGATCGATACGGTGATCCCTGAAGATTATCTGCAGCGCGGGGTTCAATGCATGATCTTCAGGGGTTATGCCGAGGTGAGACAACACCTGTCTGAATATCCCGTTTCTGCCCATGCCTGTCCAGGGAAGGGGATCAATGTCGAACACATACCCTGCCTCAGAGAAACATTCAGGGAGATCATCCTCAACCAGAAGAAGTGTTTTTCTTCCCTGGCTTACCAGCGTTATTGCCGCCATGAGGGAACCGGGATCATTTCCTAGTACAATGGTATCATACATGATTTATCATTCGGTTCATAACAGGCAGGTTCCGAGTTCCAGCGTTTCCTTGATCATGTCCGATGATATGACGCGTATACCATGCCGCATGAGAAGAGCTGCAGTGACACCCGAACCCTGTTCGACGTATCCATTTTTCTTTATATGATAAACTCCGCAGGACGGACTCTTTTCCTTCATGATTGCGGTCCGGATTTGCGTGAGTTCCACGATACGCATAACTTCATTCGCCCCCCGAATAAAACAGCCCGTAACATCGATTCCGGAGGAAGAGAGAATCCTTGATCTTCCCTCGAGTACATCCAGCCCGTCTCCTTCGATTATCTCGGAAGGAGCACGTGGTGTCGGGAGACCTCCGAGTTGTTCCGGACAGACAGGCACACAGCAGTTTCTTAAATCCGACGAAAGCAGGTCTCTATCGGGACGGCACTCTCCGTCATATCTGCAGTTAAGTCCAAGCAGGCATGCGCTCACAATAATCATATTAAAATTTTTCCGGCGGAGGATTGTGCAGGCACGATATTTCAATCGGGCCGGAGTCTTTTATGCGAACCTTTCGTCCCTCAAATTCGAGTTTTCCCTCCGCGTAAAACTGAATTGCCTGAGAATATATCCTGTGCTCTTCCTTTAATATTCTCTGCTGAAGTTTGTCTGCCGTATCGTTGTCATACACGGGAACAACCGCCTGGATAATGATGGGGCCGGTATCGACCCCTTCGTCTGCGAAATGAACCGTGCATCCCGAAAACTTTACCCCATAGTCGAATGCCTTTTGCTGAACATGAAGGCCGGGGAATGAGGGGAGTAATGCCGGGTGAATGTTCATGATCTTTCCTGAAAAAGCCTTCAGGAAAACAGGGGTAAGTATTTTCATGAATCCCGCCATGATAACGAGATCCACGGAATAGCTTTTTAAAACGTCAATGGTTTCCCGGTCGAATTCCTCCTTTGTGCCGAAGTTTTCATGGTCGATAACAACTGCGGGTATATTGTGATTTTTTGCCCGATCCAGTGCCATGACACCGGGGACATTGCTGATTACCACACGGACAACCGCGTCCAGTTTTCCCGATTCAATGTTGTCGATAATGGCTTGTAGATTAGATCCGCTGCCGGATACCAGTACGCCCAGGTTTAGTTTTTTCATTTCTCTATTCGAATAGTACAGCGGAGCTTTCCGCTTCCCTGTCTTTGATGCGGCCGATTATGTACGCCCGTTCACCAAGCGCTTCAAGGTGGTCGACGATCTCTTTCGATTCTTTTTCCGGAACAACAATAGTCATCCCGATACCCATGTTGAATACTCTTAACATTTCATTTTCATCAACACCGCCCATATCGCGTATAATGTTGAAAATGGGAGAGGTATCCCACGTTCCACGAATTATAACGGCTTGGCAGCGCTGGGGCAGTATCCTCGGAATGTTTTCCGTGAGACCGCCGCCCGTAATATGAGCGATGCCTTTTATCGTGAAGTGTTTTATAAGATTCAGGATGGGCTTTACGTAAATCTTTGTCGGGCGTAGCAGTTCCGTGCCGATGGAACCGTCGATTCCCTCTACCGGATCGTTAATATCGAGGCCGGCCTGACTGAACAATACATGCCGCGCGAGAGAATAGCCGTTACTGTGAATGCCGTTCGATGCCAGACCTATTATCACGTCTCCGACACTGATCCCTGATCCGTCGATGAGGTTATCATATTCGACGACACCCACACAGAAACCCGCCAGATCGTACTCGTCATCTTTGTAAAATCCCGGCATCTCAGCAGTTTCGCCGCCGATGAGAGTACACCCGGACTCGGTACAGCCCTTTGCTATGCCCTCTACTATCTGTACGCTTGTCTCAAGATTCAACTTTCCGGTGGCTATATAATCCAGAAAAAATAGGGGTTCCGCACCTTGAACGATCAGATCGTTTACGCTCATTGCAACAAGATCGATGCCGACGGTATTGTGTATTCCCATCATATGGGCTATCTTGAGTTTTGTGCCTACCCCGTCTGTCGTCGAAACGAGGAGGGGATTTTTGTACCTGCCTGTATCCAGGTGAAACAATCCCCCGAAACTGCCGATTTCCCCTACAGCTTCCTTGCGCAGGGTGGGTTTAATGAGTGGTTTTATCTTCTCAATAAAGGTGTTTGCCTTATCAATATCCACACCGGCATCTTTGTATGATGTTTTTGGGGCTGACATAGTATGTTAGTTTCCTCTCGAGATATGATTGCAAGGCCATCGAATCAATGATGGTGGCAGCTTGTAAGGCTAACACTGACTGCCTTTCTTGTAAAGGATTTTAGGAGAACATTTGTTAAATATAATGCTTTCAATTGAACAGCGAGCGCATTCCCCGCTGCTTGCAGCGGGGTTAGCGAGCGAATAGAAAATAAATACTTTCCTTAACAATCGGAGATTCCCCGCAATTTGTTGCGGGGAGATCCCATTTCAGTATTGCAGGAGAGTGTTGAAAAGAAGAGGCAAGGACATGTCCCCGGTATGATTGAGAAAAAGCGACATCCCGACATTTAGATGTGATAAAGGGTGTCTCCCCATATCTTGATCCAGTTATCTTCCATAATTTTCAGGGTTTTCCTGAGTGAATCCACCCCCAGTATAACTACAGTGATGTTGCCCGTTCCCATGCAGGGGTATATGTAATCGAGGTTGATATTAGCGTTCTTTAAAAGTTTCAGTACAATATTCATGCCCCCGGGATGATTCGGCATCTCGCACGCTATGACCTGTTTGGTTTTTATCTTGTATCCGGCTGATTTCAATACGTTCATAGCTTTATCAGGGGAGTTGGCGACAAAATAGAAGATCCCCTTTTCCTCATGTGTAGTAGCGTAACAGCAGGCTATTATGTTTATCCGGTTATCGCTCAGTATGTCGCTTATGTTTGACAACTGTCCCGGTATGTTATCGAGCAGGAGTTCTATCTGTTTTACTGTTTTCACCTTTAATCTCCCTTTAGGATATATTCGGCACCCGCCTTCAGTGCTGCGAGGTTCAAATCCATTATGCTGGTCTTTCCGTCTTTCATAATTTCCGAAAGTCCGTTACTTATTGAATGAAGGGATGTTATTTTCGTATGTACCGCAAATGCTCCCAGCATGACCATATTAATAACACGTTCGCTGCCCAGCTTTTTTGCGATGTCGGCGGCAGGTATTCGTATAACGCGCAGGTCATCCCGTGTCGGCATTCTGTCGATGTGATTTGAATTAAGAAAGATAGTGCCCCCTTCTCTCATGACACCTTCGTACTTCAACAGGGAGGGTTTATTCATAATCACAGCGATATCGGGAGAAGACGCCACCGGGGAAAATATCTCTTCATTCGATATCACGACCGTGCAATTTGCCGTTCCGCCACGCATTTCCGCTCCGTAAGAGGGGAGATAGGTAACCTCTTTGCCGTCGCGCATTGCCGCCACCGCAAATACATATCCCATCATCAGGACCCCCTGTCCCCCGAATCCGGCAAAAACGGTTTTTTTCATGGAAGCAGGCATTCTTCTAATCCGTTTCGTCTTTTATGATCTTCAGAGGAAAAGTTTGGGTGACTGTTTCGTCGATCCATCTGCAGGAGTTTACAGGGGACATCTTCCAGTTGGTGGGGCAGGGGGAAAGAATCTCTACGAGTGAAAACCCCCGGCCCGCAATCTGTACCTGAAAGGCCTTCATTATTGCTTTTCTGGTTCTTTTGATGTTTTTTACGGAATTGACCGCCGTACGTTCCAGATAGGCAGCCCCCCGTGTCATTCCCAGTATTTCGCTCAGATCGATCGGGGATCCGTCACGTCTCCTGTCGCGCCCACCCGGCGTCGTGGTAGAGTTCTGTTCAAGCAGCGTTGTCGGGGCCATCTGCCCTCCCGTCATGCCGTAACAGCCGTTATTGACAAAGATAACGGTAATATTTTCGCCCCTGTTCGCGGCATGGATAGTCTCAGCGGTTCCGATAGCGGCGATGTCTCCGTCACCCTGATAGGAAAAAACGATTCTGTCCGGAAGCATTCGTTTGATACCGGTAGCTACCGCGGCGCCTCTACCGTGGGGAGATTCTCCCATGTCGATGTCAAAGTAGTCGTAGGCCAGCACCGCGCAGCCGGCGGGAGGAACACCGATCACTTTCTCTCCTATGCCGAGTTCTTCTATTACTTCCGCGATCAACCGGTGGATAATGCTGTGTCCGCACCCTGGACAGTAGTGAAACGGGACGGCTTTCATATATCTCGGTCTTTTAAATACAACCGTTTCCATGTATCAGTCCTCTTCCAGATGCCGGCGGTAATACAGACTGCTTATTACCCTGCTTATCTCGTCGGGAGTAGAAACAATTCCGCCGGGCCGTCCGTAAAAGTTTACGTTACTTCTTCCCTCCAGTGCCAGCTTTACGTCTTCCAGCATCTGCCCTGTGTTCATTTCAAACACAAGGAATTCTTTGATTAATCTGCTCATTTCCCTGAGAGTGTGGCCGGGAAAGGGCCACAGGGTAACAGGTCTGAGCAGCCCGACCTTGAGTCCCATCTCACGCGCTCTTTTTATGCCACCTTTGGCTATTCTCGCAGCGGTCCCGTAAGCTATAACTACAAGCTTTGCATCTTCGGTCATATAGGTTTCCGCGCACGTAATCTCGCTTGCGATAATGCTGTATTTTCTTGCCAGCTTCCAGTTGTGCTCTTCCATCGACACTGTATTCAGAATCAATGACTTGATTATTCTACCTGGCCGACCCTTTGCACCGTCCAGTATCCACGGCTTGGGCGGCAGTTCATCGAGATTGACAGGATCGGGAAAGATAACGGGCTCCATCATCTGGCTCATCATACCGTCGACCAGTATAATGACGGGTGTCCGGTATCTGTCGGCATATCCAAAGGCTTTTCCTGTGAGATCGGCCAGTTCCTGGCCATAGGCCGGGGCAAGAACGATAGTACGATAGTCTCCGTGTCCGCCACCCCTGGTGGCCTGAAAATAATCCCCCTGTGAAGGGGCTATATTGCCGAGACCCGGTCCTCCACGCATAGTATTTACAATTACCGCCGGAAGTTCCGATGCCGCCAGGAATGATATACCCTCCTGCTTGAGACTTATTCCAGGGCTGGAGGAACTGGTCATCGCCCTCGCTCCCGTCATTGAAGCGCCCAGCACCATGTTAATAGCGGCCAGTTCACTTTCCGCTTGTATAAAGGTGCCGTCCTCGAGTTTCGCCATGGCAGCGGACATGAATTCCGGGATCTCGTTCTGTGGTGTTATGGGGTAGCCAGCGTAGAATCGACATCCGGCGCGTATGGCCGCTTCACCGATTACCCGGCTTCCTCTCATAAGCAGCTTTTTATCCACGATAAACCTCTATTGCGATATCGGGGCAAACGACCGCGCACATGGCGCAGCCCGTACATTTCAGATCTTTCTTGTTTTTACTTTTTGCTTCTGTGAACCTGGCAGGATAATAGCCCTTTTCATTTGATTCGGTGGATATGGCGATCAGTTCATTGGGGCACACAGAAACGCAAAGATAGCAACCCTTGCACAGGTTGCAGTCGATTACTATTCGGCCTTTCTTTGCTTCCATGGTCATATGATCTGCCCGGACTGGAGATCGTTGGAGATTTTCAATCACAGCGTGTCAATGGATCGGAATCTTTGTGTACATGCTGTTCTCTATGTTCTTGTCTTTCTTTTGTCAAGAATTTTAAGCGTGGCGGCCGACGCAGTACCGCTGCAGAGTGAAACGTCTAACAAGGAATATGCCCGGGTCCGGTCGTGAGGACACACCGCACTGTTCGTGCTTATGTATTAACCGCGATCGCCCTCTGCCGTAGGGGTATGGATTAAAGAATGGATCTGCGGCCGTTATATCTTTCGACATCATAATATTTATCGACGTCGACGATTTTCAATCCTTCCATGACCGCTTCTTTGAGCGGAACGCTGGTGATTTCTCCCCGCACAAGACTTACCATGCGGCCGAAATCTTCGTTAATGATCATATCAACCGCGGCGATACCGAACCATCTTGCCATGAGACGGTCGTGTGCCGACGGCGATCCTCCCCGCTGCAGATGGCTCAGGATAAGGTGGCGTGTTTCGAGACCAGTCCTTTTCTCGATTTCGTCGGCCACATAACTCGCGACGCCGCCGAGGGACATGTGTCCGAAATCATCGACTTTGGTATCTTTGACGATCTCTTTTTTACCTGTCGGCTTTGCCCCTTCGGATACGACAATTATACTGTAACGAATTTCTTTTCCTTCACGTTCCTGCAGCAGTTTACAGACGCGGTTGATATCGAAGGGGTGTTCGGGTATCAGGATAATGTATGCACCGCTGCATTCGCCGCCGTGAAGGGCAAGCCATCCGGCGTGCCTTCCCATAGTTTCCACGACAAAGATACGGCTGTGAGATCCTGCGGTTGTTCTCAAACGATCGATCTCTTCCATAATAACGTTTATGGCGGTATCATAGCCGAGCGAATACTCCGTCCCGTTCAGGTCGTTATCGATTGTTTTCGGGATTCCGACGGTCTTTATTCCCATAGTGTGTAATTTATGCGCGATGCTAAGCGTATCGTCACCACCGATTGAAATAATTACGTCGATACCAAGTTTTTTGATATTACTGAGAAGTTTTTCCGACCGGTCGTTTTTGGGATTGAACGGGTTCGTGCGCGACGTTCCGAGGTTTGTTCCACCGTAGCGATCCCATGTCCTGACAATATCCTCGTCAAGATTTTTGAGATACAGTGCGCAACTTTCGGGATCATCGGGATCGACCTCTATCAGTCCTTTCCATCCGTCCATGATTCCCAGGACATCGAAGTTTACGGAACGTTTCGCGGCAAGTTTGGTATCGAGAGCTGTTTTTGTTATCCATTTGATCACCCCGTTCAGGCCCGGGCAATCTCCTCCTCCGGTTAAGATAGCAATTCTTATAATCATGTTCCTCTCTTCCTGTCGATTATTCAATGTACCCCAGAGATTCTTTTTCGAGAAACGAGAAATCAATCTGATCGGGCCGGTAAGGCAGCGATTCTCTTATATAATCAGGAATGGGCCCCCACTTTGTTTCGAATTTTTCCAGAAACGATTGCCGACCTTTCAGAAAATCCCTGACCTTGCTTTTTAACAATTCCTTGTCTTGAAACCGGGGGTAAGCAGTCATGTAATCCATGTTCGCCCGGTCACTTTTTATGGGATGGTGATAACCGAGGTGATCCGGTTCGGAGCCGAACCGCATCTGAACACGTAATATATCTGCATACGAGGAGAGAGACTGCCTCAACGTAACCTTTTTTTCCTTTTCGCCGATGGTTCCAGTATTTGCGAGATAGCATTTGATGCGATTTCTCTTGATAATGTCATAGAAGAGTTTGGCATGTTCCAGGCGATCTCCGACGATAAAGGGATCAAGGAAAAAAACTCGTTTAAATTTACCTGCCTGGTCGGGGTCACCGCCTGTGCTTTCGATCGATTCGCCGTATATGAACTGCATTGTGGCCTGTTCGGGAGTCAGGCGTGATATGACATTAGCCAGTGGATTTCTTGTCAGTATGAAAATGTAATCGATCCTGTCGACTCTCAAATTCTTACTGGCGAGTCCCAGGTTGTCCCGCCTTATGACGGCTCTGCCGTTACCTGTTTTGCTGGTATCCTTGAAGTCGGGTATATAGGGATAACGGGAGATGGCGACATTCTCGAGAAAAGTATCGGGTGACAGGGCGGCACGCAGAATTTCAGGCTGGCTTTCATCGAGACCCTCTGTCTTGATATAAAGCCCCCCCTGTTCGAAAGCGGCATAACTTCCATCGAAGCCGAGAGTTCCGCCGTCATCGCCTATCATTTCCGACGTTTCCTTGGGGAGTTTGGCCAGTTTGCGACAGAGTGTCGTAGTTTTGCCGGTAGCTGTAAGGCCTGAAACACCCGTTACCCGTTCCTGCAATTCCGGTCTTTCTGTCTCAAGATCGTAAATCCAGAGATGGTCTACTCTTGCTCCGCAGTGCAGAAATATCCCCAGTTTGTCGATCTCTTTTACCCGCCAGCTTTCGAACTGAAAGATTCCCTTTTTGGCCTCGCCGACATACGTACTGTTCCTGCATATTTTAACCTGATCCCCCCGTTTGTCCCCCATCCAGAGGCGGATTGATATGTCCTTGTCGATCAACTTTTTGAATTTATTAGGTTCAAAGGAGTCGTCTGAAAAGAAGATAATGGTGTACGTCGGATTTTCAACCACACGCGCCGCCGGAATATTCTCAAAGAGGAGCTTTACTCCGTAGGCAATTTGCGCATAATCATCAGGCATAATAAAACGTGCGGTTACCCCGTCTCTTCCATCCCCGACGATGGTATCCAGGCAGACAATCTTTTCATTCGCCAGACATTCGACGGCTTGCGCTGCAAGAACCTCTTCTTCCTCGCCGAAAGAATCATCGACGTTATTCCTGGTGTGAGGAGCCGAGCGCGACATAGGTTCAGAATCTGCGGCAACAGAGCTCAGGTTGGTCTGAATGACTCCTTCCTGTCGTATGGCGATTTCCTTGTATTCGTCGAGGGTTTCGCCCTCGATAAGTCTGCCGTCTCTCTTTGCGTCGCAATAAATTTTCTCGGCGGCTTTTTTAAAATAATTTACCATCGGTGGTATCCTTTTCTTTTTACAAGTGTTTTCATTATATAGCATGAGCAGTTTCATGTAAAACTGATTTTAAGGAAAGTTCCGGGTACACAAATAGTATAAATTTTAGCTGTATGGACGAAATAAGGTTTCTATCTAACCGTTGACTGCCTGCCGGCATTAATTGTGTTTACGCTGTTTGTACTGATGTAGTCTGAGAATTCCGGGGAACAGTTGTCCTGGCCGAGAAGACCTTCCATATCTTCGGGAGAAAACGGACAGAAGTGGAAGAGGCGGCTCTCCAGGAGCCTTGTTTTTTCCCAAAGCCTTTTTATATATTCCCTGCGTTCCGGTTCCGTTCCGTATCGCTTCATAATGTAATTCATTCGCTGTGTGAGAGATCCTACCTTGTCGTGAATCACTCGTTTGTCCGAGTAATTAACCACATCAGCCTCAGTAGGACTGTCGGAGGCGAAGTATTTATCCAGAAGGACATGCTGTCCGACGATGGCTCCGACTTCCGGGTAATCCAGGCTTATAAGGAGTTCCCTGGCAGTTTGTGCGTGATTTTCGCGAGTCTCTATGCTCCTTGTTTTCGTTATGTCATGAAGCAGCGCGCCTGCCTGGACAAGATTTAAATCGAGATTCGTCTCGATGGAATTCGCCAGGAACATGGCTACGCGGCAGACCTGCAGGGAGTGGACCACTATATGATCCATCATTTTCATTTCGTACATGATACGATAACAATCCCGCCGTGCCGGTATCCTCATGTGTCGATCCTCTACAGGGGGGCAGGCCGTTTTTACGTATGAATAAAGCCTGTTCCTTACGCCTGAATGGGCACTTTCTAACAGATGGGCGGGGAAAACGCCAGTTTGTTTTTTATGATCTCCCGGGGTTGAACGAAGTTTAGATTTTTCTGTCTTGAATACAATGTACATATGTTGTATTTAATATGAACTGTACATACAATATATTGGCATCGTTCTTAAAAAAGAAGAAACCCGGGAAGGTTACGCCTTCCCGGGTAAGGGTACTTACCTGTCAGGCTCGGATTAGTACCTGACCGGTTTTACAGGGTTTAAGCTCGAATCGGAGGAGGTTTGATTCGATCTTGCTGTCTGTAGTAACTTTATAAGCAATTCGTGTGCCAAATGGCAAGAAACAGATCTAACCATCCGAAATATGAACATATTTTTGTGAAATTATCGTGCGATAGACATAGTATCCGCTTTGAATATAGGAACAAAATGTCGAAATAAACCCGGGTTCAGGTTAAAATGACGTAAAAACAGCAGGTTCGCATATGTTTAGTTTTTTGTCAGGACTCGACATAATTGTCGAAATTGGGTATTTTTGATTTTTCAGGATTCGTTTTAATCTTTCGTTTTATTGGGGTAACGTTCGCATGCGGGCAGGAAGACCCGATGGCAAGCGCATAACGTCAAATATCCCGTAAACTTGTCTCATTATAACTGTATGGTAAAATTCGAAAGTCTGGTCATTTACATGGAATATCTGCCGGTTTTTATTATTGGTGTTGCTTCGGGGGTGGCGGTTATGCTCTTGATCAACCTGATAAGAAAGCTGGACGCGGGGAAGATTGCGCGTGAGGCGGTTGAACAGGCCGAATCCAGGCGAATCCGGGAGGTCGATTCCCTGCTGGATAGAGTCAGGGAATCATTCGGCTCACTGTCGCTGGAAGCCCTGTCGAGGAATACGGAAGATTTTCTTAAACTCGCCAATGAAACGCTTTCCAAACAAACCCGGGCCGGCGAAAAAGATCTCGACGGGAAAAAGGAACTTATAGATCAGACGCTTGTCGCGATGAAGGAGGATCTTTTAAAGGTCCGGAATCTTGTAATAGAATTGGAAAAAGACAGGGAAAATAAATTCGGACAACTTTCTAACCAGTTGGAATCGACAGCCTCGCAGACTCTGAGACTCCAGGAGACTACAGCCCGGCTTCAAATAGCGTTGTCAAGCACGAAAGCACGGGGGCAATGGGGTGAAAGAATGGCTGAAGACGTACTGAGGCTGGCCGGGTTTATCGAAGGTATCAATTATCACAAGCAGAAGGTCCTGGAAAATGTGGGAAAGCGTCCCGATTACACGTTTTTGCTGCCCCATGATCTAAAGGTTAACATGGACGTAAAATTTCCGATGGATAACTACCTGCGGTATGTCGAAACTGATGTGGAATCGGAGAAAAATTCATACAGAAACCAGTTTCTGAAGGATGCGAAAAACCGTATAGGCGAGGTTCTGACAAGGGACTATATAAATCCTGAGGAGAATACCGTGGACTATGTGCTCGTTTTCATACCGAATGAACATATATATGCGTTTATGAATGAAAACGACAGGTCCCTCATGGACTATGCGCTGAAAAACAAGGTGATACTCTGTTCCCCGATAACTCTCTATGCCATTCTGGCCATAATGAGACAGGCTGCGGATAATTTCAATCTTGAAAAAACGGCGTCAGAAATTATGTCACTCCTCGGAACATTTCACAAGCAATGGGATTCTTTTGTGAATTCATTCGAGAAGATGGGGAAGAAAATCGAAGAAGCCAGGGATGAGTTTAATAATCTGACCTCGACCCGCCGCAACCAGCTTGAACGTCCTTTGCGAAAGATTCAGGATTTGAGAAGGCAGAAAAGTATCGTTGAAGTACTGCCGATTGAGAATACCGGGGAAACGGCGAGCGTTCGGGCGGGAGGAAGGGAAAAAGAGTAAGGGGTTATACCGGCAGCCGTAGTCGTACCGCTGGTATAATCCTTAAAGAATCGCATTCAGTATTCCTCCTACTGTTAAAGCCGAAATGAGCATTATGGCGGTCGACTTCATGAAGTCTTTCACCCCCAGTTCCCTGAGCAGAATAACGATTGTGGCAACACAGGGGAAAGACATGGTCAGAACAACGCTGCCGATGACCATCTGTTTTGCCGTCATTGTTGACAGTGCCAGCATTCCGAGGGCGGCGTCCTTACGGAGTAGACCTATGATTATCGCCGTCACCGATTCTTCGGGAAGCCCCAGCACCCCCTTTATTACCGGCGCAGTGAAACCGGCTATATAATCGAATATACCTAATACCATGAATGTGTTTATGATCAGAATAGCCGCCAGTATTATCGGAACCGCCTCTATGAGGAAACCGCGGGTTCTCCCCCACAGCTTTTGCATAATCGTCCCGAATGGTGGAAGACGATACGGAGGAATCTCGATCAGGAGTTCAGGGCTGAACCCCTTCAACAAGCGATTGAGGATTGTACCCAGGATTACCCACACCACCAACAGCGTCAAATAAACAATCGCCACATATTGTCCGCCGTACTTTCCGACCAGTCCGAAGATCATTGCCTGAGCGGAAGCGCATGGTATTGCTATACATACCAGTGTCGCTGCTATAAACCGCTCGCGCTTGCTTTCAAGCACGCGTGTCGCCATTATGGCAGGCACGTTGCACCCCAGTCCCAGCAGTGTCGGTATTATCGCGAAACCGTGCAACCCGATCTTATGCATTGTAGTGTCCAGGAGTACTGCCAGACGTGGAAGATATCCGATGTCTTCAAGGATTCCCAGTATAAGATAAAACGATATTATATAAGGAAGAACCATGGCAAAGGGTACGTAGAGGCCGCTGCTCAGCAATCCGAACGATTCTACAAAGTGGATTTCACCCCCGATCAGTTTGCCTACTATTATATCGTGCAGAAATCCGCCGTTTCCCATAACAGCGCTTAATTTCATTAATATAGGGAGCCACAGGGAATCAAACAGCGGGTCGAACAGGTAGCCTATCAATGATTCGCCGATAAAGCGGATCACAAAGAAGGAGATCACGAGTATTGCCGCGGCGATAAGGATGCCCGTCCTGGGTTTTACGCTTGCGTCCTCAAGACGTTCAAACCACCGGTGATGTCTGTGTGATATCTGCTGAACCTGATTTGTTATTTTTCCTACGTGTGACCAGCGTTCATCCCGGCTTTTTCCCGGATACGAAGGAGATGCGGCTTTGGGAATCATTGTTACGAGTTCTTTTATTCCCTGGCCGGTCAGCCCGGATGTCGGGACAACGGGTACTCCCAGAATCTTTGTCAATTCCTCGAGATCGATGTTTACGCCCCGGTGCTTTGTGTCGTCCCACATATTCAGCGCTATTATCATCGGGATCTTTAATTCCATCAGTTGCAGAGTCAGATAAAGATTTCTTTCGAGATTTGTGGCATCGACGACATTGATTACAATATCGCCCATCTTGAGCATTTCGGAGGCAATTTCTTCCGCTTCACACGTGGGTTCGAGGGTATAAGTTCCGGGCACATCGATAATCTCGACCCGCTCGCCGTTTATTTTCATGAATCCGCTCGTGTAGGTAACTGTGGTCCCGGGATAGTTGGACGAAACCACACGCACCCCTGTAAGCCGCGAAAAGATAACGCTCTTGCCTACATTGGGATTGCCCATAAGCAGAATCTTCATCATGTCCGTTAATCCGCCTCAATAAATATTTTACCGGCCATACCGAAACCTATGGCTACTTTTGCCCTGTCCACCTGAACGGTAACCGGCCCGCTCATAAGCATCGAATCTATCTTTTTTATCTTTTTCCCGGTTATGATTCCCATCGCGTTAAGGCGGTTGATCAATCCCTGCCCGCCTCTTATTTCGCACACCGTTCCACTTGTTCCCGGACTTAGATCATTCAGAGATTTAATCACGGATATACTATTTCCTTCCTTGAAACAATTGGGGGACGGGACCACTCAGTCCAGTGGAATAATCTGTCCCCGCTTTTTAAACAGACTAATCTGTGAGATTTATACTGTGCTGCATTACTCGTCAAGGAAAAATGTTCCAAATTCTTCAGGATGCATCCGTTAAATCCCGGGTACAAACATTTTTCGGCATGCTTTTAAGTCGAACCCGGCAGTAAACGGAGAAGTTCTTTTCTTAATAATCAGATTCTGTTATAGACAACGGTACGATAATCGAGGGGTTCTTTAAAATTAAGCGTAGAACTTGTGTGAGCTGCCGGGGATAAACATACTTTATGCTTTGCCGGCGCGCCGGAACTCTCTGTAAGCACAGGGTTTTTGCTCAGTTGATTCCTCCGGCCGTGCGGAGCGGTTGCAAAATCAAACATACAGGAGAATTGTTATGGCTCTGATGAATGCAAAACAGTACGAAGAAACCTTGAGAAAAATGAATTTCAAGATTTACATGTTCGGCAAGCTGGTGGAAAACCCCGTTGATGATCTCATAATACGTCCCTCCATGAATGCAGTTGCCGCTACGTATGAGTTCGCCCACTACCCGGAATACGAGGATCTTATGACGGCCACCTCGCATATTACGGGTAAAAAGATCAACCGTTTCGCTCACATCCACCAGAGCACTGAGGATCTGGTTAAAAAATCGAAGATGGGGCGCCTTCTGGGGTCGCTTACAGGGTGTTGCTTTCAGCGATGCGTGGGAATGGATGCCATGAACGCCCTTTCGATGACTACCTATGATATCGACCGTAAATACGGGACCCAGTATAACAAGCGTTTCTTAAAATTCCTCTTATACGTACAGGAAAACGACCTGACCTGCGATGGGGCCATGACGGATCCCAAGGGTGACAGAAGTAAGGCACCGCACCAGCAGGACGATCCGGACATGTTCATGCACGTGGTGGAAGAACGCGCGGATGGTATCGTGGTCAGGGGAGCCAAGTGTCATCAGACCGGTGCCGTCAACTCCCACGAGATTATTATCATGCCCACGATCAGTATGCGCGAAGCGGACAAGGAATACGCCATCTCCTTTGCGCTTCCGGCGGATGCCGAGGGGATTACCTATATCATGGGCCGTCAGTCGTGTGATACGCGAAAACTGGAGCGGGGTACCATGGATCGCGGCAACCAGATATACGGCGGACATGAGGCGCTGGTAGTCTTCGACGACGTTTTCGTTCCCTGGGAGAGGGTCTTCATGTACAGGGAGTGGGATTTTGCCGGTCAGCTGGTGGAACAGTTCGCGTCTTATCATCGCCAGAGTTACGCATGTAAAGCGGGAGTAGGCGATGTCCTTATCGGTGCCGCCCAGTGTATTGCCGAATACAACGGGACTCAGAAGGCCTCTCATATCAAAGACAAGATTATCGAGATGAATCACCTCAATGAAACTCTTTTCTGCGGGTCTCTTGCGTGTGCGGTGGAGGGGCACCGCGAACCGAGCGGCACGTATTACGTCAACACCCTCCTGGCCAATGTCTGCAAGCAGAACGTTACCCGTTTCCCTTACGAAATCGCCCGCCTGGCCCAGGATATCGCCGGCGGATCAATGGTGACCCTTCCTTCGGAGGAAGATTTCCGCTCGCCGGAGGTCGGCAAGTGGATCAGGAAATACTACAAGGGAACAGCGGATGTTTCCACGGAGAACCGGATGCGAATTCTGCGCCTGATCGAAAACATTACGCTGGGAACCGCCGCCGTCGGTTATCTGACCGAGTCGATGCACGGTGCCGGGTCACCCCAGGCCCAGCGGATTATGATCTCCCGGCAAACCAATATGGATGAGAAAAAAAAGGTTGCCAAAAAGCTCAGCGGTATAGAGGAGGATGAATAAAAAGCGCCGGATCGGGCTGAAATACTGCGGGGGTTGTACCCGTCGATACGACAGGGTACGGGCGGTGGCATACATAAAAAAACGCCTGGCGGACAGGATCGAGATTGTCTCGTTCGAAGACCCGGGCGCTGAGGGGATTCTTGTCGTTACCGGTTGTCCTACAGCCTGTGTTGATTTGACACCCTTTGAGGGATATCCCGTATGGGTGGTAAAGAGTGAAAGGGATATCGAAGGGTTCATTGAAAAAATGATAGGGAGGAGGGAACACGAATGGACTGGAGGGAGACATATAAAAGCAGGCTAACTACCTCGCAGGAAGCAGTAAAGCGGATAAAGTCAGGAGACAGGGTTGTCGTAGGTCATGCATCAGGATCGCCGGAGGTATTGCTGAAGGCGATGCTGGAGAATAAAGATGCATACGAAAATGTCGAGATAGTGCATATGGTTTCGATGGGACCTTCCGAATACTGTCTGCCGGAGAATTCACCCCACTTTATTCACAATTCTCTATTTGCCGGCGCGACAAGCAGGAAGGCCATCCACGATCAGAGAGCCATATTTACCGCCTCTCATTTCAGCCAGATTCCCCGCTTGTTCACCGATAAGATTCTGCCGGTAGACGTTACTCTATGTATGCTTTCCTCACCCGATGAACACGGGTACTGCTCATTCGGCATATCGGTGGATTACACGAAACCGGCGGCGGAGAGCTCCGGGTTCGTCATTGCGGAGGTGACACCCAATATGCCAAGGACGCTGGGCAACGCGTTTATACACGTATCCGACATAGATTATATCGTAGAGTGCGATTCCAGACCGATCGAACTGCCACCACCAAAGATAGGCCCGATCGACGAGGCGATAGGGGGGCACTGCGCGGAACTGATAAAAGACGGGGACTGCCTTCAACTGGGTATAGGCGCCGTTCCGGATTCCATGCTGGGTTTTCTGACCGGCAAGAAGGATCTGGGGATACATACGGAGATGTTCTCGGACGGCGTTGTCGACCTGGTAGATCGGGGTGTAGTTACCTGTTCGAGAAAAAACTTTCATCCCAACAAAATGGTTGCCACCTTTTTCATGGGAACGGAAAAGCTGTACAGGTTTGTTCACAATAATCCCAAGGTAGAGATGCATACGGTCGATTATACGAATAATCCCGCTATGATAGCAAAGAACGACAATATGGTGTCGATCAATTCCTCTCTGCAGGTTGATCTTACCGGGCAGGCGGCCTCCGAAACGATAGGGCACAAGCAGTTCAGCGCTACGGGGGGGCAGGCGGATTTTGTCAGAGGGGCAGCGTGGTCAAGGGGAGGGCGTTCGATAATAGCCTTTCACTCGACTGCCGCCGGAGGCAAAGTATCCAGAATAGTCCCGCATCTTGACCGGGGAGCTGTTGTAACGACGACACGAACGGATACTCACTACATCGTAACGGAATACGGGATCGCCGATATGAGGGGTAAATCGGTCCATAAGAGAGCTGAAGCCCTTATCAATATCGCTCATCCCGATTTCAGAAGCGATCTCAGAAAAGAATTTACGCGTATATATACTGGTTAATGAATGACGAGAGGAGGAATCGAACATGGTAAATGTGTTCAGCACGACACCGAGAATCATAATGGGGCAGGGCGCTGTTGAACGTATTGGAGATGAGGTGAAAAACCGCCGTATTGAGAAAGTGCTGATTGTAACCGGTCCGATTGTCAGGGCTGCAGGCCTGACTGATCCGCTTGAAGCTTCGCTTAAAAAAGTGGGGGTCGAATTCGCGGTATTCGATCGCGTCGAGCCGGATCCCCGTTATGAGATCGTGTCCGACTGCGTAGACATGATCAAGAGTGAAAGCCCCGGTCTCCTTATAGGCCTGGGAGGGGGAAGCCCCATAGATTTATGCAAGGCTTCCGCGATCATGGCCGCCAACGAAGGTTCGGTGATCGATTACGTAGGGATCGACATGATCCCCAATCCCGGTTTGCCGACCATAATGATACCTACTACTGCGGGGACCGGCAGCGAAGTAACCCCTATAGCCATACTTTCCGACGAAGGCGAGAAACTGAAGAAGGGCATAGTCAGCCGGCATATGTATCCGTCGGCGGCCATTCTGGATCCGGAACTCACCGTCGGACTTCCTCCGTCGGTGACGGCTGCTACGGGAATGGATGCCCTTATCCATGCGATTGAAGCGTATACGTCCGTTAATGCGACCGGCATGACTGAGATGTACTGTGTCCGGGCTATGGAACTTATCTATAATAACTTGCGAATCGCTTACGCTAAAGGGGATAACATTGATGCACGCTCCGCGATGATGGAGGGGGCGTTACTGGCCGGTATCGGTTTTGCCAATGCCGGTGTGACCGCGGTACACGCTTTTGCCTATCCGATCGGAGCCGAATTTCATATTCCTCACGGAGTCGCGAACACATTGATGCTTCCCCATGTTCTTCGCTTTAACGTCCTGGGCAACCTGCCGAAATTTGCGGCCCTTGCTGAGCCGTTCGATATACCGGTGAAAGATCTCGACGATCTGCAGATTGTCGACGGTGTCATAGCCGCTATCGACCGTCTGGCCCGTGATTTGAAGGTTCCCAGGCACCTTGCGGATTTCGGCGTTACAGAGGAAGATGTGCCGATGCTGGCCGAAGGAGTTATGAAAGTGACGAGACTCCTGGCCAATAATCCCCGGACCCTCTACCTCGAGGATGCGGAGGCGATCTATCACGCGGCATTATAGCGGCAGACCGACTGGTGTTATGAATAATGGTGAGATGCCTGAATGGACGCGGCCAGGTCACTGTTTTCCCGGAAGCGTTTTCATGTGACTGCCGCTTTTGTAACTTGCCTTTTTCTCGACCATATTATAAAAGTGCTTTATTTAAGCCGGTGGTTCTGCCGGTGTCCGTATATTGTGCTCCCAGGGAGGAAAACGGAAGACAACGATGAAATACGAGGGGATGGTGATACGGCCTCCGAGCGAGGCGGGAAGCCTTTTGTTGCAGGTAACCGTCGGATGTTCGCATAACAAATGTACTTTTTGCGGAACCTACAGCGGAGAAAAGTTCAGGATAAAGACTTTTGAGGAAATCGAGGAGGACATACTGGAGGCATCAGAATACGGTCGCATCGAGAGAGTTTTTCTATGCGATGGCGATGTACTGATTATGCCCATGAGAAAACTGGTGCCTGTACTTGAATCCCTCAACAGTAATATCGAGGGATTAGAGAGGATCGGTCTCTACGCGAATGCAAAGAGCGTACTACGCAAGACACCTGAGGAACTTGTCACATTACGAAACCTTGGTGTGAAAATAGCATACCTGGGCCTGGAAACTGGTAACGATGACATCCTCGAAAAGATAAATAAAGGGGTGAATTCCCGTCAGATGGTCGAAGCGGCGGGAAGGATCAAGGAGGCTGGAATAACACTTTCGGTCACAGTTCTGTTGGGGATCGGTGGAAAAGAAAAGAGTTCAGAACATGCGCTGGATACGGCGCATGTCCTGACGGAAATGGACCCGGATTACGTGGGAGCGCTGACGGTCATGGTGATTCCGGGTACTCCCCTGTATGAAGATCAGATGGCGGGAAGATTTGAATTGCCTGATAAATTCGGATTTCTTGAAGAATTGAAGACGATGATAGCCGAATCCGATTTTACGAACTGTTTTTTTACCTCTAACCATGCCTCGAACTACCTGCCTGTACGTGCCGGAATGCCTCAGGAAAAGGATAAGACGGTCGCGCTGATACAGCGAGTGATTCAGTCCTCAAACAGGGATATACTCAGACCTGAATATCTGAGGGGGCTTTAAGGACGGTTTTCTTCTTGTTTCTAAATAGTAACCGAACGGAGGGATTAAATATTTTTCCAAAAAGAATCAGAAAATTAATCGGCAAACTCTTTCCGGATTCAATTAAAAGAAAAAGTCTGACTTTGCTGGAAGGGAAGATCCAATCCATTGTTGATGCCGGAGAAGCGGACGGGCTTATTGACAGGCAATCCGGGGAGATGCTCCAGAATATCCTCGAATTACGGGAAACCGTGGCCCGCGAGGTTATGGTGCCCCGAACGGAAATTATTGCCTTGAGCGATAACGCCTCAATCGACGAGATACTGGCCCTTATTCTGAAACAGGGTCATACGAGAATGCCGGTTTACAACGAGAATATCGACAATATTGTAGGAATATTGAATGTGAAGGATTTGTTGAGGTTCTGGTCTAAACCGTTTCGCGGGGAGGATATGATATCCATCCTGAGAAAGACCTACTACATTCCGGAAACGAAAAATATTCATCTTCTCCTGCATGAACTGAAAGAAAAAAAATCACATATGGCCATCGTTATCGATGAATACGGCGGAACCTCCGGACTTGTAACACTGGAAGATCTGATAGAGGAGATCGTCGGCGAAATTCATGACGAACACGATATCGAGGAAAACCCCTTCACAGCACTTCCCAGTGGCGAGATCCTTGTGGACGGCAGGGTTGAAATAGAGGATTTTGAAGAGTATTTCGGTATAAAAGTTCCGGAAGGGCAATTCGAAACGCTGGGGGGCTTCATATTCTATCTTATCAAGAAGATTCCCGTTGCCGGAGAAACCATCACATATGAAAATCTGCAACTGACGATAGACACAGCTGACGAAAGGAGCATAAAAAAAGTCAGGATACGAAGCGCCGGGGAAGCGATTTCTCACATCGGCAACAACAATGAGAAAACACGCAAAAGCGATGAATAAAAAAACGCTGTTACTCTCTCTCGTGTCGGGACTGCTCATCGTCCTGTCATTTCCCAAACCGGATATGGGTTTTCTCGCCTGGATAGCTATCGTTCCGCTTCTATATGCCATAGAAAATCAGGATCTTCCGGCGGCGTTCGGGACAGGGTTTGTCGCCGGGTTGGTTTACAACACAGGCCTGTTGTACTGGATCGTATTTGTGATTACGCAATACGGCAATACGTCTTTTCTTGCCGGTGTTGCGGTTATGTTCCTTCTTGTTATTTATCTGAGTTTATACCCCGCGTTTTTCTGTCTGGGCGTTGCCTATTTCAGAAAAAGAGGGATACGGGGGGTAATCATGGCGCCGCTTCTCTGGGTGTCTCTCGACTATTTGAAGGGTTTTCTCTTTTCCGGGTTTCCATGGGAAGATCTTGCTTACTCGCAGCATGGATACCTCCCTGTAATACAGATTGGAGATATCACGGGAATCTACGGGATAACATTTCTGATAGTACTCCTGAACTGTATTGTTTACGATTTATTGTTATCCCCGGGGGGTAAAGGGAAGAAGCTCTGGCCCGGGATCGTGGTCGGCTTCGGTCTCCTGTCGCTTGTTCTGGGCTACGGTATTTATAGTATGAATAACTTGAATAAATCATTGCAACATCTCGGTTCTATTAATGTTTCGCTTATTCAGGGGAATGTCGATCAGTCCGTGAAATGGAGTACCGCGTACCAGAACGATACGATGAATGTATACCGGGGCATGTCTTTAACCGCATCGAAACAGGATGTTTCATTGATCGTGTGGCCGGAAACAGCCGTCCCGTTCTGTTTTCAGAATCTTGACGACAGGTCCAGAAACGTTATAGATACGGCAAGAAAGGCCGGATCCTGGCTTCTGTTCGGATCTCTGGGCTACGAGAGAGTGAATGGGAAGATTTCTTTCAGAAACAGCGCTTATCTGATATCCCCCGAAGGTGCGGTTTCCGGGAGGTATGATAAGGTTCATCTGGTCCCTTTCGGCGAATATGTTCCATTGCGCAAGATACTTTTTTTCGTCGACAAGCTGGTTGAAGGCGCCGGAGATTTTACATCCGGCGGAGAGATTAGACCGATTCCCATGGGCGGCAACGAGGTGGGAATTCTTATCTGTTACGAAGGGATATTTCCTGAGATCAGCAGAGAGTATTGCATGAAGGGGGCCGGCCTTCTGGTCAACATAACAAATGACGCATGGTATGGGAACACATCGGCTCCTTACCAGCATCTGACAATGGCTGCTTTCCGGGCTGTAGAGAATCGAAGATATATGATAAGGGCGGCAAACACCGGGGTAAGTGCGATCGTGAATCCGGCGGGAGACATAGTATTCAGGACAGGTCTGTTTGAAAGGACAACTTTGAGCGGCCCGGTAAAATTCCTGCGGCAAAATACGTTCTATTCAAGATATGGTAACGTATTTGCTTGTTCTTGCATTGTTTTTCTGTTAATTGGCTTTGTTATTTCCTTGAGGAGAGTTGATGTATGATCACAGACATTTCTGAAAAAATTAAAGACCTGAGAAAAAGAATCGACAACATCAGAGGGTGTCTTTGACATAGATGCCGAGGAAGAAAAGATTGTTCAACTGGATAAACAGATTCTCAAAGACGACTTATGGGACAATACCGAGACCGCGAGAGATATATTGAAAGAGAAGAGCAGGGCGGAAGATGTCGTTGCCGGATGGAACGGGCTGAACAATTCTCTCCGGGATCTTGAAGCTCTATTCGAAATGGCCTGCGATGAGGACGATGAAAACGTTTTAAAAGAGATAGAAAAAGAAGTCGCCGATCTGGAGGATTCCGTCCGTGAGGATGAATTCAGAATGATGCTGGGCGAGGAAGAAGACCCCGGTAACGCCATAATGACGATCCACGCGGGAGCCGGTGGAACGGAAGCACAGGACTGGGCGGAGATGCTTCTGCGGATGTACCTGAGGTGGACGGAGAGAAAGGGATTCAAAACAAAAATTATCGATCTTCAACCCGGCGATGAGGCGGGCGTTAAAAGCGTAACTCTAACGTTAGAAGGAGCGTATGCCTACGGATATGCCAAGGCGGAAGTCGGTATACACAGGCTCGTGCGTATATCCCCCTTCGATACCGGCGGAAGAAGACATACATCGTTCGCGTCGGTGTTCGTATACCCGGAAGTTTCCGATGATATCGAGGTTGAAATCAACGAAAATGACTTGCGGGTCGATACTTACAGATCCAGCGGGGCTGGCGGGCAACACGTTAACAAGACGGATTCCGCTGTCAGAATCACACATATTCCTACCGGAATTGTCGTACAATGCCAGAATGAGAGATCCCAGCATAAGAACCGTGCCATGGCTGTAAAGGTGCTGAAATCAAGGCTGTATGAGATGGAACTTCGCAAAAAGGCCGAAAAACTGGACGAGGTTAACAAGACGAAGAAGCAGATAGCCTGGGGCAGTCAGATACGTTCTTACATTCTCCATCCCTACAAAATGATCAAGGATCATAGAACGAACATGGAAGTGGGGAACGTGGAGAAGATATTGGATGGAGATATAGACGGTTTCATAGAAGCATATCTGATAAGTTAGATGGTAAAAAAATCGTGAACTAAGATAATTGTATTTTGCTGGAACCCGCGGCGGCGGATTCTTATTATTTGCATTTTTCGATGAAACAGTTTAGGAATGAGCGCAAGTGATTAAATATACATTTCTCCAATGCGGTTTCCGGGGGGCTTTCCATATATGTCTGAATTAAAGAGATTGGTTACGGCGGCTTTTCTGCTGATATTTTTGTCTTCGTGCATTCCGCAGCAGGGTTCTATATTTTCACCTTATTCCGCTCCGAAACCTGCCATAACTTCCGTGGAACATATCGATCAATGTTCCCGGAATCAAACCTTTCAAATCAACAATGAAACCGTAACAGTAGAGGCAGACTCATCGAATGAAGCTGCACTGGACACGGCTTCAGGGAAAAATTCCGTAGAAGGGAACGGGTCCGAACAGACCGCGTCGCACGGAAAGAATCACAGTCAGAACAACAAGCAGGCAATTATGGACGAGGCCCTTGATTTTCTCGAACAGGCCCAGCTTCTGTGGGAAAAGGGTGATCTCGATAAAGCTTTGAAACTCCTCGATGATGCGTATTACCTTTTACTGGATGTGAACGGCGATACGGAGATCGCCTGGCAGAAAGATGATCTCCGCATTCTGATAGCCAAGAAAATCGTAGAGATCTATGCATCGAGAAGCAATGTTGCGGCGGGTTACCAGAGCGAAATACCGCTCGTCATTAATGATGATGTCAAAAAAGCTATATGGCGTTTCCAGGGTCCTGAACGCAACTTCTTTATATCTTCATACAAAAGGTCGGGCAGATATCGCCCGATGATACTTGAACAGCTGAAAGAGGCGGGGTTGCCGGAAGAGCTCTCCTGGTTACCGCTTGTTGAAAGCGGGTTCAAGATAAAAGCCCTCTCAAAGGCACGTGCGCTTGGTCTCTGGCAGATAATACCTTCAACCGGATATATGTACGGACTCAAGCGTGATCTCTGGATTGACGAACGTATGAATCCCGAGAAATCCACCAAAGCGGCCATAGCATATCTGAAGGAACTTCACGGAATATTCGGTGACTGGCTGACGGTACTGGCTGCTTACAACTGCGGCGAGGGAAGGGTACTGAAAACAATATCGAGGCAGCACGTTAACTATCTTGACAATTTCTGGGATCTCTACCAACAGCTTCCCGTAGAGACGTCGAACTACGTGCCGCGTTTCCTGGCCGCACTGCAGATCATCAATAACCCGGAGAAGTACGGGATGGACCTGGCGCCGGTGCAGGAGGCCCCTGCTTCTTTCGATATCGTTACAATAGAAAAAAGTGTCAGGCTGAAGGATGTGGCGGAACGTCTTGGTGCATCGGAAGAAACACTTTGTTTTCTTAATTCCGAGCTCAGATATAAAACGACCCCGGACAACTATGATCTGAAAATACCCTCAGGAATGGAGGGGAAATTCGCCTCGATCTTGGATGAAATTCCTATGGCTAAAAAACCGGGTGGTCCGAAATCCGTACGATACAAAGTAGAAAAAGGCGATACGCTGTCGGTTATTGCAAGAAAATATAAAAGTTCGGTAAATGCCATAATGGCAGCTAATAAACTTACCAGCAAGCACAGTATCAGGGCGGGTAAATGGCTGAAGATACCGTCCAGGGATTATGTTTATTCCGGAAGCCCGAAGGGTCCTGCTGTTAAAGAGGGGGGAGTGGCGGCATACAGGGTGAAAAAGGGAGATTCCCTGTGGCTCATAGCAAAACGTTTCGATATAACCGTTTCGGAGATAAAGAGACTCAACGGGTTACAAAACAATAATCTTACAATAGGGCAGGTACTCAGGATAAGAAGCGGATCCGCGGGAGATAACGCTGTATCGGCCAAAACGTCCATCGTAAAAAAAGGAGATACTTTGTCGGCGATAGCGTTGAGAAGCGGTATCAGTCTGGACAATCTCCTGAAACTTAATAATTTCGATAAATGTACTATCATTCGTCCCGGGCAGATGGTCATAGTTAGATAACCCAAAGGACGCCTGAAGGTGAAAATCCGGTTTATTCTATGTAATACCCTTTCAGTTTAAAAAAAACTTCTTTTTCTTTTCCCGCCATTTCTTCGGCTTCCGCGGGCAACTCGTGATCATACCCCAGCAGATGAAGAACACCATGAATAATGAGATAGTCGAGTTCGTCTTCGAAAGAAAGATCACCGGCCTGTGCGTCCCTCAAGGCCGTTTCTGAGGATATTATGATGTCACCCAGGAGGGTGGGGTTAATATCCCCGAAATCCCCCTCATTCATGGAAAAAGCTATTACATTCGTAGGACGGTTTCTACCCAGATACTGTCTATTTATATCTGTTATACCGGCGTCGTCCACAAGAGTCAGACTGATTTCACTGTCTTCGTTCTCAAGGATTTTCAGAATCTCGCCCGATGTGCGTTCGATTCGCGAAAGATCTACATCGATAAAAGACTGTCTGTTGGCTGCAAGGATTTTCATGAGATTTTACTTGGACGGTTTTTTGTAGTCTATCCTGCGATGGAATATGCCGGTAAGTACCCTGGTGAATGTTTCGGAAATCTTTTTCAGATCGCTGAAAGTCAAATCAGATTCATCAAGTTGTCCTTCCTCCATGACCTGTTTTATTCTGCTGTCTACAAGATTCCGTATTCTTGCGGGAGTCGGGTTTGTTAATGTTCGTGAGGATGCTTCCACAATATCTCCGAGAAGAATAAGCCCCGCCTCTTTACTCTGAGGCTTAGGACCGGGATATCGAAAATCGCTTTCCTGGACCGACTGCCCGGAGGCTTTGCTGTCTTCCTTTGCCTTATCATAGAAATAGCGTACAAGGCCTGTCCCGTGGTGTTGTCTTATGATATCCTGTATTGCTTTTCCCAGATTATGTTCTTTTGCCAGTTCGCATCCGTCCTTGACATGCGAGATAATAATGAGACTGCTCATCTGGGGCGAAAGATCGTCATGTTTGTTTTTCCAGCCTGACTGATTTTCTATGAAATAGTGAGGCTTTTTCATTTTACCGATATCATGATAATAAGCGCTTACCTTTGCCAGAAGAGAATTTACACCGATTTCTTCAGCAGCTGCTTCAACAAGAGATGCGACGATGACGCTGTGATGATATGTTCCAGGAGCCGTCATAAGCAGTTCCTGGAATATTGGTTGGTTCAGGTTGGCAAGCTCCAGGAGCTTTATATCCGTCGTATAACCAAATGCGAACTCGAACAGAGGGACAAGACCGGAAACGATAAATCCCGATAAAAGACCCCCTAGAATTCCCATTGCCAGATCGACCGGTATTTCAATTGTAAAGATTTTTCCGGAGAGCAGAGAAATACAGATTATGGTTACCATATTGACTGCCCCTATCAGCAGACCGGTTTTAAAAAATGCCGAACGCCGTTCACAATGAATGATACGATGTACCGCGATCGCACACCCGATCAGAGAAAACAGGAACATGGATGCCGTATCTTCAAACAGAAATGCCGTTACAAGCGAAGAAAATACGGCAAAGATCAAGCCCTCGTTTCTACCGACGAGAATTGCGACAAGCATGGTGGCGGCGGTAAAAGGTATGACGTAGATACAAACGTAAGACGGATCCAGTTCATATGGTAGATTTATAGAATCGCATATGAATATACCCGCTTTTGTAAGGATTACCTGGAGTATTACTGCAATACCCATGAACAACAGATCGGTATTCACTGCTTCCGATGACCTGAATCGTACGCTGGCCATACGGTAGAAAATTACGGACAGAAATATTATCGTAAGAAATATTCCTGAGAATATGGAGAGATGGACAAACCTGTTCCCTTCTTGCCCCTTATAGAACGCATCCAGCTTATCCAGGTCCTCCGGCGTTATTTTTTCACCTTCCCGGATGATCATTTCGTTTTTCTGAAGTTTGTACAGCACAGGTTTTACTTCGTCGGCAACGGTCTGTTTTCTTTTTTCCGTAGCGTTTTTTGCAAAGGTAAGATTTGGTATCGCGACCTTCTGGGCGATTGACACTACAACTTTATCGGGATATTCGGTCTTGAAAATCGTTTTTGCGTTTTCACGTACGATAGTGTTTATTTTCCCGGCATCTATTATCGACGACAGGTCGTTTAATTCTCTTTCCTCCTGGTTTCCTATGTTGCGTATTGTTATGCCCAGGCTCTTGTGGAGATTAAGAGTATCCCTGTTCCCTATCAGTTTATCACTGTAAGTGTAATAAATAAGCCTCACGATGTTGTTAGATATATCAGAGGAGAACCCTTTCTTGTTCAGGGTTTCGAATTCCGCGGCTGTCAGGCTTATTCCCAAGAGGTCCTCGAATACCTTCTTTGCCTCTTCTGAGGATAATTTAGCATTATCGGGCGTTTTGGCGGAATCTTCCTTCAGATTGTTACGCATATCGAGAAACGCCTTAGAAAGAGCCGTATCGATCTTTACCGGCAGTTCACTGTCATAATCGTAAACAGGTTTTGTGCTTTCGACAGCCTCAGCCCTTTTCTGCTCGGTGGCGGCTTTGTCCACCACGAGGAAATCGCGATCCGCCTGTACATCTTTTGTAATGATTGATCCTACACTGTATTGGGGTGGCGCCAGATGAAGAATCTGCGGATATAGCATTATAGCCAGAATCAGACTCATGGAAAAAGATATGGCAAGCTTCCAGGAAAGGCTTTCACTGATGAATCTGTGAACGGAGTTGATTGTCCCGTTCTCTTTATTTTTCCCGTTTTGAGAGGTCTTTTTTATCGCTATGGATGCTTTTATAGCCATCATTCAATATTTGCGGTCGTTTTCTTTCTGTTAAGATGGTTATACGCCCGTATAATATCCTGAACGAGACGGTGTCTTACCACATCTATCTCCGAAAAGTAAACAAAGCGAATTCCCTCTATTCCTTTCAGGATACTTTCCGCTTCTACCAGACCCGAAATCTTCCCGGGTGGGAGATCTGTCTGGGTCACATCGCCGGTTATGACTGTTTTCGAACCGAAACCAAGTCTAGTTAGAAACATCTTCATCTGTTCCGAAGACGTATTCTGAGCCTCGTCCAGGATTACAAAAGAATCGTTTAATGTCCTTCCTCTCATGAAGGCGAGCGGAGCGACTTCGATAATTCCTTTGCTTATCAGCGCGGATACCCGTTCGAAGTCCATCATATCGTAGAGAGCGTCGTATACAGGTCTCAGGTATGGATTAACCTTTTCGGAGAGATCGCCCGGCAGAAATCCAAGTCGTTCTCCTGCCTCTACGGCAGGCCTCGCAAGTATTATCCTGTTTACACTCTTTTCAAGAAGCGCTCCTACGGCCATTGCCATGGCGAGGTAAGTCTTGCCTGTTCCCGCGGGGCCTATACCGAAAACCATGTCGTGTGTCCTGATGGAATCTATATAAGACTTTTGTGCCAGGCTTTTAGGGGTAATCATTTTCTTCTTGGATGATATGAAGACAGTGTCGAGAAATATCGACTCGAGATCAGCGGAACTGTTTTCTGAAAGTATCCGGTGCGCGTAATCTATATCGGTGGAGTAGACTGGATAACCTTTTTCAATGATACCGTATAGTTGGACTAACAGATTCCTCACTAAACCTCTGTCGTGGGTATTTCCCGATATGGAGATGCTTCCCCCCCTGGCGTGGAGTTTTACCTTTCTCAGTTTCTCAATAAGCTTTCGATTTCCGTCATATTCTCCCAGCAGTATTTTCAGCTTGTTGTCATCCGGGAAACGTACCTTCTCGACGGAATCATCTTGATGGGTTCTTGCTTCCAAACGCTATCCAATCTGTCTGTGTGATGTTGCACTGTAACATACCTTAAATATATATCCAACAGATATTGTCGTCCGTATCCGGCATAAGGGGCAATTCGCTTGCTATTATGGTTTTTTCATGGAAAAATAGCAACACTGGAATTCAGGAGAAATGAGAATAACAGTACCCGGTAAAGCGAGTTGCCCTGTCGTAAGCGGCGAGACGAAGGGGATAAACTCCTCAAAGAAAAATGTTCTTAAAAACAAGAAGTTAGCAATCCTTTCATAACCTGCGTCTATATTGTTTCGATTAAGTAAAGATAAAAAACGGCAATCAGGAGGATGAGATTCGGGCGGCAGTCATTTCACGTTTGCCGGTAACAGGTTTAAGCACATCTGTTCGAGGTGGTCTGAAAGCCCGTTGTTTCTTTACGAAACATGAAGTCCTGTTTTTAATGTTTTTATAATGTGCTGAGGAGGTTCCGATGTTGAAAGACGAAAACTGGAAAGTATACAATCCGAATGGTGACAGACGTGTCATTGCCACCAAGGAACTGCCGGGTGAACGATGGCTGGAAATCCTGGTAAGAGCCGGCTGCAGGGTGGATGTGTGCTCTTCAAAAAACATTCTGAGTGCAGGTGATATAATCGCTGCGATAGGTGACACATGTTCAGGGGCCATAGGACAGCTGACGGAATTATGGGGGGATGAGCATTTTTCCGCTCTGAGAAATGCGGGAGGGAATGTTTACAGCAATTATGCCGTCGGTTATAACAATGTGGACGTTAATGCTGCGACAAGACACGGAATCTCCGTGGGAAACACTCCGGGTGTTTTGACGGATACCACCGCCGAAATGGCTGTTGCATTGACATTCTCGGCGGCCCGGAGGGTGGTGGAAGCTGACAGATTTACACGTGAAGGAAAGTACGAAGGCTGGCTTCCAACCCTTTTCCTCGGGGAACTGCTTCATCAAAAAACAGTCGGCGTCATCGGAGCGGGACGTATCGGTGCGGCTTACGCCCGCATAATGGTCGAGGGACATAAGATGAACCTTGTTTATTATGACCTTTATCAGAACAGGGCCCTCGAAGACTATGTGGCGGCGTATGCCGACTTTCTGAAATCGCGTGGAGAAAAACCGGTTTCATGCAGAAGGGTCGAAAACATGGAAGACGTCCTTAGAACAGCCGATCTTGTGAGTTTGCATCCGTTGCTAGACGAAACCACGCACCACCTGATCAATCGTGAACGCCTTAACCTGATGAAGAAAAACGCGATCCTGATTAACGCGAGCAGGGGTCCCCTGATCGATGAAGCCGCCCTTGTCGATCACTGCCGGAACAACCCGGATTTTCATGTGGGGCTTGATGTTTTTGAAGATGAACCGGCCCTGAAACCCGGTCTGGTTGAACTCGACAATGTAGTTATCGTTCCTCATCTCGGCTCGGCGACGATCTGGACACGACAGAGCATGGCCACCCTCGCGGCAGGAAACATCGCCGGTATACTGATGGGATATCCGGCTTGGAAAAAAAAAGATGATATTTCGCCTTTTCTGGAAGAAAATCCTCCGAAAGCGGCACCGAGCATCGTTAACGCGGAAGAGCTCGGTATCCCGGGATATGCGGAGTAGATAAGGATCGACATCCTTGCGTGAGGGGCAGTGAGAGATAGGAGGAGGATGACATGAGAATCGCCGGAAGGGTAAAACGACTGGGGGGCGAAACGGCTTTTGCCGTTTCCGCAGAAGCGGCCGCTTTTGCTGCCGAGGGCAACAAGATATATCCTTTCCATCTGGGTGATATCAACATGGCAACGCCTTCCAATATTGTGAATGCGGCCGACAGGGCCATGCGGGAAGGAAAAACCGGTTATTGTCCTAATGCCGGGGTCCCCCGGCTACGTGAACTGCTGGCCGACGATATCAGCAGGTCACATAACGTCGATTACACCATGGAGAATGTATCCATTCAGCCGGGAGGCAAGCCGGTCATCGGCAAGTTCCTCCTGGCACTTATGAATCCGGGCGACGAGGTGCTTTACCCCAACCCCGGGTATCCCGTTTATGAATCCCAGATAGAATTTCATGGGGGCAGGGCCCTTCCGTACGGCTTTGTTGAAGGAACGGAAAACTTCGAGCTGGATATGGATACTCTTGAGAAGCAAATAACCCCACGAACCAGGCTGCTCATATTCAATGACTTCCAGAATCCTACCGGTGCGGAATGCCGGATAGAAGATTTTGAGAGACTCGCGGAACTGGTTATACGCCACGATCTTTATGTGCTGTGTGACGAATCTTATTTCGACGTTCGCTACAAAGGAAAAAGTATCTCGCTGGTATCGTTCCCAGGCATGGTGGATCGGTGTGTAATACTTTACAGTTTCTCCAAGAAATTCGCCATGACCGGGTGGCGTATCGGAGCGGCCATAGGACCCATTGACGTCATAGAGGTAATCACCAAGCTTAATGTTAATGACGAATCATGCACAAGCCACTTTACACAGTACGCGGCAATGGAGGGACTCTCGGGTGATATGGGAGAAGTTAAAACTATTCTGAGCGCCCTTAAGGACAGGAGGGATGTTGCCGTCGATCTTCTCAACTCTATAGAGGGTGTGCGATGCTTCCGACCCAACGTGACCTTTTATCTGTATCCCAACATTACCGGGGCAATGAAGAAAAAGGGTATCGGCGATTACGAAACATTTCGTAAAACCCTGATGCGCGAGACCGGCGTGTCTGTGTGTACACGGCTGCACTTCGGGCGTGCCCAGGAAGGCGAGGGAGAGTTCCATATACGCCTTGCGTATTCGGGAATCGATGTGGATGATATCAGGGAAGGGCTCGGCAGATTCAAAACCTTTATCGAAGGATAACCTTAGGGTCTGAACGCCATTCTTAGTTATGTTGTCATATACCGTCAAGGAATAATCTTCATGAAACTTGCCATTAGTGGTATTTTCGCCGCACCGGATTATAAAAACCGAGTCGGTTTATTTATGACACTTTATCGCCGGTCATTGTTTTTATGAAACGTAATGAAGGCCGGAATAATTAACGCGATAACCGCACCTGCGGCTCCGACCGGCCAGAATTCCCCGCCGAAGCCGTGCAGGTTTACGAAGTCTACTGCAATTCCGAGAAGGGGAGCCGCGACCATCGTTGAGACTGATTTTGCCTGGCTCTCTATGGAAA
The DNA here is from genome assembly GCA_002327865.1 of Syntrophaceae bacterium UBA2210. GTDB lineage: Bacteria > Desulfobacterota > Syntrophia > Syntrophales > UBA2210 > UBA2210. The sequence goes on from DCUQ01000044.1 coordinate 137,174, forward strand.
GCACGGTTGCACCGCGTGTCTCAGTCGCATACTCATCGAACCGGCTGATAAGTATCGGTCTCCACAGGTTCTGCATGACGTACAGCATCACAAATACCACGACTGCAATGTTATAGCATTTCAGATACAAAGCAACAGCCAGTAAAAGGTAAACAAAGAACGCGCCCTTCCAGATAAGATAAGCTCCCCGTTCTTCTCCTCCCGCGTACCGGGTAATCCTGTGTGAATTGCGGCTCGCCCAGGCTGACAGCAGATGCAAAGCGAAGTAGACTATTCCTACGATAATCGCGCTGCGGCGGGTATTTTCCATATACACAAGCAGGGGAAAAGCCAGGGCCATGCTCTTGATAGCCGGCTGGAGATAATCTTTCGCCGCGTTAAACACCCCTTCGAATGCCATTGATTCGGCGATAAGGAGGCGCAGGTGCCTTATTTTGAAAGTTCGAAGTGTGGCCCAGAGATTATGAAAGAGATCGAGCGCGACAACCCCTTTCTTAACCTGTCCCTCCAGCTCAATAGGATAATACATGAAATTTACAAGTCCCAGCACATATGGAACTATGGAGAGATAAAAGACGGATGAATAGCTTTCCGTGAATATCACGAACAGGGTGGCGACAATAACTGAAAAAGCGGAACCCAGTTTCGACCAGGAGCGTGTATAACCATAAACGCGGGTTTTTTCATCCAGGCGTCCCTGGAGTCGAAGCCAGTTGAATATCATGGCCTTGTGAGTGCCCGTTCTGAATGCCTCGCCGATGGAGAAGAAAAACATGGCGGCAAAGAAACAGATGTATGTGCGGACAGAACCGAACAGGGCGAATGAAATGATATATGACGCGAATGACATCATCATGCATCTGCGGCGCCCGTACATGTCGGCCAGAGCCCCGCTGGGAACCTCAAAGAGATTGATGCAGATCTCCCTGAACGCTACCAGAATTCCTATCTGTGTGAAACTGAATCCTCTTTCGAGAAAGAGAAGTATCATGAATGGTTCATAATACTTTTGATTTTTCAGGAACCCGTACAGTGAAAAACGGCCAAGCATTTTCAATTCCTTATTTGCCTTCGACCGGCATTAAGCGGGTTATTTGAAATGTTTTTTCACAATACCTTCTGCGGCGATCATTCCCGAGACGGCGGCTCCCACGATTCCGCGACTTTTCCCCGTGCCGTCACCGGCCACGAATATACCTGGAATGTTTGTTTCGAGATCCCGGCTGGTCGGAAAATGGGTGTCGAAGAATTTGATTTCCGGAGCGTACAGCAAGGTCGAAGGGTGAAGTATGCCTGGCACGATCTTGTCGAGCGTTTTAAGGGATTCCCACAGATTATCCACTATGCGCGCGGGGAGGCCGAGCGTAATGTCTCCCGGTACCGCGTTATAGGTGGCTTTGCATCGGTCGAAGTGACGGGTCTTGCTGTTAAATGTCGATTGAGAGCTTCTTTTGCCTTCCCTGAAGTCTCCGATTCTCTGAACAATAGGCTTACCGCCGCCGAGCAGGAAGAACTGTCTCGCTATCATCCGGCCGAATTCGGTTGTGTCGGAAAAAGGCTGAGTCAGGGAAACCGTATTTATCAGGGCAAAATTTGTGTTTTCCGTCTTGCGATCCAGAAGGGAATCGCCGTTCATCAACTTGAAGCTGTCGTAGTTTTCAATCCGTACCCTGCCACCCGGGTTGGTGCAAAAGGTCCTGACCTTGTCTCTATGGCACCTTGTGTAGAAGATAAACTTTGGATCGTATACGACATCGGTTATCGTATCATAGTACTTTCTGTTCAGCTCGACACGTATGCCGACATCGATGGGGCCGAAATTGTTGTTAATTCCGATCTCCCTGGCAACGTCTCTGAACCAGTAGGCACCACTGCGTCCCGGTGAGGCTAAAACGATTTTCCCGGAATAGATTTGTTCTTCCCGGTCTTTGGTACATACAAGGCAGAAACGATCGCGTTCCTTTTTGACGGAAAGTACTTCGGTGCCGAGGAAAAAAGTGGTTTTGGCAAGAGAGCTTCTCAAATGATCGACGAATTTTTTCCCGTTATCGGTTCCATAATGCCACTGTTCCGGGGCGATAAATTCGACATTATGCTCCTTCGCGACATCCCTCCAGGCATCTATTTTTTCTGTGTTTTCGACGAAAGTAACCTGCTGGCACAAGGGGAAGGTGATAAAGACCTTCTTTACCTCCTGCATTAAAAGCTGAGCCTCGTTCTTGTCTATCTGCAGTTCATCCAGATCGATCCCGATCCTGTAATCGAAATTCAGTTTGCCGTCATTCAGCAGGCCACCTGCCGAATATTGATTCCTGTCGAAAATCGCAATTCTGTCAATGCCCAGGCGCTCGAGCCATAGCGCGGTGAACAGGCCGGCCGGGCCGGAACCTATGATTAATACATTAAAATCGCTCATGTTATGAAATCCTGCCTGTCGAAGTTTAAAAATTGTCCGTCGATTTGAGTTGCCTGTTTGATTTCTGTTTCCTTTATCGACCCCGGATATCCAGTTTATTTTCATAAGGCTTATAAGTCAATTGAAGTTTCCCATAATACGACTCGGAGAAAGCCCCGGCTGTTTGCAGGGCACCGGGATTTATTTTATTTTTCTCCGGCAGAAAATGATATCCTTCGCTTTTTATACCCGTTTCGCCGATTGCCCTTCGGGTATGTTCGTGTTATAAATTATCCGATACGAGGTCGCTGCCGCCGACCGTAATTTTTTGAGAATATCATGGGAGAAACGGTTACGAGAAGAAGAACAAGACAGATACATGTCGGCCCGGTCAAAATAGGGGGTGATGCTCCTATCACGGTACAATCAATGACTTGTACCGATACAAGAGATGTCGATGCGACCATAGACCAGATCAGGAGACTGGAAAACGCTGGCTGCGAAATTGTCAGAGTAGCGGTTCCCGATATGGAAGCTGCAAAGGCGATTACGGAAATCAAGAGAAAAATAGCCATTCCCCTGATCGCGGACATACATTTTGATTACCGGCTCGCGATAAACGCGATCAGAAACGGGGCCGACTGTATAAGGATAAATCCCGGGAATATAAAAAAAGATAAGATAAGAGATATAGTAAACGAGGCAAAAGCGAGGGATATTTCGATACGAATAGGTATCAATTCAGGTTCCCTCGAGAAGGATATTCTTGCCGGGCACGGTGCCCCTACCGCTTCCGCACTCGTCGAATCCGCGCTACGAAATATTGAATTCTTCGAGGATATGAATTTCCGGTCTATAAAGGTGTCATTGAAGGCGTCCGACGTTCCTGCGATGATAGAGGCAAATCGTGCAATATCCGCTGCCACCGATTATCCCCTGCATCTCGGTGTTACCGAGGCGGGAAGTCTTGTTAATTCCGCGATAAAATCGTCCATAGGCATCGGGACACTCCTTGGCGAAGGTATCGGAGATACCATACGGGTTTCAATATCGGGCGATCCCGTCGGAGAGGTCGGCGTGGCTTACGGAATACTGCGGGCCCTTGGCATCAGGAGGGTAGGGCCAGACATTATTTCCTGCCCTACCTGCGGACGCTGCGAGATAGACCTGTTCAAACTGGTTGAAGAGGTTGAGAAACGACTCGCGGGAGTCAAGGAATACTTCAAGGTCGCCCTTATGGGTTGTGTCGTCAACGGGCCTGGCGAGGCTGCCGAAGCCGACATCGGCATTGCCGGCGGAAGAAAATTCGGATTTCTTTTCAAGAAGGGAGAAATCGTAAGAAAGATAACGGAAGAAGAGTTTGTCGATGCGCTTATGGATGAGATTCATGCGATGATAAAAGAGAATAACAGTCGATAGGGAGCGGATTAAATGCGGATTGCCCGGACCGTTTCGGATCATGAGAAGGTCCGGTTGTTACTCTAAATTCTTGGAGATTGAGGAGGGAAAATGCGTTATTCAGAGATGTTTTTGCCGACCACAAAAGAGATTCCTTCTGATGCGGAAATAGTAAGCCACCAGCTTATGCTGCGTGCGGGAATGATACGTAAACTGGCCGGAGGAATATACACATATCTGCCGCTGGGTTATCGTGTAATCAAAAAGGTGGAGAATATCGTGCGTGAAGAGATGAACAGAGCAGGCGCGCAGGAACTTTTCATGCCTGCAGTGCAGCCGGCCGAACTCTGGATGGAATCGGGACGCTGGAACATGTACGGGAAAGAACTGCTCAGGGTCAAAGACAGGCACAACAGGGATTATTGCATAGGACCTACACATGAAGAGGTAATAACCGCGCTTGTGCGCGACGAGATACAGACGTATCGCCAACTTCCCATGAATCTTTATCAAATCCAGACGAAATTTCGTGATGAGATACGTCCGAGGTTCGGTGTCATGAGGTCAAGAGAGTTCGGCATGAAGGACGCCTACAGTTTCGATGCCGACGAAGCGGGTGCCGAAAAAAGCTACAGGAAGATGTTCGATGCCTATATCAGGATATTCAGACGATGCGGTCTGCACTTCAGACCGGTGGAGGCGGACAGCGGTAATATAGGCGGGAGCTTTTCTCATGAATTCATGGTTACCGCGGAATCGGGAGAAGATGCGATGGTTCATTGCACCTCGTGCGACTATGCCGCGAATCTCGAGAAGGCGGAAGTCTCCAGGCCGGAGGGAAAAGCGGATCAAGCCGTGGATTTCTCTCCGATAGAGGAGGTTCATACTCCCGATATAAGAACCATAGAAGAGGTTTGCGCGTTCCTGGACGTGAAACCCGGTGATATAGTAAAGACCATGATATTCGTGGGTGACGGCAAGCCGGTAGCCGTTCTGGTAAGAGGCGATGAGGATGTCAACGAGACAAAACTCAGAAATTATCTCGGGTGCGATTCCCTTGAACTCGCCATGGACGATACTATTCTGGAAGTAACGGGTTCTCCCCGGGGATTTGCCGGTCCCATAGGAATAAAATCCGTAATTATTGCGGATTATTCCCTCATCGGGATGGGAAATTTTGTTGTAGGCGCAAACAGGGAAAATTACCATATAAAAAACTGCAATATCGGAAGAGACTTCGAGATAAGGAATTATGCCGACCTGAGGATCGTCAAAGAGGGCGATTTATGCCCCCGCTGCGGGAAAGAACTGAAGATCGCGAGGGGTATCGAAGTAGGGCATGTATTCAAACTCGGCATGAAGTACAGCAAGTCTATGAACGCCACCTTTCTTGACAGTGATGGTAAAGAAAAATACATGATCATGGGATGTTACGGTATCGGTATCGGCAGGACCGCCGCAGCGTGTATCGAACAGAGTCGTGACGGGGACGGAATTATATGGCCGATGCCGATCGCGCCGTTCCAGGTGATAATTACGCCGGTGAATATAAACGATGAAAACCTGGCCCGCGTTGCCGAAGAGTTGTACAAAGGTTTTGTCGAGGAAGGCGTGGAAGTCATTCTGGATGACAGGAACGAAAGGGCGGGGGTAAAGTTTAAAGATGCCGACCTTATCGGTATACCCATCAGAATAACAGTCGGCGCAAAAAGTCTTGCGGAAGGGAAGGTGGAGGTGCGGTCCCGGAAATCCGGAGAAGTCGAAAAGGTGTCGCTCGAAACGGTCAGGGATTTCATAACAAAAACGATAATGGAGCAGCTCTCAATCAGTTAAATTTTATCAGGGTTCCAGGGGCCGAGGGGTCAAGGATTAAAGGGCCTGATTTCTAAAAAATTTTTCAGTGCCTTTAACATTCTTCTTTCTGCTCGCTCGACCCCTCGAATCCTTGACCCCTTGAACCCTTAAACCTTAAACGACGTGCCGGAGTTCTCGCAATCTCCGGGTAAATGATAAAGCATGATACGAATAACCGACATATTGGAAGAGGCCCAGAAATACCTCTCACAAAAAGATCTTGAGATGGTGGAGAAGGCCTATATTTTTTCCGCGTCCGTGCATCAGGGGCAGCTTCGCCTGTCGGGAGAGCCCTACCTTATTCATCCCCTGGAAGTAACGGGGATGCTGGCGGAAATGAAGCTCGACAAGGCCACGCTGATAACGGGTTTGTTACATGACACCGTCGAGGACACCCTTGCGACGCTTCAACAGATCGAAGAGGCTTTCGGTAAAGATGTTGCCTTCCTCGTGGATGGTCTGACCAAGATAAGCAGGATAACCTTTGGCGATCAGTTGGAACGCCAGGCTGAAAACTTCAGGAAAATGATGCTGGCTATGTCTGCCGATATCAGGATACTGCTGATCAAGCTGGTAGACAGACTTCACAATATGCGCACTCTCGATTTTCAGCCGGCCAACAAACAGAAATTCATAGCGCAGGAAACACTGGAGGTTTATGCTCCGCTGGCCGGACGCCTGGGAATAAACCGGATAAAGAGTGAACTGGAAGATCTGTCTCTGAAGTACCTCTATCCGGAGGGATATTATGAGTTGACGGAACGCGTGGATAAAAAGAAGAATGAACGCGATAAGTACACGGAAGAGGTTCGGGATATAATCCACCGGCAGATTGAAAAGGTCGGCTTGAAGGGGGATGTCAGAGGAAGAGCTAAGCATTTCTACAGCATTTTCAAGAAGATGCATGAACAGCGCATAAATTTTGATGAGGTTTACGATCTCACGGCATTCAGGATAATCCTCGATTCCAACGAAGAAAGAAAGTGTTATGAGGTGCTGAGCATAATTCATGCGCTCTGGAAGCCCGTACCCGGACGGTTCAAGGACTATATAGCGATGCCCAAGACTAATAACTATCGCTCCCTGCATACCACCGTTATCGGCCCGTATGGCGCACGAGTGGAGATACAGATAAGAACGCGCGAGATGGATGAATGGGCGGAAAAGGGCATAGCGGCCCACTGGCGTTATAAAGAGGGAAAAGCATCCTCCGGTGCTGAAGATCAGGATCAGATCAACAAGCTCCGGGAATTGCTCGATATGCAAAGCGAGCACAAAAATGCCCGGGATTTTATGAAGAACCTGAAACTGGCGCTTTATCCGGATGAAGTTTATGTTTTTACACCGAGCGGGGATGTGAAATCCTTTCCGAAGAGTGCCACTCCCATAGATTTCGCTTACAGTATCCATACCGATGTAGGCAATCAATGCGTCGGAGCAAAAGTAAACAGAAGCATCGTTCCCCTTAAGTACCAGCTCAAAAACGGCGACACCGTGGAGATCATGACGCAGGCGGGACATTTCCCCAGTAAAGACTGGTTGAAGTATGCGGTAACGTCGAAAGCGATATCCAAGATACGGCAGTGGATAAAGACGGAGGAACGGGAAGAAAGTATTATATTAGGGAGAAGTATTTTTGAAAAAGAACTAAAGAAGCACAATCTGAAACTCAATAAACTGGTCAAGACGAACGAATTCAATGCAATACTGGAAGGACAGTCTCTGGGTACCCTTAACGATCTGTTAGCCCTTATCGGTTACGGAAAGATATCGTCGAAACATGTTGTAAATCAGTTCTTGCAGGATAGAGGTGAGGAAAAAGAACAGGAAGAAGATGAAATCCCGGAAAAAACCGAGGTAAAATTCAAGAAAACTCCATCCGATGCCGGTATATCGGTAACAGGAATCGACAATGTCATGGTAAGATTCGCGAAGTGCTGCAATCCGCTGCCCGGGGATGACATAGTAGGTTGCGTAACGCGTGGACGGGGCATAACTATCCATGGGACGGACTGCCCCATGGTAAAAGAGATGGACCCCGAACGGATAATCGACGCGCAGTGGAATGTAAGCGAAAAACAGATATTCCCGGTCAATATCAGGGTAAACTGCAAGGATAAGAAGGGGCTTTTATCTGAGTTGAGTAATGTCATATATTCGATGGGAATAAATATGAGTTATGCTAATATCAACACGAATCCGAATGTTTATGCGGTGTGCAACTTTCAACTTGATATAAGGGATCTTAAGCAGCTCAATACGGTTATTGCCGAACTTAAGAAATTAAAAAGCGTTTTATCGGTCGAGAGAGTGCGAGGGTCTTTCCGCGATGCCGGAAAGCGCAGGCCCCGTAAAAAAGATGATATTGACATGTGGCGTTAAACTGCTGTACTAAGTCCGCGCAGCGAACATTGAGACAAGAGGACGCAATGATTATAAAATCAAAAAAACTGATACCGATTATAACCTTATTCATGATACTGATCCTGCCCTCGGTTGCGATTGCCGGGAAGCACGTGGTAGTCATCGATCCCGCTCATGGAGGTAGTGACAGGGGTGTGAAACTGTCCATGAGCCTTTACGAGAAAGACGTGACCCTTACCATAGCTAAACTCGTAAAGGAAAATCTGTCCGGGGTACAGGATATAACACTTAAACTTACTAGGTCGGATGATACGAACGTTTCCCCGGCAACCAGGAAGAAGATCGCCGGAGAGGCGGGTGCGGATCTTTTTGTAAGTATTCATGTCAATGCCGGTTTCGGACTGGACGCAAAGGGATACGAGATTTACTATACCGTTGCCGATATGCCGTCCGCCGAGAAGAGCAACTCCGGTGAAATACTCAAAGATATGAATCAGACAGAACGCCTGAACAGTTCGGTAATCTTCGCACAGATAATCCGGGAAAACATGGAGAAGATATTTCCACGGGAGGGAAGAGGGTTGAGAAATGCTCCGGTTTTCGTGCTGCAGTCCATGACAACGCCCGGTGTTCTTCTGGAAACGGGATTCGCGACAAACCTCGAAAACAAAAAGAAGCTGAAGGATAAAGAGGTTGAAAAGGCTATCGCCAACGCGATCAGTGAGAGTATAAAAAAATATTTTTCAACCGGCGGAAAATAATGAAAAGGGTAAACGGCCGCCAGTGGAATGAGATGCGGCAGATAAAAATAACCAGGGATTTCCTGCCGAGCGCAAAGGGATCGGTGCTGATAGAGATGGAGAACACTCGCGTTATATGCACAGCTGCCCTGGAAGACAGAGTCCCTCCTTTCTTAAAAAACTCCGGTAAAGGATGGCTGACCGCTGAATATGCCATGCTTCCGATGTCTACGCCCTTGAGGAATACTCGAGAATCGTCCGGAGGAAAGATCAAGGGAAGAACACACGAGATCCAGAGGTTAATCGGAAGATCGCTACGCGCGGTAACAGATCTGAAAGCCTTAGGCGAAAGGACCATCTTTATCGACTGTGATGTGATACAGGCAGACGGCGGTACGCGAACAGCGTCGATAACCGGCGGGTTCATAGCGTTGGTGGATGCTTTAAGGCGACTGAAAAAAGAGGGCGAAATAGAGGCCTTTCCCGTGAACGATTTTATATCCGCCATCAGTGTGGGGATTGTCGATGGCGAGGTCCTTCTCGATCTCGACTACGCGGAAGATTCGAGCGCCGATGTAGACATGAATTTCATAATAACCGGCAGCGGGGGAATCGTCGAAGTACAGGGGACCGCGGAAGCAACGCCTTTCAGCCGTGCTATGTTAGACAAAATGACCGATACCGCGGCAGCGGGGATCGCCGATCTTATAAAGAAGCAGAAAGAGATCCTTGGAGAGATATGACTGTATCGAAAGCCTCGCCGGCAAATGGACCTGAGAAGTATAAGATAGTTTTTGCCTCGAAAAACAAGGGGAAAATAAGAGAACTTAAAGCATTGCTTAATGGAATGAACGTCGATCTTTCCTCGCTGCATGATTATCCCGATGCCCCGTATATCGTCGAAGATGGGGCAACTTTCCTGGAAAACGCGTTAAAAAAGGCCCGAACCATCTCCGAATATGCCGGAGCGATGGTTATAGCAGACGACTCGGGACTGGAAGTGGATTGTCTGGGTGGGGCTCCCGGCATTCATTCGGCACGGTACGCTGGAGAAGACGCGACAGACTATAAAAATGTCTTCAAACTACTGGAGCAATTGGAAAATGTTCCCACAGAGAAAAGAGGCGCGTCTTTCAGGTGCGCGCTGGTTTTGTACAAAACAGACGGAACATTCGAAACCTTTAAAGGCAGGCTGAAGGGGATAATATCCGAAGAACCGTTGGGCAGCGAAGGTTTCGGATACGATCCGGTATTTATCGTGCCGGAATTCGGCAAGACGATTGCCCAGCTTGATCCTGATACAAAAAACAGGATCAGCCACCGGGCGATGGCCTTTGCCAAACTCAAAAAAAGCTTGCAGAAACAAATTGAATAATCTAAAAAGCATCGGCACTTAGATAAGATGCCATTCAGAATTATCCACCTATTCGGGGCGTAGCGCAGCTTGGTAGCGCGCCTGCTTTGGGAGCAGGATGTCGCAGGTTCAAATCCTGCCGCCCCGACCATAAATTCAATAAGTTACGAGCCAAGAAAAAGCCATAAATAGGCTAAAAATGCCTCGGGGTACAAAACGGGGTACAAAAAAAGGGATGCGAGACAAAAAAGTATTAAGGATTACTTGTGAAAAATGTCATTCGTCCAAGCCTCGCCAGTTCGTTACATTCCACGTCGGCCATGCTCTGGCCCGTCCGGGTGCCGGATCGTTTAACCTGGGGCATCCTCGTAAGCCGTGCTGGGTAGGTTAGGCCGTCGGCGTCCTATCATCGAATTTGCATATCGCTCGGCCAGGGTGGAACGTCGCGATTCAATCGTGCTTTCTTTGCAAGCTCCGGTGACGGATCGTCAATCAACACGGCATTTTTCGGGATATGGCCCGCGTCCTTAAGCAGCCATTCTCTAAGGTGCCTGAGTTTTATTTTGAACCGCTCAACGTCCGTCATTTCCTTCGGCGGCGTGTATGCCTGAATAAATCTTTTCGCCGCTAAGCGTGTATTTTCAATTTCATGTACGTCCATTTTTCTATCCTCCTTATGCGTTGATGCTCGCCTTTGCCGAATCGTACCGCCTGAAAAGATCGTTTTGTTGATCTATGGGATTCGGTTTTTGCCGCGCCGGTTTTTTAATGTAATCGCTATCCTGAAAATCTAACTCTGTAAGTGTTTCCCTTTTCATTAACAATCGGTCAATCTTTGCAATTTGGCTTTCCGTATATCGCTTTGCCATTAGTATTTTATCAATACTGGTATGCTTAAAATCATTTTTGACCATACCCCAAAATTTCATCAGAATTTCTTTGATTTTTAAAACCTGCTCCCTGTTAGTTTCGCAAAGGTACATTACACGGGATCGCTCAACCGTCATCATAGGGATTTTTTCATATCGGGGATTTTCAGCCAGGGGATCATACGCCATTTTCACACCGTCAACGATATCGACGGAGAAGCCCCAACGATCGATCCGCTCTTTATTTTCGATCTCAACCTCGTAATTTTCAACCGACTTTTTAAGAAAATTTCCTTTCAATAAAGATTCCAGGTTATTCAAATCCGCTAAAATTTCATCGTTAATTATTCTTAAAACTCTGCCTGTCAGCCTTTCCAGTTCCGCCAAAAGCTCGCTCCTTTTTTGATTTGTGATTTCTTGATTTTCCAGTTCTTGACAAATAATTTTTGATCTCTCAATTTCCTCGTCTTTTGCTAAAAAAATACTTCCTAACATTTCACACCTCCTTCATGGCCCTATAAAGGGCGGTTGTTATACGTTGTCAAATTCCTTTGCGGCCCAGGGAAGACCCCTCTTCTTATCCGCTTTCCAGGCGGCCAGAAGTTCATCCCGGTTTGCTTCCCATAGCGCCCGCAGTTCATCCCGGCAAGCGGGCGAAATTAGCATGAAGGAACTGAATTTCAGTTCCCCTTGATCCGCCCAGGTCCCCTTCGGCGGACAGCAGTCCCCCGTCAGTAGAAGATGTCTTTCCGGCTTTGTCAGTCCCGGCTTCGGCGTCCGGCTTGTTCTTCGTCGTGTCGTCGGCATAATAATTACCCCCTTATCAGCGCCCAGGCGGGCGACCGATTCCCTTCAAAGGTTCAATGTCCAAGTTCAAAGCCTTCAGACCCGCCAGGAAAGCGGCGCGGCTGTCCCTTTCAATCGGTAGTAGCGGATGACTTTTTATCTGTCCGGCCTTGTCAATGACCGTCATTCCGTCCGCGTCGATCGCTTCCCGCGCCTTTTGCGACCTGTCAAAGGCTTCCAGGCTGACCCTTAATATCCGCAGTCCCCCCGCGTCTTCGATCCCATATTCCGAAGTCAATTCATTCCAAATCAGCTTAGCTTCTTCCGATAGATGACCCGGACAGTTCCCTTTCTTCATGCCGACCTCACTTTTTTCAAAGAAAATACTTAATTTCTAATAAGCGACAGGACCCCTCCGGTTAACTGACCTTAGACTCCAGAGGATTTACAAGCCCCCCTGCATGGGTTTGCGCCCTCTCTCTGCGTAATTGTTCTGCTTGGCCTCGGAGAAAT
>DCUQ01000054.1:0-43842 GCA_002327865.1 Syntrophaceae bacterium UBA2210
CCGGAGAAGATATTCGATCTCGACAGCGAGGGCATCATCACCTATGTGAGCAGGAAAGAGATAAAAAAGAATGGGAAAATCCTGTCTCAAAAATTAGGTGATAAGCAGTTCACGGATTTCGTCGAGCCGGAAAACAGGCAATTTGTTCTTGACATATGGGATAATGCGAAAAAGGGAATATTCAGTCCCTACGAGATGACGGCGACAGCGAGAGACGGGTCGAAGAGGAATCTGCTTATAACACTCCGACCTGTAAAAGAAACAGGTCATTATATTCTCGTTCAGAGAGACATCACGGAATTAAAGAAACTGGAGGAGAAATTTTATGAGAGCCAGAAACTCGCCGCCGTCGGGCAGTTATCGGCAGGCATAGCCCACGAGGTCAGAAATCCTCTTTCCTCCATAAAGATGAGCCTCCAGATTCTTGAAAAACGCATGCAGCCCGAGGGTAACAACGCTGCGAGATTCAAAATCGCGAGAAGAGAAGTCGAACACCTCGAAAAACTCGTTAACGACTTGCTCCTTTACGCAAAGCCTTCCGAACCCCAGAGAAAACCTTCGGCCGTAGAGAATATGATTAACGCCGCGCTTGCAATGACCGAAAAAGCTGCTTCGGATAAAAAGATCCGCGTGGGGATGAACATCGCGAAGGACTTCCCGCTGCTGAACGTGGATCCGGTAATGTTGGAACAGGTATTCCTGAATATCTATCTGAACGCTATCGATGCTATGGAAGAGGGTGGAAAACTGTCAATATCCGCAAAAAAAACGGACGACAGTACGGTCTCTATCGAGTTCAAGGACGACGGATGCGGAATTTCCAGCGAAGACATGCCTCATGTCTTCAATCCTTTCTTCACGAAAAAGCAATATGGTACGGGACTCGGCCTGACACAAATTAAAAAGATAGTGGAATTGCATCAGGGCACCGTAGTAATCTCAAGTAAAAAAGGAAAGGGAACCAGTGTAGTCTTAACCTTTCCGATAGACGCGCCTCAGCAGAAGGGATACGCATGACATGTCCAAAATTCTTGTGATTGACGACGACAGCTCTATTCGAGAAAGCCTGGAGCTCTATCTTGCCGAGGAGGGACACGAAGTAAAAACGGCCCCTACCGGCACCGAAGGCCTGAACGAGTTTGTACGCATGCTGCCGGATGTCGTGATCCTCGATATCAGACTTCCCGACATAGATGGATTCACCGTACTCGAGGATCTGCGGGAAGATGATGAGAAAATCAAGGTAATTATGATCACCGCCCATCACGATATGGAAACGACGATCAAGGCAATGAAGGAAGGCGCTTTCGACTACATACACAAGCCGATCAATGTCGACGAACTGGATATTGCCATAAAAAAAGCCATGAACGCCATCGAGATGGAAAAAAAGATAAACGGCCTTCTCATGGAACCCTCGCGTGATTTCAAAGTGGGAGACATTATCGGCACCGGAAACAAGATGAAGGAAGTGTTCAAGACAGTTGGTGTTGCCTCCCGTAGCAAGGCGACCATATTGATACAGGGAGAGAGCGGCACAGGTAAGGAAATGATCGCCAAGGTTATCCACTATAATACCTCACGGGATGAGCCCTACATCGCTATCAATTGTTCCGCTATTGTAGAGACTCTTCTGGAATCCGAGTTGTTCGGGCATGAAAAAGGTTCCTTTACCGGAGCGATCGCGAGAAAGCAGGGGAAGTTTGAACTTGCCCGTTATGGGACGGTGTTTCTGGATGAGATAAGTGAAATGTCCATAAACCTCCAGGCCAAACTTCTAAGAGTGCTTCAGGAGATGGAATTTGAAAGGGTCGGAGGAAAAGACAAGGTAAGGGTAAACGCGAGGATTATCGCTGCTACCAATAAAGACCTGCGAACAATGGTCAGGGAAGGGAAATTCAGGGACGACCTTTTCTACCGTTTGAACATTGTGTCAATTGATATTCCGCCGCTGCGGAAAAGGCGGGAAGACATCGTTCCGCTTGTTAAATATCTGCTTAACAAAATAAACATAAACCTGCATAAACGAATCGCCGGTGTTTCCGACGAGATGATGGACATTTTTTCCAAATACAGGTGGCCGGGTAATATCCGGGAACTGGAAAATCTGCTGGTCAGGGCTGCTGTTATTTCGAAGGGACAGATACTCGGCAGGGAAGACTTCCCGGACCTCATGGGATATGCGAACAGCAGGGAAACCGAAGGGGATATAGTCCGGGATGATTTGGAAGCGCCTATGACCCTCGATGAAATGGAAGAACGGCATATAAAGAAAATTATCAGAGAAAACGAAGACAAAAACAAGGGAGAGATCTGCGAGATCCTCGGAATTTCGCGTCCTACCTTTGAGAGAAAACTGGAAAAATACAAGATTAGCTTGGAATAAAAAAAGAAAGAGTATAAATCCGGCGCGTAAAAGATCATAACATCGAAAATGCGCTACAGTATTCCGTCGGTTGATTGTGAATTGCATAAATCTAAGTTTTTATGAGTTTTTATGCTTTGCCGCATGATCCGGTGCTCCGGTTAATTTTTTACCACCATCGCAGGACTCACCGACCGGCGCAGGTTCGACGTAACGTATTGCCCGTAGATCCCGGTTTCCGTGTTGCCGCTATTTTTGTCTTGAAAAAGAAGATTTTTTGCGATACTACGAAGCCAGATTCCGGGCGGTTAACTCAGCGGGAGAGTGCTACCTTCACACGGTAGAAGTCACTGGTTCAAACCCAGTACCGCCTACCATTTTATTTCTAAGATTCCGGGGAGTTGGCGATCAGGCTACCCCCGGATTTTTTATTATGTGTTTGATCGCCTTTTGCGTTTATCGAGAAACTTAAAGTTTTTGACATCTATTGGAGAAAAGCCCCATCTTTCATTTCGAGAAACAGGGCTTTTGTTGATGAGATTGTAAATCCACCTTTATTGGAAGCCGTTTACAAGAAGAAAATAACGTAAGGGCCAAAACTTCCAAGCAGTTAATTCCATGATGATGTATCGTAAAGGAATATCAGGTAATTATTCCTGCTTAGTACTTCACTTATTTTTGAAAGCCTTGCTGCCGATCGCAAAAAAAAGAACCCCTGCGCCAAGCAGGATCAGGGTCACTGGACAGGGTAATGGCAAGTCTGGAGATAACGGGTTGGGAATACCGGTAAATATCAATATTGAGTCAAAGATTAACAACGCGCCAGCTATTATCAAAAGCCATTTTGATATCGTCAACATGATTTCCCTCCTTACGTTGCGATCGTTATTTATTGGCTCCATGCTGGTATTTTTGTCAAGGGATATTAAAGTGAGACCTTCAAACGATAATATCTTTGTGATAGATCTCATAGTATGTTTTTAAATATTTGAGCGTAGTGAGTTAAACTTTACATCATAAAAATTATGATGTAAAGAAACGCTTTCTTGTAAAATCATCATAACAACCAGTCGGGTCACTTATGGATTTAATCTGTGCTTCTTACCGGAGAAAACGTCAGAGCAAGCGTCTTACACTCCTGCTGTGCGTCTTCGCGATTGTTTTGCTGTCGTGGCTGACTTGGAAAGCTTTTTGCCCTTCTGTCTTTGCCGTTGCGAATACCGAACCTTCCGGAGTGGTTAGAGCAGAAGCACTCATAACTCCAGGACCCGACCATATTGACACACGAGCCACCTCCGAACCAAACCTTGTTCTTACCTGGAAAATCACTAAAGGCGACACTTTAAGTGCTATCTTTAAAAACTATGAAATCAGCCAGAGTGTTCTGTATCAGATCCTCTCAGCCGATGAACAGATTCTGGCTCTTGATGTTATCAGCCCGGGCCATCTGCTCACGTTTACCCTGGATCAGAAAACCCGGGATCTGCTCAGTATGGAACTGTTGATTCATCCCGGGAAGCGGGTGATATATAAACGCGCAGACAACGGCAGTTTTGATTATGATGAGATAACCATTCCCGGTGAATGGGAAAAGGAATTGCTGAATGCCGATATTGTCGGCAGCTTCTATGCGTCGGCGCAGGGCTCCGGCCTGACCGAGCAGGAAACCGGCAATATTACCGCTCTCTTTCGTGACCATATTCAATTCGCTCGCGATATACGTTCCGGCGACCGTTTTGAGGTGATTCGCAGTCGTCAGTTTATTGACGGCAAGTTCACGGGTCAGAGTTGTATTGAAGGGGTTCGTATTTTCCGCGGCAAGCGCATTTACAGCGCTTTTCTCTGGGATGACGGAAATTATTACGACCTTGAGGGGAAAAATTTGGCGCGCGCTTTTCGACGTTATCCCATGGCAGGGTATCACAAGGTTACCTCTCATTTCAGTCCGGCCCGGCTTCATCCGATTACTCGACGCATCGAGCCGCATAACGGTGTTGATTTCGCAATGCCTTCGGGTACACCAATTCTATCTACGGGCGACGGTGTGGTGACCCGTGTCTGTAATCATCCTTTCGCCGGTAAATACGTCGAATTGCAGCATGGCAGTCATTTTGCCACCCGCTACCTGCATCTAAGCCGGACCCTGGTCAAACGCGGACAAACGGTTAAGCGCGGCGAACGGATCGCCTTGTCCGGAAACACAGGCCGTTCCACAGGACCGCACCTTCATTTTGAACTGCATGTTAATGGAAGTCCGGTAAATCCTTTAACCGCCAAGATTCCGATGGGGTCAGCCGTTCCCGGTGAAAAGCTTGTAGATTTTAACCGGCGGGTTGGAGAGTTGGTAGCAATGATGGAAGAACCGTCACGGAAAATCGCTCTGCATCGTGAAGACAGCGATTCATCCGGTCGGGTGATATCGAAAAGTTTGTAAACGTAATTTCCATCAATGTTTTCCTGCAACCTGTGGCAAAGGCCGGGATTGATTTGTTGTGTATTTCTTTTTGTAGCCGGTAACGGCCAAATAAAAAGGCGCCATCCCTGATTTTTCAGAAACAAGATTTAACAAAATGGCTGAATATATTGAGGCTATCCTGAGAAGGCTATCCGGATCCAAGTTCAGAAGCAGCTTTACACTCAATACGGAAGATCTTAATTACATACAAAAAAACGGGATCTCCCGCATAGAGTCTCATGCGGCGGATTTCGTTACTAAGCGGCTTGCTCCTGCCGAACCGATTAACGATGGACAGCAGACCCCTTTTAAAGGGCATCCTGTGTTCAAAGCTCAACACGCTACCGCCACTTGCTGTAGAAATTGTCTTGCCAAGTGGCATAAAATATCCAAAGGCAGGGAATTGAATGCCGGTGAGATCGCCAGGGTTAAAAATATTATCATGGCCTGGATCGAGAATGAATTGGAGGTGTAGATAAACTTAATGAGCCTTTCTTTTAATTTATATATATCGCCGAACAGTTGCCCGAAATTTTTACAGGGCATACGGCAATCTCCCCGTTTCTTAACTCCACCCGCTTTGCAAACCGATCAGCCAATAACTAGTTAATGAAAGAGTTCTGTCCCCGATTTGCCGCCGGACGATTAACGGCCCCCCCTCCCTTGCCTCCCCGGTTTCCCGATGCCGCGGGATTAAAACTCTTGAATGTGTAGTGAAAATCGGCTATGTATTCCGGCAGTGCATTTATATTTCTTGACGTAGATACAGGAGAGAATACGGAATGAATAATTACCAGAAGTGGTTTTTAGCCAGCAGGCCGTGGTCATTTATGATGACAGCTGTTTCAGTCAGTGTGGGAGGTGCGCTTGGCTCCATGGATGGTAATTTTTCATGGTTTCTCTATATTCTTACACTTGCCGGCGTTATCCTGATGCATGCCGCGGCAAATCTTTTTAACGATTATTACGATTTTCTGAGTGGAGTGGATTCCCTGGAAGCGTCAACTGCGCAGTATCGTCCCCATCCTCTGGTTGACGGGAGCCTCAAACCCCGGGAAGTGTTTGTCGAAGCGTTTTGCCTGCTGTGCATCGCGGCGATTATCGGCATCTTTCTCACCGTGACGAGAGGATGGACTATTCTGGTAATTGCCGGCATCGGGGCTTTCGCCGGGGTATTTTACACAGCTCCTCCCTTCAGGTATAAATACAGGGCCCTGGGAGAGGTCTCAGTTTTTCTGATGTGGGGGCCGTTAATGGTCGAAGGGGCATATTTTGTTCAAAGACAGACTCTGAGCATGGATGCCTTCTGGATATCTCTTCCCCTTGGCGTGCTTGTGGCATTGGTACTCCTGGCCAACAATATCCGGGATACCATGAATGACGAAAAAAGGGGTATAAAAACACTCGCTGTTATCGCCGGGCGACGGAAAGGCACATGGATATACGTGATGATGGTGGAATTAGCTTATCTGTCGATCATCCTGATGGCACTGGCGGGGCCCTTGAATCTCTGGTCGCTGATGGTGCTCATTTCGCTGCCGCTGTGTTTCAATCTTTTACGGGAGGTTATAAAAGATATGCCTATCGATGCCGATGCCCGTACGGCGAAATTGAACACTGTATTCGGTGTTCTGCTCCTGCTTTCTCTTATCATTGAGAGGCTGACTTGAAACTTCAAGGAACTTCGTGGAAGTCGCTGCTGGCAACGATTATCCTCGCTAATATATTTTGGTTTGCCACATTTTACCTAACGTTCGGTATATTCTGGGTCAAGATTACTATTTCAGCTTTCACGCTTGCCGTTTTATCTATATGGATAAAACCGATCGGTAGGAACAGGTTTCATATTGACGCGAAAGCCCTGATTTTTGGATTTGCTTCCGCCATCGCACTGTATCTCATATTCTGGGCCGGGAAAGAGATCTCGTCGAGTATTTTCCCCTTCGCCGAGCGTCAGATCGGAAATATATACGGAAAAGGGGAAGGCTTCTCCATGGAGATTGTCTTTTTTCTGTTATTTTTCATAACGGGGCCCTGCGAAGAGCTGTACTGGCGAGGTTTTGTACAGGATCGGCTTATGGAGAGTTTCGGAGGTTGGGGAGGCTGGCTTCTCTCCACTGCAGTCTACGCCGGCGTTCATATATGGTCATTCAACTTCATGCTTGTCGGAGCGTCCGCCGTCGCCGGAGCCTTCTGGGGTCTCATGTACCGGCGTTCCTGTAATCTTTTTCCCGTCATAATTTCACACTCGATCTGGAGCGCCTTTATATTCGCCGTGGTTCCGCTTGCTCCATGAAATGCTCAGAAGTATATCTTATTCGTTACGCTACACTACATACGGGGCGAATGATATTATATGTGACTTTGCTGACAATCAAGTACACGCGGATCAGGTCGGAACATCCGTGTCCGTATATGTAAATGTTACACGATCCCGGTTAAAAATCGCTGTCTTTATGGCGCAGGGCTACCACCCCGGTCCTTGCGATCTTGTCAATGCCAAGGGGTCTGAAAAGATTGATAACGGTTTCCATCTCTTCCCTGCTCCCCGCAGCCTGTATGATACAGTAATCGTTACGCATGGAGATAATCTTGCAATCAAACATGCCGGCACACTGTATCATCTCCATCCTGTCTTTCGGATCAAGATTGATTCCCATCAGTATCATTTCCCGCTGTGCGGATTGACCCGGGACCAGTTCGGTAACATCCAGTACATCGACCAGACGAATCAACTGATTCTTTACCTTTTCGATAAAATCCGAATCCGCGTTGGTAATGGATGTTATACGCGAAACATCCGGAGAGATTGTTTCTGCCACACAGAGGCTCTCTATATTATAACCAAGTCTTCCGAAAACACCGGTAACCCTGGATAGTACGCCCGGCTTGTTGTTAACAAGTATTGCGAGTATGCGTTCTCTCATCCCCATTTTTTACTGTCCTTTCGTGTTGAGATTAAATTCTTCTAACAATTTTACCGGGTCGGCATGAGTTGCAAAACCCATATATCGTTTTCCCGATAAGCTATCCCTGCCTTCCGCCGATCATATCTATGTTTGACCGTCCCGGCGGTATTATTGGGAAGACATATGTATCGGGGTCGACCAGCACTTCCAGCAGAAAAGGGCCCTTGGCGGTGCACATTTTCTTTATGCCGGATCCGGGGTCTTCAACAGATACCCTGTCGGCCTGAAGGCCGAAGCCTTTGGCTACGGCAACAATATCTACAGAGTTGCCCAGTTCTATGTCGTTAAAACGGGCGCCGTAGAACAGATCCTGTATCTGGCGTATCATGCCGAGGTGACCGTTATTGAAGACCACTATCTTGACGGGCAGATTGTAATAACTTATCGTGGCGAGTTCCTGTATGTTCATGAAGAAACCGCCGTCTCCCGAGAAAACGATCACATCGTGATCCGGCATTCCGATTTTAACGCCCATCGCCGCCGGTAGACCGAACCCCATTGTGCCCAATCCGCCCGGCGTAATCATGCCCCGGGGTGATCTTGTTTCCCAGGACCGGACCGTCCATATCTGGTTCAGACCCACATCCGTAATGGCTATGGTTTTCTCCGGCATAGCTTTTTGTACATCTCTTATAAAGATGCCGGCCGGTCCGCATTCTTTCATGGCCCTGTCTTTACCCAGTGCGTTTCTTTCTTTCGCTATCCTTTCCAGCCATCCGCTTCTTTCCTTGCTTTCCACGAGCGGTATCAACTGTGTGAGAGCTTCCTTAATATCGGCCACGAGAGATATATCAGCTTTGATAACCTTGCCGATGGAGGATGGATCTATGTCTATCTGGGCGATGGTGGCAAGCGGAGCGAATTCCTTAACGATGGATGTGCTGCGATCACTGAAACGGGCACCTATCGTCAGGATAAAGTCGGAATCGTGTACAATACGATTGGCCAGTTTGTTCCCATGTGTACCTATGAAGCCCAGGTTAAACCCGTTTGAGGTGTACACTGAACCGATGCCCATCATCGTTGAGACGAAGGGGATATTCCCTTTTTCAATTAATTCGGCAAGTTCCTCGCATGCCTGGGATAGTTTGACTCCCCCGCCGATAAGGATAACCGGCCTTTCGGACATATTCATGTAATTTGCTATCTGTTGCAGTTGTTTTTCGTTTTTTTTGCTTTCCACATGCCGTTTCTTGGGTATTGAGACGGGGATATCTCCATCTTCGGTTTGTTCAATCTTTTCGGCCATTACATTCCTAGGTAGGTCTATGAGAACGGGTCCGGGACGTCCGCTCTTTGCAATCTCGAATGCCTCCCTCACCGTCGCTTTTATCTTCCCCGGATTGTTTACCAGGTAGCTGTGTTTTGTGATCGGCATGGTTATTCCTATTATGTCGGTTTCCTGAAAAGCATCGCTTCCCAGAAGCTCTGTAGTTACCTGTCCTGTAAGGACAACCATGGGAGTAGAATCCATGTAAGCCGTTGCAATGCCGGTTACCAGGTTGGTAGCACCCGGACCCGAAGTGCCCATGCAGACACCGACCTTGCCGGTTGCCCTGGCATAACCATCCGCCGCGTGAGCGGCCGCCTGCTCATGCCTTACAAGATAATGTGTTATAGGGCTCGCATTAAGACCGTCGTGGATCGGCAGGCTGTTAGCGCCTGGATATCCGAAGATAACATCCACTCCCTCTTCCCTTAATGTCTGTAGAAGTATTTCGGCTCCTGTTTTTTTCATTATTTTCCTTCCTTATAATAATTATTGATCTATATGTGCTCGTTCCCATGTATCGTATGTAAACTCGCAAACAAAAAAAGCCGCAAACTCTTTATCCGAGATGCGGCTTTCCATAAAAAAGCCGCGGGTTCCGGGGCCCGCGGCTTGATTTCTTTTTTAGTCCATAAGAATCAAGCAGCGGTCCCCGTAAGTACTACGACGAGCACAAG
The DNA here is from genome assembly GCA_002327865.1 of Syntrophaceae bacterium UBA2210. Taxonomy (GTDB): domain Bacteria; phylum Desulfobacterota; class Syntrophia; order Syntrophales; family UBA2210; genus UBA2210. The sequence goes on from DCUQ01000054.1 coordinate 9,737, forward strand.
TACACTTACCAAAACCGCAACCGCTTCTTCAAATGGACGTATCACTTACCTGTTCTCCTTGAACGAAAGTGGGACTAGACTTATATAAAAAAACTTTTTTGTCAAGAGATTTTTCAAACATAACAAATAACAGCGGCATTACGGGAGACCACGGCATAGATTCTGCTGATTGTTATGAAAAGCGCGAAGGAAAGACGGGGGAGATACTCTCAGGTCGAAAACAGAATTTGGATTCCATGGCGTGTTTACTGTTGTTTGCGGTGGGAACTTCAATTGATGAGCTTTTATTGACTTTGAACTCCGGGAGGTATAAAAGAAAACCTTCACCTCAAGGCCGGGTCCCGGCCATTCTACTTTTCGTTCAATGTATTTGTTCCATTGAATGAAATGTTAAACGTGAAATGCTGGGATCTTGGTTGGTGGTGCAGAGGAGGTAACTGATATGGCCAATGATCACGGGATGTTGAACGAAAAGATATTTGCGAAGACATGACTGGCATGCCTGTTGCAAAAGTACAGGCGGCTTCGAAAGAGGCCATACCCAAAAGTTTTTGTGTTGTACATATGAATAAAATCAAGTGTCAAAGAGGAAAGGAGAAAGAAATGTTGAGTAAATCAGTAAAATGGATATCAACCCTGCTGGCGGTGGCGGCGGTACTGTTGTTATCTTCACCGATGGTATTTGCAGCCGAGGTTCTTCCGGATGAGGGAGGATCCCTGATAAAGGTTATATTTGCCGTAGGTGCTATGATCGGAGCCGGTCTGGCGATCGGTCTCGGGGCGATCGGAGCTGGTGCTGGTATTGGTAATGCCGCGAATGGGGCTTGTGGTGCGGTCGGAAGAAACCCCGGTGTTCAGGGTAAAATCATGATGACAATGCTGGTCGGTATGGCTATGGCTGAATCAATCGCCATTTATGCCCTTGTCGTTTCACTTGTTCTTCTCTATGCAAACCCTTACACAAGTTTTCTTTGGGGTTAATCAGCGCTGAGTAACTAACTTCAAAATTAACAAACGTTAGGGGGAGATGAAAATGTCAGAAACTAAAAAGGGTAAGCAGTTTTTTACTGTATCAAGGGTATTTTTTCTGCTTATCGTAATCCCCTTATTGCTGACGTCTTTTTTGATAGCCAATGGCATCTTTCAATTGGGGGACACATCAAAGAAGGGGGCGGCAGCTGTCCTTGATCAGAAGGCGCAGGAAGAGATTATGATGCGTACGGTTACCGTGGCCGAGAATGTTGCCTCTTTTTTACAGACATGTGAGAAAGACACATTGGTGGCGACCATTCTACCTGCAAATGCGGATACGTACAGGGAGTTTATTCTGAAAAACAAGCAGTTCCTCTGGACCAAGAAAGATGGAAAACTTGTAAAGTCATTAGAACCGATGTACGTAGGGATGGCCTTGGTGGACAAGGCGGGTAACGAGGTTATCAAGATCGTCGATGGGGCAATCGTGCCCAAATCCGAGCTGGTGAACGTCAGTGATCCTGCAAATACTTTTTATAAATCAGAAGATTATTTTGCCAAGACAAAAGGCCTTGACAAGGGTGATGTATATGTATCCCATGTCACCGGTTGGTACGTTAACCGGGCTGATTTCGATAAGGGAAAACGATTTGAAGGTATCATTCGGTTTGCGACGCCTTTGTATGATAAGCAGGGATTTGCGGGGCTTGTTACTCTTGCCCTTGATGTAAGACACCTTGCACGATTTACAGATAATATTATACCGACCGAGTCTGATTATGTACTTGAAGCGGATTCGTCGACGGGCAACTATGCATATATGGTCGATGACAGGGGCCTCATCATATCGCATCCGGATGACTATAATATAACAGGCCTCTACGCAGATGGAACACCGGTTGCACCTGTTACAAAAGAAACGCTTGATGTCATGACTAAGAAAGGTGAAACGGTCCTTAATCTCTTCTCACTGGGATTCATGGATCCGGCGCTGCCTGAGATCGCGAAAGCTGCGGCTGAAGGTCGTTCGGGAAGTAAGATCTATAAGTTTGGTGGTCACACCAAGTTTGTAGCCTACGCGCCGGTACCCTTTTACTCGGTAAGTTATCCAGAACCTGCCGGATTCGGATGGATCGGGATGGGGTTGGATGTTGATAAATTTAATGAGATGGCGATGGCGACTTCGCAGAGGATAGAAAAAGAGGCGAGTGCGTGGATGAAAACGATAATACTGATTATCGTTTTCGCGATTATTATCCTCTTCCTCATTTCTGCCCTGCTTACGAGAGGTATCAACCGCTCGATCGAGGCCGAAATACCGGAGGGTTCTGAAGGGCCACACTATTACGATGATGAAGATTAATAAAAAGATTTTGGGTTAATACCATCTTCAATCTCTTATGATATTTTCCCGGAATCTTATAGTGCAAACATGATCGAAAAGGCCGGGGGCTTTTGCCCCGGCCTTTTCTTGCTTTGTGGTAAGAATTCAGTTTCTGAAATCCTTATCTGTTAAAAAGGTCCTCATCCTGCGCCCCTTTTTTATGTTACCTGTAAATGTCATAAACCTTTTGACATGGCTAAACTTGGACGAGAAACTCTTGAAGTGTAAGTATTGGTATGATAGCCTCACAAATGATCACAGGGGTTTTGGCGGCATGCAACAGGTCTCATTAACCGAACGATCGGGAGGTTGCTTATGGATGAACATGACAGGAAATTGATGGAAGATGATAAGATATATGATCTGGTTGATGTGATTGATGAAAAAGGTAAAGAAGCGATTCTGCCGGCCGGAATCCCGGATGATGAAGTCAGGGAAGTGGTTTCAAAAGTTGCAGAGCGGATTGCCAGGGAGTTGTTCCCCGGCATAGCTGAGAGAGTGATCAGAGAAGAGATAGATAAGTTAAAGAAATATCAGGGCGAATAGGCCTGGAATCTTGTTGAGAGGGGCGATTTTGAGAACCTCGTTGTTTTATTATATATTGTTTACAACTCTGTTTTTTTCCTTTGTTTATCCATTGGACTCGTCAGCGGGCCGGGAGATTTTCAAAACTGTAGAAACAGAGGGGACATGTTTTATATCAAATGACGATATAACCCCCGCGCGGGACCGCGCAATAGACGATTCAATAAAAAAAGCGGTACAGTATGTAGTGGGTACACTTCTTTCTGAAGATGTTGTGTCGGGAAAATCTGATGTTATAGATAGCAATATATATTCAAAATCGAAAGATTATATACAGGATTACAGGATTCTGGGGGAAAGTGCCGAGGATGGTCTCTACCGGGTTAATATAAGAGCCAAACTATCGCTGGAAAATATAGAGCATGATCTTAGAATGCTGGATGTTCTTACAGACGAACGGCAGTCGGAAGAGCATGCACCCATGATGATTGTAATTATGGTAAGCGGGATAGAAAAATACGGTTATCTGAAAATGCTTCGGGAAACGCTGGAAACGGATATAAGAGAGGTGAGTGTTGTACGTTTGCGAAAAATGGGGTCGGACATGGTAGTGATGGATGCTGAAATGCAGGGAGATACCTTTGAGATTGCCAGCAGGTTAACATTGAAAGACTTTAAGGGTTTTTCACTGTGCGTAACAAATATTACCGAAAATACGATAGAATTTAACATGGTAAAGGAGAATTAGATTGACTGGTATACTGAGAAAAACCTTTCTGTTGAGCGTTGCCGTCTGTATTGTAGCAGGGTGTGCATCGGGCGTTCCCCATACCATTGTTCCTGACTATGATAAGAGGAAGATACGGCTTATCGCTCTTGTGCCTGTTGACAACAGAACGGATGACAGACAGGCGGCACGGCTGCTGAGAGAGGAGATACTTGAGAAGCTTTATTTCAAGGGATATCCCAAGATACCTCTCGACATGATAGATGAGAAATTGACTTCAGACTGTGGGTGGAACATGGAGGTCAACGGTAAATGTGCGCTTCCGATCGAAGTTATCGGTAAGCGATTGGGTGTAGATGCCATTATGTACTGCACTCTGCTCGAATGGAAGACCTCTTTTATTACTGTTTATGCGCCTACAACGGTTTCTGTTGCGCTGGAATTGAAAGATGCCGAAACAGGAGAAACTCTTTGGCATTCCAGATACAGTGTCGTTGACAGGCATTATGATTTTACCAGAAAGAGGCTTGAATTGAAGGCATGCCAGGCTTATGATCCGGCAATACGGGAAATCGTTGATGAAACACTTTCCAGTCTCCCCAATGGTACCGATTCCGCAGGGTATACGCCCTCTGAAAAGAGTTCCTGGAAGTTATGGTAGATCAATAAACAGGCTTGTAGTCTATGAATATTCCGAACATACTTACCATGGTCCGTATACTGCTGGTCCCGGTCTTTGTCATATTGCTGATGGATGGTTCTTTCTTTTATGCTCTCGTAGTATTTGTTGTTGCCGGTGTTACGGACGGTTTGGACGGATTTATGGCGAGAATATTAAATCAGCGGACGGTCCTTGGTTCATACCTGGATCCGCTTGCGGACAAGGCATTGATCATAACGTCTTTTGTCGCCTTGTCAATCCTGGGCATTGTTCCCGGCTGGATTGCGGTGATTGTGATAAGCCGGGATTGTGTGATTCTGCTCGGTGTTTCTGTACTTTTTCTTATGTCGGTCTCTTTTGAAATACGTCCCGCCTATGTAAGCAAGGCAACGACGGTATTACAATTACTTACGATTTTTCTGGTACTTGCATCCACGTTTCTGCCCGAATATATCAATACCGGTATTGTTGAGACATCCTTCTGGATCACTGCTCTCTTTACAATAGTTTCCGGTTTTATTTATATATTCAGAGGTGTAAAATTTATAAATAACTCGTAGGCTTTTTATAAAATTTCTTGACAGAAGACCTTTTTATTGTTAGGTGACTTAGTCTTTTTAGTTTACAGGCACGTAGCTCAGGGGGAGAGCATCACCTTGACACGGTGGGGGTCCAGGGTTCAAATCCCTGCGTGCCTACCATTTTTATGCAGACGCAAAGGGCATTGATCTTTACGGTGCCCTTTCTTTAGGAAAGGTCGGGAAATGATACACTGGTGTTTTCTTGCTCTTCATGTTTTTATAATAGAATGATTCAGTTACTTTTACATGGCTTGGCGGTGGTTTTTAGAGCGTGACTTTATCGCTTCAGGATGTTGTTGTGAAAGATATTACCGTAAAATTCTCGGATGGCTCTGTTGAATCCTACCCGTACGGAAAAACTGTTATGGAGATAATTGCTTCCCGGTTCGGAAGTGATGCCGCAGCGCCCGTCATAGCGGCCAGGATCAACGGCAAGATGGTGGATTTGAGCAGCCCTTTGGAGGAGGATGTCACGATAGAACTTGTTGATATCAACTCTGCGGAGGGGCTTGGCATATTACGCCACAGCATATCGCACATCATGGCTCAGGCCGTGCAGGATATATTCGAAGATGTTCATGTGACAATAGGCCCTTCGATAGAAGACGGTTTCTACTATGACTTCGAATATTCCGACACTTTTACGCCCGAAGATCTCGAGCGGATAGAGGCGAGGATGCGAGAGATTATCTCAGAGGATCATCCCTTTGTCCGTACGGAGATGTCCAGAAAAGAGGCGGTCTCTTTCTTTGAAAGCAGAGGTGAACCGTACAAGGTGGAATTGATCAATGACCTTCCCGGCGACGTTTCCGATGTGAGTCTCTACAGCCAGGGTGGATTTGTCGATCTCTGCCGGGGGCCTCATATCCCTTCAACGGGCGTGGTCAGGGCGTTCAAGCTTTTGAATGTTGCCGGGGCTTACTGGCGCGGAGACGAGAGCAATAAAATGCTCCAGCGCATTTACGGGACAGGGTTTGCAACGCAGGAAGAGCTGGAAGATTATATCAGGGTCATAGAAGAGGCCAAAAAGAGGGATCATCGAAGGCTGGGAAGGGAGCTTGATCTTTTCCAGATGAATGACGAGGCGGGTCCCGGCCTTGTTATATTCCACCCGAAGGGCGCTCTTTTAAGGACGATTATCGAAGATTGGGAAAAGAAAGAGCATCTGAAACGCGGTTATGATATTGTAATGGGCCCCCAGATCCTGAAAGTCGATCTTTGGAAAAAATCCGGCCATTTCGATCATTATCGCGAGAATATGTATTTTACCGAAGTGGATGAGCAGTTATACGGTATCAAACCGATGAACTGCCTCTCGCACATGCTGATATATAAATCTAAGATACGCAGCTACCGGGATCTGCCTCTTAGATATTTTGAACTGGGGACTGTCCACCGCCATGAAAAGACCGGTGTTCTTCACGGTCTCATGCGGGCGCGTCAATTTACGCAGGATGATGCCCATATTTTGTGCGCACCCGATCAATTGAACACTGAGATCAGGTCTATAGCGGACCTGGTGGATTATTCCATGGGTGTGTTCGGGTTCTCATACGAGGTAGAGTTGAGTACGAGACCTCAGGATTCGATAGGATCTGATGAAGACTGGGAACTGGCAACCGGGGCTCTGAAGCAGGCGCTTGAAGATAACAATATAGCGTATGATACTAATCCGGGAGACGGCGCGTTCTACGGCCCCAAGATAGATTTTAAATTGAAGGATGCTCTCGGCAGGAAGTGGCAGTGCGCAACGATACAATGCGACTTTGCGCTTCCAGAGAGGTTCGATTTGTCATATATCGGGCCTGACGGGGAGAAACACAGACCTGTTATGCTACACAGAGTAATTCTGGGAGCTATAGAACGGTTCATGGGAGTCCTTATTGAACATTACGCGGGGGCTTTTCCTGTGTGGTTGTCTCCCGTTCAGGCGAGCGTTTTTACAGTAACCGATAAGCACATTCCTTACGGGGAAACAGTCTACAATCAGCTGATAAATGCCGGTGTGCGATGCGAAAAAGATTTCAGAAACGAGAAACTCGGATATAAGATACGAGAGGGGCAGATGCAGAAGATCCCCTACATGCTGGTTATAGGAGACAGGGAAATGGAATCCGGAACAGTCTCGCCCAGGCAGCGGGATGGCAAGAATCTTGGTTCCATGGGTATTCGTGAGTTCGTTTCCATCCTGAATGAAAGATGTGAAAGGTATGAATAATTACCGTGCATATTGTTATTTTTCTGTCGAATTCTGGGAGGTGAAATATAACTAAGCATTTAAGAATCAATAACGATATAAGGGTTGACAAGGTAAGATTGATCGGTGCTGATGGCAAACAGCTGGGTATATTATCCATTAAAGATGCTCTGGCAGAGGCGGAAAAAGAAGGGCTTGATCTGGTTGAGGTGTCTCCCGGTTCTGCCCCCCCTGTTTGTCGTATCATGGATCACGGAAAGCACATGTACCAGCAGAGCAAGAAAGCTCACGGTGCTAAAAAGGCTCAAAGCACAACCCAGATGAAGGAGATCCGCATTAGACCGAAGACTGAAGAACATGATTTACAGGTGAAACTTCGTCACATAGAACGCTTTCTCAAACAGAATTACAAGGTTAAGGTAACCATGATATTCAGAGGCAGAGAGGTTGTCTATGCGGAAAGTGGGAAACAGGTAATGGACGAGATCAGAAACAAACTGGGAGAACAATGTGCTGTCGACCAGTTTCCCAAACGTGAGGGGAAAAACATGATAATGGTTTTATCTCCTCCTAAGAAGTAACAGGTGTCTTAATAATCGAATCAGGAGCAATAAAATGCCAAAGATGAAAACACACAGAGGAGCGGCTAAGAGATTCAGCCTGACCGCGAAAGGTAAGATAAAGCGGAGCAAGGCCTATGCCAGCCATATCCTTACTAAGAAAACTACGAAGAGAAAGAGGAGTCTGAGAAAATCGGACCTTATCAACAAAAGAGATATGAACGGAATCAAAAGATTGATTCCTTACGCGTAATACGGGGAGACATATATGGCAAGGGTAAAACGAAGTATAAATGCGAAGAAGAAAAGAAGAGGTGTGCTTAAGCTTGCCAAGGGGTATTTTGGTGCGAGAAGTCGGTTGTACCGGACCGCTACCGAAGCCGTTGAAAGAGCCATGAAGTACTCCTACCGGGATCGCCGTGTGAGGAAACGTAATTTCAGGAAACTCTGGATCGCGAGAATAAATGCTGCGGCCCGCATGAATGGCATCTCATACAGCCGGTTTATGAACGGGATACATAACGCGGGTGTCGATCTGGACAGGAAGATACTCGCCGACCTCGCCGTTCACGATCCTGGAGCCTTTTCAATGATTGCCGGGATGGCGAAAGGCGAGTAACGTACGTGAAAAATGCCTTAGAAGATTTGCGGAGAAAGGCTGATGATGAGATAAGTTCGGCTAAGACCAGCGAAGAGTTTCTCAACATAAAAACCAGATACCTCGGAAGAAAGGGTCTCCTGACCAATCTTCTCCGGGGGTTGAAAGATGTAGTACCCGAAGAGAAACCTGCTCTAGGCAAACTTTCCAACGATATAAAAAATGCTCTCCTGGAGCAGATAGAAAGCGCCCTGGATGGCATGACGTCCAGCGAGAAGGACAGTTCTCTGAATAAAGAGAAGATTGATGTGACGCTCCCCGGCAGAGGCGTCAGATACGGGAAAATTCATCCTGTAACGAGAGTGGAGAGCGAGATATGCGATATCTTTTCGACCCTGGGTTTTACCGTGGTAGAGGGTCCTGAGGTCGAATTGACGTATTATAATTTCGAAGCTCTCAGTATTCCGGAAGACCACCCCGCTCGCGATATACACGATACATTCTATGTGACCGACAACGTTGTACTGCGCACACATACGTCTCCAGTCCAGATCAGGACAATGGAGAAACAACCTCCCCCTGTAAGAGTTATATCTCCCGGTAAGGTCTACAGGCCGGATTCCGATATTTCCCATACCCCCATGTTTCACCAGGTTGAAGGATTACTGGTCGATAAGGAAGTAACATTCGGCGATCTCAAGGGTATCCTGACCTATTTTCTACGGCAGGTATTTGGCAGGCACACTATGTTACGGTTCCGTCCGAGCTTTTTCCCTTTCACGGAACCAAGTGCGGAGGTCGACATACAATGTGTAATGTGCGGAGGTAACGGTTGCAGGCTCTGCGGGCAGAGCGGGTGGATAGAAATTCTCGGATGCGGAATGGTTGATCCGGAAGTTTTCAAAAACGTGAATTATGATACCGAGAAGATTTCCGGTTTTGCCTTCGGACTTGGCGTCGAGAGAATTGCGATGCTTAAATACGGTATATCGGATATTCGTCTGTTTTTCGAAAATGACAGAAGATTCCTGAAACAGTTTTGATAAATTTACAGGGCCGCGGTTTTCTTCGCTAAGGACCATTTGAGGGATATCGCCCGGCGTCCGGTTGATAATTTGAAGTGCGTTCCGGTTCACAAAACGGCCGGATTTTACCGATAACAGATACTGCCGATATTCCTTCCCCGGAATATTGGATTTATTGCGGAAAAAGGTCTTACGGTTATGCTGATTTTGATCTTTTGGCAAATCAGCGGTGGTGAACATATATGTTAGTCAGTATCAAGTGGTTGAAAGATTATATTGATGTCGATTTGACGCCGGAGGATATCGCGGCGAAACTGACGATGGCTGGACTGGAGGTCGATTCCATCGACAGAATAACCCCAGGTTTCTCCGGTGTGGTTGTGGCAAAGATAGTTTCGGTAAAACCCCATCCTAATGCCGATAAACTTTCATTATGTGAAGTCTCCACCGGTGACCGGGTATTTCCGGTTGTGTGCGGTGCAACTAACATAAAGGCAGGAGATGTCGTTCCGTTCGCGAAAGTGGGAGCAACAATACCGGGTGGATACACGATAAAGAGCTCCAGATTAAGAGGAGAGATATCCGAAGGGATGTTATGTTCCGAAGAGGAACTGGGAATCGGCGAAGACGCAACAGGTATCATGATATTGGACGACACGCTCAAAATTGGTGAAGATCTGGCTGTCGCCCTTAATCTGGAGGATACCACGCTTGAGATATCTATTACACCCAATCGCTCCGATTGCCTGAGCATTATCGGTATAGCGAGAGAAATAGAGGCCATGACAGGGAGAAAAGTACGGTACCCCGATATAGCATTTGAAGAACGAGGTGAGAACATAGCCTCACTGTCTTCCGTCGACATACTCGATTCCGCACTGTGTCCCAGGTATACTGCCAGGCTTATAAAAAATATTAAAATAAAACCCTCTCCCGCATGGATGCGCATGAGGCTTGAGGCGGTGGGATTGCGCGCTATCAATAATATCGTTGATGTGACCAATTTTGTCATGATGGAATACGGTCAACCGCTTCATGCGTTTAATTTCAGGTTTCTCGAAGAAAGGCGGATCGTTGTAAGAGGAGCTGTAGAAGGGGAAGAGTTTGTTTCGCTGGATGAAAAATCAAGAATACTGAGCGCCGATACGCTTATGATATGTGACGGGGTCAAACCCGTTGCGATTGCCGGTATAATGGGCGGACTTGACTCCGAAGTTGAAGAGGATACGACAGAAGTTCTTCTCGAGAGTGCCTATTTTAACCCATCCTCCATCCGCAAGACATCGAGATTCATGGGGATGGGCACAGATGCGGCTTTTCGTTTTGAAAGAGGTATAGATCCCGAAGGCGTTGTTCGTGCGCTTGACAGAGCCGCTCAACTGATGGCAGACCTGTCGGGTGGTTACATATGCAAAGGATATATAGATGAATACCCCCGGAAGATACAAGCGGTGCGCGATATACCGTTGCGCCCTGAAAGGGTGAACCGGGTTCTGGGCACGCATATAGACTCAGCGGAGATGAAAGACATTCTCGAACGACTTGAAATGACGGTTACAGATAATGGAAAGGAAGGATATCTAGTTACTCCTCCCACTTTCAGATTGGACATCTCAAGGGAAATCGACCTTCATGAAGAAATAGCCCGGATCCACGGTTACGAAAATATTCCCACCTCTCTGCCCGAACTTTCAGCCGGAACGGGAACTTTGAATGAAAAGAGGGCGCTTGAATGCAGGATACGAACAATATGTAACGGTTGTGGCTATTCTGAGGTGATTAATTACAGTTTCACAACACCGTCATCGGCGGATATTTTGGGTCTGAGTATAGATGATCCGGGGCGTAAGGTGATAAGACTCAAGGATCCGCTCAGCGAAGATATGTCTGTCATGCGAACAGGTCTTGTGTATGGTCTCCTTGAAACAATGAGAAAAAATATCAGTACCGGCAATTGTGACCTTCGTATATTTGAAATAGGGAAAATATTTAATGATATCGGCGAAGAACTTCCCATGGAGAGCGAAAGAGTCGGAGGTCTTGTCACGGGTTCCAGATATGAAAGATCATGGCACTTCGATGACGGATTGCATTCTGATTTTTTTGATCTTAAAGGATGTGTTGAAAATCTGTTTGATGCTCTGAATATCAGTGGTGTCCGTTTTGAATCCGATTGTTACCGGCCTTTCCTTCATCCGGGGAGATCGTGTCGTATTATGGTGGGTGATTCGGTTGTCGGATTCTTGGGTGACGTCCATCCGGATATCCTCGAAAAAATGGATATAAGGGGGAGGGCCGTGGTTTTTGAACTCGATCTTCAGTCGCTCGCCGATTTTTCCCATGGGGAATCGGTCTATCGTGATATTCCGAAATTTCCTTCTGTTTCGAGAGATGTCGCGTTCGTGGTGTCCGAGGCGGTTGAAGGAAGCTCCATATTGGATCTTATTCGCAAAGAAGAAGAAAAGTTGCTTGAATATACAAACATATTTGATGTATACAACGGTAAAGGCATTCCTGATGGGGAAAAAAGCCTTGCAGTAAGGTTCACTTATCGTTCGGCTGATAAAACCCTGACGGACAGCGAGGTCGACAAAGTTCATAACAGACTCGTGGAAAAGATAGTGAAACAAACGTGTGCAAAGATAAGGGGGTTGGAGGTTTAAATATCATAATCAGGGAGGGAAACATGACAAAAGCTGATATCGTAAAAAATGTACATGAGAAAATAGGAATTTCGAAAAGTGATTCTGCGCAGTTAGTAGAGTCGGTGTTTGATATTATAAAAGAAACCCTTGCCGCGGGTGAAGATGTAAAGATTTCCGGGTTCGGCAAATTAAGCATCAGGGAAAAACAGTCCCGCAGGGGAAGGAATCCACAGACAGGCGAAGAGATACAGATATCGGCCAGAAAAGTTCTGACCTTTAAATCAAGTCAGGTATTAAAGAAAGCATTAAACGTATAATAATCTGAGTGGTAGTTCTCCATTGGATTTTGCGGGACCTCTATCATGATTATTTCTGACAAGAATTATTTCCGTATCGGCGAGGTAAGTACGATGCTGGGCGTGGAGCCTTACGTCGTTCGGTACTGGGAAACGGAATTTAAGTCCATAAGACCCGCGCGAACGAGATCGGATCAGCGTCTTTACAGGAGAAAAGATGTTGAGCAGTTGTTGACTATCAAAAAGTTGCTGTATGAGGAGATGTTCACCATAGCCGGGGCCAGGAAAAAGCTGGCTGACATAAACCGCGGAGAAGGAAATTTATCGGATGAGGAAAGCAGATTGATCGACATCAAAATGAGATTAAAAGAGATTAGATCGATTATTGAGTGAGTTCGAAGAAGAAGGGAAAATGTGAAATTACCCCTCACCTTTCGGAGTATATCGCGAAGAGCTTCAATTATGAAATTTGCCCGCTGTGCGTAAAAAAGCCGACTAAAGCTGATACCTTTAGTCGGCTTTCTGTTTATAAATCGTAAAACCCATTTTAATAATGGCTATCAAAGAGTTACCTTCTGGAGCCTCTCTTCGATGCCTTTAACGGGTTAATTTTCTGTGCCACTTGTGTGGCGGTCTCTTCTATATGTGTTGCTGACGGACATCCCCCAATCGCCCACTTCCCCATGGGATCAGGATAGATAGCGCAGTATTTCCCGGCAGGATATTCCACGCAATTGTCGCATCCCTCACATTTATCAATTATCGGATGGCAGCTGCCTCCGTTAAAATTGCAACCTTTTTTGGTCATGAAGACACATTCGGCGCCTTTTTTGACAGTTTGACAAAACATTGGTATTATTCCCCCTTTTCTTAATGAAATATATATCGGACAAAAAAATCGGGCCACCAAACCGCATGTGCCCCGATAGTTGCAAATGCTCCGAATAGATTCGAGCGCGCTTCCTAACAAATAAAATATGCCGTGTCAATAAAAAAATAATTCTATTCGGTAATGTGTGTTCTTGACAATTGACCGGGTGTAGTAAACATGCTATTTTTATCACCTGCCGGATTGGTAAATTCGCGGGAGGATTAAGTGTGATTCTCTATGAATAGCGGTTGTTAAATCACTGGTAGGCAGCTTTCGAGCGTGCTGATAAGCAACAAACAGTTTCCGTGCCGTGATAAAAAGGATATGTGTGTTGGTGAAATAATGCTCTGCCGGAAAAGCATGGTAAATAATGTTTAACGTTAACGTTTGAAATGCTCGGAGCTTTTTTCACTGCTTGTTCCAAGGCGTCTTGATTGCGGTTTTGTAGACTTTAAAAAGTAAGAAAGAATTGTAACAGGCAAGAGGAATATATTAATGAGAATGGTAAAAGGTGTTTTTTGTATGTCTCATATCTGCTCAAAAACGCGGGAATATTGCAATGGCTTGCAACACTTTTTTGTCCCGGGGACAGGGGGTATTAACCCTTTTTCCTGGAGGGTTTTCCTTTCGGTAGCAATGTGAGATGAAGAAAAAAAGAACGTTAACACTAAAAAATAAACTGGGACTTCACGCGAGAGCCGCCGCGAAAATAGTAAATGTGTCGAGTAGATATGGATCTGAAGTCTTTCTTGAAAAAGATGGAAGAAAAGTCAACGGCAGAAGCATCCTGGGCATATTGACCCTTGCATGCCCTATCGGCAGCCTTATTACGGTTGAGGCTGACGGTCTCGATGCTAAAGATGTAATAAGAGAGCTCGTAGAGCTTGTAGAAAATAAATTTGGAGAAGAGTAATTGGGCGAAAATGAGTTGAAAAAGACAGTTGCCCTCAGGGGTATCGGAGTATCTCCCGGCATAATAATCGGGAGCGCTTACGCTTTGAAACGGCAGGATGTCAAGGAGAATCTCTATAAGTTGAGTGATCAGAAATCTATCTCCAGAGAGGTAGAAAGATTTAAAAATTCTCTTGTAAAATCGGAGCGGGAATTGCTGGATATAAAAGCGGGGCTTGATAACAAGGAGGGAATAGGCCCGTTGTTTATCGATGTCCATATCATGATTCTTAATGATAGGACCTTCGTTGAAAATACTATAAAAAATATAGAAAATTATCGTGTTAACGCCGAATGGGCGCTGAAGATGACGATCTCCAGACACAGGCATGTGTTTAGTCAGATAGAGGATGATTATCTCAGGGAACGCATCAGGGACGTAGAATATGTTGGACAGATAATACTGAGAAACCTGGCCGGGAAGGTAGATGAGAAAATCTCCGATATCAAGAAGGATGTTGTCGTTGTGGCAAGAGATCTTTCGCCGGCTGATACTGTCCAAATGATGACCCCCAAAATTCTGGGATTTGCCACGGATATGGGGGGTAAGACTTCTCATACCGCAATTGTGGCAAAATCCATAGGGATACCTGCGGTTGTCGGACTCGAGAGGGTTACCGGGGAAGTGAACACGGGTGATACTATTATCGTTGATGGTACTGCCGGTGTTGTTATTGTCAATCCCGATCCGGAAGTAATAAAGCGGTACGAGGACAAAAAAAGGCACTACGTTGTAATGGAAGAAGATATGCTCAAGGATGCGCATCTTCCGGCCATTACAATCGATGGCCATGGTGTGGGAGTCGGCGCGAATATAGAGTTTATCGAAGAGATCGGTTCGGCAGTGCATCACGGGGCGAATGGTGTGGGGCTTTACCGGACGGAATTTATATATATCAACAGGGGGCAGCTTCCTACGGAAGAGGAACATTTATCCATCTATAAAAAGCTGATAGAATTCGATGGAATTAAATGGGCCACAATCAGAACCTTCGATTTAGGAGGCGATAAGTTTGTTTCTGATGCCGGACTTGCTGAAGAGATGAACCCGGTGATGGGGTTGCGGGCAATAAGATTCTGTCTGCAGGAGATTGACCTGTTTAAGGTGCAACTCAGGGCTATTTTGCGTGCCAGCGCCTATGGCAATACGGGCATACTGCTCCCCATGATTTCCGGGGTTAAAGAGATCATTGACGCGAGGAGTATAATCGACGAGGTAAAAGAGGAACTTATAGCGGAGAAAATTCCCATTGATGAGAATATAAAGATAGGTATTATGATAGAAGTACCGTCTGCTGTGATCATGGCGGAGCAGCTGGCGGCGAAGGTCGATTTTTTCAGCATCGGTACGAATGATCTTATACAATATGCACTTGCAATCGATAGAGTCAATGAGCGTGTAACATATCTTTATGAACCGCTTCATCCTGCCATATTGCGGATGATCCAAAAGGTTGTCGATGCAGGACATAATGCCGGGATAAAAGTCGCCATGTGTGGTGAAATGGCGGGAGACCCGTTGTGTACGCCTATTCTGCTCGGTCTCAGACTGGATGGACTGAGTATGACGCCACTGGCTATACCTCGTGTAAAGAAAATAATACGAAATTCAACAGTCGAGGAGTCGGGAAGATTATTGGAAAAAGTTATGACACTCGACACAGCCAGTGAAATCAAAGAATATGTAAGAAGTTACATGATTGAGAAATTCCCGGAATTCTGTCCCAGTAAATGGCAGGCTCACTGAGAGCCGTGAAGATATGAATGTTCTATCTTCAGAAAATCTTTCTAACCATTTTACATCCAGAGTTTCGTTTTGGATCAGGAGTCCTGTAATCTCCGGTTTGATTGTCATTTGTGTTTGGGTAACGTCGCTTTTTACTTTGATCAGGAATGGTTGCCTCTGAAAACCTGATTTTCTCTTAACGCTATATTATCCGGCAATGCGGCTAGTTTTATATGCCTAATCCGCTGAGTGGAACACCCTGATCCCGGTTTTTGTTTCCAGATAGAGTATTCTGTCTTTTCGTGATAACTTCCCGCAATGTTTTAGGGATAGGGATTGGAAGAAGATATACCAATGTATAAAGGAATCAACGTGTTGTTATGACAATAAAATCGGGATGGAAAGCGTTCGACGGGAGAATGGGTGAATGCTCCAGCGGCCTTTTCTATGAGGAGAAAAGATCTCCCCTCTTGAAACTGCTTGGTAGAGCGCTATCGAAGGTAAAAGCGGATGAAGAAGAACTCGAGAGACTGAAAAACCTCTCGGAAAAGGGAGTAATCGTATATGCTCTGAAGAACAAGAGCCAGTTAAACTGTATGATACTCAGGAATGTGCTGGACAGGAAGAACATTGAAAAACCGGTCTATTGTCACGGTATCAACATGATTCTCTGGCAGCCGTTTCAGAATGCCCTCAAAACCATTGTTTCGTTGTTTTTCAATAGTCCTTTCAAAACCGAATATCTAAAAAAAATAACAAAGGACAAAAAAAGCTCTATTGTGTACCTCCGCGGTTCCGAGCTCATCGGGGATAAAATTGCACAGGAACCTCTCGGGCAACTGATTGATGCGCAAAAGGATATGGACATACCGGTCTTTCTGGTGCCGCAACTCGTTGCGTACGGGCGGAGGCGTGAAAAGAAGGACAAGGGACTGATAGATCTGCTATTCGGGCAGACCGAAAATCCGGGAATGTTACGGAGGGTCATAACCTTTTTCCGGTATTATAAAAAGGCGTTTGTCGTATCCTCGGACCCTGTAAACGTTCTGGAATTCCTGAAGGAAAATCGTGGAAAGCCGCGGGAAACAATCAGCTATCTGTTGAGGCTGAAGCTCATAGATATGATAAATGATGAAAAGCGGGCTATTGTAGGGCCTGTTCTCAAGTCGAGGGAAGAGATTATAGGTATAACCCTGAGAGATCCGGAACTTGTCAGGTTTATGGAAAAAATGGCCTCGACCGGGAAGGAAGGTTACAATGCGATAATCAGCAAGGCCAGGAAATATCTATTTGAGATTGCAGCAGGTTATAACGATACCTACGTGGGTATTATGGACAGGATACTTACCTGGTTGTGGAATAACATATATGACGGTGTCGTTATAGATAAGGAAGGCCTTGCAAAGATGAGGAATATTTCCAAAAAGATGCCTTTTGTTGTCATCCCGTGTCATCGCAGTCACATAGATTATCTGCTTATTTCATATGTTTTTTATTACAACAATATACAGCTCCCTTTCATAGCTGCCGGCACCAATCTGCTTTTCTGGCCTATGGGATACATTTTCAGGAATCTTGGCGCCTTCTTTATCCGGAGAACCATCGGTGACAACATGCTTTACGGAGAGGTGCTTGCCAAATACATCAAGACACTTCTGGACGAAGGGCATCCCATAGAATTCTTTATTGAAGGTGGAAGGAGCCGTACCGGCAAGATGGTTATGCCGAAATACGGTCTTCTCTCTATGATAATGCAGGCATACAGGGAAGCCAGTTTTGAAGATCTCGCGATAGTTCCCATTTTCATAGGATATGACAAGGTTATAGAAGAAAAGTCCTATCTGAAGGAACTTGAGGGTGGCAGCAAGGAAAAGGAAAAGGTCCTGTCTTTGATAAAGAGCAAAAGCGTTCTCAGGAAACGCTACGGGAGGGTTTACATGAATGTGGGGGAACCGATGTTGCTCAAATCGTACCTTGCATCGCACAAAATCTCCATTGAGGAGTTGGATCTGTCGGAACGGAGAGCTCTCTATAGAAGAATGGGATATGAGATTGTTAATGAAA
Source organism: Syntrophaceae bacterium UBA2210 (assembly GCA_002327865.1). Classification (GTDB taxonomy): domain Bacteria; phylum Desulfobacterota; class Syntrophia; order Syntrophales; family UBA2210; genus UBA2210. The sequence goes on from DCUQ01000054.1 coordinate 27,520, forward strand.
TAAACAAGGTGTCTGTCGTATCACCTTTTTCCCTGGTCGCCTCCGGACTTTTATGTCACTACAGAAGAGGAATATCGCATGATGATCTCATGGATATTCTTAATACGTTCTATGATTACCTTATTAACATGCGCGTAAAATTCTCTTCAACCTTTGTCAACAAAGAAAAGGCGCTCAGTTATGCCCTGGGGATGCTTGAATCATCAGGTCTTATCTCGAAAGCGGGACCGGAAGAGGATGATGAGGAAGAGGAGTTTGGAGAGACCATATACGCTGTTGATGAAGGCAAAAGACTCAATCTGGAATACCATAAGAACAGCATACTTCATTCGTTTGTTTCTTTCTCTTTTGTGTCTATCTCAATCCTGTCGGGTGACGGTAACAGGATAACTCTTTCCGAAATTATGGCGGACTACAGTTTTCTTAAGGATTTGTTCAAACATGAATTTATATACGACAATAGTGTTGATGACAATGAAGAGGTAGATAAGGTTTTGTCATACGCGTGTGAAAAGGGCATAATCTTTATTCATAATATTGGAGGTACGTCGTTCATAGAAGTTACCGGCAAAGGAAGGATGCCGCTCCAGTGGTTTGCCGGACTCATACAGAATTACCTTGAATCATACTGGATAGCGGCCAGAGGGTGCGTGTATCTAAAGAAAAAGGCAAGACAGGAAAAGGAGCTTTTGAGAAAGATCCAGAGACTAGGCTCGAAAATATATAAAAAGGGAGAAATTTCAAAAACGGAATCTCTTTCCCAGTCTAATTACAGAAACGCTCTCAAATTTCTTATGGACAGCGGTGTTATATCGGTATCCGGAAATGAAGGCGACAAAAGCGTAAAACTGCTTTCTCTGGGAAACAAAAGCTCACTGGAATCCCTCCGGCGCAGCTTATTCAAATTTATGACGCAGTAATCGTTTCCGGGATCCGTTCTCTTACCGTTTCCTTATACTGTAAAAGGCGTTTTTCCCCCTGTATGTCGATTGATCTCCCAGCTCTTCCTCTATCCGGATAAGCTGGTTGTACTTTGCAAGGCGTTCACTTCTGGAAACAGAACCGCTCTTGATTTGACCGCAGTTTGTCGCAACAGCCAGATCGGCCATAAATGTATCTTCAGTTTCCCCTGACCTGTGGGATATAACGGTGGTATACCCGGCTTTTTTTGCTGTTTCAATGGTTTCCAAAGTCTCTGTTAGTGTTCCTATCTGGTTGAGTTTGATCAGGATAGAATTGGCCACGCCCAGGGATATGCCCTTTTCAAGCCGCTCTCTGTTTGTAACGAAGATATCGTCTCCGACGATCTGGATATCTCCGCCCAGCTTATGCGTCATCATCTTCCAACCTTCCCAGTCATCTTCCGCAAGGCCGTCTTCTATCGATATGATAGGATACCGCTCGACCAGGTCGCTATAGAAAGCGATAAGTTCTTCGGATGTTTTAACCGGTTTTTTCTCCGCAGCAAGGGTGTATTTCCCGTCGCGATAGAATGAACTCGCGGCGGAGTCGATGGCGATGAAAATGTCGCTGCCCGCGGAATATCCGCTTTTCTCAATAGCGCTCATAATAAGCTGCAGTGCTTCTTCATTGGATTTCAGATTTGGTGCGAAGCCACCCTCATCTCCTACTGCCGTGCTGTAGCCCTTTTTCTTCAGGACAGATTTGAGGTGGTGGAAAACTTCGCTGCACATTCTGATGCCTTCCTTAAAATCGGTAGCACCAACAGGCATAATCATAAATTCCTGTATATCAACGTTGTTATCAGCATGTTGTCCGCCGTTCAGGATGTTCGTCATGGGGATAGGGATGTCGCTGGCAGAGACTCCTCCGATGTACCTGTAGAGGGGAAGCCCTGTCGCTTCCGCAGCTGCCCTGGCGCATGCGAGCGATACACTCAATATGGCGTTTGCACCCAGAGAACTTCGATTTTCCGTACCGTCCAGCCTTACCATGGCCTGATCGATCTCTTTCTGAAAGAGACAATCCATACCTATTATTTCGGGTCCTATCTTATATGTTACATTTTCGGTGGCTTTTTCCACACCCTTCCCCAGATATCGCTCCTTGTCGTTGTCTCTGAGTTCCAGCATCTCGTGTTCTCCGGTTGATGCGCCGGATGGAACAGATGCCCTGCCCGTTATTTCGGAGCTCAGTGTTACCTCGGTTTCTATTGTGGGGTTTCCCCTTGAATCAAGTATCTCTCTTGCGTATACGTCAATAATTTCTGTCATCTTTTTTTCTCCTGTTAATAGTTTCACGAAAACCGCGTACTGCCTGTTCCCGCAGCTTTTTGTTTTACGCATACGGAGGGATTTTCAAGGCAAGCAGTATCTGAGGTATGACATGCCGCCGGCAGAAGGAAATTTCAACTGGTTCCTCGTATATGATCTGCCATCAGCTGTGAGAAATTATCTATTCTTTCAGAAGAAGCAGATCGTATCAGACCGGCTGTCTTTTTTGATTCTTCTATTTTCTTTTCCGACGCTTTTTGAGCCTCGGAGATAATCCTGTCACGCTCACTGATAACATCGTCCATAGCGATTTCCGCAGACAGGATCTCTCCGACCTTTTTGTTGGCATTTTCCAGGATGCTTCTTGCTTCTGCCCTGGCTTTTTCGATCAGACTCTCAGCTTCACCCTCTATCTTTCGTATTGTTTTACCCACTTCACCCGCCATGGCAATTCTCCTAACGCTTCTGTAATTCACCATACTTTTTGGTGATTGCGTAGAGGCCATGATCAAATATGCGGATAGTCTTGTTTATTGTTTCAACTGCCTGGTGATGCTCCATAGCGTTGAGAAAAGGTGCTTGAAATTCCGTATATAACCACATGTGCCTTCTCATCATGATTACTCCGTAGAGAGCTTCATGGAGTGGGATATTGAAGCCATACGCAGCTTCGGCATACCCCGCAAAATAATTCTGCAACTCGGTATAGGGTTTTCCACTGAAATATATCGGTTCCAGGTTTTTGTAAAAAAAGACGGCTCTCTTGAAGCATTCTTCCTCCGGTATATTATTGAATGAAAGTGTTCGGGGATTTTTCCTGACTGCATCACACCACTGCCGCGCAATTTCTTCTCTGTGTTTCTCCAGGATATTGAACATCTTATCTGCGAATACTCTCATGATATACCTCCTCTGTTTTTAAATTGAACAGCGAGCGTATTCCCCGCTGCTTGCGACGGGGTTAGCGAGCGAATAAAAAATAAATATTTTCCTTAACAATGGAGTTCCCCCAAAACTTATTGTGGAGAACTTCAATTTCTGCCGGATTCCTCAGATGGTGAAAGCATATTGCGTGGTCGTCTTCAGCACTTTTCTTAACACTGTTAACTGCGGTCTGAATATGATTATCATATCCGTTTTAAAGGTTACGGGCATATCCAGGACCTTTGAAAATATCTTTGCTTCGGTTCCGGTTCTGGATCTTACCAACAAATTACCTTTGTCCGATTCCACCTCTATGATAATCGGTAACAGCAACGATCGTTGTTCATCATTATTCAATATTCCTGCAAGATATTCAAGCTCTTTCTTCTTGAAATAATGTGTGCTTCCGTCGCTGCATGCGACATGTGGGCGCTTTTCCTCCAGAAGCTCGCTCAATGGTTTCCGGTTTCTCGGCAGATGGGAATTCAGTGTTTTCAGGTCGCCTTTCAGACTGGTTTCAAATGTCCTGTCCGGTTTCCCCTGATCAATACGCATACGCTTCCCTTTGTTCGATCAGCAGTTTGACATATTTAAGCCGTGCGACTTCTTCACGGTCGCGCTCTTCGAACTTCATTGACAGGTATTTTACGGTTGCATTGAGCCCGGGAATTACAATATATTCGAGCGCGTTATTTACCCGTTTGACTTTGTTAATCTCCTCACCCAGAAGCTCCAGGGAATTCTGGAGTTCGGAAAGTTGTATGACACTTTTCAGGCATTCCCTGGCAAGCCTGGCACTGTTATCTGTCAGGGCCGAGGTGTCCGGTGTATTGCTTCCCGAAAATTGATCGTTGTCCTCGGTTTCAAAGACCGGCATTCTCACCCCGGCCACGTTTCTAGTGTAAGCAGTTATCCGGAAGGCCATTTCCGCTGCGAGCATTTCTTTTTCCAGAATTGCATGTCCGTGATACCCTGTAGTGATCGATAGGGCCTTATAAGCCTCCCTGAAATCCATGAGCAGTTTTTCCTTGAGAACTGTACATTCTTTAACTGTCTGGAGGAATTCCATAATGAGTATCGAAAGCCTGTCTTTGACGATCTTCTGAATTCTCGTCGCTAGCTTCATGCGACGTTTCAGACGTGTCAGCTCGATCTTGGTCGGTCTTGTCACCTGTACCTTAGTTGTCATGACATCACACTTATCTGGCCTTTCAGTTGTGTAATCGCACACCCGGGGAAGCCTCAGGAAGATACTTTTTTATGTATTCTTCCCTTATGAGCTTGAGATCTTCCCTGGGAAACATGGAGAAGATGTTCCAGGCCAATCCCAGCGTTTCTTCGACGGATCTTCTGCTCCCCTCGGATTGTGAGATGAATTCTTCTTCGAATCTGTCCGAAGCCGAGAGATATATTCTGTCTCTGTCACTGAGCGCCTCAGAGCCGATAACGGTAGATATTTCTCTCAGATAGTTTCCCTCCGCGTAGACGGCATACGACTGCATGAATACGTTATTATGATCTTCCCGCGTGTTTCCTTCACCGATTCCCTCTTTCATCATTCTTGAGAGTGAGAGAAAAACGTCTATGGGCGGATATATTCTCTTTCGTTCCAGCGCGCGGGAAAGAACGATCTGTCCTTCGGTAATATATCCTGTCAGGTCGGCTATCGGATGCGTAATATCGTCGTCGGGCATTGTCAGAATGGGGATAATGGTTACGGATCCGGCTTTACCGCTTATTCTTCCAGCCCGTTCGTACAGTGAGGCGAGGTCCGTGTACATATATCCGGGATACCCCCTTCTGCTCGGTATTTCGCCTCTCATCGCGGCAAGTTCGCGTAGCGCGTCGCAGTAATTCGTGATGTCCGTGAGTATGACAAGGACGTGCATGTCGTGATTCCATGCCAGGTATTCAGCTGCCGTGAGGGCCAGGCGAGGGGTTGATAGTCTTTCAATAACGGGTGACGACGCTGTATTGATGAAAGCGACAGAACGGCTGAGTGCGCCGGTCTCTTCCAGGTTGGAGATGAAATAATCAGCATCATCGTAGCTTACGCCGACCGCGCCGAAGACAATCGCAAACTCTTCCTTTTTTCCCTTCAGTGACGCCTGTCTCAGTATCTGTGCTGCGATTTTGTTATGCGGAAGACCCGATCCGCTGAATATGGGCAGTTTCTGTCCGCGTACCAGGACGTTGAGCCCGTCTATAGCGGAGATTCCGGTTTCAATGAATTCCGCCGGCGGCATGCGCGATGCAGGGTTTGCGGGCACCCCGTTTATATCGAGATAGGCATCCGCGACGATCGGCGGTCCTCCGTCTATGGGGTTACCACTGCCATCGAAGATTCTCCCCACGATATCGCCGGATACGGGCAGCTTCAAGGTTTCTCCTTTGTACCTGACCTTACTGTTGAGCAGATCAACCTCGCTGACACCCCCGAATACCTGAACCACGGTAGTTTCTTTCCCAACTTCTATGACCTGGCCGATCCTCGTTTCGCCTGTGCCTAGCTGCACATCGACGATTTCGTTGTATCTGATGCCGGGTATGCTTTCAATTACCAAAAGCGACCTTCGTGCCGTACTTATCGCCTTTGTCTGTCTGGTAAAAAGCTGCATAGAATCCATTAAGATCCTCCTTTTTAAGCAAAGGGATTCTTATCCATATCGGACCATAATTGTTTTACATATTCATCAAATTCTTCGTTCGGTATATCTTTCATCCTCGATATGCGTGGCAGCATCTTCGAAGATGCTATATCGCTTACCAGCACGTCAGTTTCAGTCGCTTCTTTCGCCAGATCATAAAACCGCATGATAGTGCTGAGCATCATGTGCGTTCTTTTGGGTTCCGTGTAGGTGTCGACGGGGTGATACGCGCTCTGCATGAGAAAATCTTCTCTGATCATGCGCGCCGCAAGAAGTACCAGTTTGTCGTCTTCGGGCAACGCTTCGGGTCCTACGAGCCGGACGATTTCTTCCAGCTCAGCTTCATGCTGAAGCGTGATGAGGGTCTTGTTTCTGATGCTTATATAATCGGAACTTATCTTGTTCCACCACTTGTCTACCGAATCGGTATAGAAACTGTAGCTTTGAAGCCAGTTTATCGTAGGAAAATGCCTTTTATTGGCCAGTGCGACATCCAGCGAGTACAGCACATCGACTATTCTCAGGGTCGCCTGGGTTACGGGTTCACTGAAATCCGCACCGGGGGGGCTTACTGAACCGATTACAGTGGCCGACCCCATCCTTTCAGGCTTTCCGATGCACTTAACCCTCCCCGATCTCTCGTAGAAGGCCGAAAGTCTTGACCCCAGATACGTGGGGAATCCTTCTTCGCCGGGTGTTTCTTCGAGCCGCGCGCCGATTTCCCTCATTGCCTCGGCCCACCTGGATGTCGAGTCGGCGACAAGGAGAACGTCGTATCCCATATCCCTGAAATATTCGGCCATGGTTATACCGATGAAGATGCTTATCTCCCTGGCAACGACGGGCATGTTCGATGTGTTGGCGATAAATATCTCCTTTTCCTGGAGAAGCCTGTCCGTTGCAGGATCTTTCAGTTTTTTGAAGCTGTGGAGCACGTCCGCCATTTCATTTCCCCGTTCTCCGCAACCTACGTAGATGTTGAGCTGGGTCTGAGACCATCTGGCCATCTGCTGCAGTGTAACGGTCTTGCCGGTACCGAATCCTCCCGGGATGGCGGCCTTTCCTCCCAATGCCAGGGGGAACAGATAGTCGATAATCCTCGTGCCGGTTACAAGAAGATCTTCAGGATTAGACCTTTGCTTATATAACCTTGGTTTTCTTGCCGGCCACTTCTGCATGAGGGTCAAAGGTTTTTCCGCGCCTTCGTACTCCAGCAAAGCAATGGTTTCTTCTATGGTGAACTCTCCTTCGGATATTTCCAGGATGGTTCCCTGTAATCCTATCGGTACCATTATCCTGTGTTCTATAAGGCCCGTTTCAGGAACGGTCCCAATGATATCGCCCTCCTGTACGGTATCACCGGCTTTGACAGTGGGGGTGAAATGCCATTTCTTCTCCCGGTTGAGGGCATCCGTTCGTACGCCGCGCACGAGAAAATCGCCGATGTCATCCATCATCGTTATTAGAGATCGCTGGACACCGTCATAGATGTTTCCAACAAGTCCCGGCCCGAGTTCCACCATAAGAATTGCCCCCGTCCCGGTTACCGGTTCTCCAACCCTGAGACCTACAGTGTCCTCGTACACCTGAATGACCGCCTTATCTCTTTCGAGGCCGATGATTTCCCCGGTGAGTCTCTCGTCACCCACATCGACGACTTCGTATACCTGAGAACCTCTCATGTCTTCGGCGATTACGACGGGTCCCGAAATTTTCCAGATCTTGCCCATGGATCATGCCTCATTTTTATATGTGACGTATGTTCGAAACATTGTTATTTATGCCGCAGCCAGCGGCTTGCTTCCCTCCGTGCGCCAATCTCCAGGCAGGCCGGTTGGAATAATTATCGGCCTGCACCCTGCGTCATCAGATATCGACGTTAAAACCGATAAGCTTCTTCGTATATGCCTTGTAATATCCCTTGACATCCTGTTCCTTTGCTCTGAACCCGGAAGGAATCCCCATGACGATTACCGGACGTTTTTTGCGTTCCTTTATGCTTTTCAACGTGTCTGCAACTCCCGCAGCCCACTCTTCCGGGATCATGATGATTCCGACCGAACTGTCGTCGGAGAGCTCTATCAGGGCCGCCTTGACTTCCTCATGCATTTTTTCTCCGTCGTCTATTATCCGGTACTTCTCGACGCCGGCGAGCCTGATCAATGCCGTTTGATCCCTGTTTCCTATGATTGCGATGTCTATATTCTCGGGTTGAGTCATGCCGCAATTACCAGTTCCCTTATTGTTTCCGCAGGTATTCCGTCCGTAAGCATTCTGAAGATCAGTCGCAAATTTCGTATTTCCCGTTCCTTGATCAGCAGATACCATACCATGCTGGAAGCGGATAATACTCTGGGAGAGAGAAGATCCTTCAACATCTGAAACCTGTGCCGTTCCGTTATTATATCTACTATCGTGATGTTTCCGTCTTTTTCGTATTCCTTGGATATGTCCCGTGCCATTGCATGGTATCCTGTATTTTCCAATTTTCCTGTTATTTCAGTCATCTTCAGGGCGAGTAATTCTTTTATAATGCCTTCCGATAACGAGCGGCCGCCGCTGAGTACCGGGGCGTCCCCGGCATAATCTCCCTCCAGAGATAACCTGAAAATTGTTTGCAGGTTTGCCATGTCGATAATGCTTTCGAAAACCTGTACAAGTAATTGTCCGTCGGTCATATGTTTGAAAATGTTTAACAGTTTACGATAGTAGTGATCTTGAAGCCTTGCTTCACCTTCAGACGCGGATCGCGCGTCTTTTATGCTGCTATTCTCCATGATCCTTATGTAATCGCCAAGGTTGCATTTCGCCAGGATTTCGTACACGTCATCCATTTCCTGCGCGTCGGCCATTTTTTCCAGGTATTCCCTGTTATACACAACGCCCAGCGGAACGAGTGAAGATGTCGCGTTTTTTAACATCATCCTGAGCTTTATCCTGATATTCAGAACATCATATTTTTCGACATACAGGTCCACTATGCGCGACATTTCAGGAGGTATGGTAGATCCTCCAAACCGCTTCAGGCACTCTCCCATATAGAGCCACAGATGTGTATCGACATCGTCGAAGGTTTTGACAGGCTGGCTCAGCAAGTATTCGCCAATGTCCGAATCGCCTACTATCTCCAGGGCATCCTGCATATTCTCCGCTCTCCGCATAATCTCTTCCATATGCCCTGCGGTTACGCAGCGAGACTCTTCACCTTTGAGATAAGCCGATATGAATGCATAACGCGCGTTCGTAAGATTCAATTTTCATCATCTCCGAAAAGTTCTCTGCCTATCTGGGGCAGGATCTTTGGTATAAGCATCTCAAGTCTCATATCGAACGTATTATCGATGCTTACCATTCCGTCCGTCGATTCCGCCATGACACCCCCCATGCAGTCGAATTCGACGATTTCCGTTATCCTTTCCCTCATGCCTTCGTTTTCTTCCACAATCTTGCGGGCGACGGCAATATCCCGCGGCGACACGAGAAGTCTGAGTTTGTCCTCCGTTTCGAAGGCTTTCATCGTTTCATCGATAATGTTTGTGAGTGTGCGTTCATCCATTGCCTTGCCGAGTAAATCTTTCTTTACCCGTGCGATAACTTCTTTAATAACGGAATCCTTCTCCCTGAGGATTTCCTGGCGCGCCTTGAGAGAAGATTGTGCAAGAATTCTCGATGCCTCGCGCCTGGCATCCGATGTGACTTTAATTTTCTCCTCCTCGAGCCGTTTCCTCTTTTGTCCTTTTGCGTTGGTTATAAGTTCTTCGGCTTTTACCCTTGCATTGGCGGTGATTTCATCCGCCTCTCCCTGTGCTTTTTCGAGAACAGCCGTTCGTATCTTATCGGTTTTCATAATTATCCCCTGTAGTTCTCATCACATAAGTTTGAGTATGCTGAGTGTCATAACCGAGAAAACGAGTCCCAAAACGCCTATAAGTTCGACGAAAACTGCAAGCATCATGGCTGAGGTAAGAATCCCTCCTTTTGTTTTCGGCAGTAGGGCGATACCGGAGGCACAGACCGATCCCTGATAAGCCCCGGAAAAGCATTCGGCCATACCGCCGATGACGCCCACGGCCAGGACCCCGAGACCGGCACCACCGGTAGCTGGCAATCCCGGAAGTACAACAGTCAGAATCATAATCAGGATGATCAATCCGTAAAAACTCTGTGTCATCGGCAGCGAAGCAAGCACGATAACGTTTCTTAACTGGCCAGGCTCTTCAGATATTGTCGCTACCCCCGCCGATGCCGCCATTGCGATTCCTATCGCCGACCCGGCAAGTCCGCCTCCCAGTGCGATAGCTCCTCCCAGAGTAGCTAATGCTTGTATTTCAGTCATGTTGTCACCTCACTTTATGATTTCGTACCAACAATTACATGTCTCTCCGGCCTGATATGGAGTGGGGTATATTTTCTTCCACCCCCTTCATAAAATTTCAAAAGAAATTCTACGAAGCAAAGCCTGAGAGAGTGAATAAATGCAGCCAGACTGCTGAGAAATAAATTCAACAGATGAAATATGACAAACAGGATAATTCCGATAATAAGTCCGAGCGTTGTACCGATAATACCCGGAACGAATCCCGAGAGACCGGCGGAAATCCAGTCTGCCAGGAGGTTGAATGCGGAAGCGAGATAAAACGTCGCAAGCCCGACACCTGCAAGCCGGGAATATGACATAATGTCACCGAGCAGACCGGTCAGTTCGAAGATCCAGAAAATTCCTCCCAGACCGCCCATCTGCATAAATCCCGCCACGACTATCAAGGCCAGGCCGATTATCATGGGATAGGCCATCAGGGAATATATCGAGGAACTGAGAGGAATAAGTTCAACATGCAGAAGAGCCTTAAAGACGTAAGGTATTCCGAAGAGTTCCGTAATGAAGAGCCCTGCCTTGCTTACAACCAGTCCTTTATTTCTTTCCCTTATCCCTCTTATCAGGGAAAGTATATGAGCCGTGTTCACATGCACAAGGCCGATTACGAGCGAGATAACAATGAATGAGATCGGATCGGAGAGTTGACTCTGCACCCACTTCGCGAGTGCGAGTTTCTGCAACTCGATACCGAAATAGATATTCAGTAAATCACCCAGATACGTTCCCGATAATATTCCGAATATCAGCGCTACTATGCCGCTTATGTACAAGACGTTCCTGAATAAATTGACCGCTTCGGTTGACGGATCATCAACAAGTTTGTCGAGTACGAATCTTGCGAGGATTAACAGACCTGCAGCATAGACGACATCGCAGAGCATCAGGCCGAAAAAGAAGGCAAAAAAGTAGGCCACGCATGGTGTCGGATCCCACCCGCCGTATCTGGGAAGACTGAAGAGATTAACGATTACCTCAAAGGGTTTGATCGCACGCGGGTTTTGCAATTTTGTCGGGGGTTCGTCAGAAGGCCCGGGTTTGCTTGAATCGATAAATACATTGTCCAGAGATTCCTGTACCTGTGATATTATACGATCCGCTTTTTTCCTGGGGACCCAGCCTTCTATGAGCGAGACGTAACGGGTTTCGCATGTCCGCTCGACAGCGGACAAAGTTTCGTCTTCCCGGGTGATCATTTCTCTGTACCGGGCGATTTCCTCCAGCTTTTCCGTGGTAATCGTCTCTATCTCTTTTCCCAGTTTGTCGATCTGTTTTCTCTTTTGCCTGATTATGTCATCCTTCTTAACTATGAATTCTTGTAAAATTATTTCCTCATCAGGAATCTCGAGAGGAAATACTCCGAGATTTTTTGCCAGGGTTTCGACTTTACCTTGCCTGTCGGTTCTGCCGATAGTGTAGACCGCTGTCTCATCTCCCGAAGCGACTGTTATATGTTCAAGGATATGTTCACGGGTCTTTTCCAGAAATGTCTTGCATGTTTCCGTCGGGAATACCCATACCTTCGTAAAGAGGTAGTCTCCGGAATAGTTCAGATCTTTCAGGGGCAGGTTTATCTCATGCGCGAGGGCATCCAGATATCTTCCCATCCCTTCCATATTGGAGATATCTGTCTCCAGTTTTGACAAGTCTTCTCGAAGACGCGCACATTTTTCACGCAGCTTACCAGTCTGATGTAATATTGTGTCCAGCGGCTGAGCTTTTATATCTTCCGGTATTAATATCCTGTGCTCTCCTTTGACATGCGAAAGAATATCGCTGATATTCGCGGAGATTTTTCTTATAAGGTTTCTTTTTTCCGTTATTTTCGCCCTGTCGGCGGCATCCAGTTCGCGGGGTTCTTCTATGTGAAGGGCACCTGTTGTTTTCAAAAGCTCCAGGGCTTTCGCCGAAGCATCTTTTGTTATTACCACCCTGATCTTGAGCATCGCCTCAGGTGTATTTATAAGCAGCGGGATCATCTGGTTACCTTCCGTCTTGAAAGAATTGTTTATAAAATCCAAAATTTGACTTCGGAAATACACTCGATTATCGACGGATTTTCAGGTTCTTTCATGGCAGGTTTGTTCTGTTATCCGGTGGCTTGTTTCCTCCTTTTTTGCTGGTGAATGTAACCGGACTTGTCCAATTTCCGGAGAAAACTTTTTCTCTAATGTAAGAGAGAAGCTTGGTGTATGTCAAGGTGTTTCGCAATGGCTGCCTCGAAAATCTTTTCTGATTTGCGTACGGTTTGATTTTCATGATAGGATGCATAATCGCTGTTGAGGCTGTCTGCAAGGATCGATGCGTTTGTTTCTGCAGGGTGCTGCGCCAACGAAAGGATGCCACGCAAGGGGGAAGATTATTGTCGGGCGATAAAAATACAAAACTGTATCTGCATCTCAAAAAATGGCTGGAAAAGGTCGCTATTGATTATAATATGCTGCAGGAAGGCGACAGGGTGCTTGTCGGTGTCTCCGGAGGCGTGGACAGCCTGGTGCTGCTGGATCTTCTCCGTACCCCCATGGTGTTTCTTCCGCGGTTCTCGGTACTGGCAGTTAATATAGATCTTGGGTTTGATGAGGAATACCTCGGGTACGCTGAACTGGAACAATATCTTCAAAAGAACGGATATGAATATGTTATGGAGAAAACCGATATAGGGATTCTGGCTCACAGCGACTACAACAAAAAAAATCCGTGTTTTCTCTGTTCGCGGATGAGAAGAAAACGGATTTTCGAGATAGCAAACGAAACCGGGTGTAGTAAGATAGCCTTTGCACACCATAAAGATGACATCATAGAAACGTTGCTTATAAACATGTTTTATGGCAGGGAGATAAGCACAATGATGCCCGATCAGTCTGTATTCGGGGGAAAGTTTCATATTATCAGGCCGCTTGCTTACATAAATGAGCCCCTGATTAAAAAATATGCACGGGAGGAAAATATGCCCGTGATTCAAGACAAGTGTCCGACGAGTAAGACCTCGCGCAGATTGTATATAAAGAAACTTCTGGATAATATGGAAAAGGACGACAAAGATGTGCGTGAGAACATCTTTAAATCGATGAGTCATGTAAAAATGGACTATCTTCCGGGTCAGGAGGCGGATGATTGCTCTTTGCGCGTAATATCCGCGGAAAGCTGAACGAGTTACATAATGGCGAAAAAAAATGCGGCCGCCGAAAAGATCATATGCCAGAACAAGCTGGCACGGCGCAATTATTTTATAGAAGACACCTATGAGGCGGGGATTGTTCTTGCAGGGACCGAGGTTAAGGCGCTTCGCGAGGGTAGAGGAAACATTAAAGACAGCTATGCCCAGGTGAAGAACGGTGAGGTGTTTGTCTACGATATGCACATCAGCCCCTATTCCCATGGGAACCGCTACAATCAAAATGCCCTGAGGGTTCGCAAGCTGCTCCTGCACAAGCGGGAAATTAAAAAGCTATATGGAAAAGCCAACGAAAAAGGGATTACGCTGGTCCCACTGAAGCTCTACTTCAAGAACGGAAAGGTGAAACTGGAACTTGGCCTGGGGAAGGGAAAGAAGTTGTACGACAAGCGGGAAGATATCAAGCAAAGGGACGATATGAGGGACGTACAGAGGGACATTGCCGCGCGAAGCAGGCGATGGTAGCGAACATACGCGCTTCTTGACTTGATCTGCGAACATGGTTATAATAAGCGCAAAATAAACGATCTTTCATAAGGGGGCGTCACGGTTTCGACGGGGATAGTTGAAGCTGTAGCAGCGTGCCGAGGTTCCTACAGGCCTCGTTAAACAGGTAGGAAAACATAATCGCAGACAACTACGATTACGCTGTAGCCGCTTAAGACGGCTGCCGGTCTCCCGACCATGTCTGCCGGGTCGGATGAGAGCGTCATACAGGTGGGCTGGCTGAGTTCTCTTTCCTGGAGGGAACAAAGTGAGATCTAAACAGGATAGCGACTGATCAATCCTGCCTTTGGGAGTGTTCGGAAGCGAATTCTAAATCAAAGGATATGCACGTAGAAACTCCAGTGGAATATTTTCGGACGCGGGTTCGACTCCCGCCGCCTCCACCATGATTTCAANNTTTCACATCTTTCCAAAGCACCTCTCCGCACCATAGATTCTCCCCATCCTCCAGCCATTCATTCTCTGTTTGACCCCTGATTCTCTGTTTTCTTCGGACCAAGTCCGAAGCTCGTCCGGAAAGCTACATCCTTGATTGATATAGGTTTCCGGCTGGTTGCCGTTTTTGGCGGTTACCTTAGGTCCTCGGGAGGTGCCGCAACCGGACGTATTTTTCGAAATCGCCTTCCTCGGTGATGAAAAGAAGTGTGGTCAATTCCGGTTTCCTGCCTCCGCCAAAAGAAAAGCCGACGCTGATGGTCGGCTCTGAGGGTGGTCTCCGGTACGGTCGTCAGTCGGTGGCGAAACCAAACTGGCGGCGCTGCTCGGTCCAGTCTTCGGGGAAGGTTTGGGTCAGTTTAGCCAGCGAAAGTCCGTTGGGCTCCTCGCCGTTGATCAGGGCTTCGACGATGTCCGGGGCCAGGGTCGTCAGCTTGAGAATGCGGGTCACATACGAGCCATCCACGTCGAGGGTACGGGCAAGCTCGCTGATGGACTTGATCTGGCCGGATTCGAGGATGTCGGCCCAGGAAAAGGCTCTTGCCAGCGCCTGGAGGACGGCGGACTGCACCGGCTCCTGTGCCCCGGGGACATCTCCATCCAGGGCCTGGGGAGCGATGACCGTCTTGCGGCCGCGCATGCGCCGGATCAGCATCGGGATGTGGATCTGCAGGTTGCCGTTGTCGGCCACGGTAATGGTTGGCTTCATTTTCATCGGCTTGCCCTCCGTTCAGTGACTTCGCAGGCCAGACCGGCCAGCTCGGCGATGAGTGTCGTCAGCCCGTTGGTGCGCAGCTCCATGTCGATTCCGGTCTCGCGAATCTCGATTCTGTCTACCAGGAGGCGGATGAGCCGGTTCCGCTCTATCGGAAAAAGGTCCTCCCAGAAGCCCTCGACATTCTGGAAGGCCTCCGAGACATCCAGTTCCGTGATGCTGTTCCCCTGGTAGGCTTTGCACCGCTCGCTCACATGCGTCAGTTGTTTCGAGAGCTCGACCGCCTGGCGGTTGACGGTCGTCAGCATCTCGGCCTTGTCCGGCTGATCGTTGCCGGGTTTCATCAGTCCGATGGCTTGCTCCCGAGCCTGTGACAGTTCCATATCAAGTTGGGCTTTCTGCTTGAACAGCCGCTCCCGCTCCGCCTTCTCGATGTCACGAGCCGCGAAGTAGGTCTTGGCCACCAGCGTCGGTGTTCGGAACACCGCGCTCAACTGCTCGACCACGGCCTGCTCGATGTCCCCGGCGGGAATCCGTTTGAGCGGGCAACGGCTCACGGTCCGTTTGCTGTCTTTTTCGCAGATGTAATAGGTGTAGTGGCGGCCGTTCTTGCGGGTGTAGGTCGGCCCCATCGAGCATCCGCAGTGGCCGCAGCGGATAACGCCCTTCAGAGGGGCGACCATTTTTGTTCTGGCCATGGAAATCTTGACCGGTTTGTTGTCTGATAGGCTGGCCTGCACCTTGTCCCAGGTCGCCCGGTCGATGATCCCATCTTGCTCACCGGGGTAACTGCGGTCCTTATGGGCAATCTCGCCGATATAGATCCGGTTGTTCAGCAACCGGTAAATATGGGCGGTGTTCCATTCGGAGCCTTCGCGCACCTTGCCTTTCTTGGTAGTCCAGGCCTTGGTGCGGTATCCCTGCTCGTTCAGTTCCTGCCCAAGCTTCTTTGCCGAGCCGATCTGGATGAACCGGCGGAAGATATACTGCACTGTCTTGGCTTCATCCGGGTTGACCAGCAGTTTCTTGTTTTCCCGGTCGACATCGTAACCGAAGATGGGCACGCCGCCGCAATATTTCCCCCGGCGCTTGGCGGCCGCCACCTTGTCCCGGATACGTTCGGCGATGACCTCCCGCTCGTATTGGGCAAAGGTGATCAGGATGCCAAGAAACATCCTGCCGGTTGGATCGGTGGTGCTGAAGTGCTGGGTGACCGAAACAAAGCTGACACCCTTTTCGTTGAACACCTCAATCATCTTCATGAAGTCGAGCAGCGAGCGCGAAAGCCTGTCGATCTTATAGACCACGAT
>DCUQ01000054.1:43865-44281 GCA_002327865.1 Syntrophaceae bacterium UBA2210
TCCAGCCCTGCATCCTCTGGCTTTCGATGTAAGCCTCGGCCGACTCCCGTTGCGCATCCAGCGAGTTGAATTCCTGCTCGAGTCCTTCCTCGTGGCTCTTGCGCGTATAGATGGCGCAGCGAAGAGTCTTGTTTCTGCCCGGCACGACATTGGCGTTATCGAGCATTGGCTCCTCCTTCGGCTTTCTTGCCGTAAACTTTTTTCAACCCGAAAAAAACCTTCCCATTCCACCGCGTGCCGGTGATCTCTCTTGCCACCGCACTGAGCGACCGGAACGTGCGTCCGTCGAACTCATATCCCTCCGCTTGGACGGTCACCTCGTAGCGCTGGTCATTCCAAATCCTCACCAGCCTGGTCCCCGGGAGGATGGTCTCATTCGCTTTTCGCTCTTCGGGAATGCGTCGGTTGGCGGTCGC
>DCUQ01000060.1 GCA_002327865.1 Syntrophaceae bacterium UBA2210
CCTGGAGATCATCGATATTATACAGATAGACATTGTCGATATCGCCGGCGACAGGGTCGATGTCCCGGGGAACAGCCAGGTCGATGAGAAAGAGCAGACGGTTCTTCCGTCTGCGCAGCGCCGCCTCGACCATATCAGCTGATATGATGCAATCCAGTGATCCTGTGGAACTGATTACAATATCCGCTTCCCCCAATTGCGTATCTATAAGATCAAACTCGACCGGGGTTCCCTGAAAATCATTTGCCAGCCTGACAGCGTTCTCGTAAGTGCGATTGATAAAGATCATTCGGTTGACACCGTTGTCCACGAGGTGTCGTGACGCGAGTTCCGCCATCTCCCCTGCTCCGATGAGGAGCACCTGCTTCCCCTGAAGGGTTCCGAAAATCTTTTTGGCGAGCTCGACAGCGGCAAAGCTGACAGAAACGGCATTGTTCGCTATGGAGGTCTCGGTTCTCACGCGCTTGGCCACTCGAAAGGCATGGTGGAGCAGTTTGTTCAATATGACGCCGGAAGCTTTCTGCTTGACGCAGAGGCGGTAGGCATCCTTGACCTGTCCCAGAATCTGGGGTTCCCCCATGACCAGCGAGTCGAGGCTCGACGAAACCCGGAAGAGATGGCGCACCGCTTGTTCACCGCGGTACACATAGAGGCATTTCTCCATCTCCTCAAAGGAGAGATTCCCATGGGCGGTGATGAATTTTTTCAGCCCCTCCAGACCTTCGTCCGCATCTTCCATGTCCACCAGTACTTCGACCCGGTTACAGGTGGAAAGATACAAAACCTCCTGAATTCTCGAAATCTTCTTTAATTCCTCGAAGGGCTTTCCTCCTTCCCCGCATGATATGGCCAAGCGCTCCCTGATATGGAGGGGAGCGCTTCTGTGATTTATTCCCAGGAGGGCTATCGTCATATCTCCAGGTCCCGCACCGATCAAAACCGGTGCATCGTTACAAAAAGGGCATTCACCCCGATGAAGGCAAAGATCAGTCCCGCAAAGGCGATAATCGACAGGCAGGCAGCCTTTCTGCCTTTCCAGCCGATGGCTATCCTTTGATGCACGAGGACTGCGTATAAAATCCATGAAACCGCCGTGAATATCTGTTTCGGATCCCAGTGCCATTCACTTCCCCAGACCGATCGGGCCCATATCGATCCGGCGATAATTCCCAGTGTCATGAGGGGAAACCCCCAGACGGTGCACAGGTGGTTGATTCGATCGAGGTCTTGCAGGGGAGGAAGGAGACGGCTGAAACCGGCAACCTTTTTCCCCCGTATCAGTCTGTCTTGCACCAGATAGACGATCCCCGCCAGGCAGGCCAGCGCGAAGAACGCCCCTCCGGTGAGTTGAAGCACGATATGGAACGTGACCAGAGGACCGCGCAGGGCGAAAGGGATCGGATGTTCATCCATGAGCCCCGCGGAGGCCGCAATCATCATCACAACCACCGTGGGAGACACAAAGGCCCCCAGTGTTTGCGTCTTTGTCTTTGTCTGAAAAGCGAGGTACGCGCCCGAAACGGCCCATGCGATGAACGAAAACGAACCGTATATATTAGACGACGGTGTAAGATTCGTCCCCGCCCATTGCATGACGATGCAGACCGTATGCAGGCTGAACGCCAGGGAGAAGATCCATGTCGCGATTTTCGCCACCCTGACCCTCCCCACGAAAAGTGAGGCGATATATCCCGCCGTGCTTACAAAGTAAGCGGCGAGCGCGATCCTGAGAAACACCATCTCCATAAATTCACCTGAGCCTTGCAAGCCCTACATTTCTATATTCTCACCGGTGAGATCTTTAACGATTTTTCCCGCCTTGTCCCATTCTTCTTTTCTGATATGCCGGAGTATGTCGGAATCCAGTATCGATTCAAATATCTTCTTGTTTACCTCCGGAGTACCTCCGCGGGCGATTATTTTCTTCCTGAGATTGCCCATGATATCAAGGAGAATTCCGTATTCGGGACCGTATTTCTCCTCCATGCTTTTTCTCAGTCTTCCGGCAAGTGCCGGACTCTTACCCCCGGTAGATATGGCAATCAGAAGATCTTTCCGGCGAAAAATCGCGGGCACGATAAAATTACACCTGGCCGGTTCATCCACGATATTCACCAGGATTCCCCTGCTGTTCGAATCGCGGTAGATTCTTTCGTTGACATCGTCACGGTCGGTTGCCCCTATTACCAGAAAGGCTCCCTCTATATGTTCTTCACTGTAGTCGCAGGGAACATGTTCTATAACGCCTTCTTCACTCATCGCACGCAGCCCGGGGATTATTGATTTTCCGACGAGAACCACCCTGGCGCCGCATTCGAGAAGTCGCATTATCTTTCTTTCGGCGACCTCTCCGCCACCTATGACTACGCATTTTTTGTCTGATATATCGAGACTGACGGGATAAAATTTCATTTCTTCGATCCTCTGCATGAAAGCAAAAGGAATAGTTATCATGAAGACCGCAAAAGTTCAAGCTGCTTGAAATATCGACGAATGGATGATAGCCTTTGCAACAGCATGAAAAATATCCGGGAGGAGGTATGAATCGGCTTCGGATGCTTTCTTTGTCGGCTTCGAAAGGGCAGGCGGATGAATAAAAAGCTGCTTTATTACCCTCGATAAACGGGATACACGTATCGTCAAAGATGTTTTCCGGCATATGAAAGAGCCGGGAGTTATCCGCAAGTCATTGCGAGGGCTTTAACGGAATTTGCCGTGGGGTTCCCCGGTTTGATAAACGGATTACAGGTTTTTTCAGGAACTACAGGAGGAAAGACATGCCAGAGACAAAAGAAAAATGGATCGAGATAACCATCCTGACACCTCCGGAGTTGACCGATGCGTTGTCTAACTTTCTGGAGGAACTGGGGGCCGACGGTGTGTTCCAGGAAGTGGGAGAGGGTGAGACTTTCGACAATCGCAAACCGCCGAAGCAGGAAACAATGAAGGCATATCTCCCATGGAGCCACAACATAAATAAACAGAAGTCCCGCATAGAGCTTTACATAGACAGTGTGTCCTCTCTGTTTCCCGGCATGGAAAAACCACATTTCTCCACAAAGACAATAACCGATCCCGACTGGGGTGAACAATGGAAGAAATATTTTAAACCCCTCAGGGTGAGTAACAATATAATAATAAAACCTACTTGGGAAAGGTATTCCCCGGCCGGGCACGATATCGTCATTGATATCGATCCGGGAATGGCTTTCGGAACGGGACAGCACGCTTCTACCATGATGTGTATCATGGCTATGGAAGAAATATTGCTGAAGGATAGCGAGCGGGAAGCTTATGAAATACTGGATGTAGGCACTGGTACTGGTATACTTGCGATATGCGCTGCCAAACTCGGAGCTCGTATGGTAACCGGTATAGACATAGATACCAGGGCCGTTGAAATAGCAGGGACAAACATCGTCATAAATGGAGTCGAAGACCGGGTTGAAATTCTCCATCGTGATATTGCACTGTGTAAGGGAAGTTTCGACCTTATCCTGGCTAATTTGATATCGGGAGCACTGATAAGTTTGCATTCACATTTGATATCGCTGACGAAGCCCGGCGGGTATATTATCGCTTCCGGGATCACGGAGCAGGATGCGAAGGATGTCGAGACAATATTCTGTAACGGGGGCGCCGTGCTGCATGAAACAAGGAGCGAAAACGAATGGGTATGTTACACATTTAGAAAAGAATAACCTGCTGCCCCGGTAAAACTGATATGCGGCAGGATATGGAGACCTGGATTGGCAATACCGAGAATTTACAATCCCCGGGAACTTGATGAGGGGATATATACTGAGTTGGGCAAAGAATATTTTACCTATGTAAAGGATGTGCTGCGCCTCAGGAATGGGGATGAGCTGTTACTTTTCGACGGGGCAGGCCACGAGTACAGGGCTGTAATCAGGGGTTTCGATTCCAGCAATGTCTGCCTGGACATAATTGCGAAAGAGACCGTGAAACTGCCTGCCACGCATATAACCCTCGCTCAGTCGCTCCCCAAGGGAGGCAAAATGGATCTTGTTGTTCAGAAATCTACGGAATTGGGAGTGAGCAGAATCGTGCCCTTTATATCGTCAAGATCCGTATCGAGGCCGGAAGGCGACAAGGCCGCAGGCAAGGCGGCACGGTGGCGCAAAATAGCGATCGAAGCATCGCGGCAGTGCGGCCGGGCAGATGTGCCCGAGGTGGGCGAAATACTGCCTTTTGATCGGATGTTGTGTATGCCGGACATGGATAGTCTCCGGATAATACTTTGGGAGGCGGAACCGGAATTGGGAATCAGGGAGATATTGACCGATGAAAAGCACAAAAGCGCCGGATCTTTTTTCATCGTCATAGGCCCTGAAGGCGGATTCTCATGGGAAGAGATCGAGAAGGCCCGGCAGTTCGGCTTTATCCCCGCAAGCCTGGGTAAACTTATTCTGAGGACCGAGACGGCACCCCTCGCCATACTCTCTATTCTCCAGTACGAGAAGGGGGTATTCGGTGCGCCGGCAGACAGCAGGTAAAAAGGAGGTATTTAGGTGATGGTTTTCTACGGCGGTTTCTGGCGAAGGTTTGTAGCCATTTCGATAGATACGATAATCCTCCATATATTCAATCTGATCATGTTTGTGATAGTGATTTGCATGGTACCGCTTCCGCATGATTTCGGTACTTCCCGGGAAAGCGTATACACCGTTTACATTCCCTATTACGGCATGATTATCCTGGTCAACGCCGCCTATTTCATATATTTTCACGGCATGACAGGCCAGACGCCGGGGAAAAAACTGCTAGGTCTCGCGGTTGTGCGCACGGACGGAGAACCGATGACCTTCGGAATAGCCTTCCTGAGATGGGTAGGATACATAATATCCAAACTGCCGCTGTTCCTGGGTTTTATATGGGCAGCGTTCGACGGCAGAAAGCAGGGATGGCATGACAAGATAGCGGGAACATGTGTCATCAAAACCCGTATATACCAAGACATACGATATCAACCTCCGCCGAATGCCGGGTTCGAATCTCCTTCCGGCAACCCTCCTGAGGGGGAAAGAACATATGAAAACAGGGAGCCGTCCGGAGTATATGACGCACAAAAAGAAGCTGGTTCCGATGGCGAAAGTACTTGACAAAAGAACCGGGATTGGATAGAACACCATCCGTTCTTAACACATAATGTTGTGGGTCGGTAGCTCAGTCGGTAGAGCACGGGACTGAAAATCCCGGTGTCGGCAGTTCAATTCTGCCCTGACCCACCATTTATTTTCAAGGGGTTAGCCACTTTGGCTGGCCCCTTTTTTGGTCCCAAAATCGCCAAATGTAACTGTTTTGTAACTGTCCTGTGCTTTTAGATACATTTCTTGTTTATTTGCTGCTAATTTCAGATCATCGGCACTAACGATATTGTATCTTTCGAATACCGATCTCGTTTTGTGTCCTGAAATCATCATAACCACGCGTTCAGGGATACCTGATCTGACCATATTTCTAACTGCCGTACGTCGCAAATCGTGGAACAATCTATTACCCATTTTAGTTCCTTTGCAGGCCGTACTCCACGATTTTCTAAACTGCTTTATTCTGTCGCTTCCATCTTGATTGGTAAACACATAAGGAATCAGTTTTTCGGCTTTTTTTCTCGCCTCCCATTGTGCATCGATTACCCCTTGTATCTCATTGTCAAGATAGACAGTCTGAGATAGGTTGAAAAAAATGGA
>DCUQ01000043.1:0-21844 GCA_002327865.1 Syntrophaceae bacterium UBA2210
CAGTGGACTGGTTTCCCTGGGGCGATGATGCATTTAACAAGGCCAAAGAAGAAAATAAATTGATTATTGTCAGTATCGGATATGCCGCGTGTCACTGGTGTCACGTGATGGAACGCGAAAGTTTCGAAGACGAAACGGTCGCCGGGTATATGAACGATCATTTCGTGGCTGTCAAAGTGGACCGGGAAGAAAGACCCGATATAGATCAGGTATATATGAATGCCGTGCAGTTGCTTACAGGCGGCGGAGGCTGGCCCCTTAATTGCGTCGCATTACCCGATGGACGCCCTGTTTACGGAGGCACTTATTTCCCGAAAGAACAGTGGATCGCCATGCTCGCCCGGGTACTCGATTTTGTGAAACAGAATCCCGACATGGCGGAGAGGCATGCACAGGCACTCACGCAGGGTGTTCGATCCGCTGAAATAATCTATGCGAATACTGCCAAAGCGGAATTCACGATACACGACCTGGATCGTATTTTTGCTTCCTGGAAAGGCACGATCGATCATGTCAACGGAGGGTTCAAGGGAGCGCCGAAGTTCCCCATGCCTGTCGGATACCAGTTCCTTCTCCACTATTATTATCTTACCCGGAATAAAGAGGCGCTGGATGCCGTTACGACAACGTTACATAAAATCGCCGGCGGAGGTATTTACGACCAGATCGGCGGCGGGTTCTCCCGGTATTCCACGGACGAGTATTGGAGAGTGCCTCACTTTGAGAAGATGCTGTATGATAACGCGCAACTGGTGAGTCTGTACTCATCCGCTTATCAATTGACCGGAGACCCGCTGTATGAGGGCGTCGTATCCGAAACCCTCGATTTCATAGAGAGTGAGATGACCTCGGAGGAAGGAGGTTTTTATTCTTCTCTGGACGCCGACAGTGAAGGCGAAGAGGGCAGGTTCTATACCTGGACATACGACGAGTTGCGGGAAAAACTCGGAGAACACGCCGAATTCGTTATCGATTATTACAATGTGACGGAAAAGGGGAATTGGGAGAACGGACGGAACATTCTTTTCAGGTCTGCAAGCGATAAAGAGATGGCGGATAAATATGCGGTCCGGGAAGGTGAGTTGAAAAAGCGGATACTCGAAGCGAAACGCCTGTTACTGAAAGAGAGGGCGAAACGCGTGAGGCCGGGTCTCGACGACAAGATACTCACGGCGTGGAACGCTCTTATGCTGAAGGCTTATATCGATGCCTACAGGGTTTTCGATAATAAGATATATCTGGATAAAGCGCTCGCCAGTGCCGGATTTATCAATGCGAAAATGAGATCGCCGGACGACAGGCTTTCCAGGACTCACATGAAAGGCACAACCTCGATCAACGCTTTCCTGGATGATTACGCCTTTACAATTCAGGCGTTTATCTCCCTGTACCAGGCCACCTTCGATGAAAAATGGCTGGAAGACGCGCGGCGGTTGATGTCGTATGCGGTTGCCCACTTTTATGACAAGCGGAGCGGTATATTTTATTATACTTCCGATATCGACCCTCCGTTAATAGCACGGAAGGCGGAGGTGATCGACAATGTTATTCCTTCTTCAAATTCCGAGATGGCAAAAAATTTGTTTGCACTAGGGATTTATTATGCCGACGATGATTATATCCGGAAATCGAAGAATATGTCCGGCCGTGTCAAACAGGATGCGATGACCGGTGGTGTACATTACGCAAACTGGGATTACCTGATGGCCTGGTTTGCCGGAAGACCCTTTGAGACGGCCATCGTAGGCGAATCGTTCGAAGACAGGCGGAAAGAGTTCGACCGGCATTATCTGCCCGGCATATTCCTGTCGGGCGGGGCACGTGAAGGAGCGCTGCCGTCGCTTGAAGGCAAGCTGGTGGAAGGACAGACCACGATCTATGTATGCCGTGACAGGGTATGCAATATCCCTGTAACAACGGTGGCCGAAGCCTTGAAGCAGATCGCTACGTAAAAATCGATTGCATGAAAAGGTTTGCCTGCATCCCCGGTATCAGCAGGGCGGTTCCCGCCGACCGCTCTATTCTCCAGCTGCTTCCTTGAGAATCTTCCGCATTGTCTCCCTGTTTCCGAATACCTGTTCGATCGAGGATGAAAGGGCCTTGTTTATCTGTTTTTCCAGTATCTCCTCGGAAAATCTTACATGAACCAGTGACGGATTCGTCTCGATTTCCATCCTGTGGAAGATTCGCGCTGTACGCACGTTCGCGAAAACGATAGTCAGTTTTACATTCGCGTTATAACGCTTTTCGATACCGTCTTTCCGGCAAACGACTTCGAGCTTGTCGATCGTACCGCCTATCAGTATGTCCCCCGGTTTTGTCCCGATCGAATCGTTATCGGAATTCCATACAGGTGTATCGGGAGAGAGGGAGTATCCCTCCGCGGAGAGACATTTCCTGATGCCGGTGGTAACCGCGTCCACGGGTTTGATATGTTTCGGCATGACGGGCGTTGTTACGCCGTCACTGGACACCACCCTGCCGATCATCATTTTGTCCTCCATGTTTCGTGAATCGATGAACTCGGCTACCGTAAGCCGGATATTATCCATATCACCGCCCCCGGTCGATACGGTTCCGGAAGGCGTATAATTCATGTCGATCGTGTAGAGGGTTACGGGAGCGCATGAGAGGATGAGAATCAAAGGCACGATTCCTATCTTTGCAATAAATGAGAGATAATGTTTCATATCGGTCAGGTTCCTCCTCGTGTCTTATTATTGGGCAAAAAATTATATGAGTGTCTATGCCGGGTGTCAATGGCAAACTAAGCAGTGAATTACTTTTCCGGTACCGTGACTTGCCGTGTTGTTTTATTCTTCGAAAATGTGTTACTGTGCGTCACGGGAGGTTGCAATATGGGCGGTAAAAAAATATTGGTAACGGGCGGCGCCGGGTACATCGGCAGTCATACATGCCTGGTATTGCTCGAGGCGGGTTACGATGTGATTGTTGTCGATAACCTTGCAAACAGCAAAAAGGAATCCTTGAATCGGGTGCAGCGGATCACCGGCAGGAACCTTGTGTTCCATAAGTTGGATCTGCTGGATAAAAGCGCGTTGAACGGGGTGTTCGAAGGCGCGTCGATCGATTCCGTGATTCACTTCGCGGGACTGAAGGCTGTCGGCGAATCCGTCGGCATGCCCCTCCATTACTATCACAACAACCTTACTGGAACGCTCCACCTGTGTGAGGTCATGCGTGAGCACGGTGTCAGGGAGATGGTTTTCAGTTCTTCCGCCACCGTATACGGGGACCCCCGTACGGTTCCTATACTTGAAAATTTCCCGCTGGGTCCCACCAATCCGTACGGACGTTCAAAGCTCATGATCGAAGAGATTCTTCGCGACATTTACGCTTCCGGTGAGGAGTGGAATATCGCACTGCTTCGGTACTTTAATCCGGTAGGCGCCCATCCCGGCGGTCTGATCGGCGAAGACCCCGTCGGCATACCGAACAACCTCTTTCCTTACATAACGCAGGTCGCGGTCGGCAGGCGCGAAGCGCTCTCCGTGTTCGGAGACGACTATCCTACCGCTGACGGAACCGGCGTCAGGGATTATATTCATGTCATGGATCTGGCGGATGGTCATCTTAAGGCGCTGGAAAAATTGGAAGCCGGTCCCGGCATCGTCACCTATAATCTGGGCACCGGGGTTGGATACAGTGTTCTCGACGTCGTTAAGGCATTCGAGAACGCTTCAGGCCGCAGCATACCGTATAACATCGTGAAACGCCGCCCGGGAGATATAGCGGCATGCTATGCCGATGCTTCGAAGGCAAGGAATGAGATGGGCTGGTCGGCGAAGAGAAATCTGGACGACATGTGCATCGACGCGTGGCGCTGGCAGTCGCAGAATCCCGAGGGATATTAGACAGAATTGACGAGGATCGTAGAAATGGCAGAAAAAGGATCAAAACCCATGTTGTTCCTTGTCGACGGAACGAATTATATCTATCGCGCGTTTTACGCGATCCGGGGGCTCTCGAATTCCAAGGGATTTCCAACCAACGCTATCTACGGTTTTACCAATATGCTCATAAAATTGTGCCGCGACTGGACGCCCGATTACATCGCCGTTGTGTTCGACGCGAAAGGCCCGACGTTCAGACACGAATCGTACGATCAATACAAAGCGAACCGCAGTGCGATGCCCGACGAGCTTCGTCCGCAGATACCTCATATCAAGGATATCGTCCGCGGATTTTCCATGATAGTCCTGGAAGAGCAGGGGATAGAGGCGGATGATATCATAGGGACTCTCTCAAAAAAATGTGAGCGGGAAGGGATGAAAGTGGTCATCGCTTCCGGTGATAAGGATTTGATGCAGCTCGTTTCGGACAATGTCCTGGTGGTGGATACCATGAAGGATATATCCTATGACGTGGATGG
Organism: Syntrophaceae bacterium UBA2210; assembly: GCA_002327865.1. GTDB lineage: Bacteria > Desulfobacterota > Syntrophia > Syntrophales > UBA2210 > UBA2210. The sequence continues at coordinate 4,394 of DCUQ01000043.1, forward strand.
TGTAAAAGAGCGTTTCGGCGTGGGACCCGACAGGGTGATTGATATACTGGGTCTCGCGGGGGACAAATCGGATAATGTTCCCGGTGTTCCAGGTGTGGGTGAAAAGACGGCGCTCAAACTTGTGCAGGAATTCGGTTCGCTGGAAGGTGTTCTGGAAAATGCCGGGAAGGTCAAGGGCAAGGGACTGAGTGAAAAACTGCAGAAATTTGCCGATCAGGCCCGGATGAGCAAGGATCTCGTTACCATAAGGACGGATGTCCATATAGAGCCCGAACTTGAGGATCTCCGATTCAGGGAACCCGATGCGGAAAAACTGAAGAAAATTTTCTGGGAGTTCGAGTTTCCAGCCCTCATTTCAAAATTAGGAATAAAAGAAAAGGCGGGCGAAGAGGATTACCGCCTGATAACCGGTGAAGAGGAACTCGACAGACTGCTGGAGGACGTTCGGCGGTCCGGAGAATTTTACTTCGATCTGATGTTGACGTCAGATGAGGCGATGAGAGCCGAAATCACCGGAGTGGCAGTCTGCACGGGCCGCAGGAAGGCCTTTTACATCCCCCTGTCTCACACGGGCGAAGGGGGCCTGGAACAGCTTGACACGGATATTGTGCTGGAAAAACTGGAACCGGTTTTCTCGGACAGTAACCTTAAGAAATACGGTCATAATCTGAAAACGGCATCGCTTGTTCTTTCACGGAATGGTATCACGCTGAAGGGAAAACTATACGACGTAATGGTGGCGTCGTATGTTCTCAATCCTTCCAGGCGCGGGTATGATCTTGCAGATATCGTTCAGGATCATCTCGGCCGCATCATTCCTTCCTCCAAAGATCTGATGGGAAGCGGGGTGAAGGCGATTCCTTTTCACACCGTACCACTGAACGATGCCGCGCAATACGCCTGCTGCAGAGCGGATTGTGTCTCCTCTCTCGTTCCCGTTCTGGATGGCGATATGGAGAATACGGGGCTCGGGGACCTTTTCCACAACGTGGAAATGCCCCTTGTCGAAGTGCTCGCCTCAATGGAAAAACGGGGGGTGCTCCTCGATTGTAAACTTCTGAAGGAACAGTCGCTTCAGCTCGGGGAACTGCTCGGTGTCTCCGAAAAGAAGATATACCGGCTTGCGGGTGAGGAGTTCAATATCAATTCCCCCAAGCAGCTCCAGAAGATTCTTTTTGAGAGGCTCGGCCTTCCCAGGGGCAAGAAGACCAAGGCCGGTTATTCGACGGATGTGGATGTACTCACAAATCTTGCGAGGTCGTATGAACTTCCGGCGGAGATACTGGCATACCGAAGCCTGGCAAAGCTGAAATCCACTTATATCGACGCTCTGCCCGCGCTTGTCAACCCGGATACGGGGAGAGTGCATACGTCGTATAACCAGACGGTGACGGCGACAGGGAGACTTTCCAGCAGCAACCCTAATCTCCAGAACATACCTATAAGGACACAGGAAGGGAAAAGAATACGCCAGGCTTTTATAGCTTCCGAAGGCTGTGAGATAGTATCGGCCGACTATTCTCAGATAGAACTTCGCATCCTGGCCCACTTGTCCGGGGATAAAATGCTTATCGATGCTTTCGAATCCGGAGAGGATATACATACAAAGACTGCTTCCAACTTGTTTGGCGTATTTCCGGGGATGGTCAGCGAAGAAATGCGCAGGCAGGCTAAAGTTATAAACTTCGGCGTTATCTATGGAATGAGCCCCTTCGGCCTTGCCAGGGAACTGGGTATCAGCCAGAAGAAAGCAAAGGATTATATCGACGGATATTTCTCTAGGTTTTCCGGTGTACGCGAATTTATAGAAGAGATGCTGGAGAAGACGAGAGAACGGGGATATGTCACCACGCTTTTGAACCGGCGGAGATACATACCGGAGATCAACAGCAACAATGTGCAGGTACGCCAGTTCGCGGAGAGGATGGCCGTCAACACGCCCATACAGGGAACCGCGGCCGACCTGATCAAGGTGGCAATGCTGAATATCGCCGCCCGGATCCGGGAGAGAGCTTTATCCTCGTTCATGATCATGCAGGTACACGATGAGCTTGTGTTTGAAGTTTCCATGCGGGAGAGAGAAGAGGTTATGAACATCGTTAAATGGGAGATGGAAAATGTCATAACCTTGAAAATTCCCATAAGAGTGGAGATCGCTTCCGGGAAAAACTGGAATGAAGCCCACTGAGAATCCGGGAGGCTGTAATAAAGCCTGTCCGAAAATCGAATCACGGACTCTTGTCCGGCATACCGCGGCATAACCGGATCGCAGTATCCGGAGGGCATATGAAGCGGCGCTCTGAACTACAAAAAAGAGGGGAGGAGGAGCAGGTATGGCGATTCTATCATGGGAAAAGGATGGGACGGTGGCAATAATCACCATGAACAATGGTGAAAACAGGCACAACCCCGATTTCATCAGGGCTATCCTCGACACGTTCGACGAGATTGAAAATGACGAAACGGTTTCGTCCGTGGTGATCACATCGAGCGACCAGAAAAACTGGTCCCAGGGTATCGATGTCGAGTGGATCCTGGGCGCCATGAACAATAAGGAAATCCAGTCGATCAAGGACTTTATGTACGGCCTGAACAGGATATTCACACGGATTCTATACTTCCCGATGCCCGTTATAGCTTCCATAAACGGTCATGCCTTCGGTGACGGAGCCATCATGGCCTGCGCGTGTGACTTCAGATTCATGAAGGCCGACAGAGGATATTTCTGTTTCCCGGAAGTCGATATAGGAATACCCTTTCTACCGGCCATGCTTGCCATCATGAAGAAGGCCATTCCTTATTACAAACTCGAAGAGCTTGTATACAGCGGGAAAAGGGCGACGGCGGGAGAACTGGAATCGGCCCATGTGATCGTAAAGGCTTGTGAGAACGCCGAGACACTTTTCGAAGAAGCAAAAGCCTTTGCCGCGACATTCACCAAGAAACGGTCGATATTCGAACAGCACAAGAAAAGACTCCATAAGCACATCATTGAGATCATGGAAAAAGAAGATCCGGAGTTCATAGAACCGCTCAATATAATGGTCTGAGATGGCAAAACGTACTGTTATTGTAATCGGCGGCGGAGCGGCAGGCATGATGGCCTCAGGGCAGGCGGCCGCAATGGGTGCGGATACGCTGCTTCTTGAAAAAATGCACCGTCCGGGGCGCAAGCTCGGCATTACTGGAAAGGGTCGGTGCAACATCACCAATGTGGCTTCGCTCCCGGATTTTATCGCGCACTTCGGGCCGGGGGGGAAGTTCCTCAGGCAGGCATTTTACCGCTTCTCGAATGATGAACTTATGGCGTTTTTCGAGGAACTGGGAGTACCTCTGGTCGTCGAACGCGGGGGGCGCGTATTCCCGGCAAGCGGACAGGCCCGGGATGTCGTGGATGCGTTGACGGAATGGATGCGGCGGCAGGGAGTGAAGGTGCGGCAGAAGGTCTCTGTTGAAAGCCTGCTTGTCGAGGACCGGAAGATTCGCGGTGTGCGTGATTCCGGGGGGGAAACGTATAGTGCCGATGCGGTCATTATCTCGACAGGGGGGATGTCTTATCCGGCTACCGGATCGACCGGTGACGGATACCGGCTGGCCCGGTCGGCCGGACATTCGATAGTACCGCCGCGCCCCGCGCTGGTTCCACTGGAGACCGCCGGTGATGTGGCGCCGCGTCTGCAGGGTCTCAGCATGCGCAACGTGAGCGCCGGAGTGCTGGTTGAAGGCAGAAAACAGGGAGAGGCGTTCGGAGAAATGATTTTCACTCATTTCGGACTTTCCGGGCCGGTAATTCTTACCCTGAGCGGCAAGGTAACAGAAGCACTGAATATGGGGAAGAAGGTGGCCATCTCTCTCGATCTCAAACCCGCACTCGATGACCGCACGCTTGATGAACGATTGCTGCGGGATTTTGACACGCATGGAAAGCGTACATTCCGGACTTTACTGAAAGACCTGCTTCCCGGGAAACTGATACCAGTCTGCATGTCGCTTACGAAAATCTCCCCGGAAAGACAGGGGCATCAGATTACCGCGCGTGAGAGGGAAGTCCTGAGAAAATGGCTCAAGGATTTTCGCCTGGAGATAACCGGAACACGCCCTCTGCCGGAGGCTATCATAACCGCCGGGGGGGTCGACACGGGAGAAATAAACCCGAGGACGATGGCATCTTACCTGGTCGAAGGACTCTATTTCGCAGGCGAGGTGATGGATATAAATGCCGATACGGGAGGTTACAATCTCCAAGGTGCGTTTTCTACCGGGTGGCTCGCCGGAAGATCGGCGGCCGGTGTGGATCTCGAAGAATAGTGGTGGAAGTAAGTAATAAAACCGCAGCGTTTACTATAAAGGGGCGTGGAGGATACCTGGCGGGATCAACTGCCAGGCAGCCGGAAACCCGCATCGAACGCCTCCATATTGAGTTTTACCTGCTGATGTTTCAGCCTGTCTGTGATTGCTTTACGGAAGTCTTTCCCGTCGAGAGGAAGCACGCCTGTCCCGCATATCGCCCCCAGCAGCACGATGCCGGCCAGTATTGGATTGCCGAGGCTAACCGCTTTCTCCGTTGCATCTATGAATATCGTATCCGGCGCCAGGTCCCTGACGGAGTTTTCTATCGTTTCGGGTAAAGGATAATCGACCTCGCCGCGTATGACGCTTGAGGGATATACGTAATGTGAGTTGAACAACAGTTTTACCCCGGGGTTGCCGTATCGCGACAGTGCCCGGATCCCTTCGGCGGGTTCGATGGCGATTATCACATCGGCTCCGTATTCCGGTATCTGGGGACTCCAGATGGATTTTTCAGAGACTCTGACGTGACTCATAACCGATCCACCGCGCTGGGAGGCCCCGAATGTCTCTCCTATCGTAACGTAATATCCCCTGCCGACCAGCATGTTTCCCAGGATTCGGGAAGACATCACGTTTCCCTGTCCACCGACGCCGGTTATTATGATATTATAAGGATCTTTCAGCAAGGCCCTTGACATTCTATACCACCTCTTCTTTTCTTATGGCCCCGGCCGGGCAGATATCGGCGCATACGCCGCAACCCACGCATATGATATCGTTGATCCTGCCGACACCCTTTTCCTTGTCCCAAAGCAGTCCCGGGCAGCCGAATATGCGTGTGCAGAGACGGTTACATCCGCAGTTCTCTCCGATGCATATTTCTTCGTCGACATTCATCCGGTATCGCTGTTTGCCCTTTCTCTCGGGACTGAGCGCGCATGCCTGGCGCAGCAGGAGCACTTTTGTTCCTTCCTCGTGTTCTATCAGGTGGTGAAGCGCTTGCCGGGTCTCTTCAAGATCGAACGGGTCTCTTACTTCGACTTTTGCTCCCATCGCCCTGCATATGTCGGCTATGTCGAGCGACGGCACGGTCTCTCCCTTGGCGTTTACCGGTATCCCTGGATGTGGTTGAAACCCCGTCATTGCCGTGCCGCGGTTATCCAATATGACCATGGTAAAGGGAGAATTGTTATGAATCGCGTTGGCAAGGGCCGGCATCGCCGCGTGGAAAAATGTCGAATCGCCGCATACGGCAACTACGGGCTGATCCATTCCGAACTGTTTTAATTTTCCGAAACCGCCGGCTACTCCGCTCCCGGATCCCATTGCGTGCAGGGTCTTTACGATATTAAATCCTCCCGGCAGCAGTCCCACAACATAGCATCCGATATCTCCGCAGACAAATCCATTTCTTCCGTCCATTGCCAGAGCGTTATGTATGGACCACAGTGATGCCCTGTGGGGGCAGCCCGGACAGAGTTCCAGGCTTCTGGCAGGTGCCCCGGTTTCGACGAGTGCCGCGGCTTTTTTTACAAATTCTCCGGATATGGTTCGATATTCGACATCGAGTATGGAGGAGAGAGCCGAGACCACGATATCCGGATTTAACTCTCCAACAGAGGGAATATTCCCGGCGTTCTTTCCGTAGAATGTTTTGGGACCTGTCTCATGAGCCATCTCCGCTGCCAGGATCTTTATGTTTTCTTCAAGAATGGGGAGAACTTCCTCCACGACAAGGATCTGCTCCGTGCAGGACAGATACCGTTTGATGAGTCCGGGAGGGAGCGGCCATGTTGTGGCCAGTTTCAGAATGCCTACCCTGTCTCTCACATTCAGGAGGTGTACCGCTTCTCTGCTGTACAGGTTGCAAGCGCTGCTGGTGATGATCAGCAACTCCGGTTTTTCAGGCCCTTCGTATGTATTGAACGGACAATCTTCAAATATCGCCGCCGCTTTCTTTATCTTCTCCTGTTGCGGACCGTGCTGAAGTTTCGAAGCCCCGACAAGCATGCTGATTACAGGTCCGGTTTCCGGGTCGGTAAGCGGTCCGTCAAACCTGAAGTCTGCCTTCGCATCGGTATGGGGCAGTTTCCCGTATCTGACGTTCCCGCTGGCGTGCGACATTCTCGTTACACTGCGTATCATAACGAGATTCCTGATTTCTTCGGAGAGTTCGAAGGCCCATTTCGTTATGTCCTTTGCCTCCTGGAAATCTCCCGGTTCGAGAAGTGGTATCTCGACGAGTCGCGCAAACGTCCTGGACTCTCCTTCGTTGACGCTCGACAGCGCCCCCGGGTCGTCGCACGCAACGAGAACCATCCCCCCGCGGGTGCCGGAGCTTGCGAGGTGGAGCAGAAAATCGGACGCAACGTTTACGCCGTTCTGCTTCATGACACACATGGCACGAAGCCCGGCAAAGGAAGCGGCAGAGGCGACTTCCAGAGCCACTTTCTCGTTTATCGACCATTCCACATACAGGTTGCGTTCCGTTGCCGCGTCCGAAAGGGTCTCGATAATCTCGGATGACGGTGTTCCGGGGTATCCCGATACGACGTGGACACCACCTTCCAGGGCGCCCCGGGCGATCGCCTCATTACCCATAAGCAGATAATCGTTATTTTCACTGTCGATCAGGTACGACATGCCGTTCTCCCTCGTGCTCAGCCGATAATTTCTTTGAGCGTTTTGTTATGTAGCCTGAGATATGATATCTCATCTTCCGCCGGGTTGTTTACCATGCCGGCTTCGTATGCCTTCTTAAGCGCCCGTTTCTTTTTGTTGCCGGCTGCATGTTTCAGGTGAATCAGATTCATCTCCGGCATATCGTCGACGATCAGATATCCTTCTCTTACAGCTTCATCAACGATAGTCCGCCCCCGTTCGGTTCTTATTATAAGCGTGTTTTTCCCGGGATCACCCTCAAGTACCCCGACCGATATATCGGAAAATTCCGATGTCATATCAATGCAGTATGAACAGGCATCGGGAATCAGCGTCCTTATTTCGTCCAGGGGGATAGACAGCGTTTCCCCTTCGTTTGTATGGATCTCCATGGCTTCGGCAGGCGGCGGCGGAATATCCGTTTTCTCTATCGTCTTTATATCGACGCGTGACGACATGAATGGTTCAAAAACTCTGAAATCCAGGGCCCAGGTACAGAAAATGCCGACGACCAGATCGATGGGATCGGTGAAATCATTCTCTTCGAGTGGATTTGTTCTCATCAGGGCCGCTGAGAGTGTCTGGCACGGCGTCGACGCAACGCCGATACGGCTCAATCCTTTCCGCATCGCACTGTGTACCGCGGAAATAGTGGGGGCGGCGGTATACATGGATAAAGCGCACGAAAGCACATCCTCAGGATACGTTACAATGCGGGGCTCCGGGAGCAGGCCTTCCCGGCCGGTGAGAACCGCTCCGTCTATATAGCCTCTTTCCAGGGCGAAATACATTATTGCCGATGCCGTTCCTCCGGCCTGGAATTTGTTCCCTGTGAATTTCCAGCCGGCTTTTGATGTAAGAATCGACTGATAAAATCCCAGAGGATCGGTGCCGTAGGGTTTTCCGAAATATTTTCCGGACATGTAATCCAGATCGACTTCAAGCCGGGGACAATAGGCAAAACATTTTCCCCGGGGGATCGTGCAGGGAAACAACATGACGGTTTTGCCCTTATAGGACTTGAAATAGGGGCACAGATCGATGCATGCCCCACATCCCGTGCACAGGTTTCCGTTGATTATATTATCCAGCAATTTATTCGATCCGAGGACCTTCATGTCCGCTCCCATCTAAAAATATACCTGAAAATCATATGGATTAAGATTTTCCTGAATTCTTTGTGATCAAAAATAAGCAGGAACGTTTCATGAGAAAAATACAAGAAAAATTAACTATCCCGTGAGACGGGATAATATCGCGGGAGGTACGGGTCTGAAACGATGTTCCCGCGGAGAAACATCGGTAATGTCCGGGACCGGTTTGTAGCGGTTCGCAATATGGATATTCTCGGATCTTTTTCCCGGAAGACCGTGCCGTAAAACACTTGAGTTTACATGTTCGATTACTATAAATCTTCAGGTTTCTTAAGAATTTTCAAGCGTTTTTTGTCAGCCATTTCTCTCTTGGCACCTTCGAGCCAGGAGAGAAAATATTGCTCTTCCTTCAGACTCAGGAGATATTTTTTAAGGAGATCTTTTTCTTTTTCCCACTGTTTTTCGTCTAACGTGCCGGCTTCTTTAAACTTTACTATAATATAATCTCCATTGACGAGGAATACGTTATCAGGCAAAGGTTTTTTTTCGGATATTGTCAGGAGGGCTTCTTTCAGCTCCTGGGAATATCCTATCTTTGGTATGTCGGGTACGGGTAGAAACATACCTGTTTCCGATAATTTCAAACCTTCGTCTCTGGACAGTTTTGCCATGTCCGTTCCGGTTTTCAAGCGGTCGAGTATATTTTCAGATTTTTCCCTGGATAATTTGATGGATTCGCTTGCCGTATAGCTTTTTCTGACCTTATCGGTAATTTCTTCGAGTTTGGGTGTGTAGGACGGTTCCAGAGATACGACCCTGAACAGATAGTATCCGTTATCGTCCGAGAAGACCCTTCCCATGTCCCCCGCTTTCAATCCTAATACATACTCGCTCAGATCCTGAAGCCCGGCCAATTGTCCGGTGAGGGGCACACCACGGGAAAAGCCTGCTGTCTGTATCTTTAACCCTTTCTCTTTGGCATATTCTTCAAAATTCTCTTCCTGGTAAATTGTATCGTGTGCCGCTGTAGCCTCATCGAATGCTGTGTCCATGCCATGTGTCGACTTCAGCCGCGATATGATTATATCCCGAACTTCCGGCAGGGGCTTTATCGTTCCGTTATCTTCGAAATCGCTTTCATGATACTCGTAATATTGTGTTATCTCTTCGTCCGATATGGATTCAATATCTGCAAAAGAGTCTCCCCTGAACTCAATATATTCGATCTTTGCCTTTTGAGGAGTCCGGAATGCTTCACTGTGTTCTTTAAGATATTCTTCGAGCACCTCTTTCGAGGGTTCCTTGACGGCAACCATGTCCGTAGTGATCTTTATGAAATTGACATTGATTTTTCTGTTCTGGCTGTCATAGATGTCGCGGATTTCTTTATCGGACACTTTCGCCGATTCCTTTATGAGTCTTTCCAGTTTTTCTATTTTTAACGCCCTTCTTTGAATAGCTTCGAAATCTTCCGGTGTCAGCCTTTGGCTGCGGAGTACCCACTGGTAAGTCTTGTTGTCGAAAACACCGTTTCTCTGGAATGCCGGATGTGAAAGAATGGATGCCCTGAGTTCTTCATTACTGACATCCAGTTTCAACTCATTGGCCTTTGATAATATAACCGCCCGGTTTATGAGTCTTTCGAATGCCTGTTGTTTCAGGTTCAATTTTTCTATCAGGCTGTCGGTAAGATTGTTCCCGTATCGTTGACGGTAGAGATCGAGCAGGTTCTGATATTCGCTCCGGAAATCCGCCCGGGCTATCAGTGATCCGTCGACCTCCGCAATGGTCTCGGTTATCTGTCTTCCACGCATTGATCCGAAGTAGAATACAAAAACAATTATAATGATACCGAGTACAACCTTCATGAGCCAGTTTCTGGCATGTTTTCGCATTAACCGGAGCATTACTTTTCCTTTTACCTTTCAATTATAATGAGTGGCATTAGTAGTATAGTAAATTTTAAAATGCAATAATTTTCTGTAAAGTAGCAGCTGATTGCGATGAATTCACCTGTGGCCGGAGAAATGTCAGATGTGCCGGGATGTAGCAGATTACACGGATAGACTTATTGGCGGTAGTCAGCACGGTAATCCTGTGAGGTAATCGGGCCTTTTATGCTTGCGGTTGTCGGATCACAGTCGGTAACATGCATATTAAATTCGATATTCGAGACGAGTTGATCATTTCCTGAAACGGTGCCTGTGGGAGAGATCATGTGTTGCCGTGTGAGAACCTTGCGATTAAGGAGTTGGGATTTAATTTTAATTGATTAGGTTATTAAAATACTGTATAAGAACTGCTCAACTTTGATGGACAGGGAGGTTAGGTGCTTGTTGTTTGATTATATTCTAGGTTTGGTATCGAATGATCTGGCGATCGATCTGGGGACGGCTAATACCCTGGTTTATGTCAAGGGTAAGGGTATTGTTTTGAATGAGCCGTCGGTCGTTGCTGTGCACAGGGATTTAAAGGGTGTTAAAAAAGTCCTTGCCGTGGGAGCGGAGGCAAAGCGGATGCTGGGCAAGACACCCGGAAATATTGTGGCTATACGGCCCATGAAAGATGGTGTAATCGCTGATTTCGAGATCACCGAGGCCATGCTGCGTCACTTTATTCTCCGCGTTCACAACAGAAGAACATTTGTGCGTCCAAGGATTATAATATCCATTCCGTCTGGGATTACTCCGGTTGAGAGAAGAGCGGTCAAGGAAACTGCCGAATCGGCCGGCGCAAGAGAGGTTTATCTTATTGAAGAGCCTATGGCTGCCGCGATAGGAGCCGGTCTTCCGATAACGGAGCCTGTAAGTTCCATGGTCGTGGATATAGGAGGAGGCACTACGGAAGTTGCGGTTATTTCACTGGCCGGTGTCGTCTATTCGAATTCCGTCAGGGTTGCGGGTGACAAGATAGATAACGCTATCGTGCAGTATATGAAGCGAAAGTACAGTCTTCTCATCGGTGAACGGTCCGGCGAAATCATAAAAACCACGATCGGGTGCGCGTATCCGGAAGACGAGATAAGAACGGTAGACGTCAAGGGCAGGGATCTTATCACCGGTATTCCCAAGATTGTTGAAATAAATTCTGAAGAGGTGAGGGAAGCGATATCGGAATCGGTAGGTGTCATTGTCGATGCCATAAAAGATGCCCTTGAAAACGCCCCTCCCGAACTGGCAGGTGATATTGTTGACAGGGGCATCGTGCTTGCGGGTGGTGGCGCTCTCTTGAGAAACCTGGATGTACTCCTGAGAGAGGAGACAGGGCTTCCCATAACGATAGCGGACGATCCTCTTTCGGCAGTAGCCAGAGGTGCAGGGAAGGCCCTGGATGAGCTTGATATATTGAAAGAGGTCACGATTCAGTTATAGCCGCTACATCAATGATCCCCGAATCAGAATGTCTTTCTAGTAGACAACCTGTGCCTTTTCAGTGCCGGTGCGGAGACAGTGAACAAAGAGCGAACTTCTGAAAAATGTTAAAACATAAAGGGGATCTGTCTTTCAACCGGAAATTCCTGTGTGCCCGTTTACGATTCATCTTTTTTTAATAAGCTGTACAAAAATTAAGGTGCTTTGAATATTGCACTTGATACGCCGGTTATCAATCGCAGAGCGATAACCGCTAACGTTTCAAATATATCTTGTTTGATTACGGCCTGTCAGGATTAAGGTAGGAAATGGCATCTCCCAGGAAATACTATACTGTGATCGCGGTTGGTATCGTCATACTTATTTCTCTAATACTCTTTTCTCTGAATTTAAAGTCACCTGAAAGCATGAATTTTTGCAGAAAGGTAGTACTTGAGGCGGCAGTTCCACTCGAGAGTGCCGTCGATTCGGTGTTCGATTCGATTACGGGAACGTGGGAACGATATTTCATGCTTGTCGGTCTGGAGAAGAAAAGCAGGGAGATGGAGGCAAAGATCGCGGCACTGACGAAAGAAATAAATGATTATCGCGAATCGTCCCTCCAGTGTGAGCGGTTGAGGAAACTCATGGACTTGAGAAACGGGTTAACATTTCCAACAGTTGCCGCAAGTGTTGTAGGGAAGAACAGATCATCGATATTCAAAACGGTATTGATCGATAAGGGGACTGCCGATGGAATAAAAGAAGGGTTTCCGGTAATGAGTACTGAAGGTATCGCCGGAAGAATAATAGAAGCATCGCCGAACGCATCCAAGGTACTTCTTCTGGTGGACTATAACAGTAATATCGATGCCCTGATCCAGAGAAACAGGTGCCACGGCATGCTCCGGGGGGCCGGAAGCTTCGGATGCGAATTGAGATACGTTCAGAGGTCGGAAGACGTGAGAGTCGGGGATGTAGTCGTATCTTCAGGTCTTGCGGGTGTTTTCCCGCCAGGATTGCCGATTGGAACCGTGGCGGTGGTAGAAAAGGGGAACGCGGGTTTGTTCCAGAAGATCATAGTACATCCCTCCGCCGATATCGCGAAGCTGGAAGAGGTGCTGGTTATAATAAAGGAAAAAAAGGATAACGGATGATCTATTATCTTGTATTACCCTTTTTTTTGCTGTTGTTACTGACGATTCAAGTAACCGTTTTCGATATACTGACTTTCGGAAAGACGGGATTGGAAATTTCCTTGATACTGGTTATATATGCTGGATTTTATTTCAATATCATTCGGGGCATCGTTTTATCTTTTCTCCTGGGATTTCTTCTTGATTGTATAACGGGTGCCGTGCCGGGTTTCTTTATGCTCATTTATGTTCTGGTATTTTTGATTTCCCGAGGGGCTTCGCTCAAGATATATGCAAGAGGAACGGTTTTTACCATGGTTTTTACATTTGCGTGCCTCCTCTTTGAAAAGTTGCTGATAATAATAATGTACAGGGGTTTATACGGTATCGATGTGTTTCATGATGTGTCAAGGATTTCACTTTTCCAGGCTGTAGTTGCCGGTTTGTTCGCCCCCGCCTTCTTTGCCCTTTTTCATCGTATCGAGGTTTTATTGAATGCCTGGGAATCAAGATAATCTGAACGGTTATAATCCCGGAAGATTCAGGGGAAGAATTCAAATCGTCATATGGCTTGTATTTCTTGCCTTTTTTCTCCTGATCGCCAGACTGTGGCAGCTCCAGATCGTCAGGGGGGATGATTTGCGCAAGCGTTCCGAAAACAACAGGGTCTGCATCCAGGAAATAAAACCTCTCCGGGGATTGATTATGGACAGTCAGCGGAATATCCTCGTGGATAATCAATCATCTTTTGACGTCTCCATAATTTCCGAAGCCGCAAAAGATATGGGAGCTGTGGCTGTTATTAAAAAATTAAAGCAGTTGTGCGATCTGGACGAAGACGAGATATCCCGCGAAGAAGCTTCTTTTGCATCCGGACGTTCTTTTATCCCCGTCAGAATCTGTAAGAATATAGACAGAGATAAACTGGCGGTGGTGGAAACCAATTCTCTGGACCTGCCCGGTGTGGTTGTGAATGTTGTCCCTGTAAGGGAATATATCTACGGAAATATGATGGCCCACATTCTCGGTTATGTCGGGAGCATAAGCAGTTCGGAACTGGGAAGAGACATATACGCAGGTTATAAACCTTATGATATAGTAGGGAAATACGGGATCGAGCAATATCTTGATGGATATCTCAAGGGTGAAAGCGGCAGGGAGCAGGTAGAAGTCGATGTCGCCGGGAGACGGCTGAATGTATTGGGAAGAATCGAACCTGTTTTCGGTTACAATGTTGTTCTCGATATCGATGCGCATCTCCAGAAAATCTGCTGGGATGCTTTTGATGAAAAGGCAGGGGTGGCGATTGTCATGAATCCGCACACAGGCGCTGTTATGGCGATGGTCAGCAAGCCGTCTTTTGATCCCAATCTGTTTAATCGCGGGATATCGGGAGAGATATGGAAAAAGCTGCGGGAAGACCACATGTGTCCTTTACAGAACAGGGCGATTTCGGGTCAATACCCTCCCGGTTCCACTTACAAGCTTATTGTAGCGGCTGCTGCGCTCGAAGAGGGTCTGATAAACGGGAATACCGAAATCTCCTGTAACGGAACCTACAAGATGGGAGACAGGACATTCAGGTGCTGGAAAAAAGAGGGACATGGCACCTTGAGTCTGCATCGCGCCATCGTGGAATCGTGTGATGTCTATTTTTATCATCTGGGAGAAATGCTTGGTGTTGATAAGCTGGCGGAATATGCCGGAAAATTCGGTTTAGGGCATAAAACCGGCATATCGCTTCCCGGAGAAAAAGGGGGTCTGATCCCTACGAAGGAATGGAAACGGAAAAGATATGGTAAGCCCTGGCAGAAAGGCGAAACCACGTCGCTGGCTATCGGGCAGGGTTTTACACTTGTGACGCCTCTCCAGTTGCTGGGAGCATACTGCGCAATAGCCAACGGAGGAACTCTTTATAAGCCGCGGCTTGTGAATAGAATTGAAACGCCCGATGGACAGGCGATAAGTGAATTTCCCCCTGAGATAGAGGGGATATTGCCTGTCAGCAGAAAAAATATTGATATATTGAAATATGCGCTGTGGGGGGCGGTCAACGAACCCCACGGTACAGGCTGGCTCTTAAAGAGAGAAGAAAAGGATGTATGCGGAAAGACCGGTACGGCACAGGTTGTAATGATGGAGGAAGATGCACCCGGCGATATGAATGACATACAGTACAAATTAAGAGATCATGCCCTTTTTGTATGTTTCGCGCCTTACAAAGATCCCTCCGTGGCGATCCTGGTTATAGTGGAGCACGGAGGCCATGGCGGGTCTGCAGCCGCTACCATTGCACGCAGGATTGTTGACGGGTATTTTAATCTCGATCTAATAAGGGGAAAATGTGAAAATTGATCGCAGATTGCTTGCACATTTCGACTGGGTACTTCCGGGGCTGGTGCTTTTGATAAGCGGAATCGGTATCCTGAATCTTTACAGTGCCGGATACAACCTGTCTGCCGGCAGAGAGCTTCTCTATGTGAAGCAGATGTTCTGGATTCTGCTGGGGCTGATTATGATGATTATCGCCTTCAGTGTGGACTATCATATCATCATGCGGCATGCCTATCTTATTTACGCTGTCACCGTTTTTCTGCTTTTGCTGGTTTTTTTCTACGGAAATATGACACACGGTTCACAGAGATGGCTGGTTCTGTGGGGATTTTCCTTCCAACCGTCAGAGTTGATGAAACTGTCGATCATCATCGTTATGGCACGATACTTTAACGATAACTTCGAAAAGGGTTATAAACTCGGTAATCTGACAACGCTGCTGATAATCCTGGGGATCCCTTTTCTGTTGATAGTCAAGCAGCCGGATCTGGGTACCGCCATGTTTTTATTGATCCTGGTCTTTTGCATGGTGATTTTTGTCGGGGTCAGCAGAAAATTTTTAATCTGTTTCATCTCGGGTGGTATAGTATTTACTCCGTTGTGCTGGTTTCTCATAAAGGATTATCAGCGAGAACGGATAGTTACATTTCTAAACCCTGAACGGGATCCGTTCGGCGCCGGTTATCATATTATACAATCCATAATTGCCATAGGTTCCGGTGGAATCCTTGGTAAGGGGATTTTGAAGGGAACCCAGACGCAACTGAAATTTCTGCCTGAGCAGCAGACGGATTTCGTCTTTTCCGTTTTTGCCGAGGAATGGGGTTTCCTTGGTGTGTTTTTCCTGTTGCTTCTATTCCTCGCCTTGATAATGTGGGGTTTGAAGATTGCACGGCGTTCCAGAGATTTCCCGGGGACATTGATAGCTTTCGGAGTAACAATGCTTTTTTTATGGGGAATACTGATAAATATCGGCATGGTTATCGGCATATTGCCTGTTGTCGGCATACCGCTTCCCTTTTTCAGCTATGGAGGATCCTCGATGATTGTACTGATGACAGGAGCGGGTTTGCTGATGAATGTGAGTATGCGGAGGTTTATACTTCAGCGTTGATTTTTTTACAAAACCGGCGATGTGCGCAGCAGTTTCCCTGTTGTAAAGTTACTGAAAAAATGGCAAAAGAGTTAAAAATAAAAGTCCATGTGTCTGTGATGAAATACATTTTATCTGATTCCGGCCCTTTCGAGCCGATAAGAGGCACGGAGGAGAGGAGATCTTGAATGATGAATAGGAAGAAAGAAAACGGCAGCGAGGATATGAAGGCTTTTTTGGGGAAAGGAGCAGAGTTCAGCGGGAAGCTTGTGCTCAATGGCCTGGTGAGAATCGACGGGGAATTCAAGGGTGAAGTACTGGGCAATGGAACGCTGATTATAGGGGAGGGTGCCTATATTGAAGCGGATATCGCGGTTGACAACGTGGTTATTTCCGGTGAGGTGAAAGGAGATCTCAACATAAAGAAAAAAGTGGAGATTACACCCTCCGGCAAACTTTCAGGAAATATAAAAACATCGGTTCTTGAGGTACAAGAGGGCGCAACGCTTGACGGCATGTGCCAGATGTCGGACAAAGATACGATTAAGTGCCCGGAAAGCGAGACAGTCGAATAACGGAAAGTGTCTTGCCGAAAAACATACCGCAATACGGATCCCTTATTAAAAGGTAATGATATTAAAATGTGTCTCCTATCAAAAAAACTTGACAAGATTCTGGAGTTGTGTTTAGTACTGCCCGGTTTTATCAAATATTTTGATGGGAAATTTTTAAGGTAGTTTTTGACACAGTCGCAAGAAGGCAAACTCAGCGAATCCGTCGCTTCGTCCATAGTGATAAATCTTGTGTTTTCAGTGTGCTGTATTTCAAGATTTCTCATTTTGCCCGCAATGACAAGCAGCCGGAGCTTTCTGCGATTTCGTTGGCTGTTACCTTGCGAATGGAACGCGGAGGTAACCGGATAAAAGAGTCTCCTTGACGATTGAAACTCCCGCGATGTGTTGCAGAACACTTTAATATTTCTCTCATAACATTGAATACAAGGAATGGTAATCAATAATGATAGATCTGAATTCCACACTTTTGGTCCAGATGGTCAACTTCCTTTTGTTGATTCTTATACTGAATTTTCTCCTTTACAAACCTGTTTTTAAAATTATCGAAAAAAGAAATAAAAAGATTGAAGAGTCGAATGAAGAAGTAAGCGCTCTCAATAAAACAGTAGAAGATAATATGTCTAAATACGAGGAGAAGATACGTTCGGCACGGTCGGAAGCTGCTGCTCAGAGAGATGAGATCAAGGAGGAAGGGGCGAAGCAGGGGAAAGAGATAACCGATAAAGCAAGAGGGGAAATCTCGGAGACGATGGAAGACTTTAAGGCAAGACTGCAAAATGAGACTGATAAAGCCAGAAATGTTCTGCGGGATCAAACCAGGGCCATAGCTACAGAGATTTCCGCGAAGGTATTGGGAAGGGGTATATAGATGAAGCGCCTTGTAGTCGTTTTTAGTGTAATCTCGATAGTTTTGTT
>DCUQ01000043.1:21943-37514 GCA_002327865.1 Syntrophaceae bacterium UBA2210
GCCAAGGCCATCAAAGGGTTCTTCGTTGGTGGTAGAGAGTCCATAAAAGCTTCGCTGGAAGAAGCGGTGGCTGCAAAAGAAGAGGCCGAAAGGAAGCTTGCGGAACACTCCGCCCGGCTGGAGAAAGCCGCGGGAGAAATCCAGGAGATCTCCGATATGATAAGGGCGCAGGGACTTGTCGAGAAAGAAAAGATAATAGAGGAAGCAAGAAGAGCTGCCGAGAAGATGAAAGAAGACTCGAAGGCAAGAATGGATCAGGAATTTAAAAAGACACTCAATCAACTCAGAACGGAAGCCGCGGGGCTTTCTATTGAAATAGCCGAAGAGATTCTAAAAAAGAGTATCAAAGAAAAAGACCATGAGAACATGGTCAACGATTTCTTGAATAGGATGGTGAGCCAAAATTGATCGGAAGCGATATTGCAAAGAGATATGCCAGGGCGTTGTTTGATATAGCGCGGGAGGAAGACAAGATAGAAGTCGTTTATGACGAACTTAGAGCGTTTTCTTCCATATTGAAGGAAAGCAAGGATTTGGCGGATTTTTTTGCCAATCCCGTATTCGACAATTCCGATAAATCAGCCGTTGCAAAAAATATTATTGGTAAGATTAAAATGTCGGCTACAACGTCGAACTTTCTGATGCTGCTGGTGGATAAGAGAAGAGTCGGTATCCTTGAGCAGATTGAAGCGTGTTATCAAAAGTATATGGATGATGTTCTTAATAAGGTAAGGGTCGGCGTAAGAACGGCATTTCCGCTGTCTAAAGAGTTGTCTGCAAGAATCAAGGAGCAGATGGAGGGCCTGACCAGGAAGAACGTTGAGATGGTTATTGAAGAGGATCCATCACTGCTGGGTGGTGTCGTGATAGGAGTGGGAGATATTCTGTACGACGGCAGCGTTCGAGCTCAACTGAACAGCATAAGGGAACTCATAAAGGAGGATATGTAAGGGATGGATGCAATCAGGGCAGAGGAAATAACACAGGTAATTTCCAAGCAAATCAAAGATTATGAGAAAAAACTGGATGTCAGTGAGACGGGAACCGTCCTGTCGGTAGGTGATGGTATAGCCAGGGTATACGGTGTGGAAAATGCCATGGCCATGGAACTTCTGGAGTTCCCGGGCGGAATATTGGGAATGGTGCTTAACCTTGAAAGAGATAATGTCGGTGTCGCCATCCTCGGATCGGATATACATATCAAAGAAGGTGATGTGGTTAAAAGGACGGGTAAGATAGCCCAGATCCCGGTTGGAGAGGCCGTCCTCGGACGAGTTATCGATGCTACGGGACAGCCCCTGGATGGTAAGGGTCCCATAGAAACGGATACCTACAGCAGAATCGAAGTCGTCGCGCCCGGCGTGATTCAGAGACAGCCGGTAAACCAGCCTGTCTACACGGGATTGAAATCCATCGATGCCATGACGCCTATCGGAAGAGGACAGCGGGAGCTCATCATCGGGGACCGCCAGATAGGCAAGACGGCGATCTGTGTCGATGCCATTATCAGACAGAAGAATACCGGTATCAAATGTATATATGTTGCTATAGGTCAGAAGAAATCGACCGTGGCGCAGGTAGTCGAGGTACTCCGTAAGTACGATGCCATGGATTATACCTGTGTTGTCGCTGCCTGTGCCAGCGATCCTGGAACACTTCAGTATATAGCCGCTTTCGGTGGCTGCAGCATAGGTGAATATTTCAGGGACAGGGGGCAGGACGCCCTGATCATGTACGACGATCTCTCCAAACAGGCCGTGGCATATCGGCAGATATCGCTCCTCCTGAGGCGCCCCCCGGGACGTGAGGCGTATCCCGGAGATATTTTTTATAACCATTCGAGACTTCTGGAGCGCGCCGCCCGGGTTAACAAGGAATTGGGCGGTGGATCTCTTACGGCGCTTCCCATTATTGAAACCCAGGCGGGGGATGTTTCCGCTTTTATCCCTACAAACGTTATTTCCATTACCGACGGTCAGGTTTACCTCGAGCCGGATCTGTTTTACTCCGGTGTGAGGCCGGCGATTAATGTCGGTCTGTCCGTTTCCAGGGTCGGCGGTGCTGCGCAGGTGAAAGCGATGAAACAGGTTGCCGGTACCCTGAAACTGGATCTGGCTCAGTATAGGGAACTCGCTTCATTCGCCCAGTTCGGAAGTGATCTCGACAAGGCTACTCAGGCGCAGTTGGACCGGGGGATCAGGCTTGTGGAAATCCTGAAACAACCCCAGTATCAGCCGATGTCACTGGCCGAGGAAGTTATGGTGTTGTACGCGGGTGTCAGAGGGTTTGTCGATAAGTACCCCGTAGATAAGATCAAAGACTATGAAAAGCAACTCTTGGCCTTTATGGGAAGTAGATATACGGATGTAATGAAAGAGATAGATGAGAAACAGGCACTCAGTCCCGAACTGGATAACAAGATAAAAAGTGTCTTGACCGAGTTTGACTCCGTGTTCGCTGCCTAACAGGAAAACAAGTGTCCGGGTGGTGATCCGGATAGAGTATAGGGGAGTACTTTTTAATGGGTGCATCGTTAAAGGATATCAAGAGACAATCTGTAGCCGTTGATAAAACCAGGCAAATCACCAGAGCAATGAACATGGTGGCGGCGTCTAAATTGAAAGCGGCACAGATTAGAATGGAGAATTTCAGGCCGTATGCGGGTAAGTTGATGGAGGTTTTCAGCAGTCTTACCAAGAGAGTCGTATCAACTACAAATCCTCTCCTTGCGGTACGTGATTCCGGCAGAATAAGAGTAATCATGATGACGTCGGACAGGGGATTATGCGGTGGTTTTAATACAAACGTAATCAGGGAAGTCGAACGATTCATAAAAAGAAAAACGGCTGAAGGGCAGAAAATATCATTGATTTCCGTCGGTAAGAAGGGAAGAGATTTTTTCAAGAAGAAAGAAAGTATTGTCGGCGCATATGTCGATAAACTAAGCGGTTTCGATATAAGCCTTGCCGCGGAAATTGCGGGAGAAGTAATACCTTCTTTTGCAGCGGAAGAATACGATGAACTGTACCTCTGTTACAGCGAATTCCGGAATGTCGCCTCGCAAAAACCTGTCATGATAAGGTTGCTGCCGGCGGCTACCGACGAGGAAGAGTCGTCGGAACCGGAATCAACCGTTGATTATATTTACGAACCTTCCGAGGAAGAACTCCTGGCGCACATTATCCCTATGTATTTGCGGGTGCTTATCTACAGGGGACTGCTGGAAACGTCGGCAGGTGAACATGGCGCCAGGATGGTTGCAATGGATAATGCGACGAGTAATTGTGAAGAAATGCTGCAGAGTCTGACCCAGCAGTTTAACAGGGCGCGGCAAGCGGCCATCACTGCCGAGCTTATGGATATTGTCGGTGGTACGGAGGCGTTGGCGGCACAGAAGTAGCCGCACATAGTTAGGACAAACTACGTAAGGAGATGGGAATGAATACAGGAAAGATTGTGCAGGTAATTGGTCCTGTGATCGATGTGGAATTTGAAGAGGGGAACCTTCCGAATATTATGAATGCCCTCTTGATTACTAACCCGGCTATCAGCGATGAAGAGGATAATCTTGTTGTGGAAGTCGCTCAGCATCTCGGGGATAACGTTGTCCGATGTATCGCCATGGAAATCACGGACGGTCTCGTGAGAGGTATGAAGGCCAAAGATACGGGAGCTCCCATTACGGTGCCTGTCGGTGAGGCCTGTTTGGGGAGGATTGTCAATGTGATCGGGAAGGCAGTGGATGGTTTAGGACCGATAAGTTCCGAGAAGACCATGCCGATCCACCGTGAGGCCCCCTCATTTCTGGAGCAGGACACATCGGTGCATGTTCTTGAAACCGGTGTCAAGGTTATTGACCTCCTCGTTCCCTTCCCCCGTGGCGGGAAGATGGGAATGTTCGGCGGAGCGGGCGTCGGAAAGACGGTCGTTATGATGGAAATGATTCATAACATCGCCATGCACCATGGTGGTATCTCCGTATTCGGGGGCGTCGGTGAGCGGACAAGAGAAGGTAACGACCTTTACCTGGAAATGAAAGAATCCGGGGTTATCGATAAGGCGGCCCTTGTTTACGGGCAGATGACAGAGCCTCCCGGAGCTAGAGCCAGAGTGGCTCTGACGGCTCTCACTGCTGCGGAGTACTTCAGAGATGAAGAAGGACAGGACGTGCTCCTCTTCATTGATAATATATTCAGATTTACACAGGCAGGTTCAGAGGTGTCGGCCCTCTTGGGAAGAATGCCTTCCGCGGTTGGATATCAGCCGACGCTGGCTACGGACCTGGGAGAGCTTCAGGAAAGAATCACTTCGACGACCAAGGGCTCCATCACGGCGGTCCAGTGCGTATATGTTCCGGCGGATGACCTTACCGACCCGGCTCCGGCTACCACGTTTGCTCATCTTGACGGAACCGTTGTTCTCTCAA
The DNA here is from genome assembly GCA_002327865.1 of Syntrophaceae bacterium UBA2210. Classification (GTDB taxonomy): domain Bacteria; phylum Desulfobacterota; class Syntrophia; order Syntrophales; family UBA2210; genus UBA2210. The sequence goes on from DCUQ01000043.1 coordinate 26,370, forward strand.
GGCCTATCGCGGAGCTGGGAATCTATCCCGCGGTGGATCCGCTCGATTCAACGTCTCGAATTCTCGATCCCAATGTGCTGGGCGAGGATCACTATCAGACGGCGCGAGATGTCCAGATTATCCTTCAGAAGTACAAGGATCTTCAGGATATCATTGCTATCCTTGGTATGGATGAACTCTCCGAAGAGGACAGGCTGACGGTCAGCAGAGCCAGAAAGATCCAGAGATTTCTCTCGCAGCCTTTCTTTGTAGCAGCCCAGTTTACCGGTACGGAAGGTAAATTCGTGTCGGTCGCCGATACGGTAAAGGCGTTCAGGGAGATTCTGGATGGGAAACATGATGATCTTCCGGAACAGGCCTTTTATATGGTCGGCGGAATAGAAGACGTCAAACAAAAAGCAGCTGAACTTGCGGAAGACTAGGCCGGAGGGTTGTTAGATGGCTGATGAATTGATGTTAGAGATAGTTACACCTGAAAAGCTTGCTTTCAGTGACGTTGTCGAGGAAGTAACATTATCGGGAAGCGAGGGTGAATTTGGAGTATTGATTGGTCACGCGCCGCTTCTGAGTTCCATAAAAACAGGTGAACTAAACTATACAAAAAACAATAAGAAGACATATTATGTCGCCGGTGAAGGATATGCGGAGATAACGAACCTTAAGGCAACGGTCCTTATAGAATCCATAGAAAAGGCGGAATCTATATTAAAAGAAGAAGCACGAAAAGCCAAGGAATCTGCAGAAGCCGAGTTGGCCGGGAAAAGCAAGGATGATCCTGATTATGAGAAGTTGAAAAAGGCTTTGGATATAGCCGAGGCAAGGCTGAAAGTTGCAGAGAAAGTGGAGAAGTAGTTTTCTTTTTAATGCTTCTGTGTCAACGGTATTCAACTAGACGGAATATATTCAAGCCAAGGGAACAGGCTCTCTTGGCTTGTTTTTTTGTGTAGCGGGTTGCCTCGTGAGGAATTCGGGGGAATGCTTATTGAATATTTTAAGATGTTTCCTGTTCTTTTTGCTGAGTAACCTTTTCTTTGCCGGTTCATCTCTAGCGGCGGGAACTGCGACACACGGCATACATGATATTGGAACAGAATTGCATGTCTGGACGGCACTTCCCTTTGCAGGGATTCTTTTGTCCATAGCCTTGTGCCCGCTTCTGATTCCTCATTTCTGGCATAATCACTTCGGCAAGATTTCCGCATTCTGGGCTTTGATCTTTGCCGTACCTTTCCTTCTCTTTTATCAGGAAGTAGGGGTCTACCACATACTTCATATATATCTGATAGATTATATCCCCTTCATCATACTCCTGTGGGGATTGTTTACCATAGCAGGGGGAATAGTCGTCAGGGGATCGCTGAGAGGCACCCCTGTTCTGAATACGATCATGCTGCTGATCGGTACGATACTGGCATCCTGCGTGGGTACGACAGGAGCGGCCATGGTTATGATACGTCCTGTTATAAGGGCTAATAAGAATCGTCTGAAAAAGACCCATATCGTCTGTTTCTTCATATTCCTTGTTGCTAATATAGGCGGTTCCCTGACTCCGCTGGGCGATCCCCCGCTCTTTCTCGGGTTTCTCCATAATGTGCCGTTCTTCTGGGTTACAATGAGTATTTTGCCCCATATGATACTAACCTCCGGCATATTGCTGGCGATTTTTTTCGTTATCGACACGCTGCATTACAGAAAAGAGAAAAAACAGATCAAGGAGGAATCCGGCGAAGAAAATATTCCCTTCAAGATAGAAGGCATTATCAACTTCTTATTCCTTGCAGGTGTGATTATTCTTGTGCTCATTAGCGGCTACTGGAAACCTGGAAATTTCAACCTGCTTGGCGTGCATGTGGAATATCAGAACATAGCCAGGGATTTCGGTATCATCGCAATGGGCGTTTTTTCTCTTATCTTTACATCCAAGTTGCTGAGGGAAGCCAACGACTTCAGCTGGTTTCCCATAATGGAGGTCGCGAAACTGTTCGCAGGCATATTCATGACGATTATCCCGGCACTTGCGATATTAAAGGCCGGAAACGACGGTGCCTTGTCCGGCCTTGTATCTGTTGTAAGGGAATCCTATCATTACTTCTGGGTTACCGGCGCCTTGTCATCTTTTCTTGATAACGCTCCGACTTATCTTACCTTCTTTAATCTTGCCTTGGGAAAACTTGGGATCACGGAATCCATGGTGCCCGGTGCGCTTGCGGCGAAAGCTGCTACGTCGAATCCGGAGTTTATTCTGTATCTCAAGGCCATTTCCGCGGGGGCTGTTTTTATGGGGGCAAATACGTATATAGGCAATGCGCCTAATTTTATGGTAAAATCCATCGCTGAAGAGGCTGGTGTAAGCATGCCCAGTTTTTTCGGATATATGATAAAATACTCCATTCCTGTTCTGCTTCCTGTCTTTGTTCTGGTCACGTTTATATTCTTTTAGCGAGTACGGGAATTTTATAAAGAAAGGTATTATGTGTGCGGTATGAACAGTGAATATTGTGAAGTGGTGATAGAAGGATCGATCGACTGTATCAGGGGTTTCGTGGTAGGGTTTCTTGAAGGTAGAGGAATACGGGGAGAAGCAATCTTCGAAGAGGATCACCATGTGGCAAACGAGAGCAAGTTCGGCCAGATGATGCGCCTTATCGGTGTCAAGGGAGACCGTTTCCACCTTATAATCGGTGTCGGATTCCGCAGGCTCATAGAAACAGCGTTGGAGAGGCGAAAGGATGAACTCGGGCTGAAGATAATCTCGGAGAGAAAAATCAAACAAGCTTCCTTCGTGTTTCATTACAGAGCATATACAAAGGAACTGGGTGATGAATTGAGGGCTCTGTTCGGGGATCTGACGGAAGGGCTCCGGGTAAGTGATTACAAACCCAGTGAAACCTTACTTCCTGAGGGGAAAGGAATAGAAGCGTACGCGCCTTTGCACGACTACGAAATCAAGGCTACGGGGACAATATATGGTCCTGCCAAGGAAGTAATCGATTTCTACGGCGAGGCGGAGCACCACGACATGGTGAAACTCGAAAGCATACAACTGGAATATGACGAAATTTAAGTCGCAACCCCCATGTTTTTCTCCAGTTACCCCATACTAATTTAACAGTGTCGGTTTTTGTTTTTTTCAAAGGATTTTCTCTCCGGGCACATTGTTTTCTTTTCCTGTGGCACCTTTGTTCATCTTACCGTTCACAACACCGGAGCAGTATCAATATCAACCTTAGAAACAACTCGTTGCCGGCAGTACCCAGTTATTCGTTGACAAAGAGAAACACTCATTGTACTTCTGTGCAGAGAAATAAGTGGGACATGATACCATGTATAACAGGTTTATAAGGATTGCGGCGACGGGTCTGGGCAGCGGGCTCTCGCCATTTGCCCCCGGTACCGCGGGGACGCTGGTCGGTATACCGTTATATATGGTTTTTTCCTGCTTTTCATGGTCAATTTACCTGCTGTCGGTCATTGCTTTTTCGCTTTTTGCCGTTTATATTTCACAGGAAGCAGAGGGCATATACAATGAGAAAGATCCCGGCCGGATCGTTATTGATGAAATAGCGGGATTTCAGGTCACCATGTTCCTGGTTGCTCCGACTTTCTGGCATATATTCCTGGGGTTTATAGTTTTCAGGATTTTCGATATTATCAAGCCTTTTCCCATACGATTATGCGAAAAAAAACTCCCGGGAGGCTATGGTGTCGTGGGTGATGATATCATTGCCGGTATTTACGGAAATATTGTATTGCTTCTCCTTGTCAGATTTGTAATGTAAGGGAGTAAAATGGATATTGGAATACTGGTTATAGGGGATGAACTGACAAGCGGCATGACGCTCGATACGAATTCTTCCTTTATCGCACGTGAACTGCAGACACAGGGATGGGGTGTATCGGCTGTGATGACCGTTGGTGACGATAACAACGCGATCGGAAGAGGACTCGACTATCTCCTGAAAATCTCCTCCGCTCTGGTCGTCACGGGAGGGCTCGGTCCTACGGAAGACGATGTAACAACGGCGGCTGTTGCCGGGGCATTCGGTCTTTGTTTACACAACGACGATATCGCTCTGGCGAGGATTAAGGATCGGTACGCCGGTCTGAATCTCCCGTGGACGGAGAATAGCGCCCGGCAGGCCGTTTTCCCTGAAGGGGCCTTTATCATCAATAACCCCGTCGGTACCGCCTGCGGATTTCTCCTGGACAGGAACGGTATCCCTGTTGCCGTGATACCGGGAGTCCCGGCTGAGGCAAGGAGAATGTTTCTGGACGGGGTGATTCCTCTCTTCAGGGATAAGCTTCCGAATCGTGAATATGTTTCGAAGAAGACGATAAAACTTTTCGGCCGTACTGAATCACAGATAAATCAAAGCCTTTCGCTTGAATATCTTGAAATTCCAGGTGTGCGTGTTGGGTTTTATCCCCGGTTTCCGGAGATACATCTGCTTGTCACATCAAGGGGGACACGCATGGATCGCGTCGAAGAAACCCTTTCGGTTGTCTGTGACAGAATTAAAGAAAAGCTTGGCCGGTATATATTCGGTTATGACAATGATACCATGGAAGGGGTTGTGGCCGCTCTTCTCACCGACAGAGAACTGACTCTTTCGGTAGCTGAGTCGTGTACCGGGGGCCTGATAACCGATCGTCTGACAAACGTGCCGGGCAGTTCTGTGTTTCTGGAAAGAGGTTTGGTTAGCTACAGTAACAGATCGAAGGAGGAACTTCTCGGAGTGCCTGCTTCGATCATTGAGAAACATGGTGCAGTGAGTGAAGAGGTTGCCACCCTGATGGCGGAGGGTATAAGGAAACTTGCGGGTACGGATATAGGCCTCTCCACAACAGGGATTGCCGGACCCACGGGTGGAACTGAAGAAAAACCTGTGGGGACATTGTTTGTAGGGCTGTCCACAGGAGAACACACAACCTGCCGCAGATTTCTTTTCGGCTGGGATCGCAGGAGAATGAAGGAAATGTCGGCGCAGGTGGCGCTGAACATGTTGAGAAAACACCTGACAGGCGAATCGAAATAAAAATGCCGCAACGCATGGCATCGCCGAACGGTTCCAGCATCCGAAAAGGTCATTATGAAAGAGGATAAACCATTGAGAATATTTCTGGCGATAGCACTTCCGCCGGATATAAGAGATCTGATAAAAGATATTCAAGAGAAGTTAAAACCGGTATTGAAGGGAATAAGGTGGGTCAGACCGGAAGTGATGCATCTTACGTTAAAGTTTTTCGGCGACGTTGTTCAGGGTGATATCGTTCGCATCTCAGACGTTGTCACCAGGCGCGTTGTGAACAATACCCCCATGGAATTGAGTATCGGTTCACCGGGAGGATTTCCCAGCTTGAAGAAACCGAGGGTGTTGTGGGTAGGCATAGGCGGAGATACGCAGCGACTGGCGGTTCTTCAGGAAACGATTGAAAACGATCTGGAAAAATGCGGTTTCCCCAGGGAAAAGAGATCATTTACACCGCACCTTACGCTGGGAAGAGCCGTATCGCGCAATGGAGTAATCCCGGGCGGTGAAGATGTGTTTGGGAAAACGGTAAAATCGGACACAGGCCGGTTTGATGTGCGGGAATTGATCCTTTTTGAGAGCGAATTGAGACCCGGCGGTGCGGTATATAAGAAACTTGCAGGTTTTCCACTCGGCAGGTATCGCATCCAGGACTGAGAAGCGAACGTGTTCCTTGCCGTTTTTGGCGGGGGAAGGTTGAACTGAACAGCGAGCGCATTCCCCGCTGCTTGCGGCGGGGTTAGCGAGCGAATAAAAAATGAAAAATTCCTTAACAGTCGGAGATTCCCCGCAACTTGTTGCGGGGAGATTCAATGCCTGAGCTTTTAGGAGGCGCAGGTTTGATCCCGGGCGGCTATAATTTTAGAGCCCGAATCAATTTTTAGTGTATATATAAGTCAAAAGGGAGGTTGCTATGGTAACTGATACGGATAAGGGGAGGGCTGTTGATCTGGCAATAACTCAGATCGAAAAACAGTTTGGAAAAGGGTCAATCATGAGGCTGGGCGGTGATGAATTTATATCGAATGTCCCGGCCATACCAACCGGTTCAATCAGTCTTGATTTTGCTCTTGGTGTCGGCGGAGTTCCCAGAGGGAGAGTCGTTGAAATATTCGGTCCCGAATCTGGAGGGAAAACCACGCTGGCGCTTCATATTGTTGCGGAGGCTCAGAAAAAGGGCGGTCTCGCGGCTTTCATCGACGCCGAACACGCGCTGGATGTGACTTACGCAAGGAAGATCGGGGTGAATACGGATGATCTGCTGATATCCCAACCCGACACGGGAGAGCAGGCTCTTGAAATTGCAGAGGTTCTGGTGAGAAGCGGCGCGCTTGACGTACTCGTTATCGACTCCGTTGCAGCACTGGTGCCGCGTTCGGAACTTGAAGGAGAAATGGGGGACGCGCAGATGGGGCTTCAGGCACGCCTGATGTCGCAGGCACTGAGGAAACTCACGGGTACGATAGGCAGGACCATGACGACGGTTATTTTTATAAATCAGCTCCGTATGAAAATAGGAGTGTTCTTCGGTAATCCTGAAACTACGACGGGTGGAAACGCACTTAAATTTTACTCTACGATGCGCCTTGATATACGCAAGGTTTCCTCGATAAAACAAGGCCAGGACGTGATAGGCAACAGGGTGCGGGTAAAAGTGGTAAAAAACAAGGTTGCACCTCCATTCAGACAGGCGGAATTCGACATTATTTTCGGCGATGGTATTTCGAAAGAAGGTGACCTCCTCGATCTGGCGGCCGAAATCGAAGTAGTTGAAAAATCCGGTGCCTGGTATTCGTACGGCGGGGAACGAATAGGGCAGGGAAGAGAAAATGCCAAGGCATTCCTGCATGATAATCCCGACATAATGGCCGGCATAACGGATGAGGTATCCCGGAAGATGGGCCTGGGCCTGAAGAGAGCAGGAACCGCGGGAGATGAAGAATAGTGGATGAAGATCCTTTGTATGAACGAGCCCGGCATAATGCGTTGCGACATCTTTCATACAGGGGAAGAAGTGTGCAGGAAGTACGGACTAAACTTGCAAAGCAGGGCTTCGAAGATACGGTAATCAAGAAGGTTGTTGACAGATTTACCGATCTTGGGTATCTCAACGACAGGAATTTTGCACGGCAATGGGCGAGAAACCTTGTCGTCAACAGACTTTGGGGTGACAGAAAGATAGAGATAAGCCTTATCGAAAGGGGCATCTCACGCGATCTTATAAAGGAAGCTATAGCCGGGGCAAGGGAAGAGAAAGACGAAAGGCGTGCTATAGAGGAACTTGTTGAAAAGAGACTTCGCAGGGAACCCGAATGCGAGGTCTTTTCGTATGCCGGGAAGGTAAAATTCGCAAGGAGCCTGGCTGGTAGAGGTTTTCCCTTGGAACTCATAATGGATGTGTTGAGAGAAATGGGCAGGGACGATGGCGTCAACCGTAAATATTAAACGAGGAGATGTGTGGTAATGACAGGCAGTGAGATAAGAAAAAAATTTCTTGAATATTTTAAGGAACGGGGTCACGCGATAGTGGCCAGTTCATCGCTTATTCCGAAGGAAGACCCGACACTGCTTTTTACAAACGCCGGGATGGTACAATTCAAGAGTCTTTTCCTGGGCCAGGAGAAGCGCTATTATACGAGAGCGGCGACATCACAGAAATGTGTCAGGGCCGGGGGAAAACACAATGATCTGGAAAATGTCGGATTTACCACGCGTCATCATACCTTCTTTGAAATGCTGGGAAATTTTTCTTTTGGGGACTATTTCAAGGATGAGGCCATAGCCTGGGGATGGGAATTTCTCGCAGATGTTATGGGTCTTTCCAAAGACAGGATGTGGGTGAGTGTTTTCAGGGACGATGATGAGGCATTCGAAATATGGAATAAGAAAATAGGGCTTCCGGCCGAGCGTATCGTGCGTATGGGTGAAAAGGACAACTTCTGGATGATGGGTGATACCGGCCCGTGCGGACCCTGCTCCGAGATATACTACGATCTGGGTGAGGGTGTCGGATGTGGAAAGCCCGAATGTAACCTGGAGTGCGATTGCGGCCGCTATGTGGAGATATGGAATCTCGTATTCACGCAGTATGATAGAGACGAGTCGGGAGTACTGACGCCGCTTCCGAAGCCCAACATAGACACGGGCATGGGGCTTGAAAGACTGGCATCCGTCATGCAGGGGGCCGTGAGCAACTATGATTGCGATCTCTTCAGGAATATCATTCTGCATATTGAAAGCATATCCGGTAAAAAATACAAGGATAACGAAGATGATGACATATCTATAAGGGTTATCGCCGATCACTGCAGGGCCGTAACGCTTCTTATCAGTGACGGGGTTCTTCCGAGTAACGAAGGGAGAGGATATGTTCTTCGGAGGATACTGAGGAGGGCTGCCCGGCACGGGAAACTCCTCGGGCTCGACAAGCCCTTTCTGCACGACATGGTTCCGGTAGTCATAGGAGAGTTAAAGGATTACTACCAGGAACTTTCGGACAAGGAATCTTATGTGAGAAAAGTGGTTATCAACGAGGAACAGCGTTTCATGGAGACGCTCGATGCCGGGCTACGGATACTTAATGAAGAAATAGAGCGCCTGAAAGAGAGAAAAGAGGATGTGATTCCCGGTGGAATAGTGTTCAAACTCTACGATACATTCGGTTTCCCTGTCGATCTGACCGGAGATGCCGCGAAATCGTTCGGGATGTCTCTGGATATGGAAGGGTTTGAAAGATCCATGGAAGTTCAGAGAGAAAAGGCGAGAGAAGCCTGGAAAGGAAGCGGCGAAGAAGAGGTTGCCGATATGTACCGGGAGCTGTCCGTTGACGGAATAAAGACGGAATTTGTCGGGTATGAAGGGAATACCGAAGCCGTGACACGGATAGTTGCCATTCTGAAAGATAACAAGCGGGTGGATTCCCTTGCCGAGGGAGAGAGGGGTGAGTTCTTTGTGGAAAAGACCCCCTTCTACGGCGAGATCGGGGGACAGGTCGGGGATGTCGGGGTTATAGAGGCGGATTCGGCATTCTTTGATGTGTGGGATACACAGAAACCTCTGGATAACCTGTTCACACACATCGGAAAAGTCAAAAAGGGGACATTCAGTGTCGGGGACAGCGTCGATTTGAAGACGGACAAGGGGATACGCAGGGCCATAGAGGCGAATCATTCGGGGACCCATATTCTCCAGGCTGCGTTGAAGCGGGTACTGGGTGATCATATCAAACAGTCGGGTTCCCTCGTCAATGCGGAGAGGCTCCGTTTCGACTTCACCCATTTCGCCAGGATAGAAGACAGCGAACTCGAGGAGGTCGAGCGTATTGCCAATGCCTACATCAGAAGCAATGTACCGGTTGATACCAGGGTTCTAGGGCGGGAAGAGGCCATGAAGACAGGCGCGACTGCCGTATTCGACGAAAAATACGGTGAAACCGTCCGCGTTGTCCGGATGGGGGATTACAGCATGGAACTGTGCGGTGGCACCCATGTTTGCAGAACCGGAGACATAGGATTCCTGAAGATAGTCGGCGAATCGTCCGTAGCCGCAGGAGTAAGAAGGATCGAGGCGGTAACGGGTTCGGAAGCTGTCAAGTACGCAGAAGCGGTTGAAAAGGAATTAAGGACTTCGGCGCGGCTTGTCAGGGCGGTTCCCCTGGAGCTGAACAAACGACTGGACAGGTTGTTGAAAACACAGAAAGAACTTGAACGGGAGATCGATACGCTCAAAGGTAAACTCGCTGCAAAGGATTCGTCAGATATACTCGATAGAGTTAAGGAAATAAAAGGGGTCAAGGTGCTGGCAGCAACAGTTGCCGTCCCGGATGCGAAAACTCTCCGTGACTTTGGAGATAAGGTGCGCGACAAGCTTTCTTCCGGGGTTGTCGTGTTGGGGAGTCCGATAGGGGATAAGGCGACGCTTATGTGCATGGTGACGAAAGACCTGACGGATCGCTACAACGCAGGAAAAATCATCGGGGAGATCGCGCCGATTGTCGGAGGTAAAGGTGGTGGCCGTTCCGATATGGCCCAGGCGGGTGGGCCATTACCTCAAAAACTGGAAGAAGCTGTGAACAGGGTAGAAGAGATCCTGCTCAGGGATTGAATATCCGGTTTGATTGCATGAAACTTTAAATCGTGTTTCCAGAAACGGGGATGTCGTCACCATGTCCGGATTCTCCGCTTATTATGAGGGATTCTTTGCCGGTGAGGGTGGTATAAGAATCTTCTACAGACGATATCGGAGTGACCCTGAAAAAGCGCGAATGGTAATTGCGCACGGATTAGGTGAACATTCGGGACGTTATGGGAATATCGTTGAACGGTTTCTGTCCGAGGGTATAAGTATATGGGCACTCGACCACAGAGGGCATGGGCTGAGTGACGGTACCAGGGGACATCTGCTTCACTTTTATCAGTACGTAGCCGAGCTATCCAGGCTGATTGAAATTGCCGGAGAAGGAACAACAGAAGGTGCAAAAATCTTTCTCCTGGGGCACAGTCTGGGAGGACTGATCAGTTTGCGGTTTGCGGCCAGCCTCCCGGAGATGATAGATGGTTTGATCATATCTTCACCCTCCCTCGGAATGACTTCGGATGTGCCTGCCGTCAAAGCGGCTGTAGGCAGGATCATGTCCATTCTTTTTCCATCCTTCACGCTTGCCAACGGTCTGGATATATCGAAAATCAGCCATGATGAAAATGTGATCAGGGAATACATCGGTGATCCCCTGGTTCATAACCGGGTAAGCGCGCGCTGGTTCACTGAGTTCCTGTCGGCCATGAAAGATGCGATGTATTCAGCCCCGGAGATCAAGCTCCCCTTACTCATGCAGCTTGCCGGTGATGATTATCTGACGGATGTAAACGCGTCGGCGCGTTTCTTTGAAATCCTGGGTTCTCCCGACAAGACACTCCATATTTACAAGGATCTTTACCACGAGATATATAACGAGAAAGCGGAGCAGAGAAAACAGGTGCTGGACGATCTGAGTGGATGGCTTAAGGGGCATATTGAACCTTAAAATAATCAAAATATCAAATAATCCGGCTAGTTCCCATTTGCCGGTTCGGAAAATATAATCTGCAGCGTGGATTTTCCCCCGGGGATAAAACAA
>DCUQ01000011.1 GCA_002327865.1 Syntrophaceae bacterium UBA2210
CCATTACCCCACCAACAAGCTAATGATACGCGAACTCATCCTCCAGCAGTAGCTTATAAATAGAGGCCACCTTTGGCTTATCCATCTTAACAAATAAGCATCATTGGGTATTAGCCCATCTTTCGATAGGTTATCCCTAACTGGAGGGCAGATCATCCACGCGTTACTCACCCGTGCGCCACTTTAATCATCCGCCGAAGCGGACTTTCTCGTAAGACTTGCATGTGTTAGGCACGCCGCTAGCGTTAGTTCTGAGCCAGGATCAAACTCTCAAGTTTAAATCCTAAAATAAAATTACTCTCAAAGTAATTTAACGTATTACATAAAGACCCACAAACCAACTATCTTCCACTATTCAATTCTTAAAGAACTTTTAATTCGAAAATGAACTTAACTTTTTAAACCAGAACGTCTCTGCTGTCAAGAAATATCTTTACAAAAACCAAAATAAAAAATGCTTCCCGACCAACGAAAGACGGCATTTATACCCTCCCGCCTTCAAAGAGTCAAGACATATTTTCAAAAAATATCATTTAAAAATAAAAAATGAACTTGCTGTACTTAACCGGCTGAGATCACAAGACAAAACTTTTTATCCAGGCATCGCGGACCACATGTTTTACGGGCAATTCTATAAAAAAATGCCGCCCGTTCTCTTTGGCAAGAGGATATGAAGGAACATGTTCTGCCACCATTACAAATCGAGAAGAATCTTTGACCGGTGAACACGTTAAAAACCTCTTCCCATGTTTTGTCGTCGATAACGGAAGGCATACGATCATTTAAGAAAAACCACTACCCGCATAAAGATCCAATCATGCGGCAGATTATCATAAAATGAGGCGGAAAGGACTATTCATCCGTTACCAATACAAACTATCCCGGATTATTCAAATATCTTACCCGGATTCAGTATGTTCAGGGGATCGAATACCTTTTTGATCTCTTTTTGAACACGAATACTCTCCGCAGAGAGTTCCATCGGCAGGAATTGCTTTTTCGCCAGCCCTATTCCATGTTCGCCGGAGATGGTTCCACCCATCGACAGGACCAGTCGCAACAGATCCGCAATCCCCTCTTCCGCCCGGTCTTTGCATTTGTGGTCTTCGGCGGTGATATTCACGTGAATATTCCCGTCCCCGGCATGACCGAAGGAATAAACCCTTATCCCGTATCTTTCCTCGAATTCGTGCAGATAGCCGACCATATCCGCTATCTTACCTATGGGCACAACGATATCCTCGTGCAGATACAGCGGATACCTGTTTTCTATTCGCAGAGAGACTTCCCGACGGATTTCCCATATCCTGGCTCGTTTCAGTGAGTCGGGAGCCATTACGACATCGGACGCACCCTGTTCCATACAGATCTTGCCGATGGCTTCCATCTCCGTTTCTATCACTTTCTGGATACCGTCCGTTTCAACAATAAGCATCGCCTTCGCCGACCTCCCCGCTTTAAACGGCAGGAGATCCCCGGTTATCTCCAGGCATCTGTCATCGAGAAATTCCAGTGCACAGGGAACATGCCCGCGAACCAGCATGGCAGTCACCGCATTCATGGCAGAGGTAAGGCGCGGGAAAAAAGCGACCAGAGTTGTGACAGTCTGCGGGTGCGGTATTAACTTAAGAATAAGTTTTGTTATGACACCCAGCGTTCCCTCCGATCCAAGCAGCAGATGACGAAGATCGTAGCCGACTACACCCTTCCTGGTTCTCACTCCGGCTACGATTATCTCACCCGACGGTAGTACCGCCTCAAGTCCGAGAACATAATCCCTCGTAGTGCCGTATTTGACGCAGGAAGGACCGCCGGCATTCGTGGCGGCATTGCCGCCTATTGAACAGGTCTCCAGGCTAGCCGGATCAGGCGGGTAAAAGAGACCTTCCCTTCTCACGGCATCCTGGAGATCCCGTGTTACGACGCCTGGCTCTACTACAGCTACCAGGTTGTCCTTTTCGATGGAAAGAATCCGGTTCATCCTGGCAAGCGAGAGAACCACTCCGCCAAACAGCGGAACCGAACCGCCTGCCAGACCCGTACCCAGACCTCTCGGTGTAACGGGGAAGGAATATATGTTCGCCAGACGAAGCAACGCACCGACTTGCCGGGACGACTTCGCCTCAACAACTAATTCCGGAAGATACGCGTCTCCACCGGCATCTTTTTCATACTCACAAAGTTTCCCGGCAGCCCGAATAACCGCATCGGGGCCAACCTCTCTCTTGATTTCTTCCAGAATTTCCGGTGTGATTGGAGTATAGCAACGCATGATTATATATACCGTTCAAACCCGGGAATTTGAAGCCGGCGTTCGAAGCGATAAAGCAGCCAGCTGGCAACCGAAGCAAGAACAAGATAGATAGCGCCGATTACTATGAAAGTCTCCGTATATCTGAAGGTATCCGAAGCGATTATCTTTCCTTCGCCGGTAAGTTCTATACAGGTTATCATATAGGCCAGTGATGAATACTTTATAAGATAGATGACTTCATTCCCGCAACCCGGGAGCGCCATGCGAAAGGCCTGAGGAAGGGTGACGAAGAATATCATTTTGATCTTCGAGAAACCGAGCGCCCTCGCTGCCATCATCTGCCCAGTTTTAACCGACAGGAAAGCACCGCGTACATACTCCGAGTGATAGGCGCCGCTGCACAGAGAAAATCCGACCACCGCGGCAACAAAAGGTGAAAGATAAATTCCGATATAGGGTAGGCCGAAATACCATATGAACAGCTGAACGACCAAGGGAAATCCCCTGAAAATCATTACATACCCGTTGGTGATATATTTCATAACCGGATTTCCGTATACCCTGAGCGCCCCGATCGTAATCCCTATAATAAGGCCGAGGACGGCAGATGGAATAATAAGCTTGATGCTGACACAGAGGCCCCTCATCAGGGCCGATATTATTTCCGGTTGCAGAAAAAAGAGTTCTTCCATGATCAAGAAAACGAACTTCCGTACAATTCTGTTATCTTGGAACAGAATTCCCGGGTTCTGGCACATTGTGCCTTATACAGTATCGTTTCCGGAGGGCCGGTTTCAACAATCGAGCCATTCTCCAGAAACACAAACTCATCGGCCATTTCACTCGCAAATCCTATCTGGTGCGTGGACATGATCATAGTCATCCCATCCGCCCGCACATCTCTTATTACATCCAGCACCTCCGATATAAGTTCCGGGTCGAGGGCTGAGGTCGGCTCGTCGAGCAGCATGATTTCCGGATCCATCGCGAGCGCACGCGCGATCGAAACTCGCTGTTTCTGACCGCCTGACAGTTCGGCCGGATATTGATTCATGTGATCCCTGAGTCCGACACGGTCCAGTTCAAGAATGGCCATATCTCGCGCTTTATCCCTGCTCATCCCCTTGACCTTCACCAATGCTATCTGGACATTATTAAGGGCGGTCAGGTGATCAAAAAGGTTGAAGTCCTGAAATATCATCCCTACTTTCTGTCGGTATTGATACAGTTCCTTTTTTCTGGCGCGGATTATTTCCTTTCCATCGAGCCATATACGTCCTTTGTCGGGTTCTATCAGGAAATTTATACACTGCAGCAAGGTGCTCTTGCCGCCCCCGGACGGTCCGATAAGCACCTTTAGTTCTCCCTTATTTATAGACAGCGTGGCATCCTTGAGTACCTCTTTATCTCCGTACCGCTTCGTCATATTTTCAACCCTGAGTATGGGAACCGTATCAGTCATATCAAACATCCTTATGAGGAATACCCCGGAATTTTCACTTTATGTTCCAGGATCCTCAGGCCTTTTGTTCCCAGATATGTGAGTATCATAAACATAACACCCGCCGCGAAGTACAGGGGAAGCTGTTCATAGGTTCTCGAAGCTACGAAATGCGCCCGCGCCATTATTTCCGCCACACCAAGTGCGTAAGTAACCGCCGAATCTTTCAAAACTATGGAATATTCATTAGACCATGCCGGTATGGATAGCCTCAGGGCCTGCGGCAGGATGATAAAAAGAATCGTTTTAGTATCACTCATACCTAGTGCCCTTGCCGCCTTGAATTGACCTTCCGGAAGCGATGAAATGGCTCCCCTGAAAATCTGTGACTGATACGCCGACGTAATAAGCCCCAGGACAATGATAGATACGGTAAATGCGGACAGGTTGATATCTAAGAGGGAACAGAGTCCGAAATAGAAAAGAAACAACAGAACGATAAGAGGTACACCGCGGAAGAACCATACATAGATCGCTATGATATAGCGCATCCATTTTCTGCCATAAACCTGTCCCACCGCAATGTTAATGCCGAGTATCAGTCCTAGAAGCATAGATCCTAAGACTACGGTTATTGTAATTACCGAACCTCGCAGAAGATAAGGCAGAGCTCCATATAATACGACCAGACTTTCAGTCACGTAATCTCCCGGCACACAAAAAATATAAAGGCATCAAGAAAGTATATCTTGATGCCTTCCAAACGGAACTTATCAGCACCCATTTAATGGACGGGCACCATCTTTTTTACTTTAGTTTGTACTGTTTCTGCAATGTTATCCACTCTTTGGAGGCCATCAATTGTTTCAGACCCTCGTTCATCATCTTGAGAAGCTCGGTATCTTCCTTGCGGACGGCGTATCCGAATTCTTCACTGGGCATACCGAATGTACCGACAATCTTGACCGGTTTTATTCTCATGGCGTCTGCCGCCGGTGCATCGTCCATGGCGGCGGCAACAATACGACCGTTAACCAGATCTTCAATCGCAAGGGGCGCCGAATCATATTCCACCAGCTTGAAATTCTGGCCTTTGTTAATCATATTTTCTTTAATCCATTTCGCTTCGGTGGTACCCCGCTGAACACCGACATTGTATCCGTTGGATAACAATTTCTCTATTGGAACGGAACAATCTTCCTGCACCACCATGACCTGAGTAATCTTCCAGTAAGGATTGGTAAAGTTGACCTGCTTCTTCCTGTCCTCGGTTATACTCATCCCGGAAGCTACCATATCGATCTTTTTCGCACACAGACTCGGAACAATGCTGTCCCAGTCCATCGGCTGGTGTTTGACTTTGAATCCCATTTTTTTTGCGATCCAGTCGACTGCTTTCACGTCAAATCCATCCGGAACACCGTTCTTGTCAACATAGGCAAAAGGCGGAAAATTGGCATCGATACCATTTATATATACCTTCTCCTCCGCAAAACAGTTTATAGAACCCCCGATGAAAAAAGCGACCACACAGAAAACCAGAAACTTAAAAATTCTCCTACCCATAAACGCCCCTCCTTTTAACACACAATAACCCGTTTTATAACAGGTATGACCCCCCCCAAAAAAATATGGTGGAGATGAGGGGGATCGAACCCCTGACCTCGGCATTGCGAACGCCGCGCTCTCCCAGCTGAGCTACATCCCCGAACTTAAAAATCATGGAACAAAGTTTTATATCCCATGTTAAGAAAATATGTCAAGAAATTGTTGGAACCATACTTATAATTTCAGGAAAAGACACCCAGGGCCTTTGCCTTTTCATAGAAAATCTGTGCTTTATCACAACATCCTTCAGCTTCGCATGATCTCACAAGACTGAGGTAATAGAAGGGATTTAGAGGATCTTCCGAAACGGCTTTTTCAAAGGCATCAATTGCCATCTTTCCATAGCATTCACCGGCAAGTGTGTTTCCTAAACGGTTATAATATACTCCGCTTGAAGCAGGATCGAGTTTTATTGCGTTTTCATAAGACAGGTTCGCGTCATCCGGTCTTCCCTGCTTTACAAACACATCGCCGAGATCACATAGAACAAGCGGTTGATCGGGATGGTGTTCCAGTGATTTCTTCAGGGCTGTTTCGGCACGACCATACTGCCCGGCACGAAAGAAAACATTACCCAACTCATTATAAAACCGGTGCGAATCTTCCGGTTCAAGTGATACTGCCTTTTCATAGGCGTTTTCAGCATCCTCGAAATCCCCGGCCGCTGCATACGCCTTTCCCAGATTACAGAAAATCGCCGGAGCATCCGGATCCATCTTTGCAAGCCTCTCAAATGCATCGACAGCTCGGCCTGCTTCACCCGACGCTAAATGCGCGTTCCCAAGAGTTACCATAAGGGAAATATCATCGGGCTGTGCGGAAACAGCCGCTTCACATATCTCTATAAGACGCGCATGATTCCCCTCATCCCTGTATATTTTTACCAACTCGTCAAAGGCGAATCCGGTGAATGTCTTCCGTTTAAGTTCTTTAGCCAGGAGTCGCTCCAGACAGAGTATGGCATCGGACAACTTCCCCATGTCCCTGTAGGCGCAAGCCACAGACATTACAATAGAATCATTTTCGGGATGTACCTCCGACAGTTTACGGTACAGGCCGATCGCCTCCTCATATCGTCCTTCTTTCACGTACTGATCCGCAAGGTCATACAGCTCGGAGATTTCCGTCTTTTCACCCATCGTTTATTCCCTTATAACCAACGTGCCCAACTTACAACTCCTGTCGATCCGAAATAAAAAAGGGTCATAGCCCTGAACACTTTAACCTCTTTATCTCTATGATGCCGGGACTCGGAATCGGACCGAAATGACCGTAAAGCCGTAGGATTTTGAGCCGTAAAAATCAATCAGGCGATTCCCCACTAACTTTTACCGGCTTATATATCAAGCGGTTACGAAAGTCAATTTTGATTAATTGAAGTTTTTGAGGTTACCTTGAAACCGACGGTTACAATTTGGTTACAGCTTCACGTCCCACTAAGGTTGTTTTTGTCCTTTTTGTCTCATATACAAGATTACAATCGATAATGCTTAAACGTTTGGGGAAAAAAGGCAAAGCCATCACCCGGCTTTGCCTTTTAGAGTCTGTCTTATTTATATTGTTTTACGGAAACCTGATATTGTGGACATAAAACATCCATTATCATTTTACTTATAAGTATTTTTCCAGCAAGCAGTTACCTGTTTAGAAAATTCCGGAGAACTTTTTTGCGCCAGCTACGACATAACCGTCATGTGCAGCACTGGTTATGAAACATGAGGAGCTACTTGCATCGCTATTATCAACCTGAAGCCCTGATATGGCTACTCCGACCGGTCCTTTGGTTTCTGAGGCAATCCTTATGTAATATGTGGTTGCGGCAGCTAGATCGACGGTTATCGCCTCACCCCCGCCAGGGGTATTCGAGTCAGAATCGAAGAGGTTATCAAAATCCTGGCATTCAACTTCGGTGAGTGGGTAGGCGGTTACCGTGTATATCCCTATGCTCGGATCGACGAGAGCATCCAGGGCCGCTGCGGTTATGGTAACGGTCGAGTCACTGTCGGGGGTGAGTGAATACCAGAAAGAGTAACCATGACAGGCACATGAAGCCTCGCTTGCCTCAACCGTACCGCCGGTATTGTCAATATATTCGGCAAAGAAAGCCGACGTTATCTCCTTCGCGTCGATGAGGTCGTCGTTGCTGAATATCCCCAGCGGCATCAGGGCAATACGGACATTGACAACACCGGGATTTTCTCTCGAACTGACTTGAATGTAGTAGGTGGTACCGCCGGTCAGCTTTTTGACGTATCCCTCTGAATCACTTCCCCTGTTATCATAGTCTCGGCAATACACTTCGCTCAAAGGGAAGGTCGATCCGGTGTAGAGACCAAGCGCATGGTCCCCGAACTCACCATCTTCAAGAACCACCAAAAGAGCGTCTGTCGCAGGCGTTACGGCATACCATAGGGAGGAGTGATGGAAGAGCCCTCCACATTTTCATCAATTTCCAGTGTTGCCGTTGCCATATCGATATATTCATTGACATAATCGGTGATGATAGTTGCATCAGCCAGGTTGTCGTTTGTCATCGGCGTGAGCGCCGGGGTATCAATCGTTACCTCGATAGAACCCTCATATTGTGAAGCTATCCTGATGTAATAGGTCGTTCCCGTCTCGACCCCCCAGACGAAGTTCTCTGATTTCTCTCCCACATTATCCAGATTATCAGCGGCATCTCCTCGATCGTTGGCATAATCGAGAGGGTGACCGGTATCGGTGAAGAGGCCGACAACCGGGTTGGCCGAATCGTTGAGCGCCGTCACCCTGATAGCGGAATCGGCAGTGGGGGTAAACTCATACCAGAAAGAGTAAAGATACCCCCCGCGTTCGTCGGTTTCGACTGTCGCCCCCGTGTTATCAAAGGTCTCTGAGAAGGGGAAAGATGTTAATATAGAAAAGACTTGCTTTTTTCCAATCAATAACAGGATAATAAACGGAAAAAACACCTCGGCTAACAGAAATTCTACGAAGCTGCATCAGGATCCATGACTGGTGTATTTTGAGCTGAAATAAACCTTATATTCCGGAAGCTGTAACATTCCTGGGGTCCTGAAAGGCCAAGGATAATGAAAAAGCAGACTCATGACGGCATAGTTGCCCCGGAGGTAATTCTCGCTTTTTTTGTTAAAAAAATTGCGAATGCAGCCTTATGCTTTTGTTCCTTCTTTGCTTTTATTCTTTTTCTCACCTTCCTTTTCCTTTTTCCTGAAAACGCTTATTCATGGCCCACAACGGCCCAGTGGATACCCGTGTATAAGAACGGTTCTTACTTACAGGACCCTAATAACGATGCCTCGGGATCGAGGAACATCGTCTCGGATGCCACCCATTGTGCCGCCTTCGTTTTCAACGACGGACAGTACCTCCATTTCCGCCTCCGTCTCGATGAAAGCCCCGCTGGAACAGGAGGGCAGGGGTACCTGAAGCCTTACGGCTGGGGCGTCGAATTTGATTCAAATCTGAATGCTGCTGACTATGAGTGGCTTCTTATGGCCGATGGTATTGCCAAGGACGAAAAGGTCGAGCTCTGGCACAATTCCGTACAGGGGGACCTCGGTGATCCGGGAGACAAATCCGAAACCCTTGTCGCATCACTGCCGCTTGTGGGTAATTATCAGATTACCGCCGCCGACACATCCATTAACGGTGATCAGGACTATTTTCTCGACTGGCGTTTTTCCTATTACACATTGAAACAGGCAATGGGCATCACCGACTCGTCACCCCTAAGGTTTTTCTTCGGCAGCTCCTCCAGTGCCGATAGTCTTACGGAAAGCGGCGCCGACCTGGTGGGAGCCTCGGATCTTTATACCGGGTTTTCCGACTATGTATCACCCTTCGGCACCAGGCCTACTACAGGGACGGTGCGCTTCGTCCAGAATCTGGCGGGAACCGGAGATATGACAGCGGCCTGCGCCGGGGCGATGCTTTATATCAGAGTCGATGACGGCGATCGGAACTACAACATTACGGCACTCAATACCGTACCGGTTACACTCGCAGTTCCGAGCGGTGACAGCGAAACGGTTACCTTGACTGAAACCGGAATAAACACAGGTGTTTTCACCGGCTCAATCGTTTCAGCCGCCGGCGCTCCAAATGCCGGCAACGACACTCTACAGGTCATGCCGGGTGAAACGGTGATCGTCACCTACATCGATACCATCGACGGCAGTATACCCCCCCTCCATAACCAGCCCAGAACGGATACGCTGACCATCAATCCTCCCGTCATAGCCATTACAAAGGTGGTTTCTGCCGAATTTGCCGATGCAGGAGACACGGTCATCTATACCATAACCTTAGAAAACTCGGCCTGCGGCGAAGGATGGCTTACCTATCTTTCCGACGTAATCCCCGACGGATTTGCGTATGTGTCCGGCAGTACTTCAGGCTTTATTTCTACCGATCCGGCGATCACGGGCCAACAGCTTACATGGAACGGCGACTGGACTGTCCCTCCTTACAGTGCTGTCTCCGTTTCATTCAGTACCACGGTGGGGGGAGTGGCTGGCACACACTACAACACGGTCAGTGTCAGCGGCCCTAATGTCCCGGTAACTTCCACCGGCCCAACAGCGCCGGTGACGATCACCGGTCCTCTGATCAGCCTGGTAAAGACCGTGGACAAAGGGGCGGCGAGGCCCGGCGAGGAACTGATCTATTCTGTGCACTACCGGAATACCGGAAATGGCACCGCTCAGGCCCTTTTCATAGTCGACACGGTGCCCCTTCATACTACCTATGTGGCGGGAAGTCTCCAGCGGGGCCCGGCAGACTCTGATTACGGCGATCCGTCTAATAACGTGTTCACCGATTCGAACGGCGACAGTGACGGAGGCTCCATAAACGGCGACACGATTATATTCATTATCAACAGCATCAACCCCGACGACAGCGTTCCCGACAGCGGTGCCGACGAGGGGAAAGTATATTTCAAAGTGCTTATCGATTAGAAAGCGAGGAGGGAAAAATGAGGCATCATAACACCGTGTATCAATGCACCCCGATCTTCCTGGCACTCATTGTTACGCTGTTCCTGTGCAACACCGCGATGGCCCGGAACAATGCCATGCTTGTCCTGAAGACGGAAGTAGCGGTAGCGAAGGAGATCAGTGTAAAAGAGGGAAACGCCTCGATCACGAAATACGAGCCGGTATTGGAAACAAGACCAGGCGATATCCTGCTATACACCGTCACTTATCACAACGAAGGAGACTCACCGGCAAAAAGCGCCCGCATTGTGGATCCGATTCCGGAAGGGACCGTCTACATCATGGAAAGCGCCTCCGGCATCGGCACGGTAATACAGTTCAGCATCGACGAAGGGGCTACATGGCAGAGCCATCCGGTGATGCACATGGTGAGGAAACCCGACGGAAGCATGAAAAAGGAAATGGCCCGGCCGGAGATTTTCACCCATATCAGATGGTTCCTTACGGACGAAGTGCCTGCCGGTGGTTCAGGCACGGTCTCATTCAGGGTCAATGTGAAATAAAAGGCAGGAATCTATGAAGATTCCCGTGAACATACATCGCATTACGACAATAAGGGGAGGTAACAAGTCATGCGTAAACTATTTTTAATCACAATCGTGACTGTGATGGCTTTTACCCTGTGCGTGTCACAGGCGGGTGCTGAGGGAACACCGGCAACCACATCCATCACAAACCAGGCTTACGCCGATTACGAGGACGCAAACGGTAATGCCCGCCCACGGGTCACCTCGAACACGGTGACCACCGTGGTATGCCAGGTGGCCGCCGTTTCCAGCACGCCGGCTGCGGCATCACACAACGGCATTGCCGGAACCGATGTGGAATATCCGGCAGAAATCTGTAATAACGGCAACGGGCCCGACACAATCACACTGGCGGCGGTAAACGACCTTGGGTGGACTGTTACCATCTATCCCGATCTCAATGGAAACAGCATATGGGACTCGTCGACCGAAGGCACCCCCGTGGCGGATACGGGATCACTTGCTGCCGATCAATGCTATCCCGTAATCGTGGTGGTGTCCGTGCCTGCGGGGGTCGCTAACGGCACCATCGGCACGACGACGCTCACCGTCACATCCACCTTTGACGGGACAGTATCCGACACGTCCGTCTTTACAACCAACGCCCAGTCGGCAGTGCTCACGCTCATTAAGACGGCCACGCCTTCCGATCCGAAGCCCGGCGACACCATCACCTACGCGATCACCGGCAGTAACAGCGGTGGTACCGCCTACAGCATCCGCGTCATCGATACCATTCCCGCCAGCACAACCTACGTGGCGGGGAGTATGAAAGCAGGTCCCGTGGGAGGAGATTACGCCACGGCCTACGCGATGACCGACGCTAACGATGCGGAAGATCTGACATATACGGTGGGAGACGATACTGCAATCGCCAACGCCTACTATGATTCGGGAGCCGGCCAGCTACAGCTCGACTGGTCTCAGTGCCCCCCGGCGGGAGTGTTCTATTTCCAGGTGACGGTAAACAGCAACATCGCATCGGGCAAGGGCATCAGCAACGCCGCGACTGCAACCTACGGACTTCTCGACAACGGGTTGCGGCCCTATACCGAATCGACTAACAGTTCCACCGTTACAGTGGCCACAATGCCCGGCGTCGTTCTATCTCCCGACAGGACCGGGACGGGCGATCCCGGCGACCAGATGGTATACGCCTTCACAGTGCAGAATACCGGTAATGCTCCCGACACCTTCGATCTTACCTATAACTCCTCAGCAGGGTGGACCTGGGTAATATGGAAGGACGTGGACGGCAACGGCATACCAGGCACCGACGGTGATATAGAGGTTACAGATACGGGACAGATCAATGCCCTGGCAACCTCAAAATTCCTGGCCGTGGTCACCATACCTGCAGGACAGGCTGACGGTGCCGTCGATACGGTGGTCATCACCGGCACGTCCCGCATCGATACGGATGTAAGTGACACGGTAACCTTTACCACTACGGTTACCGCGCCGGTTCTTAGCATCACCAAAACCGTTTCTCCGACAGGTAATCAGCCTCCGGGAACCGTTCTAACCTATACGGCTACGGTAACAAACACGGGATCGGGCGTGGCTACAAGTGTCACCATCTCCGACATTATACCGGCCTATACCACATATGTGGCGGGATCGATAAAAACGGGCGCCACCGCAGGAACGCTTACGTCGCGAACGGATGCCACCGATGGTGATGGAGGCCGCTATGATTCCGGCACCGAGGTCGTCACGGCCGGAGGACCGGGAGCGCTGAGCCTGGGTTCCGGAGCAACCTGGATACTGGAGTTCAAGGTAACCATCGACTAAGGGATCGACCAGGCCGGTAAGAGAATTTATGTGATGACAGAGATGCGGCGGAATAACACGACACATTTTGCCCTTTGCTGGTGCATGCTAGTTTTGTGCCTATGGTACGTCTGCAACACAGGGACAAGTGCGTTCGCCGCATCGCCTCCCGTCGGCACAATTATCACTAATCGCGCCACCGTTACCTGCCATGACGCCAATGGGAACCTTCTGCCTGAGAAAAGAGCCACCGTCTCAACGACCATTTCCGGGGCACCCATGCTTGCTATCACAAAGACCGCAAGTTCCGATATAGTCGCCGCCGGCCACAATTTCACCTACACCATAACCTGTGAAAATAACGGCAATGCCGACGCCACGGCAACAGTAATTGCGGACAGCCTGCCCGCAGAAGTGGAATTCCAGGATGCCTCTCCGGGAGGCACATATATGACAGGACCGGGAGGAGGAACGGTAACATGGAACTCCGGAACCATTTTACCCGGAGCAAATGTCTCTTTGTGGGTCCAGGTGAAAGCAAAAACGAATCTCGCCGACGGAACGATTATTCTAAACAGAGCCCACGTCACGTCACTCGAGGGCTCATCAGCCGACTCGACTCACTCTGCTCGCGTGGGATCGGCGCCGAATCTTAAAGTCGGCAAATCGGCGACGCCCCGCACGGTGGCGCCGGTGGGCACTATAACCTACACAATCAACTATGAAAACAGCGGGAACAACGCTGCATCGTCCGTGTCAATCGGCGATACACTCCCCGACGGCACGACCTACGTATCCGGTTCTTCCACCGCAGAGGGCATACTGACCGGAAGGCTGCTTTCATGGACCATAGGATCGGTTTCCGCAGGAGCGAAAGGTTCCGTCAGCTTTCAGGTGCAGGTCCCATCAACGGTATCCGACGGCGACATTATAAATAATACTGCCGCCATGAGCAGTTCCGAACAGGGCACCATCCTGTCGAATACGACCGCAACTCCGGTTCTCTCTTCACCGTCCCTTCTTACGCTCAAAACCGATACTCCCGATCCGGTTCGCGTGGGTGATACCATTGACTATACAATTCAAATTACCAACGGCGCGGCAACGGCCCTTACCGGACTTACCATCAACGATCCGTTACCGGAGCATACAACATTCGTCAGCGCTGATTCGGGAGGAATCCTAAACGGCGGGAACATTGTATGGCTCGTCGGAAACCTTGCGGAAGGTGCATCGCTTACCGTCAAAATGGTGGTACAGGTACAACCGTTTCCCGATCTAAATCCGGCTGTTGTAAACACCGTCACGGCATTCGCCAACGAGGCGCCTTTACAGACGGCGGCGGCGGTAACTTCGGTCGTCTGCCGAACGGAAGGATCGATACGCTTCCTCGATGCATCTTCCAATCCGACAGCCCGCTATTCCGTGGGAGATACTATATGTATCGAGGTATCAGATCTCGATCGGAATCGCGATCCGCTGAGCGCGGAGACTGTCACAGCCAGCATAGAAACCTCGGGCACCGGCGATGTTGAAACGGTTACCCTTAACGAGACGGGCATCGATACGGGGATTTTCGCCTCCTGCCTGCCTTCGGACAGCGGCCCAACGGTCCAGAACAACGGGATCCTGACAGTGGCAACAGATATCGCCGTGACGGCGGTCTATGAAGACCCGCTGGATGCACTGTGCGGTTACCGTGTGGAATCGGCGGCGGATGCTCTGATCGATCCCTCAGGTATTGTCTTTGATTCCATCACAGGGCTTCCTGTCGCCGGCGCCACAGTCACCCTGATCGACGATGCCACGGGACTTGCCGCAACGCTTCCCCTTTATCCGGTTACCGGCGTAGTGCAGCCCAATCCGGTTGTAACCGCGGCAGACGGAGCTTTCCAATTCGAATACGTAAATCCGGGGACTTATTACTTTGCCGTGACACCGCCGTCAGATTACCGATGGCCCTCGGCCGTACCCAACACAGAGCTTCGTATATCCTGGCCCGCCTTTGTAATTAACGACAACGGTTCCAAGGGAGAATTGTTCACCCTGACTGCAGTATCTCCACCGCTTAATATAGATCTGCCTGTGGATCCTCCGGGCGGTTCATTTGTTGTCGAAAAAACGGCGAATAAGAATGCCGCCTCAGTGGGTGATCTGATCCGGTATACTGTTACGGTTTCCAATAACGGAGCCTCTCCGATCGGATCGATTACCGTCTATGATACCCTGCCCCACGGGATCCAGTACCTGACAGGTTCATCCACCCTCAATGGGGTAAAAACCGCGGACCCGGCTCCTGTTCCCGGAAGAACCGTGATTTGGAGCATCCCCTCACTCGCACCGGGCGACACGGCAACGATTACCTTCAGGGCCCTTGTCGGTCCCGACAGTCACCGGGGGACGGGACGGAATACGGCATGGTCGGTGGGAACGACCGTTGGAACAGCGGTAGAATCTACCGTTGCCTACCATGACCTGAAGATCACCGAAGGAGTATTTACCTCCCAGGCGATAATAATCGGCAAAGTCTTTGTCGACAATAACGATAACGGCATACAGAATAACGAAAAGATCAGCACCAATACCACACCGGAGGGCGGCAAAGTCGAACTGTGCCACGATGAACCGGGTATTCCCGGTGTGGTGCTCTATCTGGAAGACGGCACCCGGGTAATCACGGATCAACATGGTAAATTCTCCATCCCGGGCGTCACACCGGGCACGCACGTTCTGAGGGTTGATACCTCGTCATTACCCGAAGGAGTGGAGCTCACGGCCTCATCGGGAAGATTCATGGGAGATGGCACGTCACAGTTTATCACCACCGGATACGGTACCATCTTTAAAGCAAATTTCACGGCCCGGCCGCTGAAAAAATCTACCGTGCCTCCGGCAAGAGACAAAAAAACGCCTGGAGAGCAAACAGTAACGGCAACTTCTCTGCCCGGTCTTTCCGGTGCCCAGGCTGCGATTACACAGTCAGCGACAACGGCAGACAAGCTACAGGAGCCGGCCGCCTCCGGCATGGATGCATCGCATTCGAGTAAAATTGCCGCTCCTCAAAGCACACCTCCCCTTGAGGAACGGATTCTTACCATGTCGAAAGAGTTATCCTTTGTAAGCCCAACCGACGGCGATATCATCGCCGGAGATTCTACCACCGTGGTGATTAAGGCGCCGGTGGGGTCGACACCTGTACTCAACGTAAACGGGCGTATCGTCGATAATGCCAAAATCGGAAAGACGATTACCCATAACAAAGGAAAGGTCACTGTTTTCGAATTTGTAGGAATTCCCCTCGATCCGGGCGCCTCTAATGAGCTGAACGTTGTCGCGGCGGATCCCTTCGGAAACAAACGCGGCAATGCATCCGTTACGGTCGAAACAGTAGGTGAGGCGTATCGTATTCTCATTTCAGCGGACCGCGGGCAGGTCCCCGCCGACGGCAACTCAACGATTGAAGTGACCGTGTCGATCGTCGACAGGAAAGGCCATGTCGTTCCCTATACGGCCCCGGTAACGGTAATCACCACCAATGGGGAAATCCTCTCTGACGATGTCGACTCTTCGAAAGAGGAAGTACAGGTTGCCTGCACACAGGGAATCGCCCACTTTACCATTCAGGCTCCCCGAACCTCAGGCGATGGAAGCGTACATGTCTACGCCGATGCGCTGGAGGGCAGTATGAATGTATTCTTTTCCCCATACCTGCGAGATCTCTTTGCCGTAGGTATCGGAGAGATCACCATCGGCCACGGCTCTACAAAGGGAGATTTCGGCTATCTTAAAGATGATAAATGGTTTGACGATGGCCTTTACGGAGGCGCGCGGGGCGCTTTCTTCCTGAAAGGCAAAGTGTTTGAGGATTATCTCCTTACCGCGTCCTTCGACTCGGAGAAAGACGAGGCAGATGAACTCTTCCGGCAGTCCGACACCGACCTCGAGTCCGAGGATAAATATCCTATATACGGCGACGAGAGTACGCTGGGTTACGAGGCGATATCCAGGGACAAACTCTATGTCAAGGTTGAAAAAAACCGGTCGTCACTGCTCTACGGCGATTACCATACGAATCTCAGCGACACGACACTAGCCGCATACAAGAGATCTTTCAATGGATTGAAGTACGACGTCAACACCGGACGATTCAAGCTGCGCGCATTCGGCAGTAAAACCGATCAGACCCAGGTAGTGGACGCCCTGCCCGGCCGCGGCATATCGGGGTATTATTACTTGACCCATACACCGCTCATTTCCGGGTCGGAACGGGTCGTCATAGAGGTGCGGGACCGGATACGGCCAGACCGGGTTATTTCCAGAGAAACACGCACTCGGGGCACCGACTACGACATCGATTACGATGCCGGGACTATTCTTTTCAAAGAACCGATCCCGATACGTGACAGCGACTACAACCCCGTCTACGTGACGATAAGTTATGAAGCGGAAACAGGTGGTGAAGATTATTACATCTATGGAGGACGGGCCGCGTTCAGAGTTTTGCCCTGGCTCGAAGCGGGCGCCACGGGAATCGTGGAAGAACAGGCAGCCGGAGATTATAACCTGTTAGGTGCCGATCTCACACTGGACCTTCCGGGCAAAACGATGGTCAAGGCCGAATACGCCGAAACACAGGCGCTTTTCGACATATCAGACGCAACGGTCAGAAAATCGGGGCGTGGCTGGTTCTTTGAATTTGAATCATCACCGATAGACCGCTTTGCCCTGTCCGGATACTACAAAAATCTGGACGATTATTTCCAGAATATCTCTGCTACCGATGCACCTAGGGGTACCGAAGAATACGGATTCGATGGCCGGTATGCATTGACCGACCGCATCGAATTGAAGGGAACGTTCTTTGATGAAAAGGATAAACTGAACCATTCAAATCACAAGTATGCGTCGCTGGGTGCGCAGGCACGTATACAAAAAACAAAAGTCGCCGCGGAGCTTTCGAGAGAAACCTCCGACGATGAGTATATCCCGGCCACGAGTGACACGACGAGAAGCCCCTTCGATATGAGCGAGGAAACACCGCGGGAGCTCACGGCCGCGGGAGTTACCATAGAAACGGAGCTTCGTCCTAATTTGTCCCTCACCGTGGGGCATAAACGCAATATAAAGGACGAAAACCTGCACACGTCTCAGGCAGGCCTCAATTATCAGATAAACGAGCTCAATCGTTTCTATGTGCGCGAAGAATATCAGAAATACAGTGAACGGACCGAGCTGAGAACCCTCTTCGGCGTGGAATCGAAAGTCATCAAAAACACTGTCGCCTTCAACGAATACCGCCTGGTGGACGGATCGGACGGCTCCCGGAATCAGCAGGTTATCGGTCTCCGGAACAAATTCCTCCTGGCCGAGCATCTTACGGGTAATCTTTCCGTTGAACATATGAGCACCCTTTCGGGAGAGGCGAAGGAGAGCGAACCGGATGCCTTTGCCCTGGCCATGGGAATGGAATATCTCCCTCAGGATGATTTCAAGATAACGGGACGCTTCGAACACAGAAACGAACTCTCCGGCGCAGGTGTTGACAGCTATCTGGGTGAATTAGGACTTCTTTTGAAAATCAACCCCAGTTACTCGCTGCTGGTCAAGGAACGTTATTTTTATGAAAACAGCGGCAATATGGGCACCCATGCCACCTCACGCACCATGGTCGGCCTTGCATGGCGGCCTCTCTGCGACGATAGATTTAACGGACTTGCGAAGATAGAATACAAGGTCGACGACGATGAAACTATCGATCCGGACTATAAGACCACGGCCTTTATCCTCTCCACAGAAGGTGTCTATCAGTTAAACAGTCGGCTGCAGCTGTCCGGCAAGTATGCAGGAAAACTTTCGCGAGACAACGATTACTCATCCTATACGGACCTTGTTTCGGCACGAATCATCTACGATGTGACGGACCGTATCGATCTCGGAGCCGAGTACCGGCTACTTACCAGTCATAAATTAAACAGCACTCTTCAGGGGGGAAATCTGGAAATCGGCTATCGAGTGGTCAAGAATCTCTGGATGTCTCTGGGCTATTCCCTCGACGATTTCGATGCAGATCTCATTGGCGATGATTATCAGGGAAAAGGTCCTTACATAAAACTTCGCTTCAAGTTCGGTGAAAACACCATAAGAAAACTCTTTAAAAATTAAGAATGCAGAGTTACAAGTTTATACTCCATGTTTTAAGCCGACTTGTATAACGTACAGATAACCCGGCATTGCCTTACGTTATCTGCATTTTTTGACTCTTCGTATTCACAGGATCCCAGACAAATGACTGTATATCTTTCGGAATGGGTTATAGAACGCGGCTAAAGTAAACCCAGAGGGCTGAACACCTTTGTGGTCACTCCTACAGAGGGGATACCTGAACAACAATTCTTTGTGATTGGGAATTGTAACAAAAGTTTAACACATTCCAAGGCACCACTGTCTCAACTTTCCCCTTGTCAGAAAATCTTAAGGCAATAATTGCAAAGGGCAATAGATGTTTTTTACCAAGATCAATTTCAAGCAGTTGCAGGTGAAAAAACAAAGGCAGGTTAACCCTGCCTTTGTTCCACTTGGATAATGTTCGCTTACAATTTTCTGCTTTAGCTTTATTTTGATTTCATATGTTATTCATGCGGTTTTCCGGCATCAGTTTCTTTGTTTGCCTCTGCTGTTGCAGCTGTTGAATCGGACGCCGTTTCCTTCGTCTCCTCAGTTGCGGAAGCACTCTCATCTTTCGATGTTTCCTCAACAGCTTCTGATTTGGCTTCATCCGCTTGCGTCGAGCTGGATTGTATTTCCTTGGCTGGTTCAACTGCGGCTCCATTATCCGTTTCGGTACCGGAATCGGTACAGGCCGTCATAAAAAACACAAACAAACAGATCAACCCCAATATTACTAAAAATCTTTTCATAATCATGTTTCCTTTCTATAAACACTTCCACCGCAATCCATATCCGTCTTGCGTGGTCACTGTTGAATGTTATCTTCTTATTAAGAGATCAAATTTCACTTCCGGCAGACAGACCCGGAATTTCTAATATTTTCAAGGTCAGGGCGTCCATGTAATTTCTTTTCTCTGTTTATCTCCCGTTAGTTACGAAAAGAAATTCAGGTGCCTGTCATCGAGGTTTTATTTCGAAACCTTGAATTCATCTCTCCGGTTTTGGGTCCAGGATTCCTCGTCGTGACCCGGAGCAACAGGTTGCGATTCTCCGTAGCTCACTGTAGTGATTCTGGTTTTCGAAATCCCGAGAGAAACCAGACAGGACATAGCTGTCTCGGCTCTACGCTGCCCGAGAGCAAGATTGTACTCATCCGTTCCACGCTCATCACAATGACCCTCGATCCTTATAGAAATCTCAGGATGAGCCTGGAGCCATTCAGCCTTTTTCGCCAGTATTTCCAGGGCTTCCGGTTTCAAATTATACTTATCGAAATCAAAGAATATTCTCTCCGACTCGAACAGATCGGTTTCCGATGGAGCCGCAGTCTTCACATCAGACCCGGCTTCCGCTTTTCCCTGGGATACCGCGTCCTGCTGCCCGGCGGCTGACGGGCTCGAGTCGATTAACGTCGCCTGCTTTTCCGCGCATGCCGATAGAATCATCAATACCGACAAAACAAGAAGAAGCGCGATTGATACATTCAGTTTTTTCACGTTGACACCTCTTACAAAGATTCTGAATTCCATTAGTTGGAGACATCGGAAAAGTCGGAAACCACTTTCCCGCCATCAGTTTCATGAAGCAGTTTCCGTAAGTTCTTTAAATCTCTTCAAAGCTGGAGACTGTCAGAGTCTTTGCATCACCTTCGGACTTGACGGCACCTTTCACATGGACCTTCTTGCCGACCAATGCTGCAAGTTTTTTCCCCATATCGTCCTGGGCGATGAAGTATGAACTTCCGTCTTCAGTAACCAGTTGTCCTGTAACATTCATGGCACCGGTGATCTCCGTTTCATCTGCTGCGCAGACACTCGTTACCGTTGTCGTTGCGAAGAACATTGATACCGTAATCAGGCAAAACACCGCTACCAACACACCTAAATACTTCTTCATACTGCCACTTCTCTTCATACCACTACCTCCTCCTTTTAAAAAATTTGAGCACCATGCTCTTTTTTGTTTTACCGGTTCCATCATCTTACAGATCACCCGGTTTTCTCGTAATTTTGTATTGTTTTATATCTATATAGAGCTTGTCGTCATGCCTCCGCTCTATGATTCCCCAAACCTCCACATAACAACGGCAATGGGCTGCAAGTTCCCTGTTCTTCCCTGCTGGGACAGGGACGTATCTTTGTTCTTGCTGTGCATCGATGGCAACCTCACTAATTTTGCCGTTTTCATCCCATGACGACGGAACTATTATGCCCCTCAGGCAGGCAAGCTCTTGTTGACGTCGACATTTTGTACCCTTAATCGCCATAGTGAGCCGTGATGACTTTTTGCGTTTCGGACCTTTCGTTATTCCCCAGGAACACAGGACAGGAAACTTCTCCTTTTTATTCCGGTGGATCTCTCCCATATCTGCAATCCAACGGATTGCGTGGTCCATGACAGAACATATTGCACACACTGTGCCTGAATTGTAACTAATTGAATTTACGGATATTTAAATTACAAGATCGGACAAGACCGGAACGTTTGTTCCGCTTCCGAAATTTCGGTACGGGAGAATGTCTCGACTATAACATTTCGTGATTATTTATAAAAAGATGATTATCGGAACTTTTGGTCCGATATATGTATCGGGAACGAAAGTTCCTATTTGAGCGGCAGATTCTTGTTCCTCTTAAAATGTTCCTTCTGAAGATCGTATTTTTTCATAAGTTTGTGTACCTGGCGGGTCGAGACGTCGGCCTTCTCCGCCGTTTCCCGGATGTTTCCCCGGAATTCGACAAGGAGTGTCCGAAGATAATCTTTCGCTGCGCCATCCCTGGCCTCTGCCAGCGAACCGGCAGTTCGCGGAACATAATGCCCGTTATGATATTCAAGAGATAATTCCTTGGGGATGCTCTCAACA
This sequence comes from Syntrophaceae bacterium UBA2210, assembly GCA_002327865.1. Lineage (GTDB taxonomy): Bacteria > Desulfobacterota > Syntrophia > Syntrophales > UBA2210 > UBA2210. Next base: position 21,635 of record DCUQ01000011.1, read on the forward strand.
GTGATGACTTCGGATTTTTCAATAATAAAGGCCCGTTCGATTATATTCTTCAGCTCTCGTATATTCCCAGGCCAGGGGTAGTGCTGGAAAATTTCGATTACACGGGGGTCTATACTATTAATCATCTTCGTGTTGGCCCGGTTCAACTCCTTGAGAAAACCGTCGGCCAGTAGCGGTATGTCCTCGATTCGCTCCCGCAGGGGGGGAACCTCGATTGGGAACACACTGAGGCGATAGAACAGGTCATTCCGAAAGTTGCCTTCACTGATCATCTGTTCCAGATCGGTATTAGCGGCCGCAATGACACGGATATCGACCGGAATATCCACTTCGCTGCCAACGCGTTGAAGGGTCTCTTCCTGAAGGGTCTGCAGCAGTTTGATCTGGGCCGAAGCGGTGAGCGTGCCTACCTCATCGAGGAATATGGTACCCTTGTCGGCAATTTCGAATTTTCCCAGTTTCCGGCGGTCCGCTCCGGTAAAGGCGCCCTTTTCATGACCGAATAATTCACTTTCGACCAATGTATCCTGAATGGCGCCGCAGTGGACTTGTATGAACTGCTTATCGGCCCGGTTGCTGAACTGATGTATTATCCGGGCAAGGACACTTTTGCCGGTACCCGTTTCGCCGGTCAGAAGAACTGTTGTCTTCAGGGGAGCCACTGCCATGAGCTTATCGATCGCGCTCCGCATCGCAGGACTTCCCGTATGGATAATGTCGGCGCTCTTCTGCACGAATCTGCCTCGCAGGTAATGCAGTTCCGATTTCATGAGAAGGGTCCGGTACACGCTCTCCGTAATATGTTTCACTTCGTCCCTGTTGATGGGACTGGTGATATAATTGCTGGCCCCCCCTTTTACGGCCATGACGGCCTTTCGGATATGCTCGGCAGAGGAGATAATGATGATCTGCGCCGTGGGAAATATTCTCCAGAAATTCATCAGCGCCGTTTTGAAAAGCGGGTCTTCACCATGCACCAGTTGCAGATCCTCCAGAAATTCGATATCGATGAAGAGGTACTCGCATCGTTTCCTCCCAAACATTTCGATGCATTGAGCCGGGCTTGTAGCCACATCGATCCGATATTCCGCCTGGAAGGATTCCCTGATGGCGTTAACAGTGTCTTTGCCGCTCGTTGCCACAAGAATGAGTTTCATAAACCTGTCCTTTAGTCTCCTCTATTCGCCGCACACCGTTATTGAAGCGCCTTTTTAGTCCTAGACAACTATAAATACAAGAGAAATTTTGAACACGCCTGGAGGGAGAGAAAATTTGAAACAGGCACCCCAAAGAAGCAGGATTTCAGCAACGTGCCGGGTGGTTATAAAACTGTTACGACCACCCCTAAACCAGGAAAGGGGTTACATCTTCAAAAGCTGTAACCCCTTGATTTTAATTGGTGCCGGAGCTCGGAATCG
>DCUQ01000022.1 GCA_002327865.1 Syntrophaceae bacterium UBA2210
TGCTCAAAGATATTCCAATATGCACATCGGCCCCACACCCTTTTGGGCATCACCATAGAGAGTAAAGCTCCGAAATGCAACGCTTGAAGAATACTGAATAAATACCTGGGGTAACCAGGTGTATGGCTCGGGGTAAAGGTACCGGTACTGGTTTTTCCGTTGAAGATTCTAAGTACGGACAAGATGGCGGACCGACGGCCTGCGGACAGATCCGGTATCGCGGTTATTGAACCGGAACTCACATTCCTTGAGATGTCGGGAAGGGAGATATTTTTGTTGCCGGGTCGAAGGCGGGATAGTGAGCCACCACTATCATATCGCAAGAAAGCCCGCCTGAATCGGCGGGCTTTCTTGGTCCGGTATATCAATGCTGCATCCTGCGGTTGCTACGCTTCTTTGTCGACAGGGTAGGAGCCGTCGGGGAGGTGTACTTCCCGGCCCGCGAGGGCCGGATTGAACACGCACATTAGTCTCAATTGCTTGAAAGCTCTCAGGTAATGTTTGTCATTGTTGTCAAGCGCGTAAAGAGTTCCAGGTTTTATCGGGTATATCTTTCCGTCATCGAGGGTTTCCACTTCGCCTTCACCTTCGATGCAGTATACGGCCTCGAGGTGATTCTTGTACCAGATAAGGGTTTCAGTATCGGCAAAGATGGTAGTCTCATGGAACGAAAATCCCATGTTTTCGCTTTTGAGGAGCAACCTTGTGCTTACCCAGTTACCATTCTCCGCGAGAACCTCCCGGTCGGTTCCTCTGGTTTCATCGAGCGTTCTTACAAGCATGCCGTTTCCCCCCTGATAATCGAAGTTCTTTTATCCAGTACGACTCCGATGGCATTGTCTATAATCCTGAGTCCCTCCTGCAGCAATTCTTCCTCTATCACCAGGGGAGGCAGGAACTTCAGCACATCGTCGCGCGCTCCGGCAAGTTCGATTATAAGTCCCTGTTCGAACGCCTCGGAAGAGACTTCGTGACAGAATCCCTGGAGGGGAATATTTAATCCATAGATCAATCCTCTGCCACGGATCCGTGCCTCTATGGACGGATATTTCTGAGCTATCTCTTCGAGTCCCTTTCTTAGAACATTTTCCTTGTATTTGACCGCCTCGGTCAGGCTGTCGTTTTCCCAGTAACTGAATAATTCGGTCGAAGCGACAAAGGCCAGGTTGTTCCCCCTGAATGTGCCGGTATGTTCGCCCGGTCTCCATTGATCCAGTTCGGGTTTGAGCAGGACCACCGAGAGGGGCAGCCCGCCTCCTATGGATTTCGACAGGGTGATAATATCCGGGTTGATGCCCGAAGGTTCAAAACTGAAGAAGGTGCCGGTTCTGCCGTTACCCACCTGGATATCGTCCACGATGAGCAGAATGTCGAAGTCCCTGCACGCCTGTTCAATATTTTTGAGCCATTGATCGGACGCGACGTTTACGCCGCCTTCCGCCTGAACCGTTTCAAGGATAATTGCCGCAGGCAGGTCCACGCCGCTGCTCTTGTCTTCCAGGAATTTTCTGAGGTAGACAGACGTATCTAACTCATCGCCGAAATAACCATCGTAAGGCATGAAGGCGACATTTGCCCGGTTTATAAAAGCTTCGTCACGATAAAAGGAATTACCGGTTATCGCCATCGATCCCATTGTCAGGCCGTGAAAGGCGTTGGTAAAACAAATGATATTCGATCTGCCCTTCACCATCCTTGCGAGTTTCAACGCGGTTTCGACCGCGTTTGTGCCGGTGGGACCCGAGAATTGTATCTTGTGCTCCATGTGTCTCGGCTCCAGGATCGTGTAATAGAACGTCTCCAGGAATTTCTTCTTCGCGCTTGTCGCTTTGTCTAATCCATGCACAATCCCATCGTTTTTTATATACTCGATCAGGGCGTCCTGGACACGGGGGTTGTTATGTCCGTAGTTGATAGTGCCCGCTCCCGCAAAGAAATCGATAAACTCCTTGTCTTGTTCGTCGTAGAGATATGACCCCTTTGCTTTGTTAAACACTGTCGGAAAGTGCCTCACATAACTTCTTACCTGTGATTCCAGCTGCTCAAATATTCTCATCGTTACTCCTTTCGTCTATGGTCCCTTTGCCGCATTTTTTTTGGTGCCTGTCACCAATCGCACTGCGAACGAATAATATTAACGGTTGTCGAAGGGACCGATTCTGAATAAAATTTCCGCTTCGTGATCTGCGTCTCCAAAGAGATCTTCGGAGAACAGTATAGACATGTTGCATGAAACGCCCAATCTCTTCGCGAATGATTCGAAAAGAGATTGAGAGCTGCGGTTTGAAGGGTTTACCGTGGTTTCCAGATTCGAAACGAACTTCAGTTCCGGGCGCTTTAACAATTCTTCAAGCATCCTGCTTCCAACACCCTGTTTCCTAACCGTTTCATCTACCGCAACCTGCCATACAAACAGGGTATTTTCTTTTAACGGATGCAGATATGCCGATATAAAACCCAGGATATTTCCGTCACGCTCCGCGACAATGCAGGTTTTACGGAAATGATCCGCCAGCAAAAGATAACAATAGAGCGAGTTGAGATCCAGCGGCCTTGAATTTCCGATCAGATTATGAATGTGCCGGCTGTCTCCGATGCGCGGCTCCCTGAAAAAATACGGGTTCTCTTCGTTGTGATAACCTGGATTTGACATAAAAATACCTGTTCATAAAAAATAAAAATTGCGACACCCTTGAAAGCCCGTACCAAACGTTCTCCCCGTAATTAAAAAAGGGGGCTTTTGACCAGGACAGCGGGTTATTTATTAAGTTTTTAACAACAATGCTCAGATGCCTGTGGTATGGCTATTGAACCAAAACTCACATACTTTAGGGCGAAGGCAGAAGGTTGATCGAGGGCCTTTGATAAGCCCTGTTTGAAAATATCCTGAAGGATCGGTAATGTTAATGAAAAACCCTCCCAGGCAAGGCCGTTATTGCTATGACCCGCCCGGTAATGGTTTTCAGCAGTACCGTCTTAACTGAAAACCATTACTTGGAATAACGCATAAACCTACTTTCACCTGATAACAAAAAATTGTAAAACCCACTGGCTGCGGTCCGGTGCTCTTTCCGGATTCACCTGAACACATCAGAAACCGTTCCATCCTGTCATCACTTTCGAACTCTTTAAAATGGAAATCCATAAAGCGAAGAAAACAATGATAAGGACTTTTTATGAAGGCGAACATAACAAAAACCGCCTCAGAAATCAAGGAAGGCGGGTGCGATATGCCCCGGCGTAGGTTGCGTAGGGGTTATAATCAAGAGTTTTTACGGTAAGTTGCTGGTATCACAAAAATTGAAATAAAAATGAAAAAACAGCGGAAAAACAAGAAAAACATGGGTATTGCCATATTTCGTTACGACCCCTGTTTCAGGACGAAACGGACAGGTACATCCACCCACATGGCGAAGGGAACACTCGCACGGGAGGCCGGTTCGAACTTCCATCGCCCGACCGTTTTCAGGGCGGCCCGGTCGAGAATCGGATACCCCGACGATTCTTTTACCCGTGATTCGACAACCGTTCCGTCTGCGCCTATATGAACGGAAAGCAGGACAGTTCCTTCATAACCCCTCCGTCTTGCGACAGGGGGATAAACCGGGGGATCGTTTTCCATGTATCGTGGTACTGCCCGGGATACAGGCACAGCTTCCTTTTGGAGGGGAGCTGCCGCGGGCGGGGAAGGGGAGGATACCCGGGATGCTACCGCGATGGCTGTATCCGTCGATATCGTTTCTTGTCGCTTTGGAATATTTGTTTTCCGGATCTGAGTAACAGCACTTTCTTTATGTACCGGCTCTTTTATTACTGGCTTTTCTTTCTTCTCGATGACCGTTTGTTTCGCTTCCGCAGGCCGTGTAACAGGCAGTTCTTTCTTCTCGATTTCGCTGAACGTGGAAACGAACGAGACCGCGAGAGATCTGTTTGTACAGGTTTTCATGTGAACGGCACGTTGATCGACGGGTATACGGACGAAGGCCACACACAGATGGATGACGACAGTCAGCAATACCGCTAACAGCAGATCTCTATTTACCGTTATTCCTTCCATTTCGTCTCTAACGACACCCCGCTTATACCCGATTTTCTTACAGTATCCATTACCGCGATTATCGTTTCATAAGGAACTTTCCTGTCCCCGGACACCAGCACCTTTCTCCCGGGAGATTCGTCGTGGAGCAGTATCAGCCTGTCCTTTAGTTCCGAAAGGGTTACCGCTTCCTTATCGAGGAATATCCCGCCGTCGCGGGTTATGGTGATGTCGGCGAAGTCCTTCTTATCTACCGTGGCGGTGGACGACGCGGGCAACTGGACGGGCAGGCCACGGTGAATGACCATGGGTATGGTGCAAAATATGAAGGCCACCAGGAGGAGAAAAATAACATCGATGAGCGGTATTATTTCGATACGGGCCTTTCCTGTATGCCGCCTGGGAATTTTCATCTCGCCCCTTTTGCCCCGTTTCTGTTCTTTTCGAAGATGATCTCCATGTTGGTCCCGTACTTCTCGATTTCCTGCGTAGTCTTTTCGATCTGTGACAGGAAATAATTGTAGGGGATGAGGCTGAAGATCGCTATAGTCAGGCCGAAGGCGGTCGTCAGCAGGGCCTGCGAAATGCCCTCCGTGATCATGGAAGGATGTTCGACTCCTGCCGTGCCGAGCATGTGAAACGAATAGATAATCCCCGTCACCGTCCCCAGAATTCCCAGAAGGGGCGAAAGGGTGATCATCGTGTCTATTATGGGCAGATACCGCCTCATCCGCGCGATCTCTTCGTCAGCGCTCATACGCAGCGCGTCCCGCAGTGAAAATTCGCGGTGGACGACCCCGCAGACCATGACCCGGATAACGCAATCTCTTGTATCTCTTGTCAGTGTCCTGGCTTCCTCGAATCTGTTCTTTTCGATCAACTCCATGAAATCGTCCAGCCGTTTCCTGTCGCGGGTTTTCTTCTCCCTGATCCAGAACAACCCCCTTTCCATGATCAACGAAAGGGATATGAGGGAACACAGGAGAAGAGGGTACATTACCGGTCCACCCTGGTAAAAATAATCAAGCATAGCGGATTAATCCTTTCCTGGTAACTGTGACGTTGCAACGCACGGGTTTTCGACCTCCGGATGGATAATTCCGACGATTTCCTCCAGTCCGTCGACGATTCTGGGTGACGAACGGTCTATCAGATCCGAATCTATGATATGAATCCTGCCGCCGGCGACCGCCGGAATATGCTTCCACCTCAGCCATTCGCTTTTTACGCGGGAGAAATCCTCTCCTTTCTCCATGGACGATATGATTATGAAATCGGGTTTCCTCGCGATGACGTCTTCGATGCCGCAGCGGGGATACCTGATCTTTACATCACCGTAGATATTTACTCCCCCTGCCAGCTCTATCAGCCTGTTGCAGAGTGTATTTCCGCCTGCCGTGACGACGGGATTACTGCCTATCTGGATGAAAACCCTCGGCTTCTCACGATGTTCGGTCAGCGAAACAACCGCGTCTACCCTGTCTCTAAGACGCGAAACCAGCGTTTCGGCCTGTTTTTCCCGCCCCGTTATCGTGCCTATATGCAGGATCGTCTCGAATATATCTTCGAAACTGCCGGGATTAATGACATATACCGGAACCTCGATTTCTTCCAGTTGTTCGACGATATCTTTCCTGTTCCCGTCGGCGGTGGCGATAACCAGATCGGGAACCAGGGACACCACCCTTTCGAGGGATATGTTGACGAAACTCCCTACCTTCGGTTTAGACCTCGCGGCTTCGGGGTAATCGCTGAAGGTGGTTACCCCTGCCGTTCTGTCGCCCAGCCCGATTGCGAACAATATCTCGGTTATGCCCGGCGCCAGAGATACGATCCTCTCCGGGTGCGAGGGGAGGGCGACGATTCTTCCGATTTCGTCCGTATGCACCTCCCCGTGAGCCGTGGAGAGCAGAATAAAAAGCAGCACTGCGGCAACAGCGACCGTTGTTTTGATAATACGATATTTCATATATGCATTCATATCCCCGCGGGCTAACCGCTTTCCGGGCAGTCTTCTCAGGGTTACTTTTCGATTCCCTTCCTGGCCTGCACACCCTTTTGATAATAATGTTTCACCTCTCTCATTTCCGTGACCAGGTCGGCCCGTTCCACGATGCGCGGATCGGCGTTCCTGCCCGTGATAACCAGCTCGACTCCTTCAGGTTTTACATTAACAAAATCGAGCAGGTCGTCTACGGAAAAGAGATTATAGCTGGTGGCGATGTTGGCTTCATCCAGGATAACGACCTGGTATTCTCCGGAGCACATGATCTCTTTCGCTTCCCGGAGACCCCTCCGGGCGCCCTGTATATCTTCCTCTTCGGGGGCCTTCGTAATAAAACAGTCGCGGCCGTACTGCTTTATCACGATACGCCCTTCCAGTTGCGACAGGGCATCGTTCTCGCTGTATCTCATCCCCTTGACGAACTGGGCGATATACACCTTGAGGCCCGCTCCCGCGGCGCGCAGGGCGAGCCCCAGAGCCGCGGTTGTCTTGCCTTTGCCGTCACCGGTATAAACCTGGATGTAGCCTTTCATCGCATTCCTCCTGATTTTCTCTAAAAAGTGGCCTTGAAGCCTCCGTAGAAGCCTATGCCCGGTTCTCCGTATTCGTAGATCGACTGATACTTCTTGTCGGTCAGGTTCTCCACTCTTCCGAATATCTCGAACCGTTCCGTTATCTCATACGAAGCGGCCAGCGTTAAGAGCGTGTAAGCGGGCATCTCTTCGCTGTTGTCTTCGGCACGGTATCTTTTCCCCACGTATCTCGTGTCCAGGTTAAGATTGAGTTTTTGCGCCGGCTTGATATTCAGCGACACGCTGCCGGCGTGTCTCGGGCGGTATATCAGGTCCCTGCCGTTGTTCGCATCGTTCGGATTGTTGTTCGTAGCCGCGGTGTATGTGTACTGAGCGTCGATACGCAGCCACTCGACGGGATTGAAGGCGAGGGCGGTTTCCCATCCCCGGGTCTCGATCTTACCTGCGTTATAGTACTTCCAGGTATCCCAGTTCCAGCCGATCAGGTTATCGATATCGATATGAAAGAAGGTTGCCGAGAGCAGCACCTTTTCCCCGAACAACTCCTGCTCGACCCCGATATCGTATCCCTTGCTCTCTTCGGGTTTCAGGTAGGGACAGCCATACGAGGACGAATACAACTGGTAGAGGGAAGGGGCGTGAAACCCGGTTCCGTAGCTCGCTCTCACCCTGGTTCCCGTCTTCTCGTAACGGTAGGCAAACGCCGCCTTGTACGTATTTTCGGTTCCGAAGGTTTCATGATCGTCGTGACGCGCCCCGAGGGTAAGCGAAGCGCCCTTAAAGGGAGTCAGCTTGTTCTGGATAAAGAAACTCTTCGTATTGACAGTTTTCTCGCTTACGTGTTCATAAGGGTCACGCGAGTCTCCCATCTCTTCCTGGTAGTCGAATCCCGCCGTGATTGTATCGATCTCCCAGATGAAAAAGTTATGCTGCCAGGACGCGAGCTTAACGGTTCCGTTATATGTTCCGTTAAAAGCCCCGTCCATGGTGTACTCTCTTTTTGTATCCGTAATGCCCAGCTTTATGACATGCTGCCAGCAGTCCAGCAGGTCCTGGTCGAGTTTCGCGGAGACGGTGGTTATACCGGTATCCTGGACCTCATCATCGTCGGCGAACGGCCATCCTCCGTCCATGTCCATATTCGACTCGGAGTGACGCACGGAAAGGCCTATCCCGGCGGTTTCTCCGAGACGGGCGTCGATCCGGGCCGAAATATTGGTATCGTGATAATAATCCTCTTCAGGGTTTCCCTGGTCTTCGTCCGCCTTCGAGACACCCCTGGTATCCAGGCGCGATACCGACGCGGAATAGCTTATCCTGTCGCTCGATCCGCTTATACCGGTTTCTTCCCTGAACGTTTCAAAGGAACCGCCTTCCGCGGAGAGATAAACCCGCGGTTCTCCCTGGCCTTTCTTCGTGATTATATTGATGACTCCGCCGATGGCGTCCGATCCGTATAAAACGCTTTGCGCTCCGCGGATGATCTCGATTCTTTCGATGTTGGCGGTGGATATATCGCCGATGCTCATTTTGCCATCGGTGGCAATGGAATCCCCGATGCGCACGCCGTCGATCATTATCAGGGTGTGGGCGTTCTGTGTTCCCCTCACATATATGGAAGCGCTCGAACCGAATGAACCGGCCTGCGCGACCGCGATTCCAGGTACGTCCCTCAATACGTCCAGTACGGTCTGCGCGCCTTTTTCACGGATATCCTCCGCGGTAACGACGGTCACCGAGTCGGGCGAATATTTCAGGGGTTCCTCGAGCCTGCTGGCCGTTACCACCGTCTCTTCCATCGTAACCGTACCGCTTTCTTCCCCGGCGAAAGCCGAAACAGGCAAAGCGGTGACCGTGCAGACAAACAACAATAATATAATACACAATAACGATTTCTTCATTTTCTGATTTTTCCTTATGAGTTTCATTGTCGGTTTGTTATTCCGGCAACAACAGTGCTTGACCTGGATACTCCCGTATCACTTAAGGGGCAGGCTTATCAAAGTCAGGTATGACACGTCGGCCCGTCATTCCGGTCTGTGACCCCGGCCGTCATACCGGCGAAAGCCGGTATCCAGGTTTTTTTATCGTCATTCCGGTGAAAACCGGAATCCAGAATCAAACTGGATACCCCCGTATCGGGTACGGGGTAAACCCCGTGTCAAGCACGGGGCAGGCTTATCGGGATCCGGCATGACACATTAATCTGGATACCGGATCGTGGTCCGGTATGACATATCGGGCCAATCATTCCATCACGTCATTCCGGTGAAAACCGGAATCCAGAACGAGCCTGGATTCCCGGTAGGGTACCGGTACGACATTTGACATGTTGCCGTAGTCATAATTTTATTTTCGCACCGTAACGCACTCATAAGGGTGGTGCTTTATTATCGTTCCTCATCATAACAACCTCCTTCCCCTCCGTCGGGAGTCTTATTGATCCGCCGGAGAAGTCTCCTGGCTCGCGGCAACACCTACTTTCCACGCCTTCCCGGTCCGCTTTCCAGAGAACCAGTGGCATCGTGTGGATTTCGTTCCGCCTACAGTTGCGGGGCAGCGCCGGCATTCGACCGGCTTCCTTGATCCGTCGGGGTCTGTGTCGTAATCGTCACTCTCGGCAACCCGTTCTGCGGGTTCCGATCCACCAGTACGTCTGTTTCGTATACCTCCTTGATATTGAATGCCGTAATCACTTCTTCGGGTGTCCCGATTGAATGAACCGATCCGTTGTTTAAAAGCATTACTCTGTCGCAGAAGAAAGAAGCAAGGTTGATATCGTGAGTAACAGCAATTACGGTAAGTTTTTCCATCTTGTTCAAGTACTTCATTAAGTTAAAAAACGCCGTCTGGTGTTTGAAGTCCAGGAACGCCGTCGATTCGTCTAGCAATATTACCTGCGGCTGCTGGCACAGCGCCCTGGCGATTAACACCCGCTGCCGTTCTCCTCCGCTGAGTTCATTTATACTCCTGGCGGCGAATGAAAGCGTATCCGTCATTATCATCGCCTTCCTGGCTGTTTCAAAATCCGATTGTTCCTCGAACCTCAGCCTGCCGAGGTGGGGAGTTCTTCCCATCAGAACGATTTCCCGGACGGTAAACGGAAACGTCGCCGGTGAATCCTGGGGGACGACCGCCATGATTTTCGCGACATCGTTCCGCTTGATCTTCGTAATGTCGGTGCCGTCGATCAGCACCGATCCCTGTTTCGCCGTAAGTATCCCGTCGATGATTTTCAGAAGGGTGGTCTTGCCGGCGCCGTTCGGTCCTATGATCCCCAGGAATTCCCCTTCGCGGGTCTCGAATGAAACATCTTTCAGTACCTGTTCGCCGTCGTATCCGAACCCGACGCGCTCTGTCTTTACGATAGCCATGAATCAGACGGACCTCCTTCTCAGAAGATAGATGAAATAAGGAGCGCCCAGCAGGGCAGTGATCACTCCCGCGGGCAGTTCGGAATGGGGGATCAGCGTCCGCGCGATGGTATCCGTGATCATCAGGAACGATGCCCCGGACAGCAGCGAAGCCGGAAGAAGGAGGCGGTGATCGGGGCCGAGCAGCATGCGCATTATGTGAGGTATCACGAGCCCTACGAACCCTATGATTCCACTGAACGCTACGGCCAGGCCGGTTATGAGGGACGCAGCCAGTAGAAGAACGATCTTCGCCCGTTCCACGGAAACGCCCAGTTGCATAGCCGTTTCCTCGCCGATTACGATCAGATTAAGCGGCCTCGCGTATGAATAGATGACGGCGAATCCGAAGAACAGCAGGATGCCTTCGAACGCTATGGTGGACCAGTCGACCAGGCCGAGATTGCCCATCATCCAGAAGGTGATGGTATGAAGATCCGCGCTGGAACTGATGGAAATAAGGAACATGATGACGGCCGAGAAGAACGCGTTAACGATAACGCCTGCCAGGAGCAGTGTTGTCGAGCGAAGCTCCCTGCCCGATTTGCCTACCACAAAGATCAGGATCACGGTAAGGACGGCGCCCAGGAAGGCCAGGCCGGGGATTCCGAAGGGGACTGAGCCCAGCCCCAGCATGATGCCGATAATGGCTCCGACCGCCGAACCTCCCGAAATGCCGAGAATAAAAGGGTCGGCCAGCGGATTACGCAGAAGGGCCTGGAAGACAACGCCCGCGCATGAAAGAGATGCTCCGACGAGCCCGGCAAAGATAACCCGGGGCAGACGAATTGAGAAAAGGATGGTTCTTTCCGACGGAGATAAAGAGGCGTATCCGTCCCGCCAACCGAGGAAGAGACCCTTGATACCCGGTACAATGCCAATCCCGGTCGGACCCGTCATGACCGACACGATCGCCGCGACAGCGAAAATCAGTGTCAGCACACCGCAGACTGTGAGCACCCGGGCAGGCGTTATGATCTTGTGCGACATCGCGACAACGCCGGTGTCCGTGAGCCATATCTGGAGATATAACGGATTCCTGAAACGGTATGGCAGCGAAAGCGAACAGCTTTCTTCATGGTACACCCCCCTCGAGGAATTCGGATGGACAGGTATTCCGGCTCAGGGCAAGGCCTACTCGCCCGCCTTCCCATCCCCGGGGGGGACAGTGGCATCGTGGGCTTTCGTTCCCTTCACGGCTGNNCGGCTGCGGGGCAGCGGGGGATTTTCACCCCTCTTCCTCACATCCATCCGTGTATGACATTATTAAAAACAAATCTATAAGAGAGGAACTATTCCCTGTCAAGAACAAACTGCCGGCCGTGAATATGGCTCCGGGTGTTTCAGGCTATATCAACGCAAGACTGTCCGCCATGGCTAGTCCCCTCCGTGTCGGGCGGATATGATTATCATCAATGGTTATCAGGCCTTCATCCTGCATTATGGTTAGAATCTCACGTTTCTCCTCGAGCAGATCGAATGCGTATCTCTCCGAGAAATCCCGAAGATCGATCCCCATCCGGGTGCGAAGGCCCAGGTAGAGCGCTTCCAGCCGGCGCTGCTCCATGTTCAGTATTTCGGAGCGTTCGATCGGAGGAAATCCCCGGCCGATCCGGTCGATATAGTCTTCAACGGAACGGTAATTCCACCATCTCCTGTTGCCGGAGAATGAATGCGCCGCGGGGCCGAGACCGATATAAGGGGTATGGTTCCAGTATTTCCGGTTGTGCCTCGACATGAACGAGGGGTTCCTGGCGAAATTCGAGACCTCGTAGTGCGTGTATCCGGAATCTTCGAGCAGTTCGGACGTGCGCATGAAAAAGTCGTACAGGAGGTCCTCGTCCGGTCCGGCGATCTCCCCGGTTTGGTATCTCTTTCCCAGCGGCGTCGAAGGTTCGATTGTGAGCTGGTAGCAGGAGAGATGCTCGGGTTGGAAGGACAGCGCTCTGCGGAGCGTGTTTGTCCATGATTCCATGGACTGGCCGGGAACGCCGTATATCAGGTCCAGGCCGATGTTTTCGAATCCGGCGGAGCGGGCATCTTCTATGGCCGATATCGCGTCGGCCGAGGAATGCCTGCGTCCCAGGAACGAGAGGATATTATCGTCGAAGGATTGCACGCCGAGACTGATCCTGTTGATTCCGCTTATGAAAAGAGAGTCGGCAAGCGTACGATTCATGTCCCCGGGATTCGCCTCGATAGTTACCTCCGTATCGGAGGATGAAAGAAAAAGTTCATGCATGACTTTAAGAATTAGAGCCAGCTGTTCGGGGCTGAGAAGGGAAGGGGTGCCGCCTCCCAGGTAGAGGGTGTCGGACCGGCTGAAAGAGCCTCGGTACATCTCCGCCTCTCTCAAAAGTGCCTCGACGAAACGGGGAATCTTTTCGGTCGAAGTTACCGAATAGAAATCGCAGTAACCGCATTTGGACAGGCAGAAAGGTATGTGTATGTAAATCCCGGGTATCATAAATACAATTGTGGATTCTCAATGTTAAATTATTGGTGAACCAGCAAAAAAACCGAACGTCATCCCGGTGAAAACCGTGGCAGAATCCAGTCTTTTTAGATATTTACAAGAACTCTGGACACCGGTTTCCACCGGTGTTACGACTTTTACGGATGCATCAACATTCAACATTCAAAATCAAACATTGCCTTATAATTGTCATTAATTAAACATTCAAAATTCAAAATCAAACCTCGCCTTATAATTGTCCTTAATTAAACATTAAAAATTCAAAATCAAACATTGCCTTCTAGCTGTTTTCCGATTTTCTTTAATTAAACATTAAGCATTCAAAATCAAACATTGCCTTTCAGTCGTCTTTCGATTTCAGTACCGCCACGAAAGCGCTCTGGGGAATCGCGACGGACCCGACCATCTTCATCCGCTTTTTGCCCTTCTTCTGCTTTTCCAGGAGTTTTCTTTTCCGTGTTATATCGCCTCCGTAGCACTTCGCGATAACGTCTTTCCGGTACGGGGAGATAGTCGTGCGCGAGATTACCTCGCCTCCGATCGCCCCCTGAATGGCTATCTTGAACATCTGCCTCGGAATCTCTTCTTTCAAACGTTCGCAGGCCTTCAGGCCGCGCGCGCGGGCCGAACCGCGGTAGACGATCTGCGAGAGTGCGTCCACCCTCTCTCCGTTGACCAGTATATCAAGGAGCACGAGACTGCTTTCCCTGTAGTCGATTATGTCGTAATCGAAGGAGCCGTATCCCTGTGTAATCGATTTAAGGCTGTCGTAAAAATCGTAAATGACATCGGCCAGCGGCATCTCTATTACAAGCTCGATGCGCCCGGGACTGGGATAGTTGAGGGTCGAGTTCTCGCCCCGTTTTTCCCTGCACAGTTTCATGACGCCACCCATATAGCGTTCCGGAAACATCATCGTCGCGCGTATGTAAGGTTCTTCGCTTTTTATTATCGAGGTGGCGTCGGGATAGTAAGCCGGATTGTCTATATACAGGACCTCTCCGTCTTTAAGCGTGATGCGGTATCTTACACTGGGAACGGACAGGATGATGGAAAGTCCGTATTCCCGTTCCAGCCGTTCCTGGACTATCTCAAGGTGCAGCAGTCCGAGGAAACCGCACCGGAAACCCTGCCCGAGGGCGATGGAAGAATCTTTCTGGTATACGAAAGAAGCATCGTTCAATTTGTATTTTTCAAGACCCATCGCCAGTTCTTCATAGTCGTCCGAGGAGATAGGGTAGATCGAAGCGAAGACGACGGGTTTCGATTCCTTGAACCCGGGAAGCGGTTTTTTGCAGGGACGTTTATTGAGCGTAATCGTGTCGCCGATCTGGACATCCGACACGGTCTTGATACCGGCGATGATATATCCGACATCGCCCGCCGAGATAGAGTCTTTTTTCTGGCGCGGCAGCAGGAAGAATCCCACCTCCTCGACCCGGTGCGTCGTCTCGCTGTGCATGAGGCGTATAGTGTCTCCGGCGCGTACGCTGCCCTCGAAAATGCGGCAGTGTATGATGGTGCCACGGAAGGAATCGTAATGCGCGTCGAAGATTATAGCGGCCAGTTCGGCCTCAGGATCTCCTTTGGGAGGCGGCACCTTATGGACTATTGCCTCAAGTATCTCTTCAACCCCTGTTCCTTCTTTCGCCGAGCAGGGAAGGCTGGAGTACGGGTCGAGTCCGAGTTCAGAATCTATCTGTTCCATGACACTGTCGACATCGGCCGAGGGAAGATCGATCTTGTTGATAACCGGTATGATTCCCAGATCGTGTTCCATGGCCATGTAAAGATTCGCGACGGTCTGCGCCTGGACCCCCTGCGATGCGTCGATAAGCAGGAGTACCCCTTCGCAGGAAGAGAGCGACCGTGAGACCTCGTAGGAAAAATCCACGTGGCCCGGGGTATCGATCAGGTTCAGTATGTAGTCTTTGCCGTCCCTGCTCCGGTAGGGGAGGGTGATGGCCTGGCTCTTTATGGTAATGCCCCGCTCGCGTTCGATGTCCATGCTGTCCAGGATCTGATCCTTGAAATTGCGGTCGTCGACCACACCACAGTGTTGAATCATCCTGTCGGCCAGGGTGGACTTGCCGTGATCTATATGTGCTATTATGCTGAAATTGCGAATATTATTCATAATAATAACAAAAGCCTTCCCACGCGGATAAGGAAGGCTTTTATACAATTTTATCGGAAATATTACTATCCTAATTTTGAGAGCAGTTCTTCACTCACTTCTTTGACGCCGGGGAGACCGTTAACACCGATCACCTTTACACGTTCCTTGAAATACTTGATAGCGGCGGTGGTTCCCGTCTTTGTATCGTAGTAGATATCATGGCGCTTGCCGATTGCCGCTTCATCCTGGTCGTCGGCGCGGGCGCTGAGTGCTCCTCCGCATACGCGGCATACGAAATCCCCGTCCTTCTCGGCCGGTTTGATGGCGTCGATGTAGATATTATTCGGATGATTGTTATCGTTGGCGCAGAGTCTGCGGCCCATGATCCTGTTTTTGGAAGTCTGCCTGTCGAGCTCGATCTCTATAACATAATCCAGGTCGATGCCTTCCTTTTCCAGCGCTTCATAGAGCGCCTCGGCCTGCGCGAGGTTTCTCGGGAAGCCGTCGAGGAGCCAGCCTTTCTTGCAGTCGTCTTCTTTCAACCGGTTCAATATCATCGGAACAGTGATCTCGTCCGGCACCAGTTCGCCCTTGTCTATATAAGCTTTCGCCTTCTTGCCGAGTTCCGTTCCCCCGGAAATGTTCTGCCTGAAGATAACACCCGTCTCGATATGCGGTACACCGAACTTCTTCTGAACGATAGCACCCTGTGTTCCTTTGCCGCTTCCATTCGGTCCAAAAATCAAAATGTTCACTATCTCAATCTCCTTTCAGAATATTTGTAGAAATATTATTACCCCGGCAATTAATATGTGTCGAAGCCGTCACCCTGGTACGCCATTCCGGCTTGTCCCCCAGGTGAAAACCGGGGCGGAATCCAGAATCAGCCTGAACACCCCCGTATCAAGCACGGGGCAGGCCCCGTATCGGGTACGGGGTAAACTTATCGGGGTCCGGTATGACATATTGGCCCCGTTATTCTCGCCCGTCATTCCGGTGAAGACCGGAATCCAGAACCGGCTTGGATTCCCGATCAGGGTCCACAATGACATCCGATATTTTTAATCGCCGCAGTAACAAACTCATGCTGTATGGAGCAGGAGTCTTATAAGTGATTATCTCGATTATCGCAAGGATAAAAGTCACTTTCCCTCCGCCACAACCTTGATCTGCGCGCGCAGATTCAACAGGAAGGATTGCAGGTCCTGCTGCATTACTATATTCCTGTCGTAACTTTCATCCAGTATGGTCTGTACCGTCTTTTCTCTGTCGCCGCCGAACCGGTCGAGGCAGTCCTCGATGTGCCGTTTGAACGCCACGGTCGCTTCGATCGAACCTTTCAGATACCCGACGGTATCGCCCCCGGTCAGTATGTGCCTGTGCCCCAGCGCGAGAATATCGATATCCAGTGATGCAAGTTTTTCGAGGGAGGCGATATAGTCGATGTAACTCGATGAAAACTGTGGATTTATGCTTTCGTTATGAAAAACGCCGGCCGCTTCGCCCACTATTGCGGCCTTGATCTTCGGTATGTAGTAAGACATGGAATCTCTCGTATGTCCCGGCGTTTCGATAACCCGTACCTTCCATCCTCCGCCGCAATCCAGTTCGTCGCCTTCTTTCAACAGCAGATCTATCTCCACGGGATTGAACGGGATGTCTTCATCGCCGATAACATCCCTGAAAACTTCTGCAAAATTCCGGTTGAGCGCGCGGATCAATTCCACGGCGTTCGGTTTACGCATTACTTTTGCCACGTGGGCATTTGCCCCGATCCTGAGACCCGGTATCTTTTCCTTGAGAAAGGAGACGGCTCCGCAGTGGTCGTAGTGCGAATGCGTAATGAGCAGGTATTCCGGCGAGCGGCCACTCCCCAGGTATGTTCCGATGTCTTTCAGGTACCGGGGGCCGATAGCCGCCACCCCCGCGTCGAAGATAACGGGCCTGTCGGTTGCCAGGAGAAAAGCTGGCATCACATTGTGCCCGGCTACGTAAAGCCGGTCGCATATCTTTCCGGTCTGCTCCAGTATCATGGTGCCCCCTCGAATGCGTTAGGAACTTACATGCTTTCTAAGTAATAATATCGATTATGTCAAGCTGCCGGTTCGGTATAAATCACAAGCGCCACAGGCGCTGGTCGACCCGGTTCCTGAAAAATTTTTTCGTGCATTGCAATGCATTAAGAGAGTGTGTACAATATCGCTTTTAAACCACGGAGGTAGTCATCCGGTGAGACTTGCCGTAT
>DCUQ01000055.1 GCA_002327865.1 Syntrophaceae bacterium UBA2210
TTCAAACAAATGGGACCACCTCTCAGTCCCATAACATATATCATGTTAACAGGATGGTTGCCATGGAACTTAAAGAGTATTTCGAAAGCGTTGAAGGTGCCAGAATCCTGGCGACGGCGGATAGTCTCGGAAAGGAGCGGGAAATGATGAAACATACCGTATTCGGTACCTCCCGGGAAACGGGAAATAACGAACAACCAGGTGGAATATCGCCGTGGCATACTGACCGAATGGTACGTGAACGGCCCTCCCGGTCTTCAACAGGGGTACGAAGCAGCTTCGCCAAATGATAAAAAAGAAGCTTGCCGGCATTTCAGGTTTTACTATGACAGGTACGGCAGAATTCACATGCGTGTTGAGATTGTAATTAACTGATAGGTAAAAGGCAAAACCATTACAGTGGCTTTGCCTTTTTTATTCCAAAACGGACGGGAATGGCGGATTGCAATGATACGCGTGAGATCATAAGCATATCGAGAAACTTTCAAGGGTAATCGATCAAATCTTCCAAAATAAATTTCTAAAACAAATTTAATTGGGAAAACAAGTGTTTCACAGTAAAGGTGTGAGGAACTTCATAACACTTACCCCTGAATCTCTGTATAAGCTGTATCAAAAGTTTTCCCCCGTTACAACACATGCGGACAGGGAAAACGAATCTATGAGCCGGTTAATGCGCTCTACCGGATATACGGGCAATTCAATGAAATATTTTTAAAATGAGATGACCCATGAAAACCATGAAACTCTCAAGAAAACTAAGAATTTCAGCCCTTTTTTGTGTAATCGCATTATTTCCTCTCTGTGGCTGCATCCAGACTTTATCCCTGATCTCCATTCCCTTGACAGCAATCCAACTCGGGACAATGGCATATCAGTCGATTGAGGAAGTGGATATCAGCGTGACCCTGGCATCGGGTGTCACTGAAAAAGAATTACATGAGATTAAGAACATTGCCATATTGCTGGGGGATGAGAGCGGTGTTCCGTCATCCGGAAAGATAGGTGAGTTAAAAGCGGTCCTGAGAGATAACCTGTGTGTTCAATTAACCAATATCGGATTCATGGTGTGTGACGAAAGTCAACTCGAAAGATCCACATCTAATAATTGGGTCGAAACAGGTTACAATATAAACAATATGGTAGAAGCAGGAAGGGCTTTGGGGGTCCAAGCAATCGTAACAGGCAATGTTACGGCAGCGCAACACAGCTCGTTCGGTTTAATCGGAGTGGGACGGATGAATACCGTTGTTCAAAGCGCTTCGATTAAAGTTATCGGGGTAGAAAAGGCCGATACATTGATTATCGTTACTGCCAACTATAAAATAGGACAGGACCCGCAAACGGCAGCCAAAGGCATAGCAATGGCCCTGAAGGCAAAACTGGATAATCCGGAATCAGATGTCATGGTGTCACATGCCAGCAAATCTCTAATGGGAACAGAGCCTTCTTTCGATACGAATGGCTGAAGAAAACTTTCAAAAGAAAATATATAATTTTTTTATAGGAATTCTCTTCTTTAAATAGTAAAAAACCCCTTTTCAAGTTCCTCCTGAACGTCTCCTCTCTTTTGAGAAAGGGGGGACGTTTATCGTGAGCGGTGTTTTGTGAAGCATTGGTATGTATATATGATCAGGTGCAGGTACGGCACGCTCTACACGGGTGCAACCACCAATGTGGAGCGACGGTTCGCCGAGCACCAGCAGGCGGGTCCGAAGACCGCGCGGTACCTGAAAGGGAGGGGACCGCTTAGGCTTGTTTTCACCTTCCATGCCGGTGATCGTAAAACGGCATTACAACTGGAATGCCTCATCAAAAATCTGCCAAAGGTCCGGAAGGAAGCCCTTATACAGCACCCGGAATCTATCCGGGATATTCCCGGTATCTCTGGGAGAATTAAGCATATGCAGGGCTGACCTGTACCTGAAACAAATGTAGTGCTTTTTTACTGAATTGTGGAAACCATCGCATCAGGTATCATGGCAGATATGAGCTGACGCTATTCCAGCGCTGTTTTAAACGAGTTCAAAGGGGTAATTCCGTCTGATCTCTGATATCTGTAAGATTAGTACCGGTGGGTTGACGCGGTAATTTATTACTCCGGCAGCAATATATGATCAAATCAAGCCCCGGCTTTCGCCGGGGTGACGGGTCTGGATGCCCCCGTATCGAGTACGGGGTAAACCCCGTGTCAAGCACGGGGCAGGCCTGTCGGGGTCCGGCATGACATTTGATATATAGTAATATTAACTGTGTACGTAGGTTTATTTTCATGCCTGTCACAGGTGCCTGCATACGGTCGGTTTTCTTGACATCACAGCAAGAAGGGACTAAGAGCCTGTATCTTTCATTCATTGCATAAATCATAAAAGGAATATATCGCAGTATATGGGATCTGAAGTACTGGTAATTATCTGCGGCCTCGCCGCGGCAGCGAGTTTCGGCACCGGCGACTTCTGCGGCGGATTCGCGACCAAGCGGTGCAGCGTTTACAGTATCCTCGTCATATCGCAGATTTTCGGTCTTGCACTGTTGGCCTTGCTGGCCGTTGTGCTGTATGAGCCGATACCTTCCTGTGGCAATTTATTGTTTGGCGGACTTGCCGGTCTTTTTGGGACACTCGGTCTCGCGGCGCTGTACATCGGACTCGCCAGGGCACGCATGGGGATCGTTGCCCCGGTCAGCGCCGTTGTCGGGGCCGTTCTGCCTATCATAATAGGTATGTTCATCGAAGGGATGCCGACTGTAGTACAATTCTCAGGTCTGTTGCTGGGACTATGCGCGATCTGGTATCTGGCCGGCGGCGGAAGAGCCGCATCGGTTCACCCCAGCGAACTGGGTCTGCCGATCCTGGCTGGACTGGGGTTCGGATTTTTCTTTGTTTTTATTAATCAGGTCAGCGAAAACTCTGTTTTCTGGCCGCTGACTGTTGCCAGGATCGTGTCGATCACAATGATCCTTGTATTCATAACCGTGCGCCGGTATAAAATACAAGTACCGCGGAACAGTCAACTCCTCATTATAGTTTTGGCGGGAATATTCGATGCCGCAGGCAACATCCTTTTCGCCATGGCATCCGGCCTGGGAAGACTCGATATGGCGGCTACACTCACATCTCTGTATCCCGCCGGGACTGTTCTCCTTGCCTGGTTCATTCTCAGAGAACATCTGACCCCGCGGCAGTGGTTCGGTGTCGCGATTGCCCTTGCCGCGCTTATTCTGATCGCCTCATGAGGAAAGAAAACAGCGTTCCCTGAAGAAATCGTAAGAATTATTCGCCGTTATTACAGGTTTTTAACTTCGGAAAGCAATCTGTCGAACTGTTCCACATCGACGACCGGTGATGTCGTGAAGGATATCCCTGTTAATCTGCTGATCGCTACCGAGGTTGCCAGCGCTTTTTCTATATCAGGAAGCTCCAGTGTAAAGACGAGGTCATGTTCTCCGGCGACGGCGTACATCGATATTACCTTTCCGTTGTTTCTTTCGATGATTGCAATAGCCTCTTTTGTCCGTTCCGCAGAAGCCTTTTGCAGAGCGTCCTTGGAATACTTACCAAACATCATAAATATCGGCATAATAAAATTCCTCCTTCATTTGGGTTATTGATCGGTTCAGGACGGATGTGATTTTTCTTCCGCCCTTCAATACGTCAATCAATGTGTGACGGCTAATATTATATATTGATATTAAGATGTTATATGGTGTTTATTAGCTCATAGTTTTGCTTGTTCGTCAAGGATTATTTGGGTTTCGCGGTATCAGAAGGAAGGGCACGGTTCGGTGCCTTATGGCCGTGTCGTTTCCCTGCCAGGTAATGCGCGGCAGCCATAAGAGGATGACGGCAAATCATCCGGGGACCGGCGTATCTCATCACTTCTCTGATCTTATCCCTCATGTCCGGTTTGTAGCAATGGACGGGACATTTGGAACATGCCGGTTTGTTTCCATGGAAGGGACATTTCTCAAGACGTTTCTCGACGTATTTCAGCAGTTCTTCGCACTCGGAACACAGACCACCGCTCCGGCCGTGTTTCCTCCGGCAGAAAATTGCGATCATTGCCGCTGCTGTCCTTCTTTCAGTGTTCATTATCGAAAGATTGATAAATATTACAGGATAGCGCTGCCTTCAGTGAAATTTTACCCTGTATTATTGTCGCTACGGTCTACTCTATTGTTTTTTTTGCCTGCCGCCCGGCAGGATTGCCGCATTCACGTCGATACTCCCATCCGGGGCAGGATATAGGCCTGAAGAATAAACCATACCCCAATAATTGCGAGCAGGATTAATATTTTACCCATGAGTAACAAATCTCCCTGGTTATCTTTGTTAATGATGCTGTTCATACGGTGTCAAACGCTGTACCCGTATTTCGTGGTTTTTTTGCTCTATAGAAGCTTACGGCAGCGAACCTTCTCTATTGTGATTCGCTGCCGCTGAATGCCTGTATTATCTCCGGAGTATCACATGGGGATCCGATCCAGACCCCGTCAAGTTTAATGTGAACCTCCGCAGGAGCTTCCACATGAGCTACCGCAAGAACTTCCGCATGAGCCGCCGCTCGGTATACTTGAGGCAATTGAAAACCCTGATCCCCTTTCGGTAGTAATAAAATCTATGTTTATCGGCTTCGCTCTTTCAAACAATTGCTCGTCGATTACAAAGGTAATACCATCTTCCTTGAAGATCTTATCCGTATCTTTAGTCTCATCCAGAGACATTCCCAGTGAGGGTCCCGCTCATCCGCCTTCGGAATACACCAGTCTGACAGGGAGTTTCTCTTTCCTCGATTCGAGGGCCTTCTTAATCATTTCCTGTGCTTTTTCTGAAACGTTAAACATTTATTTTTCTCCTTTGTATTTTCCACGCTTGAGTGGATCTTCCAATCGACTCCATGATAATCGTTTATCGTAAAATTGTAATTATGATAATATCGATAACCGGAATGTCAAGTATGGTAGTTACAGAGAACTATTCGCATGCGGAGATAAACGTATCGTTAGGAACGTAAATAGGTAAAAGACACCGAATTTACAGATCGTTACGGATTGCATTAGAAGCAGGCAGGAATGCGGCAGGTACAGGGGATTTTTCATATCGGTCCGTATGTGATACAAGTATCGAACCGGGAAGCTGTGTTAGATTCGTCTTCCGGGAGGTGACGGATGAAGCGAGAGAAAACTTAATTGCGAGGATATGGTAACGGGTTAACGAGTTTGGATATGGAGGAATCACATATTATAAGGTGTCGTTTTCCCTCTCTTAACTCAGAAAGGATGCGATCATGAAAAAGAAGAAAAAAATTATTGTAATCGGAGGTTCCGCTGCGGGTCCAAAGGCTGCGGCGAAGGCGCGCAGACTGGATTATGATGCGGATATAATAATGCTACAGAAGGACCCTGATCTGTCAATGGCCTCCTGCGGATATCCCTACTACGTCGGCGGATATTTTGATGACAGGAATATGCTTCTGAGCACATCGACGGGTGTTACAAGAGATCCTGCATTTTATCTCAACGCGAAGGGAATATCGGCCAAAACGAACACCGAAGCAACATCGATAGACAGAAAAAACAAGACAGTGTCATACAAAGATATGCTGTCGGGCGAAACAGGTTCCCTCGAATATGACAAGCTTATAATAGCTACCGGTGCCGTTCCCAGAATCCCCCCCATCCCCGGTACTGATCTTGAGGGGATTACCACTCTGCAGTCTATGAAGGATGCTGATTTTCTGAGAGGAATAAAAGAGGAACAGAAAATCAAGAAGGCGGTGATCATCGGTGGAGGATTAATAGGAATCGAAACCTGTGAAGCGCTCCAGTTAGCTGGCATCGATATTACTGTAGTAGAACTACTGCCGCAACTCCTGATGTTTCTCGACTGGGAGCTTGCAAAACTTATTGAAAACCATGTCATAAGCAAAGGAGCGAATGTTATTACCGATAATGGCGTTATCGAATTTCAGGGTGAAAATGGCAAATTAACCGGTATAAAACTTCAAAATGGCGCGGAATTACCCTGTGAACTGGCTGTAGTGGCTATAGGTGTCATTCCGAATACACGACTCGCAAGGGAAGCTGGAATAAAAATAGGCGAAACGGGCGGAATTGAAGTAAACGAATATATGCAGACTTCCGATCCTGATATTTACGCGGTGGGAGACTGTGTCGAATCGTACAACATTATCACAGGCAAGAAGGTGCATGCGCCTTTTGGCGACCTGGCTAATTTGCAGGGGCGTGTCGCGGGAGAAAATGCGGCATCGGAGAATACCGTTAAGTTTACAGGAACGATCCAAACCGGAATATGCAAAGTATTCGATTTCTCGGCCGGTTCGACAGGGTTGTCTGAAACTGTAGCAAAAAAAACAGGTTATAACGATATTATAACCGCTATAAACGCAAGTCCCGACAAGCCGGGTTTTATGGACTCAAAGCTTCTTGTAACCAAAATGGTTGCAGACAGAAAAACGGGCAGAATTCTCGGGGCTCAATGCGTCGGCCCGGGAGATGTAAGCAAGCAAATTTCACAGTGGGCAATGGCCATTAAAGGCAGGTTTACCGTTGAAGATCTTGTTAATGCCGACCTGCCTTACGCGCCCCCCTTCTCGCTCGCGATAGATCATTGCATCGCGACGGCTCATATTATGCAGAATAAAATAAAGGGTAGAATGACCGGTATTTCCGCGATGGATGTCAAGAAAAAGCTGGACAAAAATGAAGCCTCCTTCATTCTCGACGTGAGAGACCCTGACGAATACGAAGAAATGCGCCTGGGTATCGGGGAGACCGTTATTCCGCTCGGTATGCTGCGAAAGAGATTTGGTGAACTGCCTCAGGATAAAGACAAAGAAATAATATGTTACTGTAAGATATCATTGAGGGGATACGAAGCATCTCTTGTTCTGAAAGCCAACGGATGGAAAGATATAAAAGTCATGGAAGGAGGCATTATGGCCTGGCCTTACAGGCGTGAAAAATAATATTCTCAAGCGGTATCGAACCTGATGAACGGAAAATTTAGAAAAGCAACACAGGTCCTGTAATGTATCAGTGCGTGCCGGTTCACTTGACAACCGGCGAGAGGGTGGGTATATTACGAAAACAGAATATATTGTAACTCTTATATGGTAGCGGGTATGAGGGGTATGGATTATAAGGAGATGTCGGGGTTTTTTAAGGCTTTGGGAAATGTCACCAGGCTGAAGATAGTAAAAGAGCTTGCAGAAGGCGAAAAGTGCGTTGGAGCTGTAGAAGATTGTGTGCACGCAAGCCAGGCTAATATCTCGCAGCACCTTATGATACTTAAAGAGCAGGGTATTGTTGATTGTCGTAAGAAAAAGAACATGAGATGTTACTATCTCAACAATCCTGAATTTATAAAGAATATTCTGAATCTGATGGAAGATGAAGCACACCGGAGCGGTACTGATTAAATGGGCTGGCCGATATCAGGCTGATGTTTGCCGGTGAAACCTGTTAACACAAGACAAGATAATAGCGGAGTCAGGAGGTAAAGAATGGGAACATTTATTGATAATCCGGATAGTCCGGTTATTGTAACGGACAGCACTATTGACGAGGCGGTAGCGAAATATCCCTTTCTGGTTGTCGATTGTTGGGCAGAGTGGTGCGGGCCATGCAAGATGATGGGGCCGGTCCTTGACAAACTCGCGAGAGAACACAAGGGAGATATCGTGTTCGCAAAACTCGATGTTGACACTAACAATGCGACAGCAGCAAAATTTGGCATTCGTTCCATCCCCGATCTTCTGGTATTCAAAGACGGTAAGAAGGTGGGTGATATCATCGGCGCCATGCCGGAGAATATATTGCTGGAAAAGATCAACACTTACAAATAATAAAGAGCGGGGAGAGATAGGTGAAGTAACGCTACCCCTTTCTCTTAAGGGTATGCTACAGGAGAGAACAATAAAAGGAACGGAGTTAGTGATCGGGAATCCGGATACATATCTGTACGGCGCCTTTTACAGGGCTGTTCCCGTTGCTTATCCCGGAAGCACATGTTAGCCGATTTTACACCTTGCTATAACCGGTAATTCCCGCTGATGTCGCTTGTATCCAGGCATGCGGCAGCGTTTTCAGGATAAAGGGTTTTTAATTTGCATCTTAAGTTCTCAATATGGCGGCGTTATATACCGCCCCTGGTGGTTTAGCTGTCATGACAAGTAAGTTATTCGGTCATATTCATACAAATCCCAGTGTGTATCTCATCGTAGGCGATACATGTATTGCTTGATCTTTTCGTCCCGGGGGTTTTGGTGCCAACGTATCTGAACGAACTACATCGTGAGTATGGTAAAAGGGGGCTTTTAATTTTCAATATAGACATACAGGAACTACGGGGAAAAGTCCGTTCCTACGCGACCAGACAGGGTATCAATTACCGTGTGCTGATTGATGAAAAAGCGGAGGCAGCGACAGCCTATGAAGTAAGGGGTGTTCCTTCCCTTATTCTGATTGATAAAGACGGTACTATTATCTGCAGGCAGTGCACATCGGTTGACGCAATGCTGGGAAAACTGTTGCCGGCGTGAAAGACAAAAGATGAAATTGCCTTGATAAATTACCTCGTGGGGTTATATATAAAGTCTGTTAGAACATTCGACGATCATTAACCTGTTTCCGGACGAAACTCATATGTAACGAAAACTTTACAGTGGAGGTTAACTAAATGTACTGGGAAAAAGGCATAGAAACAATGCCAAGGGAGAAGCTTGAAAAACTTCAGCTTGAACGGCTGAAAGAGAGCGTTAAAAAGGCATCTGCCTCGGTTTTTTATAGTGATTTATTCAAAAAAGTGGGTGTTAGTCCCAACGAAATACGGTCCCTGGAAGATATAAAGAAAATTCCTCTGACGACAAAAGATAATCTCAGGGAACACTGGCCCTACGGGTTTCTGGCTGTCCCCAAGGATGATCTTGTAAGGATGCATTCATCCTCCGGTACAACCGGCAGGGCGACAGTCATTTTTCATACTCTCAACGATATAAACGAGTGGACGAATATTTTATCCCGTTCGATGTACATGACAGGCATGCGTAGAAGCGACGTGTTTCAAAACATGATGACCTATTCTTTGTTTACCGGGGGGCTGGGTTTTCATTACGGGGCGGAGAGATTGGGTGCGCTCGTTATCCCCGTAGGAGCGGGCAACAGCAAACGGCAGATTCAGATCATGCGGGATTTTCAGACAACGGTCATACATGTCATTCCCAGTTACGCCCTTCATCTTGCCTCGGTTTTTGAAGAGGTAGGTGTCGATCCGAGGCGGGACACCCAGCTCAAAATCGCCTTTCTGGGAGCGGAGCCTCATTCTGAGGAGACGCGGCAGAAGATAGAAGAATTTTACGGTGTCAAGGCATACAATTCATACGGATTGTCCGAAATGGATGGTCCGGGCGTAGCCTTTGAGTGCCCGTATCAGAACGGGATGCACGTCTGGGAAGATAATTTTATAGTAGAGATAATAGATCCCGATACACTTGAGCCCGTTCCGGATGGAGAGGAAGGGGAGCTTGTGCTGACAACCCTTCTCAGGGATGGAATGCCGATATTACGCTACAGGACAAAGGATCTTACGCGGATTATTCCCGGTCCCTGTGAATGCGGCAGAACCCACATCCGGATAGAAAGAATCAAGGGAAGAACCGATGATATGCTGATTCTGAAAGGGGTCAATATATTCCCGATTCAGATAGAAAAAAAGCTGATGGAGATTCCCGGTGTCGGGACCAATTTCCTGATCGTTCTGGAGAGAAAGGGGTTCAATGACCACATGACCGTCAGGGTCGAGGTGGAAAAGAAGTTTTTCTCCGGAGACCTTAGACAGCTTGAGAACCTGAGACGCACGATTGTAGAAGAATTGAAGAGTGATATCCTTATAACCCCGAAAGTGGAGCTTGTCGAGCCCGGCAGCCTTCCCAAGAGCGAGGGAAAGGCGGTAAGGGTTGTCGACAAAAGAGAGGAGTAAAACGCTATGGTGGCCTATCAGCTCTCCGTGTTCGCGGAAAACAAGCCGGGAAGGCTGGCGAAAGTTACCGGCATCCTGAAAAAGGGCAAAATCAATATAAGGGCGATTACGATATCGACATCGGATGAATTCGGCGTAATCAATCTGATTGTGGATGATCCGGAGGGGGCACGTTCGTTTCTGGAGGACGGAGGCCTGACCGTAGGCATGAAACCGGTTATCGCAGTTGTGATTGAGGACAAGCCGGGCGGGCTCGATAAGCTGATTCAACTTCTTGTCGAGGAGAATATCAATATTGAAAATGCCTATGGGTTTGTCCTGGAAAGTCATGAAAAGGCGGTTTTTGTAGTTGACGTGGATCAGTTGGAAAAAGCGCAGAAGGTAACGGAAGCTGCGGGGTTCGAAACATTAGACGCACAATCTCTCTCTGATATAGAACCCTTTCACTATATGAAATATTGATGCCGACCGTGTAACGGGGCGTTTTACAGGTTCATCGTTATTAAAGATTGGGAGAAGTTATGACACACGAGGATGCGGGTCACTATGCCGCCAAACACGCCGGGGGAACCAAACTGGCACCCGGGGTCGCGGAGGCGATCAGGAAGAAGGCAAGGGACGGCCGGATTACATGCGCAGCCGCGCACAAGATCGCGACCGATTTGAAGATGACGCCCGCCGAGGTCGGGGTGACAATGGATCTGATGGAGATTTGTTTGAACAAGTGCCAGATGGGGTTGTTCGGATATACCCCCGACCGGAGGATCGTAAAACCAGCGAGTGATGTGTCAGCCAAACTGGAAACGGCCATAAAAAAGGCAACGGTCGACGGCAGGATAGCATGTCTTTCGTGCTGGGAAATTGCAAAGGATTTCAAGATTGCGAAGATAGATGTAGCTTCCGCTTGCGAGGCACTCAATATCAAGGTCTCTTCCTGCCAGCTAGGGGCTTTCTAGGGACCATCACGGCATGAGTGAATGACGCCTGGTTAGAATAGTGAAAAGCGTTATCAAGAAAGCGCGAATAATGATTTATCATTCGCGCTTTCTTATTGTCCTTTGTTTGTTTTGCTTATTTCGGATCGGATGCGCTGGTTCAGGATATTACGATCCGATTTTCCAAACACACCCACATTGTATCATCTGCATGGCTTGAAAATAATGATTACCTGCTATTTCCCATACAAAAAATATCCTCATTTTTCTTCCTGCTGGTTATGCCGGGTATGGTTCGCAATTTCGATTAACGAGATTGCCGATATCCCGGCTACTCTGCGGTTTTCCCATGGCGAGAGGGCATTTTGCCGGGAGATGCCCTAAAAATCTAATAACCACCCGTAATATAATGCTCAAGTTGCTGGATAGTGAATTCCTGATCCGAGATGATCTGCTTGACTACATCGCCGATAGTCACGATCCCGACCAGTTTTTTATTTTCCAGGACCGGTAAATGTCGGACATGTTTTGCAGTCATCAAAGCCATACAGTCTTCGATGGTGCTTTCAGGATCTACGTAGAGCACTTCGTGAGTCATCAGTTCGCCAACGGTTGCATTCTTGGAAAACTTTCCCTTAAGGATGAGTTTACGGGCGTAATCCCTTTCAGAAAAGATACCAACCACATTCCCTTCGGCGATAACCAGTAGAGCGCCTACATCTTTTTCAGACATTACTTGCAAGGCTTCGTATACAGTCATTTCCGGAGCGATAGACCAAGCTTTTTTACCTTTAATCTCGAGGAGTTGTCTTACGGTAGTCATCAGCAGCTTCTCCTTTCTTTGGTGGTTGTCTGGCAATTTATCGAGTGGGGAAATGCCCGCCTCTCCCTGTCCAACACGATATTGCGAACCCGGCTTCATATCAGCGTATTGTGCGATATCGCGACATCCGGCATTTGCAGCCTAAATATTAAATAGGTTAAAGAAATTATGAAAAATAAAGGGAAATAAGTCAAGAATAAATGACAAAAAAGCGCAAGTAAACGTTTCAGGATCGGCCGGCCCCGTTATATAGGCCTCTGCCATCGACGCTTTTTTTGCCAGATTTGACCAGGGGTATAAGAAAAACTATACATGCAATTAAAAAGATAATGCTGCCTGTGAATATTACCATGTCATTATTTTTCAGGCTTGAAGCGATAAAGAAAATAGAACAGATAACGAAGAGTATCCATCCCGCCAACTGGTACTTTATTCCTTCTCCGGTCTGGTTTTCCCGATTTTCTTTCATGTTATTATGTATCTGTCACTCTTTTATGAAGATTATTTAAGCATTATTACAAACGGTAGTGAGTGGGCCTCACTTCTTTTCTCAAGATTTCACAGGAAGCAAGACCCGCCCCCATATCTTCCTATTGGTCGGTTTTTTGAGTAAGCATGTTAACCGTATCTACGAATAGTGTAATAATGGGCCCCATTGACAGGCTGCCTCCCATCAAGAGGCCTACCGATGCTGTTTCCATGAGTTCTTCACGCGTAGCACCTGCCTGGACAGCCTGTGCAGTACGGGCGGCGATGCAGTATTCGCAGCGAGTTGCTATTGCAATAGCGATGCACATCAGGGTTTTGGTTTTCCGGTCTAGGGTTCCCGGGTTGAGAGCGGTCTCATTCAGATTGGCGAATGCCTTCAGGGTCTCAGGGTTAACCTTGGAAAAACCTTCACGCGCTTTTTGCAAACTTTCCAGAAATGTTTTGGGGTCTTCTAACATTGTATCTCCTCCTTTTTATTTTTCTTTCAATCATATTACCGCAGACAATCCAATTCCCATATCTCCTTCCTTAGTGCTAAGGCTTAAGGGAATACATGGAGACCGGATGAAAGCATTTTCCGTTCTTTTACGATATCAGCAGCGATGCACAGAATAAAAGATATAATCCCATCGTTCCCAGGTTATTCCTGTGGCCAGTCTCCTATTACTTCCTCTGCGGCCCGGAACGCTTCTATACCCGCTGGGACTCCGCAGTATACCGCAACCTGCAACAGTACTTCTCGAATCTCCTCTACGGTACATCCGTTTCGCAATGCG
This sequence comes from Syntrophaceae bacterium UBA2210, assembly GCA_002327865.1. Classification (GTDB taxonomy): domain Bacteria; phylum Desulfobacterota; class Syntrophia; order Syntrophales; family UBA2210; genus UBA2210. Next base: position 13,021 of record DCUQ01000055.1, read on the forward strand.
CCTCGGACATGCAATTTTAATTCCGTCGAGGCTTTCAGCGTTGATAATATGGCAATAGTAATGAGACTTCGTGTTTTCTTGGGAATGGCATCAAGCGTCCATATCTCACCCCAACAGTTTTCGGTGATTAAATCCTGCAGGGGCCTGGTAAAATCTGTGGTGTCATTGAGTGCGTTCTCAACAAATTCGTCTCCCAGCACTGCTCTTCTTACCAACATTCCTTTGTAATATTTTTCACTTTTCACTCGCTGGTACCCCCTGTATTTTTTATAGGTAGACGTGGAATGTCGTGATATATAGCATTCTATTCAAGATGCGTCAAAAAATGATGACTTCAGGCAATGGTATACAACGTATAAAATGGCCGTTTTATTGCATCGCACCGCCGATTTACCGGAGTGGTTATGAATCGTAAAAACAACTCTGCAGTAAAAAGCGGAAACCCCATATATTTGTGTTCGCCCCCCAATGCACTGGCCGAAGGGATCTACGAAGAAAAGATTCCCTTCGGGGAAATCAAAAAACACGGCGATTTCGGCATAGGCACTTTTGACCATCTGGATGGAGAGATGATCATGCTTGACGGTGTGATCTATCAGATTACGGGTGATGGGCGTGTAAATGTCGTAGATGACGCCGCGATGACTCCTTTCGCCTGTGTTACCTTTTATGATCCGCTGACCCACGACGATCTCGACCGGGAATTGCCCTATAATGATTTTCTGGAATGGATCGACAGTCTTTTGCCCTCTCCGAATATGTTTTACGCGATCCGCATCAACGGTCTTTTTACCCATGTGAGGGTCCGGTCGGTACCGAAACAGGAAAGCTACCGTCCCCTGGTCGAGGTTGCGGCGGAGCAGCCCGTATTCGATTTCGACAATGTGAACGGAACGCTGGCGGGATTCTTTACCCCTTCCTTTATGTCGTCGCTGAATGTCCCGGGACTGCATCTGCATTTTCTCTCCGCGGATTCACGCAGGGGAGGGCATCTTATCGAATGTGTTCCCGGAAAAGTGCGAGCCGGTGTTCAGTTTATAAACAGGCTGGAACTTTCTCTCCCCACAAGTTTCGATTATCTGACCCTGGATTTCCAGCGGGATGTCGATGCAGATTTGAACAAGGCGGAAAAGTGACGGGGGGGAGAGAAACACGTTCCTTTTCAAATTCGTTGTTTGTTACAATAACCACATCTGCGTCATGATATTTTCCGCAATTTTCATTGCCCGGCCTGTTGCGTGATCCACATATCGCCAGGCGGCAGTGTTATCCCGGACGGCCGCATATGATCGGCGATGCCGGTTTTCCTGGGACGCGATCCGGATTCATAATTACATAAGTAGCCTTATCAATTGCCATCAACGGTTTGCAGCCACCGTTTTGCTGCTTCCGTATCATCATAACCGAAATGCCTTATCTCTGCCGCTACAAAGTGTCGTGCTATGCCCGGTACTATTGTCAGAAATCTGGAATCGGTCACCACGGCGACACGTTTGATCTTTTTATGATGCTGCTTTACAAACTTTACATGCTTTATAAAAGCTTCGAAATTTTCCCAACCGGGGAAAGCCCTTACATGTAACAATATTCCTTTTGGAATATTGTCTTCTTCTATCCGTGTGTCGATTTCCCTTGCCAGTTTTTGAAAATCGGACTGTTCAAGAGGACCGGAGGGTTCGATAATTACGATGTTTTCATCCTTCATAAACTGAAACGATATCATCTTTCGCTCCTTTCTCTCATCGAATGCATCAAGATATGTCCGCAGCGGTTAAAGTATGTTTTTATGCAGGGCCTACCTGTTTTCCCCACGATTGGATTTCAACGATATTCCCCTCCGGATCACGGAAATAGACAAAATTCAACATTCCGGCATGCTTAATCTCCTTCTTGGTAACCTCTCCCAGTAACTCCCCGCCGTTACGCAAAGCCTTGTTCAGTGTTGCTTCAACATCATCGACTTCGAACGCGATGTGTGTAAAACCGGTATGATTCGCCATCAAGGGAGCACGTTCATGTATGTTCTCATAAGTGAAAATTTCCAGAGTAGGTCCATCCTCGCCATGACCGGGGAGCAGCAGGTGGGCACCTGTCAAGCCGGCTTTCTCCAGGCCGATAGCCCTGTCCAGCCAGTCTCCCGAAAGATGACGTTCTGGAGGTTTTACCCTGCAGTTAAATACGGTGATGTAAAAATCCGCCAGTCGCTTCCAGTCCCGCGCAACAATATTAGTATGTACGAATCGCATAAACGCCCTCCGGTAGCCTTTTTAACGTATCGACCGTGCCGGCCTGTTCACCCGCCATGCAATAATTTTCATTGATACGGAAAAATGTTTCTCGTTTCTTTCTGCCTCATTGATTTGTCAGCGCTGAGGCAGTCCTGACCAGTGCAGCACCTTGTCAACCATTTTTTCTTTTTTGAATAAAAACTTGAACCAATCCCGTTATCAACAGCGTCAATGCAATGCCGAAGAAGACTCCGGTAAAGGTTGCCTTCGCCAGTATCGTTGCTTTGACTTTGTTCCAATTGTTTAATCGAACAGTTATATCTTCGACGACAACAGGGTATTGCGTTCCATTTTTGTCTATCGCATATATGGTCTTGTCTGATAAATGATTCTGCAGTAGTTTCTCTGCAATGAACAGTTGAAAATCATTTCCGGTTTTTTCGACAGGCAGTTTCATTTCCTGGTGGGTCCAGTAAATATCCTTTTCTCCGTAAAATGCGCGATATATATCGACAAAGAAACTACTGCCAACAGTGAAAAAGCCTATCAAACCTATAAGAAGCAAGGGATTTATAGATACAGGTTTCATTTTTGTATCCTCGTAAACGTTGTAATCGGGTGGTTTCGCGTAGCTCGGTTTATTCGCACATTTTATCATTCAAACAGAGGCATTATAATGATTCGTCTGATACCCTGGTTATTCCAATCAGATAAGCTCGACATTTCGATTCTCTTTTGTGTTTTATTTGATCGGATCTCTTGTCCAAGTGCTAACGCGCGAGCGAAAAACCACCCGGAGCGCTCGGCCTGCGATGGCATGCATACCTCTGCGGGTGTTGTTATGATCAGTCCGCCTGCAGCGGGAGCCGCCAAGACCCCGCTGCATGTGAAATGACATGTTGGATTCTTACCCGGTTTAAATGGCAAATAATTCTTTTATTATTTTTTGATTTTCTGGATTTCTTCCTCGACTTCGGCGGCTCCTTCCGCATAGAAATTTTCTTCGTCCGGTGCCAGCTCTCTGAGTAGCCGGAGAAACTCTCCGGCATGGACCCGCTCTTCGTCCGCGATATCCTTCAAAACGTCGATAGCCAGCTGGTTGTCTGTCGACTCTGCCAGTTGCATGTACAACTGGATAGCTTCATATTCTGCCGCGATCATAAAGCGTATCGCTCTTATCAATTCTTCATGAGTCAATTTACGATCGCTGGCAAGACCCGCAAATGGATTTCCGAAATCCGGCATATTTAAATCCTCCTTACGTGAGATATCTTATCTTAATAGATATGGTTATATCGGAGCAACTATTTTATAGCTATCGACTTTGTGTTTTCCCAGAGACCGTGAATATTGCAGTAAGCCATCGCGTAAAGCGTCCCGGAAGCGTTGATTTTCAGTTCCGTTGTCACCGAGTGGTTCGTATAAACGGACCCCGCATTTACACCTTTGGTCGATTCTCCGTGTGCCGTAAACTCGAAGTTTCCGACCTGACAGGGGAATCCCTCCCCGTTCGGTTTAAAGAAAACCTGTATCCAGCGAATGTGATGTTCCGTAGTATTTGGATGAGCTATTTCTTTGCCTAATGATATCTTTACCGGGAATATCTCTTCCGAAACTACTTCATCGGGGCATTCGATGACGGGCACATGCTTTTCTTTTTTCCAATCGCTGCTTTTAAACAAATCGCCTGCTTTTCCCATGTTTAATTCTCCTTTCAAAATATTGAATACATGTTATGGATACTTTAATCCCCCGCTGAACGAAATTTCCGCTCGAAGACCGCGACTGAACCCGGCGAAGGAGACGCTGCTTTGAGTACTGTCCTTTTGCTGTGAGCCATTATACGCTCGAATACTTTTTTGCTGACGCATTTTCGAGTAATTCATATAACCGCGCGAAAAATTCATTTCGTACCTTTTCAACAAGCAAGGCTTCCTCAAAATCGATTACTGCCGTGTCTTCATACTTGAATCTGTCCGGTTCCACCTGCAGCGCATAAGAATTAACCTGTCTCTTCCAGAACCATTCCGCGCAGCAGAATTGAATGTTTTCGGGATCAGCAGCCGTGATTTCCTTTAACAGTTCAAGCAGTTCCCTCCCCGGGAGACTGTTCTCAATACAAAAGGCGATGTAGGCGATCCTGTATTTTATGCTGGAGATAATGTTTTTAGAGGGCAGGGGATCGAGGTTGTGAGGATCTGTTTGACTGTTGTAAACAAAGTGACCATAACAGCTTTGCAGGGTGAAACAATAAGGCAACTTGTTGAACCCGTTAATGAGATCTGCAATGGGTTTGTCGATAATTTCATTCGTGAGGTTACGGAGTGCCTCCTGTTTTTGCACTCGATAATGCGGATTTTCCACTAGTTCCTTTAATCCTTTAAAGGTTTCCAACTAAGTTTCCCCTCTGATGTCATGGCATGCATTCCCCTTGGTCATCGCTGCTTTTCATGGGCGTGTGGTACGTTGGTCCGCTGGATGTGTTCTCATTCTTTTATGTCTGTTCCCACACGGGCCTTCTTTTTTCCAGGAACGCACTTACCCCTTCCCTGGCGTCTTTTGTAGAGCACAAATCTGCAAAGGCTTCGTTCATATATTTGAATGCTTCGTAATAATCCATATCCGCCGCCGCATAGAATGCTTTCTTGGCGATCTGTAGTGCCAGCGGACTCTTTTGTGCCAGATCGGCCGCCCATCTACGGGTTTCCCGATCTAATGCTTATAACTATCCCCAGAAACTGGAC
>DCUQ01000029.1 GCA_002327865.1 Syntrophaceae bacterium UBA2210
TAACACTGGATTCCATGTCGTGTTTCGCGTGCACGGAATGACAAAAAGGCATGTTTTATGAGGTTATGCAGATCTCTTTAATTACCGTAGTAATAATCAAAAATTAAACATTCAACATTAAACATTAAGCATTGAATCTCCCCGCAACAAGTTGCGGGGAATCTCCGACTGTTAAGGATTTTTTCATTTTTTATTCGCTCGCTAACCCCGCCGCAAGCAGCGGGGAATGCGCTCGCTGTTCAGTTCAACAGGGTCTCGTCACACCCGTTGTAACTTGGCAAATTCAGCCAGTTTCTCCTCTTCACCAAGGGCGATCAATTTATCTCCCAATTCTATTACATAAGACGCTACGGGGTTAAATACCATCTTTCCGGATTTTTTCGCGACGGCAACCACGATCAGATTATGTTCTTTCCGCAACCCCGATTCTTCCAGCTTCTTGCCGAGCACAGGCGATTCCCTGGAAATCTCCAGTTCTTCCATCCGGAGCGTGAGGCTCTGCCGCATCGTAGTAATCTCTATGAAATCAAGCATTGCGGGTCTCAGTATGGCCTGAGACATTCTCATTCCGCCGGCCCTGTGAGGCGACATTACCCTGTTAGCTCCCGCATTCATCAACCTGCGTTCCGAGGTATTGTCTTCGAATCTGGAAAGTATGTATATTTGAGGATTCAACTCCTTGGACGTCAGGACAACATAGAGGTTATCAGCATCCTTGGGAAGCGCGCAAACAATACCTTTTGCCCTCTTAATACCGGCATCCAACAGGGTTTTATCATCCGTAGCGGTACCCTTTATGTAGGCAAAACCGTTTTCCTCGACGTTCCGTATCACCTCCGGGTCGTTGTCCACGACAACAAACTCTACATTTTCACGGGCCAGCTCGGCACAGATAAGGTTTCCTATTTTTCCGTAACCACAAATAATATAGTGGCTTCCCATCTTCCTGATTCGCTTTTCCAATTTGCCCCTCCCCAGGAGTTCCTTCAAACGTCCTTCCATAAAGGTATCCATCATCATTGCAAACGTATAGGCCATAGTGCCTACACCAAAGATAATGATGAAAATCGCAAAAGCCTTTCCCGCCGGGGTTACCGGATAAAAATCCCCAAAACCCACAGTGGCAATGGTCACTATTGTCGCGTAAAAGGAATTGGCCGGGGACCACCCTTCCAGAAAATGATACCCCGCAGTTCCCACAGCGGTTATCAATATCAAAAGGGACAAGGCTACCCCGACCTTGCGCGTCAGCAACACGTAAATCCTCCTACCTACATTCTTAAAAAACCTGTCAAAATCTACTTGCCGTTAGCCATCTTTACATCGGCAAGTTCGACAACAAATTCATTGGCCTCGCCGGCGGGCATTATAAACACCAGCATAAATGGAATATCCGCACCCGGTTCTATGTATGCGTTGGAAAATTCTCCTCCGTTAGGGTCGGAAAGTTCTTTCATGATTTCTTCCTCCGTCAACCCTTTCAGTTCATCATCCGTAAGAATATTACCGCAGCCGGATTCTTCCTCGCCAAGAATCTCTCCCGCCGCATCAAGTATTTTACCCCTGACCTTTATGCCTGTAATCGAGTACTTATTGTTATTAACGGCCAGACCTTCAACCACCATAATATCACCGACAAGCCAGTTTTTTAGAAATCGCTCCCTTACCTTCACAAGGTCGACAGCCAGTTCCTGTGGATTAATATCCGAAACATCACCACTACCTGTCCCGAAAAGCTTTTCCACCCCGGGCAAAATCCCTATTAATTTTTCAACATGCGGCAACACCCTGTTCCCGATTAACTCCTTAGCGTGAGGTGAAAACCAAAGATATGCCCCTCCCGACAAAAAGATAACCAATATGAGAAAAAACAGGGTTTTTACGCCGAGCAACCGGGGACGCCGGGAACTTATCTTTTCCCGGGTTTTCGCGTCATCCGTGATCTCAATGTCACCGCCATATAATTCTTTCTGTTCCGCATCTTCCGGATTCTCCCGGCATATTTCCTCCCCGATCGTTTTTCCCGGCCGTACCGCATCTTTTGGCACATCGATTTCCGCCGTGGGATTTTCCTGGAAGAAAACCGTCTTGCAGTGGCTGCATCTGACCCATATACCATCACCGTCTATCTGAGATGCGTCAAACCTGTATTTTAACCCGCACTTTTTACAAAGGATAATCACTATCGTGCTCCTCAATCACGTATATGTCCGGCAGACACCGGAATTGCTCGTTAAAATCAAGTCCGTACCCCACAATAAATCCTTCATCCACGGCAAACCCGACATAGTCCGCATCAATTGATATTTCTCTTCTCTGTTTCTTATCCATCAATGCACATATCTTCAGAGAAGCCGGTTTTTTCTTTTTAAGCCGCTCCATTAGAAATGCCATCGTTATCCCGGTATCTATTATATCTTCCAGAACAATCACGTCTTTACCTTCTATATCCGTTTCCATGTCCGTAGTAATCGTTATCTTTCCCGAGCTTACCGAACCGGAGCCATAACTTGCCAGTTTTACGAAATCAACACTGTGAGGCATCTTCATGCACCGTAGCAGGTCCGCCATGAAGATAAAACTCCCCTTGAGAACACCGATGAACACAACTTCCTTCCCTTCGTAATCACGCGAAATCTCATCAGCCAGATCTTTCACACGGTGACAGATAACATCCCTTGAATACAGAAGCTTTTTTTTCAACACTTTAACAGACCGTCCTTTTTACAAAAAATCGTAAACACAAGGCGTATGACTCCCTGCAACGAACTACTGAAATTTCCTGCTGTTATGTCCTTCAGAAATCTTCCGGTAGAATATAAATACGTTAACAAACATATTACTTACATCACAAGATGGCATCCGTTTTATAGCAGGATATGAATTCTTCTATATTTTTCCTGATTATTTCTTCCCCCTCCCTGAGTTCATCCGGTGTCCTGAAACTAGAAGTGAGACTCAGGAATATCTTATCGAATCTGGACCGCTCGTATCCCAGGTGGTCATAATCGATGTGACTTATCATATACTGAGAGCCGTCAAAATAGTATTTCCCGAAGCGGTTCGCATCCGTCGACCGGAACGGCCAGGAAATCTTCAGAGAAAAAAAATCAAGTGCGATATCCTTCAGCCTGCCTTCAAACCTTTCGTAACGCGGCACCTCGCAAATACCCTCGCTTATAAAACGAAAGTACTCCTTTACCAGGTCTATATCGGTAATACACAGGCCGTACAGATACCAGTCATCGACTATCCTGGTTAAAGAAAGCTTTTCATCCCTGGATATGAAGTGGTAGCTGGGACAAATGTGCCCGGCACACAATTCCCTTCCATAAAATGACAGATCTCTCATATCTTCCCCGTCGTTCTGAAGGGGATGCAGCAGGCAACCGACTCTCTTTTCCTCGTCGTCAAGAAATCCCAGGTACTCGCAACAATGTATTGTGTCATAAATCCGTTCCGGCGATTCGATGCTCCGTATTCTGTTTAAAAAAACCTTTGGGTCATTCGCTTTTTTAACCGTCTCGCGAAATATCCTCGTTCTGTTGCGCAGTCTATCGACCAGGGATTCTCTCGTACTGTCGGCATAATTATACAGACCGCAACAGGCCCCGCATGATTTACCCGAATCAGGCTGACACAGGTGAATAAAGCCTTCTTCCTTCATTAAAAACCCGCTCTGTCTTTACGATCGATTTTCTTTATATAGTAGAGATGTTTAAAAAGGCAAGGGATATTCTGGTTGTAATCTTACACAAAACATTATAGTAAGTCGTTTGAAAAGAATCCTGGCAGGAAGATGGGATAAAAACATGCAAAACGGTGCGCAGACACATTATTGATTCCGTTGCTTCTCTCCGATTCTTCACAAACTACAGACAACAGGAACGTTACAATGAATAAAGACGACAATCAGGTTCGGGTACGATTCGCCCCCAGTCCGACGGGATATCTTCATGTCGGGGGGTTGAGAACGGCATTATTCAACTATCTGTTCGCACGCAAGCACGGAGGAAAATTTATCCTACGGATAGAAGATACCGATCAGAAAAGATCCATCTCCGATGCCCTGAAAAACCTCATATCCACGATGAAAGAAGTCGGGCTCCGGTATGATGAAGGTCCCGATATCGGGGGTTGTTACGGGCCTTACATACAATCCGAACGTATGGACATCTACAGGGAGCATATTCATAAACTGCTGGATTCCGGAAATGCTTATTATTGTTTCTGCTCCGAGGAACGGCTGACAAAGCTCAGGGAAGAGCAGCGAAAGAGAAAACGGCCGCCGATGTACGACGGCAAATGCAAGAACCTCTCGAATGATGAGGTGAAAGACAGACTGGATCAGGGAATGCCCTTCGTCATACGTCTTAAATATCCGAAAGAAGGGAAAACCGTTTTCGACGATGTCGTGCGCGAAAGGGTCGCCGTCGACAACTCGATCATCGACGACCAGATCCTTATAAAATCGGATGGATTTCCAACCTATCACCTCGCAAGCGTGGTGGACGATCATCTTATGAAGATAACTCATGTTATACGCGGGGAAGAATGGCTCTCCAGCGTACCGAAACACATCTTTCTTTACAAGGCCTTCGGGTGGAAACCGCCTGTGTTCGTTCATCTTCCCCTGTTGCTGAATTCGGACAGGAGCAAATTGAGCAAAAGACAGGGAGACGTCTCCGTCGAAAGCTACCTTCAGAGGGGATACCTTCCCGAAGCGATATTGAATTTTATAGCGCTTCTAGGATGGCATTCGGCAGACGACAGGGAAATATACACTCTGAAGGAACTGGAAGACGTATTCTCACTGGACAGGATTAACAAGGCCGGAGCCGTATTCGACATAGAAAAGCTGAACTGGATGGGAGGACAGTATATAAGGAGTCTCGACATCGAATATATCGCCGATCAATCCAGACGCTTCTTTGAAGAAGCCGGTATAGATACAAGTAACCAAGACAAATACATGAAAGCGATCAACACCGCTCGCGATTATGTCTATCGTCTTTCCGATATCGTGGAGCATGCGAAGATGTTCTATGGAGAACTTATCTTCACGGAAGAAGACATTCGACTGATCGAAGAAGAAAATTCTCAGAAAATCTATGCTTACTGGATCGATGAGCTGAGCAGAAAAACCGAGTGGGAATCCGAAGAGCTATCTTCTTTGACAAAACAATCGATTGCCGAGCTCGGCATCAAAGGGAAACAGTTTTATTTCCCCCTGCGTCTGGCTCTTTTCGGAAATTGTCACGGACCCGATATTCCGACGCTTATAGGCATACTTGGAAGGGACGATTCCATAAGAAGGCTCAAGGCCTGCCTGACTCGATAAATATTAAGGCGGGATAAAGAAGCTACGGGTTCATCTCGACAACGAACGTTATCTCTTTACGCGGGCTTTCTTACCGGCGACGCTGTTTTTCTTTGTCTCTTTGTCTTTCTGGATGATAGAAATAACAACGACAATGATTACTCCCCCTATCACCACGCTTATTCTGTCACCCGACCAGAGACCATAGATAAGATCCCCTATACCAAGAACTATAAAAAAGTTGAGAAAAGATCTGTTCATGTTCATATCTTTACACTACCTTTCTAATATTCTCCTCCGCTAACCGCGTCTATTCCACCGATATTCATCACTGCGATCCTTTCGCAGCAATTGGGACGGGTATACCGGGTCTATTTCATGGACCGTTTTCCCCGGGTGATTTCATGATTTTCCCCGCTATTACGTCAACTCCTTCACCGAGAAGCGATTCCACGGGAATTGTATCCAGGAACTTGTCATCCCATGCGATATTGTATTCGTTCACAAGATTGTTTATCTTGCTGAACTTATCTCCGAGGACTTCTTTCTTTTCGGACGCCGTCAGATCATTTTTGAAAATCACATGAATAAGGAGTATATGTCTTATGCCGTGGTCTTTCCCAAGGAGAGGAACAATAACGACCGGCGCCTTGTCGGTCTTTCCAAGCCCGGCGTAAACTTCTCCGGTACCGACGATATTCTTTTTTGTCCCTTTCAGGGGGCCGGGTTTCTTTACACGTGATTTCATTCCGCGGGAAATACCCCCTTTTTTACTTATGCAGATCGTGGTAAATTCCGAAGGTCTCCCGTCGTAATCAAGGTTTGCTATATCATATAGCGTGTATCCTCTTATGAAAGAAAGGGCTTTTTGAAGCCGCTTCAAAGTAAAGCCTTCGCGACTTGTCAGATTTTCAATGGAGAACCCGATCTCTCTCATAAAGTCGAAAAGTATACCCCGTTGAATCTCGCTTTTCCTGCTCGTTCCGACGGTAACCGTTTTAGCCTGATGCCTTATGGCGTCTACCGGACGTAAAAGCTCATCTACCGCCCTCCCGAGAGATATATCAAGCATGTCGAACGGCGATGAAGATGGCCTTTTCCCTTCATACTCCTGCCAGAAATCTTCGATGGGAAGCTTGCCGACTACATACTTCAACAGGAGAATGATATCGGACACAACCTCGACACTCATCGAGGAGAAAAACCCCCTGTTCCTGAATTTACGAAATTCCGTATGAAAATTCTCTACGATCCTGTGAACATCGAGGTCCGCAATCTTCTCGAAAAGAGACTTGGAATCCCTGTCCAGATCCATGGTTCTTTCGGAGAGATCATTCCTGAACCTGCGGAAAAACTCGCCTTCCTCATTGATGCTGCAGGCTGCATAATAGCCCCACAGGTGGCCTGCCATCGTATTGAGAATTACCGAAGCAGGAAACGATGAGGAAGGAACGGATATCACGTAATCCGCTATGTTGTTGAATCTCCTTTCTTTTTCGTCCGCTATTACCACCACCGACGCCTGATGGGCTTTGAATATGGCTATGTCTTTTGCGATATCCTGAATAACAGGCTCCGGATTCCCAGCCGCACAAGCGATAATAAGCGGCTCCGATGAAAGATCTATATGTTTCTTATCCTCGACGACATCCGATGAAATGGTTTTATAACAGAGTTCGCTCAGTTTTATTCGTATCTCGTCGGCTGCAACCTTGTTAGGCCCGCTTCCTACAATCGCCCAATATCTCTTTTTCTTTGCCATATCCCGGGCCGATTCCTGTATGGCATTTCTCGTTTCGATTACCCGTTCCATCTTTTTCGGTGCGGACTCAATGGATAAAAGCTCTTCGGCAATCCGGTCGCCCGGCATTGTGCCGAGGATACCGGCAAAATCGAGCGCAAGGATAAAACCCGCAACTATCTGAGCGTAGAAGGCCTTGGTCGAAGCAACCGACATCTCTATATCGCGACCGTCACTTGTATAAAAGACACCATCTGTCACATGGGTAATATCCGACTGCCTCCGGTTTACAATCGAGATGAGATGGGCATTCCTTTCTTTTGCCATAGCCACGGCGCGGTTCGTGTCCGTTGTTGTTCCCGACTGAGTAACGGCGATTACAAGCGTGTCGGCTAGATTGTCTCTCATAAGAAAACCGCTCAGTTCGGATGACGCTTTCGCCTTAATGTTGATGTTAGCTCCGCCCAGGTATGCGGCCAACGCCTCCGAAACAGCCGCGCCCGCCACCGCTGCGGTGCCCTGTCCAACAACAAAGATGTTTTTTATAAGACCTTTTCCGAACGCGTCCCGCAATCGCGGCGAAATGACATCCTCTCCGAGATTGAATGTAACATCGCGGTAACCTTTCCTCCCGGTTATAGTGTATTTACCTCTAAGGGTCTTCTTTACCGAAATCGGCGCTTCCATTATTTCTTTCAAAAGGAAATGAGGATAATCTCTCCTATCTATGTCGCGGGTTGTAATCTCCGCGTTTTGAATAACATCGTCCGACAATTCAAGGGGGTGCCCGTCGTAATAGAGCGCGTCTATACCCGAAACCCCGTTTCCATCGTTGCGGAGAACGAAAATCTGCCCCCTGGTTTCCGGGTTTCCCGCAATTCTTTCGGTTTCGCCATCCATCTTGATGAAGCGGGGCGTCAACTCCACCAAACCGTATAGCTCCGACGCGAACATATACTGGCTGTCGAAAAGCCCTACATACAGTGATTGCCCGCTCCCTCTGAGTGCGAGAAACACCGCTCCCGGTTCCAGATTGCTTTCCATGGCAATGGCATGCGAACCTTCGAAGTCGCGCAGGGCAAGCCGAAACGCCTCTTTCAGGCTGTGACCTTCAAACAGATATTTTTCAATTCTAAGGGGGATTATCTTGGTATCCGTCGTAACACCCGTGTCGATAAGCTCTTCCCCCTCGGGTTCCATTTCTTCCCTGAGCAGGCGGTAATTGTCTATATCTCCGTTGAGTGCAACATTTATGAACCATTCGCCTTTTCCGTAGAAAGGGTATTCCTTACCGTATTCATCTTCATCTTTCGCATTAAGGGTATAATTATTAACGGGATGGCAGTTTTTCTCGGTTATCGACCCGACTGAAGCCCATCTGGTGTGAGCAAGATATATATCGGATTCAATCACCTCACCGGCGACTGTGTGAAACAATTCATCCGATTCTATTCTGTGTCTCAGATACCTCCCGTTCTCTCCCAGCCTGCCGGTGACAGACGCCTTTTTATAGGTAAATGAGATCAACACGCGACCGTTTCCCCCGGCTCCCCGGGAAATCTGGATGCAACCGTCCATGAGATCACCGGGTTTCGTCCTGTACAGCCAGTCATCGTAGAGGCCTTTATTCCTTATGGTACTTATTACCTTGTCCAGAGAACTATCCTTTTCAAGTTCAAGACTTATCTGCATACCGGCCGAATCTCTTCCCCGTACCTCCAACCGGTCGAGAGAATTCAGGATCAGATTGATATTCCTGTACTTTCTGAACGCTTCTCTCAACAAGTTCACCGACCTCCCTGTTCTCGAAAGGGATTTGATTTTCTCGATATTCGAAAGAACATCATTCTCGACACCCCACACGATATCTTTAAAGAGAGTGAGGTGATTATTGATATATTCCATATCCCCCGTAGAGAAATAACCTGCCCGTTTCTCTAACAGTTTTTCTTCCTTCTCCAGAAAAGATTTCATCTTCCGGCTAAGTGTTTCCAGCTTTCTGCCCTTTCTGATCCCGAAAAAAATATCCTCCATGTATGAATCCTGCTTAAGTTCATGGAGATTTTTTCTCATGGCCTCGAGCGTATCGCTGCCACCGAGGTAGTACTCGCTCGAATCATAGACAGATCCCAAACTTTTCAGATTATTCCTTGATCCCTCCCGGAAACTGTTCGAAAGCGCTTCGATAACGTCCTCTTGTCCGTGATCGGTATTTTTTCTAATCGCCAGGATTCCGGCAAGACCGCAGAAAAGCCTGTCGGGGAAAAGAGGGAATATGACGAGCGCGCCGGGAATAACATGGCGGGGATCTTTTCCGACAAACAGTTTCCAATTGTTAAGATAGTTCAGCGTCTTCAGTATGATATCTATGATTCGATTTGTCATTATTATGAAATCCCGACTACTTTCCTTTGGAATATCTAAAAGATGCCTCAATAAACCTGCAAAAAAGGGGGTGCGGCTTTATCGGCTTTGATTTGAATTCAGGATGAAACTGACACCCCAGAAACCAGGGATTATCATCGAGTTCCACTATCTCCACAAGGTTTCCGTCCGGCGACGTACCACTGATACGCAGTCCGTTGTCAATCAGCACCTTTCTGTACTCGTTGTTCAACTCATAACGGTGCCTGTGGCGTTCGTTTATCTTTCCCATACCATATGCTTCAAACGCAAAGGTATGCGCGTCGGTATTCAGGATGCATTCGCAGGCCCCCAATCTCATGGTGCCCCCTTTGTCGGTAACATCTTTCTGCTCCGGAAGCAGATCGATGACAGGATAAGCAGTGCTGCTATCAAACTCGGAACTGTTGGCGGCTTTCAGGCCGCATACATTTCTCGCAAATTCCACAACGGCCATCTGCATGCCGAGACAAATGCCGAAATAGGGTATTTTATGAAGACGGACATATGTTACGGTATCGATCATACCCTCGATTCCCCGTATCCCGAATCCCCCGGGCACCAGTATTCCATCAACGCCCTCAAGTTGATTATTGATCCCTTCATGCTCTATCTGTTCCGAATCCACGAAACGGAGGGTTACCCTGCAATCGTTCGGAATACCGCCATGTACGAGAGCTTCGTTCAGACTTTTGTATGAATCTGCCCAGTCGGTATACTTACCTACAATGGCTATACAGACTTCATTAGACGGAACCTTTATCTTGCTTACCACTTTGTTCCAGTCATCCAACTGCGGCTGCCCCGTCCATATATTCAAAAGCTCCACGATTTTCTGATCGACACCCTCGTTGTGGAAAACAAGCGGAACCTCATAAATACAGTCGACATCCTTTGCTGTAAAAACCGCTCCTATTTCCACATTACAGAAAAGAGAGATTTTTGCTTTTATATTATTCGACAGGAGTTCATTTGTCCGGCACAGAAGAATATCGGGTTGAATACCTATTTCCCGAAGAGCTTTTACACTGTGCTGCGTCGGTTTTGTTTTCACCTCCCCCGCCGATTTGATATAGGGAACCCACGTCA
Source organism: Syntrophaceae bacterium UBA2210 (assembly GCA_002327865.1). Taxonomy (GTDB): domain Bacteria; phylum Desulfobacterota; class Syntrophia; order Syntrophales; family UBA2210; genus UBA2210. Next base: position 10,554 of record DCUQ01000029.1, read on the forward strand.
AGTGGATGAAGATCGCGTTTCCCCTTCCCACTTCGTTCCGAAACTGCCGTATCGCTTCCAGAAAGGGGAGGCTCTCAATATCTCCGACTGTTCCTCCGATCTCCACAATTGCGACATCGGACCCGGAGGCCGCGTTTCTGATATAATCTTTTATCTCGTTGGTAATATGGGGTATGATTTGAACTGTTCCACCCAGATATTCTCCCCGTCTTTCTTTTGAAATTACCGAGAAGTATACCTGCCCTGCCGTAAGATTGTTCTTTTTACCGAGATCAGCGCTCGTAAAACGCTCATAATGACCTAGGTCAAGATCGGTTTCCGCCCCGTCGTCGGTAACGAAGACTTCACCATGCTGAAAGGGACTCATTGTCCCCGGATCGACATTAATGTACGGATCCAGTTTCTGGTTGGTTACTTTCAACCCTCTGCACTCAAGAAGGGAGCCTATGGAAGCGGCGGCCAGTCCTTTACCGAGCGAAGAGAGAACTCCCCCGGTAATAAAAATAAATTTTGTTCTCATATTCCGTGCCTTCTCGATCTCATGCCTGTTATCATGTCAATAATTGATTTTATCGGCGTATCAATTGGCTTTTCTACATGACTGGTAAAAATGTCTCCTTATACTATCTTAAATCTTTCCGGGCAAATCTCAGATCGGCAAACAGAGGAGCTGCCCGGGTATTTCCAAATTATCTGCAACGACAGAAATCGAACTTTCCTAACTCATATTCTTACTGCGACATTACATCTTTTAATTCCGGATCATTTCCTGTCCGGCAAGCAAAATCGGTTGACTTACATTAATTACCGGGCTTGTCCGAGGCAAGATCGCTTATGAACTCGGCCTGGATCGCACCGCGCGGGCATACATTTACACAGGTATAGCATAAAACACATTTTTGTGAATCGATCGTAAAAATCTCCCCGTTGCGGCTGATGGCTTCCTGAGGACAGTTTTCTATGCACTTGTCGCAAAAGATACAGGTACCGCAACTCATGCATCTGTCTATCTCATCCTCTTCATTGCCGAAATAGAGGGTGTTTATCCGTCTTTTCGGTACGAGGGTTTTTTCCGGATAAATAAATTCTCTCCCCGTTAGAATCGCATTAACCTCAAGTGCCGCAAGCCTCCCCGACCCAACGGCATCGGTAATAAGTCCGGGTTTACGTATGTCACCACACCCGTAAACTTTTAAATCACTGCTCCGGAAGGATTTCTCCGCCGTAGCGATATATCCCCTCTCGTCTATCAAGACGGATTCTGGGAGAAAAGAAATATCCGGGATTTCCCCTATGCTGGAAAACACTACATCAGCTTTCAGTTCCGTTCCATCCCTGAATAAAACTTTTTTATTATCAACGGCTTCTATGAATTTAGGCCATACAATATTCGTTCCCTTCGCTACCGCCGTATCCAGTTCATGACCGAAGGCGAGAGGTTTCTGAACATCGACGGCTGTTACCTTTTTCGCTCCAAGTCTCCAGGATTCACACGCAATATCCATACCCACGTTACCGGCACCGATAATCACGACCTCTTTTCCCGAAAGGTCGATTTCCTTCCCTTCGGTGATATCCATAAGAAACTTGAGGCCGGATTGTATTCTTTCTCCACCCGTACATTCGATTCTCCTGCTTATATGGGCCCCCGTGGCAACGATAACGATATCCGATCCCTTATAGAGCTTGTCGAACGTACCCCGATCGATCGTAACGCCCGTGTTAAATTCGATCGGTAACGATCTGATCCTTCCCATATCCCTGTCGAGGAGCTTGTCTGAAAGTCTTTCGCGGGGTATAGCCCTTCTCACTTTACCGCCGAGATCATCCAGTGCATCGTAGACTTTTACTCTATATCCCCGTCTCGCAAGCTGCCAGGCGGCCGAGAGACCTGCGGGTCCTGCTCCTATTATAGATATAATCTGCGCCTTCTCTTTTTCCTGAATATCGGGATTGAAATCGGGATAGTACTTCTTGGCCATCTCCTGTAAATGGAGAGGTTCGTCGACCATACCCCGGTTACACGCATCCATGCAGGGTGCCGGACAGGCAGTCCCGCACACGGACATTCTGAAAGGTGTATATTCATCCATTAACTGCTGGGCTTCGCGAACCTTTCCGTTCTTAATGAGATTGAAAAAAACCGGCGTAGGTATCCCTGTAGGACACGCGTATGTACAGGGAGGCGTAAGGTTAAAGTGAACCGGAGCGTCCGTTTTGATATTCATCCCGGGCGTATAGAGTTTAGCAAAGGGCCTGCGTCCCTTCCTCGTGATCTTCACAAAATCGCCCGGCACCATGCCGCTTGTATCGACATCAAAGTTTCCTGAATATTCTTCAAAAACCTCTCTTAAAAACTTTTCGTCCGCTTCATCGAATTCAGCAAAGATAGCGCCTGTTCCGAGCTGATATTGCTTGATATCACCCCTTACGAATATGGCACCACCATGGATACCTGTCCCCACACTGTATCCGACAGGCGATGTTTTCCTGTTCTCCATATTCAATACCACTATCCTGCCTCCTGCCATATACTCGCCGCAGTAATCCTTGGCCGTTCCGCCTATTATCAGCCACGGCACGGATTTGAGGTATTCTTTCATGTGTATACCGGCGCGGTATTCCACATCGCCTTTAATGAATAATTTCCCCCCACGCATCGAATGACCCGGAATTTCACCCGCTTTGCCGTGGACGATGATTTTTCCTTCATTCATTGTATTGCCCACGCCATCCTGGGCGTTGCCGTAAACGACTATCTCGGGACCGTTCATAAAAGCCCCGAGATCCTGTCCGGGCGTACCGTAAATATTAAAGCGGGCCTTACCCTCGAGGCCGCCTCCTATATAACGCTGTCCGAGGACATCCTTGAGGACAATCTCTTTTTCCCCACGTGAAAGTGACTTCCTGATTTGTCTGTTTAGAGCCTTGTAGTAAAGACCCTTCGCTTCTATCGTAAGCATATCAAGCTCCGGCGTGTTTGATTTCGAGAATTCTCAGTTCTTCTTCATTAAGACCCACACCACGCAATCTGTCTCTGTTCCCTCTTAAAGCTTCGATAGCGCTTATTCCCATGGATCCCATAAGTTCTTTTATCTCTTCTCCCCAGGCATGAAGAAGGTTGACGAGAGCCCTGGTTGCCTCACCCACATCTATTCTCTCCGCCAGAGAGGGTTTGTTCGTGGTGATGCCGTAGGGACACCGGCCTGTGAAACAGCGCTGGCATACATTACACCCCAGGGCTATAAGCACCGGTGTTCCCAAATAAACAGCATCGGCGCCAAGACATATACACTTCAGAACATCGGAAGAAGTCTGTATCCCGCCCGATGCCACGAGACTGACCGTGTTTCTTATCCCCTCTTCCGTGAGTCGCCTGTCCGCGGCGGATATGGCAAGTTCTATAGGAATACCTGTGTTCTGACGTATCTGAAGGGGTGTCGCTCCGGTGCCTCCGCGAAAACCGTCAATGGCGATAATATCGGCTCCGGCCCGCGCGATGCCGCTGACAATCGGGGCAACATTATTAACGGCAGAGATCTTCACCGATACGGGAACTTTATAATCGGTCGCCTCTTTTATGGCATAAATGAGCTGTCTCAGATCCTCGATGGAATAGATATCGTGGTGAGGAGCCGGTGAAAGAGCGTCGGAACCTTCCGGAATCATCCTCGTCTTTGAAATGCCTTCCGTGACTTTTTCGCCCGGAAGATGACCTCCGATTCCGGGCTTGGCTCCCTGCCCGATCTTAATCTCTACGGCCGCGGCGGATTTCATATAATCCTCGCTGACACCGAATCTTCCCGAAGCGACTTGAACGATCGTATTTCTGCCGTAATTTCTCAGTTTTTCGTGAAACCCGCCTTCTCCCGTATTCCAGTAAGTTCCTATCTGTCGTGTGGCTATTGCCTCCGCCTCCTGAACCCTCAGATTCAAGGCACCGAAACTCATGGCACCGAACATAATCGGTACTTCCAGCTTCAGTTGCGGGCCGACTTCGCCGCCATACCGGTCCGCCTTACGACCCAGATATCGCCTGATTTCCATCGGTTCACGCAGGGGATCGATGGAAGGATTAGTGACCTGACAGGCATCAAACATAATATAATCGAAATACCGTTTCTGGGGACCCGTCGCGCCTGTGCCTACCAGTAAGACACCTCCTTCTGAACCGGCCTGACGCCATATATTGCTTACCGGCTCCCTTCCCCAGTAGCCGTGAGAAGTATGCATGGGCTGCATCGCGATACTGATGGCACTCTGGGGACACATCTTGACGCAACGCTGGCACGAATTGCACGCCCGCATGTTCGCCCAGGGTCGATAGACAATCTTACCGCTCTCTTCCTTAACCGGTTTGAGTGAAATTTCTCCAAACGAACACTCCTTTACGCATATTTGACAGCCGTTCTTATAATCACATCTCTGGAGATCGAATTCCGGGTGAAAGGGAGGTATTATTTTCCAATTATTTTTCATGGTTGTCTTATCGCTCATCACTGCCCCCCCCTGCAAAATCTATGATAACAGGTTCACCGCCTTTGGGCGACCACATGCGATCTACATCCGGTTCGAGAAGCCTGATACTGCACTCCTCTGATGACGCATAATATGTATCTCCTTTTTTTGCACAGACTACGGGACGAAGCTTATTCCTGTCATTGAGGACAATGGCACCTTTACTGTGGGTCAAGACAATTCCGAAAGGGCCGTTTATTATGGCAGATGCGTAAATCTGCCTTAGATACCGTTTTTTCATATCATTCGTTCGGTCGATTTCTTCCCACAGCGAGGGAGCCATTACATAACAGGCATCTTCTTTCGCAAGGTTGTCTAACCGTGTCAGTTTATCATATGTGTAGCATATGACCTCGGTGTCCGTCTTAAGCATGCAGTAATAACCGTACATCTCTAGCCATCGCGTGTTGGTTCCGTAACTGGTAATTTCCCCGTTATGTACCACCGCCTTGTCCAGAAGAGTAAAGGGATGAGCCCCCCCCCACCAGCCCGGGGTATTAGTAGGAAAGCGATTATGGGCGATCCACGTATGTCCTTTATAGTCCTCTATTCTGAAAAAATCGGCTATATCTTCCGGATAGCCCACACCTTTGAAAACTCCCATATTTTTCCCCGAAGACAGGACAAAGACTCCTTCCATCTTGTTGATGGTCATCACCACCTCGACGATATAGTCTTCCTCCGTCTGTTCCATTCTTATGAACTCTTCGATCGGTTTCAGAAAATACCGTTTGAAATAAGGGCTTTTGTTTATACGATCATTCGGATATACGGGTATCTGTTCAGACTGGTAGATATTTGCCTTGGTCTTAAGATAATCCTCGACGATGGAGATAACAGGACTGTTTCGGCCTCCTTCATACATGATATGGAAAGCATATCTGTCTTTATTTTCGGGATACGAACCATAGACGGCGAATCCGCCTCCCAGTCCGTTCCCTCGCTCACGCTGAATCCTTATAGCTTCTCTTACATAACTCCCGTCGATAACTTTCCCGTCAGTATTTATTATCCCGACGATTCCGCACATACTGTACCTCCATAAAGTTACTCCTGCCGGTAAATCTTTTCGCAGATTTTCCGGTCATTCCTTCCGATATCAGAAGACCATAAAAAGTTCGGGTCAAGTGTCCTGGTCCAAGTTATCGAGCCAAGTTTAATACCGCTAAAATATTTCAATCTCGCCTCTCCAGACCATCGACGGATCATCCCCCTCACCCGAAAACACGCCCCCCGAGTAATCCCGGGGAGCGTATCCTGCGCGTCAAGATATATTACGGTTAGAAGGATGTCACCATCTTTTGCCTTCTTTAAAATCCGATATCCTCTCTCCAAAAAGGCCCCGGGACTCATCAACGACACTCATGGGTGCTTTTATGATATCACGCGCCTGCTGTGATAACCTTTCACTGAAAAAACTTTACTCTTCCCGCATTACAATGTGATGTAAGAAATCTCTCAAGGCACCGGGGCCCGGGGTTTACATGGGTGACGATGAGCGTTTTTCAGCATAATCAAAGGACGGGCAAGTATTTGCACAGTTCATAATTACTCACGTGCATGCGGTATTGATCCCATTCGAGCTTCTTGTTTTCAATAAACTTGTTGAAGATATGATCTCCCAGGGTCTCTCTTACCAGTTCACTTCTTTCCGTCATGTGTATTGCCTGTCCGAGACTTCCCGGCAGGGATTCGATACCCCTTGCGTCCCGCTCTTTTTCCGTCATTTTGAAGATATCCTCTTCAACCGGATCGGGCAGAGCATAACCTTCCTCCATGCCTTTCATACCCGCCGCCAGCATGACTGCAAAAGCGAGATATGGGTTACAGGCTGGATCGGGACAGCGAAACTCCATCCGCGTAGCGTTTGCTTTCCCCGGTTTGTACATGGGAACACGAATGAGCGCCGAACGGTTTCTCCGCGCCCATGAAATGTATACAGGAGCTTCGTAGCCAGGAACCAGTCTTTTGTAAGAATTGACCCACTGTGCTACTACAGACGACAGCTCTTTCGCATGCTTGAGCAAACCCGCAATATAGCTCTTACCTTCCTTCGACAGGAAATATTCATCTTTCTCATCGAAAAAAGCATTGCTTCCATCTTTAAAGAGGGATTGGTGTACGTGCATACCGCTTCCGTTTTCCCCGAAGATGGGTTTCGGCATGAAAGTGGCATAAACACCGTGCTGCATGGCAACTTCTTTAACCGTCAGACGATATGTCATTGCCGCGTCGGCCATCGCAAGAGCTTCCGTGTAGCGCAAATCTATCTCATGCTGGCTCGGAGCAACCTCGTGGTGACTGTACTCCACTGGAATCCCCATAAATTCGAGTGTCCTGATCGTATCACGCCTGAGATCACTGGCAACGTCCAGGGGTGTCAAATCGAAATATCCTCCCCGATCCAGGATTTCGGTCCCTCCGGAATCTTTGAAATAAAAGAATTCAAGCTCCGGGCCTACATTCATGATATAACCCAGGTCAGCCGCCTTCTTCAGATTTCTCTTGAGTGCCCAGCGGGGATCTCCTTCGTACGGAGTCCCGTCCGGTTTTACGATATCGCAAAACATACGGGCGACGTTTTCATTACCACTTGCCCGCCAGGGCAGTATGGTAAAGGTATTCGGATCAGGCTTCGCCACCATGTCGCTTTCTTCGATCCTCGCAAACCCTTCTATGGAAGAACCGTCGAACCCCATACCCTCTTCGAAGGCCAGCTCCAATTCCCTGGGAGATATGGAGAAACTCTTAAGAAAACCAAGTACATCCGTGAACCACAGGCGGATAAACTCTATGTTCTTATCTCTTACCTCTTTTAAAATGTACTCGCTGTTTTTAGTTGACATTGTATTTTCTCCCATCTCCCGTTTTTTAAACGCAATCAGGCAACTTATATCAGGCAACTCCCGTGCCAAACCCATTAACTCACGAGAACATAATCTATTATAAGGACTTAGTTGACTTTACACCGATACCACAAGAAAAAAACGGCAGAAACGGCATAAAATTCCTACCATTATGTGGGATCACACTTATATAGTTACCTTTATGTCCGAAATCGCTTAAAATCAATATTGTATTTCTGAACCCGCAATCCAATGATTCTTTCCGTGGTACCGAGAATTATCGCCGCCTGCGCCATGTTTCCCTGGGAGGTTTTGAGCGCATCTATGATCAGATCGCGCTCATACCTGTCCAATTCCCCCTGCAGCGTCCCATATTGAATCGTACCCGAATATGAGGGGGTCTGTAACGTGAGAGGGAGGTGATATCCGTATATTACACCCTGATTGCTGAGAAGCACCGCCCTTTCAATGCAGTTTTCCAATTCCCTTACATTACCCGGCCAGTGATAACTCATAAGCATATCTATGGCATGGGTACAGATTCTCTGAATCATCTTATTGTTTGCCAGGGCATATCTCTCCACGAAGAAATCACTTAGAAGCATGATGTCCGACTTCCGTTCCCGGAGCGGGGGCACATAAATGGGAAACACGTTAAGCCGGTAATATAGATCTTCTCTGAATTTTCCCTGGGTCATCAACTCCTCAAGGTTCCTGTTAGTGGCGGCAATTACTCTAACATCGATTTTCATCGTCTGCGTTCCGCCTACCCGTTCAAATTCGCGTTCCTGTAAGACTCTCAACAGGCGAATCTGTACCATGGGGGGAAGATCGCCCACCTCGTCGAGAAATATAGTCCCTCCGTTAGATAACTCGAAACGACCCTTTCTCATGGAAGTAGCTCCCGTAAATGCGCCTTTTTCGTGACCGAACAGTTCGCTTTCGAGCACTGTTTCGGGAAGAGCGGCACAATTCACTTTAACAAGCGGTTTACTTGCCCGCTGACTGTTAAAATGAATAGCATTCGCTATAAGCTCTTTACCTGTCCCGCTCTCACCACGGATCAATACATTGGCTGTACTGTTGGACACTTGGGCAATAAGTTGATACACTTCCCGCATCCCTTTGGACTTGCCTATTATATTCGCCGGCTGGAATTTCTCTTTTAATTCAGTCTGTAAACGCAGATTTTCCTGTATCAGGAGTTCGCGTTCTTCCTGGGTCTGTTGGCGAAGCCGAACCGCCTGGGCTACCATGGACGCGATAATAGAAAGGAGGCGTACATCTTCCTTCAACGATACGGTCTCATCAAAAAGTCTGTCGGCACTTAGCGCGCCGATGATTTCCCTCCCGAGCTTTATGGGAACACACAGGTAAGAAATATCCGTTTTGTGAAGATCCTTTCGTGATCCTGTTCTGTCCAGGAAAAGGGGTTCGTCCGAGATATGGGGAACAATGGCGGGTTTTCCCGTTTTAACGACTTTGCCGGTGACTCCTTCACCTATCTGGTATCGTCCTTTTTTTCTCTGTGACTCGGACAAACCATGCGCGACTTCGATATACATTTCCCCGCTCTTTCGATTGAGGAGTGTCAATGTCCCGCGCGTCATGCCCATTTTCTCCGCCAGTGCATTTAATACGGGGCCTACCACTTCTCGAATATTCAGGCTTCGACCCAGAGCCTGACTTACTTCGTAAAGCAAAGAAAGTTCACGCATTTCCCTGCTTTTAAGGGTTGCTTCCTGCTGTTCCCTTTTCTCCATTTCTTATCACCTTTTATTGCTGTTCTCCCTGCCATTTAGCAGCTTTTTATCCGATTGAATCTCCCCGCAACAAGTTGCGGGGAATCTCCGACTGTTAAGGAATTTTTCATTTTTTATTCGCTCGCTGACCCCGCCGCAAGCAGCGGGGAATGCGCTCGCTGTTCAGTTCAAAAGGCTGCTTCAACTCAGCAGTAATCATCCTTTAATGCTATCTTATATCCAATTTCTGCCCGTTACTTTGATGTAGAAAGACAATAACACATAATTGTCGTTTTTTTAACATCGATCATGGCAATATTTAAGGGTTGGGGTAAAAAACTCGCAATCCGGGATATGACAGGCAGGTCAGTAATATATTCTGAAAGGGCGGGTAACACACATAAAAGTAAACAGAGCGATACCCGTACTGACTTTCATCGATCATTTTATGCCTGATCTCTGGGCGGAGTATTAATTCCCGGAGCCGCCACCCCCCTCAGCAGCCGAATACTGCGTTTATGGCATTTCTTGACTTTCCCGATCGGGTCTTTTTTTATATGAAAACAGGTATTCAGTGATAACAAATCACTTTCCTGTGAACAACATCCGCCAGTATTTTCAGGTCTTTTTTGCCGACATCAAATATCTTCACAACATCCTGGTATTTAACAGAATGAGGTGCTAATTTCTCCAGTTTATTGGGAAATCTTTTCAGCCATTGAAGGCTAAAGATAACATTTTTCTGACCCGGGAAAATAGCTATATAAAAAATACCTGTCTCGACAAGATCCTGAAAAAAATGGGTTCCATATGACAGTTCCGGCATAAGATTGCCGTCTGAATACGCGATTTCACCCAGTACCGAGATATTGTTTATCTCGGAAAATCCTACGGGAACTCCCAGCGAAGGTGTCGTTGAACCCCACCTCCCAGGGCCGAGTAACATAACATGGGTCTCGTCCCTGTTCTCAATCTGCCGGTTTAATCTACCCACGAGCCTGGCAACCTCATATTTCTTCTGCAGTGGTAATGCCGTGTAGTGTGCCGGATCGATATAGATAATCCTGTCCACGGATTCTTTAATGCTCCCACCGAAGAAATTCCCTTCAAATTGAAACAGTATGTTACTTTCATCGACATTCTTCGGGAACTCAACCCGTTTCCCTTCTCCCTGTGTTTGAAGAGGTCTGCACTGTACCAGATTGATCCTGAAATCATCTTTATCTGTAAAATTTACTGTAAATTCTATATCAACGGGATATTCATAAATAGTTTCAAGCTTCCTGAGCATTTTCTGCATAATATCTGTAAATTGCGTTCCCGAAAGAAAATCATCCAGGGTAATTATCCATGCCTCCTGGCCTTTTATTCCGAGTTTGCGTATCTTCTGGTCGGTCTCGTGATCTCTGGTGGCAATTCTATCCATCCTGATGCCAAGCTCTTCACTCGGCAGATTGAGAACCGATTGTGTTTTCAGGCTGTTCTGTTCAAGATCAAGAAGGTCGACATCGCGTTGAGAAAATCTCCTCGTATCCTCCATTCCGGCATGAGGCTTCAGTAGGGGAAGATTCAATGCAACGATTCTGGGATAATCTCCCTCAACCCTGTTCACCGCCCTCGTTCCAAGCCCGAATACCATACGCAGCATGCCCGCCTTGGGATCGATGCCCTTATTCCATGCAAAGGTATTGTAGGAGATACCGACCCCCGCGAGATCGGGGAAATAATAGTGCCCATGGTGTGATCCCGACACCCGCTGCACGAGAAGAGCCATTTGTTCGTCGGCCCTTTCAAGCCCTCTTTGCATACGATAGGTAAGGGCATCCTCATTCATGGCGCTGGCATATATTGTGCGGATAGCGTTCTCGAACTGGGCATATCGCTCATCGGGGGTTCCCTGATTTACTAAAAATATGCTTTCATATTTACCGGCAAAAGCATTCCCGAAGGAATCTTCCAATAGACTGCTTGATCGCACGATAATGGGCGATTGTCCGAAATATTCAAGCATTCTGTAGAACTGTTCCCTGACTTCATCAGGAAAGAGACCGTGCTTCATTCTGTTCCGGAGAATGCGGGCCGCCTTGAAATAACCCTCTTTCGTTTTCTGTTCCATTCGCAAACGCCACCAGTTATTCTGAACCAGGTAGGTATAGAACACGTCGGAACCTATATAAAAAGAATCATGTTCCTCTAGAATCTGATTCCAGTCAAAGCTCTTGTCAAGTTCCAGAATTTTCCTGGCAAGCAGCATACCTCCTGCCTTACCCCCAAGAAACCCCGTACCTATCAATCTCTCCCTTACCCTCAAGAGATCTTCGAGAGAAAATTTGTCCTTAACGAGAATAGACATCCTGGGTTCTCTGCTGATCATGATACTGCATATACGCTCAATCATGTCTTCTTCTTTTTCCGACTCCCAGGGCTTGTCGAGAAGCCCCTCGGCCTCGATGAACAATCTGTCCCAATAGTCTAGACTTCGTTCACTGCTTTCTTTCCGCTTCTTCGACATGTCGGAAAATAATTTCGCCGCATCTACGCTGTCTATAATGGGAACGAATTCATTACCCTCTTTTTTGTGCGGAAGGAACATGGTGGGAGAATAGCGCTTCCATACCTTAAGGGGATGAATATATATATCCCCCTTATCGTCATGAACGTCGAGTAGAACCTGCGTTGTTTCACGAATCCGGGCGATGGTCTGGAAGGAATGACTCCCACGTATGACCGCGAAATATGCGATGGTATCCAGTTCAAACAGGTAGGGACACGTTATGATAAAGAAATTTCCTACCATTAAATCGGTAGACCATTCCGAAAGAAGATTGGAGAGACAATCGAAAACATAGAATACCCCTTCCCCTTCTTTTGTAATTATATCATATACTTCCGTTGAGAAGGCCTCGAAGCCGCTTGCGGGATTAAGGTGATAGGTAACTACCTCTTTATCGGGTTTTATAAGTGACTCATGATCGGCGAATCTCATATAAACAAGTTTCTTTTTGTCTTTGAGAGCTCTTTCGACGAAGAGATCGACGACCTGCCTGTAATCATCGAGATTATCTACCTGCCAGACCACGTTATCGCCGATTCTAAGTCCACTTATAATATTATCGAGGGATTCGTGACCGGTACTCATGGGCTGGGAGCTTCTGTAAGGTTTCCTCTGGAGTCGAGCCCCCTCTTGGAGAATAATTTGATGCCCCTCTTCCTCCTGCTGCAGGATACGGACTGCTTGAGCGATCATTGAGGCTATAATCGTGAGAAGACGGAGATCTTCCTCCAATGAAACCGATTCATCGAAAACCTTGTCTGCGCTGATGGTGCCTATTATTTCGTTCTGGTTTCTTATAGGAACACAGATGAACGAGATCTTATCCTTAGGAAGATTTTTACGTGCTTCCGTCCTGTCCAGGAATAAGGGTTCGTCGGAAATTCTGGGCACGATCATGGGTCTCCCCGTTTCAACCACTCTGCCGACGACACCTTCACCTATCTTGTACCTTCCCCTCTCTTTTTGTGCCTTTGAAAGGCCATGGGAGGCCTCGATAGCGATCTCTCCCGTCTGCCTGTTAAGCAGGGTAATGAAGCCTCTTGACATACCCATAAATTTTTCAAGGCCACGAAGTATAGGTGCCCCTATTTTCTTAACATCGGTATCCTGCTCTAAAATCTGGCTTATTTCCCACAAAAGCGATATCTCTCTTGCTCCTTTTGTGGCAGTTGATTTCTGACTCACTACTAACCGCCTCCCTTTTAAAAATATAACCTAATTAATCCGGTCGCGATGTATATGGCAGTTCGGTATCATCTCTTTTCGTTATATCTATCCTGCAGAGACCGAACCGTCAAGCCGTGACGCCTGATGGCATTGATGGCGTTAACCATTGCTCTGGCACCGGAAATCGTCGTTACAACAGGTATGTTATGCGAAACCGCCACACTCCGGATCCTTACTTCATCCTGTCTCGGTTTCGGACCGCTCGGTGTATTGACGAGAAGTTCAACATCCCTGTTCTTCATGTAATCCATGAGATTGGGCCGCCCTTCGTCAAGCCGGGGTAACTGTCTTACACTCACACCGTTATTCATGAGCGTTTTTGCCGTGCCTGGTGTCGATAATATTTCGAATCCCAGATCGGCAAACTGTTTTCCAATATCTATGATTGCCTTTTTATCATAATCTTTAACACTTATAAATACCTTACCGGAGTCCGGAACCATTTGTCCCGCCGCGATCTGACTTTTCGCGAAGGCTATCCCCAGATCGGAATCGACTCCCATTACCTCGCCCGTGGACTTCATCTCCGGGCCTAAAAGAATATCGGCACCATAAAATCTGTTAAAGGGGAAAACGGATTCCTTCACCGAAAAATAACCGGGTTTGGGGTCTTTTTCTACACCCTGCTCTTTCAGGGTCTGACCAATCATTACCCTCGTAGCGATTTTTGCCAGCGGCATCCCGGTGGCCTTGGAAACAAAAGGAACCGTCCTGGATGCCCTCGGATTTACTTCCAGGATATAGAGTTCATTTTCTTTGACGACGAACTGGATATTGAGCAATCCCTTAACACCCAGTTCCAGAGCCAGCTTTTTAGTTTTTTCCTGTATCTTAGAAAGCATGTCCTCACTCAGCGAGTAAGTGGGAAGCACCATCGCGCTGTCCCCCGAATGGATACCGGCATGTTCGATATGCTCCATAATCCCGCCGATTATAACATCTTTGCCGTCCGAAACAGCATCGACATCAACTTCGATGGAATCTTCAAGAAACTTGTCCACCAGTACGGGATGATTTGGTGAAGCATCAAACGCTTCTTTAACGAATCCCCTGAGGTCCTCCCTGTTCCATACCACTACCATGGCTCGTCCGCCTAGAACATATGACGGCCGGATAAGAACGGGATAACCGATTCTATCGGCTATCTCTTCCGCTTCTTCGAAGGAAAGCGCCGTACCATTGTCGGGCTGTTTTATGTCGAGCATGTCGGCCATATCTTTAAAAAGCTGCCGGTCCTCGGCCCGGTCGATAGCTTCCGGCGGAGTACCAAGAATCTTTACACCGTTTCGCGCGAGGGGCAGGGCCAGATTAAGCGGCGTCTGACCCCCGAGTTGCACGATAACACCTTCAGGCTTTTCGACTTTGACAATATTCAAGACATCTTCGAGGGTCAACGGTTCAAAATAGAGACTGTCGGATATATCATAATCCGTCGATACCGTCTCCGGATTGGAATTTACCATTATCGTCTTATATCCGTGCTCTCGAAGAACCATTGAAGCGTGTACGCAGCAGTAATCAAATTCTATGCCCTGGCCTATTCTGTTCGGACCTCCTCCGATTATCATAATCTTGCCTGTTTCCACGTCGCGACTTTCATCCTTCTGTCCCCCATACGTGGAGTAATAATATGGCGTATACGCTTCGAATTCAGCCGCGCAGGTGTCGACCAGGTTGTAAACAGGTGTGATTCCGGCCTGTTCACGAATGGCGCGGACCTCGTGCTCGGTCATCTTGACAATTTCACCGATCTGCAAGTCGGAAAAACCGAACCGTTTCGACTGCCGCAGGATACTCTCGGAAATATTCCCGATCCGTCCACAGTTCCTCAACTCCCGCTCCATAACTACGATCTCCCGGATGTTGCTCAAAAACCAGGGATCAATACGAGTGAGTTCGGAGATATGATCCATCGACATTCCCATTTGAATTGCCTGTTTTATATAAAACAGGCGTTCCGGTGTCGGACGAACAAGCATCGCGTTAACACGCTCCGGTTCCATGCTCCCATCATATTCGTAATCGAACCCGTTAAGACCTGTTTCCAGCCCTCGTAAACCTTTCTGGAATGCCTCCTTGAATGTACGGCCGATCGCCATCGTCTCACCCACCGATTTCATGGAGATAGTGAGAGTATTTTCCACACCCGGAAATTTTTCAAAGGCGAACCGGGGAATCTTGACCACACAATAATCTATGGCAGGTTCAAAGGACGCGGGTGTTCGTCTTGTAATATCATTTGGAATTTCATCAAGACTGTATCCTATGGCGAGTTTGGCGGCAATTTTTGCTATCGGGAACCCTGTCGCCTTTGACGCAAGAGCAGAGGACCGGGAAACACGAGGATTCATCTCTATAACAACAACGCGGCCATTCTCAGGGTTCACCGCAAACTGAATATTCGATCCTCCCGTTGCAACACCGATCTTTCGAATCACCGCGATCGACGCGTTTCGCATATACTGATATTCCCTGTCGGTCAGCGTCTGTGCCGGCGCGACAGTAATCGAATCACCCGTGTGCACTCCCATGGCGTCGAAATTCTCAATGGAGCAGATAATAACGGCGTTGTCCTGCTGATCGCGCATCACCTCCATCTCGTATTCCTTCCACCCGAGAACGGATTCCTCGATCAGTATCTCCCCTATCATACTCTGCTCTATACCATTAGAGGCAAGCCCCTCAAATTCCTCGGCATTATAGACCAGGGCACCACCGGTACCCCCGAGAGTGAAACTGGGACGTATAACAAGAGGGAAACCCAGTTCCCCGGCGATCCTCCGCGCTTCTTCCATGGAATTGGCGATAGCGCTTCTCGGCACTTCGAGACCTATCTCCTTCATCGCCGCTTTGAACTCATCCCTGTCCTCCGCACGTTTTATCGCGGCAAGGTCGGCACCGATCATTTCAACATTATATTTCTCGAATACGCCTCTTTCGGCCGCCTCAACGGCTGTATTCAAGGCCGTCTGGCCTCCTATCGTGGCGAGTACCGCCTGCGGACGTTCTTTTTCTACTATCTTCTCAACCGTATCCGCAGTTATCGGCTCTATATATGTCCTGTCGGCCATCTCGGGGTCGGTCATTATAGTAGCCGGGTTTGAATTCAGCAAAACTATCTCGTAGCCCTCTTCCACCAGGGCCTTACAAGCCTGTGTACCTGAATAGTCGAACTCGCAAGCCTGCCCTATAACTATAGGACCCGAGCCGATAATCAGTATCTTTTTCAAATCAGTACGTTTAGGCATATATTTTTATCTTATTATTCCAATCCGATTGTGTCCGGTGGTTTTAAACGCATATCATGGGCAAAACGATGAAAATACTTTCGTTCATTTCTTGCCTCTGCTACGACTTCTTTATCATTTCGGTAAAACGCTCGAAGAGATATCGCGCGTCGTGCGGCCCCGGGCCCGCTTCCGGGTGAAACTGTACCGAACATACGGGAAGTTTCCGGTGCCGGAAACCTTCCAGAGTGTTGTCGTTCAGATTTACATGTGTAACCTCGATATCCCTCCTGTCAAGGGAATCCATGTCTACACAAAACCCGTGATTTTGGACGGTGATATCGATCTTGCCTGTTTCGAGATCTTTCACCGGGTGATTCGATCCGTGATGACCGAATTTCAGCTTGAACGTCTTGCCGCCCAGTGCAAGACCCAGAATTTGCTGACCCAGGCAGATTCCGAATATCGGAATATCTCCCCTCCCTACAAGTTTTCTGGTGTTTTCGATCGCATATGTCACTGCGTCGGGATCACCGGGTCCGTTCGAAAGCAGAATCCCCTCCGGCTCGTAAGCCATAATATCATCGATCGAAGTCTCTGCCGGCAGGACCGTAACGTTGCAGCACGCGTTATAAAGCTGATTCAGTATACTCTGTTTAACGCCGAAATCCATTACAACAACCCTCGGACCATCCTGTTCGCTTAGGGAATAGGGTTCATCACATGTCACATCCGTCACAAGATCCCGTCCTTTCAATCCGGGCGACGCGACGGCTTTGGCAATCAGCGAATCCGTATCGTTATCCACAGTCGATATGACAGCCCTCATGGCGCCCCTGGTCCTGATATGCATGGTCAACGCCCGTGTATCGATGCCCTGAATTCCTATAACCCCGTTTTCCCTGAGATAAGACCCAAGATCTTTTTGTGATCGCCAGTTACTCGTTATCCTGCTCAGTTCACCGATAACAAACCCTTCGAGCCATAGAGATCTCGATTCCGAATCCTCTTCATTTATACCGTAATTACCGATAAGAGGATAGGTCATTGCCACTATCTGTCCCTTGTAAGAGGGATCGGTAAGTACCTCCTGATAACCGGTCATCCCGGTATTGAATACTACTTCTCCACAACGCTCGCCAGGCGCACCACATGACACACCTTCAAATATCTTCCCATCTTCCAGCGCAAGAAATGCCTTCATTGTTTCAAATCGCTCTCTGCTTCGTTTTACTCTGCAATGACCTTTTTACCGTTAACCCATTTCCCCTTGTCGCGATCAAGCAGACCAAGTTCCAGGAGTTGTTTCTCCGTAACGGGAGAGGGTGCCTCGCTCAGCGGGCAGTAAGCACTACGATTCTTGGGGAAAGCCATAACTTCACGGATGGATTCCTCCTTCAGTATCATGGCTATAACCCTGTCCATTCCCAGGGCGATACCTCCGTGAGGAGGAGTTCCGTATTCAAGAGCCCTGAGGAAGAATCCGAATTTTTCGGCTACTTCATCATCCGACAGATTCAGAATCTTGAAAATCTTTTTTTGAAGACTTCTCTCGTGAATTCTGATGCTGCCACCGCCCAGTTCTTCACCGTTGACAACCAGATCATAGGCACGGGATTTGAGCGTAAGAAGATCTTCCCGGCTTTCCGGGTCAAAATCTATTCGGTCTGGTGCGGTAAAGGGATGATGATTCGATGTGATACGCCTGCCTGTCAGAGAAAAGAGCGGAAATTCTACAATCCAGACGGGACAATATACGTCTTCATTTATAAGGTCAAGTCTTTTCGCGAGGTGCAGCCGCAACTGCCCCAGAACCGATACGACCGTATTCCAGGAAATGTCGGCAATCAGGATGATGACGTCACCGTCCTCAGCCCTGAATCGCTCAATTATCCCCTTCTTTTCTTCTTCGCTGAAAAACTGGACTATATTGGATTCAATCGTTCCTTCGGCCACTCTCATCCAGGTCATTCCTTTTGCTCCGAAAGAGGGAACTATTTTCTTCGCGTATTCGTTCTGCAGCACATTCTTGCTCAATTTGCTCGACTGACCCCTGATATTTATCCCCTTTATCACCCCTCCTTTGTCCAGAATCGTTTTAAAAATTCCGTACGATGTTTCTCCGAATATATCCGTGGCATCCGTAAAACGCAGGTCAAAGCGGGTATCGGGGCGATCGCTCCCCATTGTATCCATCGCCTCATGCCAGGTCATTTTCGGGAAAGGAGATTCGAGAGAGACGCCTCCCAGCGCAAACATGCGGGTGACAAGCTTTTCAACCAATCCATAGATAAATTCTTCATCGATAAAGGATGCTTCCATGTCGAGTTGTGTAAATTCGGGCTGCCTGTTAGGACGGAGATCCTCATCACGAAAACAACGCGCTATCTGGAAATAGCGTTCGAGCCCGCTCACCATGAGAAGTTGCTTGAAAAGTTGGGGCGACTGCGGAAGCGCGTAGAATCGTTTCCGGTGTATGCGGCTGGGCACCAGATAGTCTCTCGCTCCCTCGGGGGTGCTTTTCGTCAGCATTGGTGTCTCTATCTCTATAAAGTTTTCTTCATCCAGATAGTCGCGAACACATTTAATGATGCGATGCCGCATAATTAAATTGTTCTGCATACTGGGACGTCTGAGATCCAGATATCGGTACCTCAGTCTCCTGTCTTCCGCCACCGAGCTTTTTTCGTTAATGTTCGCACCTGCAACCATTGCCTTTTCAGATATGGAGAAAGGGAGCGTTCTTGATCTGTTCAGGATCTCCAGCCCGGAAGCTATTACCTCAACCATACCCGTCTTAATGTTGGAGTTTTCCGTACCTTGTTTCCTCTTAACAACAGTGCCTTTAATAAAAATACAGTATTCGTTTCTAAGTGTTGCCGCCTGCTGGCATATATCGGCCGGGGTATTGTCCGGGTTAAACACAACCTGTATGATACCGCTTCTGTCACGCAGGTGGATAAAAAGCACCTCTCCGTGATCACGCAGCGCATCCACCCATCCGGCAAGTTCGACCTCCTGGCCTGCAGTGAAAATATCGTGTTTCCCACAATCTGTACGTTTAGCAAATCTCATCATATACCTTCTTCTGTTTCTTGTATTATTCACCGCGACTTTGTGCAAATATCTCCTTGCTGAAGTTTTCGGGAACCTTTGTCGGATAATTCCCGGTAAAGCATGCCGTGCATTGCAGATTACCTTTGGGAACGACACTCAGCATCCCCGCAACCGACAGATATGCCAGTGAATCGGCTTCTATATGCCGGCATGTATCTTCCACACGGTGGGACGACGCAATCAGCTCACCCCGGCTCGATATATCAATTCCGTAGAAACAGGGGGATACGACCGGGGGGGAGCTTACCCGTACATGGACTTCGGAAGCGCCGGCACTGCGTATGAGATGTATCAACTGTTTCAGTGTGGTTCCCCGAACAATCGAATCCTCAACAACGACAACACGTTTTCCTCTCAACACCCCAGTAACCGGATTGAACTTTATACGAACATCGAGGTCTCTTGCATTCTGGTGAGGTGCAATAAAAGTCCTGCCTACGTAATGATTCCTTATAAGGCCTATTTCAAAACGTATGCCCGATGCCTGAGAATATCCGATAGCGGCTGTATTCGCGGAATCGGGAATCGCTATAACGATATCGGCCTCGCAGGGAGCCTCCTCTGCAAGTTTTTTGCCCAGAAGTCTCCTTACCTTGTCGACTTTCTCGTCGAATATAATGCTGTCCGGTCGTGAAAAATATATGTATTCAAAAACGCAGAAAGCCTTCGGATCCCTTGGAGGCATAAACCTCGAAGAGATACCTCTTTCGTCGATCACGACAATTTCCCCAGGTTTTACACTTCGGATATAATCCGCAGCTATAATATCGCAGGCACATGATTCGGAGGCAACGACAAAGGCATCTCCCGCTCTTCCTATACACAGAGGCCTGAAACCTTGCGGGTCACGAGCCGCGATCAGCTTTGAAGGCGTAAGGAAGACAAAACAGTATGCGCCCGACAGTTGTATCAGAGAATCTTCTATTTTTTCGTCTATCGAGGCTTTCTTAGACCGCGCGATAAGATGGAGTACTATTTCGCTGTCCGATGTAGTTTGAAATATGGCACCTTTATTCTCCAGCATATTGCGGAGTTCGGAAGCATTTACCAGGTTTCCGTTATGAGCGGCGGCAATCTGACTGCCCCGGGACCTTATAAGTATAGGTTGCGAATTCATCAGATCCGACGACCCGGTCGTTGAATATCTGTTGTGACCTATCGCGGCTTTTCCCGACAGCCTCGGCATTATGTACGGATCCTGGAAAACCGACCAGACGAGACCCATCCCCCTGTGAAGAGATATCTCCTTTCCATCGGTTGCAGCTATTCCCGAACTTTCCTGTCCCCTGTGCTGAAGAGCGTACAGCCCGAGATAGGTTTTCTCTGCGGCTTCCTGATCACCGAAAATGCCGAAGATGCCGCAAAATTCCCGAGGGCAATCATCCGATTCTCTTATAATCGCTTCATTGCACGACACGTGGCCACCTCTTTCATTTAACTCTGTATGAGCACCGTTTAAGGATCGACTGCTCTTTTCGCCCGACTATAGGACATATCCGTGATAAAATCACTCTAATACATGAATATTCAGTAAAAATCCTCAAAGGTGAACATATTAGATTCATAATCCCTTGCCACGTTCGTATCGACTGTTTCACAGGAGAACAGACACTTCGGCAACAATCGGGCGCTCGAATCCTCCCACTCCCCTAGCAATTACGGTGCCAACCGGGCCAACAACGCTTTTAATCCATACCAGCCGCCGAAAAGAAGCGCCGGGGAAACATAAAACGCCTCGATTAACCTACATTTCCGTAGGACCAGCTTCTTAAAACTACAGATATGTATAAAAAATTATTGACAAGTTATTATTCAGGTGTTACTCATGGCACTTTCCGTAGGAAAGAGGTTGCCGATTGCCATATGAATGCTTTATTCCATAAAGATGATGATATAGAAAAAAAAACCATCCTGATCTTAAAGATTCTGAATAACGAACAGAAACCGGTGGGTTCTCGTCTAATTTCAAGGTTTTTAAAGGACTACGGCATTTTATTGAGCGAAAGATCCGTCAGATATCATCTGAAGTTGATGGATGAACGAGGGCTAACAAAGCTTGTAGACAGGCGTGACGGAAGAATCATAACGGAAAAGGGTGTCGAGGAAATAGGCAGCGCCAGGGTTCATGATAAGGTCGGTCTGGCAATCTCCAGAATAGAGAACCTTGCGTTCAGAACAACATTCGATCCGAAAAAGAAAAAGGGGCTTGTTCCTGTCAACATCTCTTTCATACCAAAAAAATATTTTATCGATGCTCTGCATGCTATGGTCCCTGCCTTTGATGCGGGACTTTGCTCCAGCAACCTTGTATCGTTTGCCGGAGAGGGCGGAAAACTCGGCGAAATTCTGGTTCCGAAAGGCAAGATAGGATTTGCCACTGTCTGCAGTGTAGCAATTAACGGTGTTCTATTAAAAAACGGGATCCCCATGGATTCCAAATTCGGCGGGATTCTGCAAATACAGAAAGAAACCCCTCTGCGTTTCGTAGAGCTCATTTACTATTCGGGATCTTCTCTCGACCCCTCTGAGGCTTTTATCCTGGGGAAAATGACGTCCGTACTTCGGACCGCCAAAGAGGGCGAGGGAAAAATACTTGCCAACTTCAGAGAAATACCGGCAATCAGCCGCGGTATTGTTGAAAAGCTTGTATCAAGTCTTCAGGAAACCGGGATAAAAGGTGTCCTTTCGATCGGGAAAATGAGCGAGCCAATCTGCCAGATACCCGTAGACGTCAACAAAATAGGAATTATTCTTGTCGGAGGTTTGAACCCCGTAGCATGTGTTCAGGAGATGGATATAGAGATAGAAAATCACACCATGTCGACTGTCATGGACTACAGGGACCTCGTGAATTTTTATGAATTGCTTAAAAAGAGCAACAGGGAATTGTGCAACACAGAGGTTATATCTGGAATATAAAACAAAAAAAGGAGTAGAGCGTATGCAGGAATTTATTAACATGTGTGAGGCTTGCAACCCGGGTGAGACGGAATTTTTACAGGCCATCAGCGAGGTTGCCGAATCGATCAAGCCGGTATTAGAGAAACATCCTGAATATCGAAAGGCCAAGATACTTGAGCGTATCGTAGAACCCGAACGTATTATAATATTCAGGGTTCCCTGGGTAGACGACAAAGGTGAGGTTCAGGTTAACAGGGGGTATAGAGTTCAAGCAAACAGCGCAATCGGACCTTATAAAGGGGGGCTGCGTTTTCATCCATCCGTCAACCTGAGTATATTGAAATTTCTGGGCTTCGAGCAGATTTTCAAAAACGCACTGACAACGCTTCCCATGGGTGGCGGCAAGGGCGGATCGAACTTCAACCCCAAGGGCAAGTCGGATAACGAGGTAATGCGATTTTGTCATAGTTTCATGTCAGAGTTGTTCAGGCATATCGGAGCCGATACGGATGTTCCTGCCGGTGATATAGGTGTCGGCGGTAGAGAGATCGGATATCTGTTTGGAATGTATAAAAAGTTGAAGGGTGAGTTTACAGGCGTACTTACCGGAAAAGGTCTGGATTGGGGTGGCAGTTTAATACGTCCCGAAGCTACCGGCTATGGCTGTGTCTATTTTGCCTCCGAGATGCTGGGCACAAAAAATAAAAGTCTGGAAGGCAAAACATGCCTCGTATCCGGTTCGGGAAACGTCGCCCAGTATACAGTAGAAAAGATTATCGAGCTCGGCGGAAAAGCCGTGACACTCTCCGATTCCTCGGGCTATATCTATGATGAAAGCGGTATCGACCGCGAGAAGCTTGATTATGTCATGCATCTCAAGAACATCGTTCGTGGACGTATCAAGGAATATACTGAAAAATATCCTGAAGCAGTATATACGCCCCTTGATGCGGACCTCGCATATAATCCTCTCTGGAACCATAAAGCCGATTGCGCGTTCCCATCTGCAACACAGAACGAGATTAATGAAAAGGATGCTCAGAACCTCGTGAACAACGGTATTCAGTTGGTAGCTGAAGGGGCGAATATGCCCACAACGCCTGAAGGTGTTGAAATATTCCTGGATGCAAAAATCCTCTATGGACCGGGCAAAGCGGCTAACGCAGGCGGTGTCTCGGTTTCCGGCCTGGAAATGACCCAGAACAGCATGCGCCTGAAGTGGACGCAGGAGGAAGTCGACAGTTATCTCCTCAGAATCATGAAAAGTATCCACAGTGCCTGCCTGGCTGCTTCGGAGGAATACGGCGCTGTCGGCAACTATGTAATGGGTGCGAATATAGCAGGGTTCACCAAGGTGGCGAATTCCATGCTGGCCCAAGGTATTGTTTAATTTTTATTTGTCACAAGCAGCAAATAATTAATATGATATAAAAATACCGATCAGGAAGGGTGGCTGTTTATCGCCGATAAACTGCCACCCTTCCTGTTTACGGCAACATATCAGGGGGTGTGCAAAACCACAGGACCATTTTTCCCGAGACCGGTTGGTTCTTGCCCGGAATTTTAAACAAAGAATCTCTTCCACACATTAGACCGGAGTGATTATACTTTGAAAAATGTGAAGACAGAATGAATGCACGTCAGAACGTCTTTCAAATACAACAGGACGGCTACAGTTATGCAAGGATGCATTCTTATTGAATGGCGCCCGTTTTTGAGGAAGACAACCTAGACCTCAAAAAACAATTGACATCAAACTGGTAGCATGATATCGGTGTCTGCCGACTTGAGAAGCATAATATCAGGTGTGTAGTTGTGGCAATTGATAGTCGGCGGAAACAAAGACCTCATGCTCAAAAATCAATGAAAGTATGGGTGATGTGGTGATAAGTCGCTTCAAAATAGGCGCTTATCATAATATATGGATATGTTAACAGGACATTCTGTTGCAGCATATAATTTATAATAAAAATATCAGGAGGTATGAGAATGGAAGTATTAGCACCTATGCCGGGAAGCGTTACTGAAATTTTAGTTAAAGTTGGAGATCAAGTTAAAGAAAACGATGAATTGGTAGTCCTTGAAGCGATGAAAATGGAAAATCCCATCTTTGCTCCGGTTGACGGGACAATTAAAGAAATAAAAGTGAAAGAAAAAGATACCGTGGAAGCCGAGCAGGTATTGGTGATCATGGAATAAGTGAAGTTTTAGAGTTGTGTATAACCCGAGTTGAAACATTTTGGACGTTTCAACTCGGGAGAACGCTATTTGTTCTGCCTATCGTTTCCTTATGATATTAAAGGCTGACAGATGTACAGCTTCCACATAGAGAAACCTGATAGTACTGAGTAATGTAGCGTGCGCTTTCGGGTCTTGTTTATTTACATTTTTATCGGTTTAGTTTTACCGAAAGTATAATAATTACGTGAAGGGGGTCTTGTATTTACATGGTTGATTGGGGTCTGGCTATAAAGATTGCAGGTGGCGGTTTCGGCATGGTATTTTTGATATTGATAATATTGGAAGTGGCGATAGATCTGGTGAAAGTGGCCACCCAAAAATTTACCGGTATCAAAGGATAACGTTCCGTCTTTGTTTGACATCATCTGATTCCATCCAGGAACCGACTGTTTTCCGCATTTACATGTCATCAGGATTTTATCCAATAGCGTTCATACTGATCATATGTTGTCGTGTGGTTTCTTGGTTTTCCGGACTGCGGGAGGTTTTCTTTTCTGGACTAAGGATAAGCTGATAGTCTTTTTTTAAAATTCATTTTTGCAGAGAGAAATATCTAAAACGCTGTTATCGGAGGTATAATAATAATGTTCGGATTAATGGAAAGTGGCTTCGGCCTGTTCTACTGGGGCAATGCCCTCATGATTGTTATAGGCCTGGTATTGATTTACCTGGCAATTGCCAAAGATATGGAACCTCTTCTCCTGATACCCATAGGGTTCGGTATGATGCTGGTTAATCTGCCGCTCGGAGGCATGATGGACTACGAAATGGTTCTGAAAGCCCCGCAGGCCGGTACAGTAATGGAAGTGCAGATGCAAAAGGGTGACTCTTTCGACAAAGACGAGCTAATATGCAAGCTGGATACGGGAGAAATTAAAACCCCCGTTTTCGGCAGGGTTGATTCTCTGAAGGTATCCAAAGGGCAACAGCTTAACAAGGGAGACGTTATCGGCAAATTTATAACGATGCAGCAAACCGACCAGGATGTCTTGCCTACAAGACCTGTAGGACTGCTCTCCAGGGTTTTTCAATACGGGGTCATGTGGCAGATGCTGCCTCCGCTTATGTTTCTTTGTCTGGGAGCGCTTACGGATTTTGGGCCCATGCTCGCCAATCCCAAAACCCTGCTCCTTGGCGCTGCCGCACAGTTCGGAGTTTACCTGGCATTCTTTATGGCTTTGATGGTCGGTTTTACCCCCCAGGAGGCATCTTCGATCGGAATAATCGGTGGTGCTGAGGGACCCACCACCATATACGTTACTTCACTGCTTGCCCCGCACATAATAGGCGCTACCGCCGTCGCGTGCTATTCCTATATGGCACTTGTCCCTATTATTCTGCCGCCGGTTATATATCTTCTAACCTCAAAAAAGGAACGTGGGATATACATGAAACCGTCGCTCAGGAAAGTATCTAAAATGGAAAAAGTTATCTTCCCTTTGATCACGACGATTATTGTTATATTGCTAGTCCCCTCATCCGCTCCCCTTATCGGGTGTTTTATGGTCGGGAATCTTTTCAGGGAATCCGGTGTTACCGAACGGCTGAACAAAACAGCCCAGACAACCTTTGTTGATATCATAACCATATTCCTGACACTCGCTATCGGCGCATCCATGCCGGCACAGAATTTCCTGCAGCCCGCGACTCTGTTGATCCTGGTACTCGGCGTCGTGGCCTTTGCCAGTGCGGCAGCCGCAGGCGTAATACTTGCCAAGTTCATGAATCTTTTCCTGAAGGTAAAGATAAATCCCATGATCGGAGCAGCAGGTGTATCCGCCGTTCCCATGTCCGCGAGGGTCGTACAGGTCTTGGGCCAGAAAGAAAACAGGCAGAATTTCCTCCTGATGCATGCTATGGGACCGAACGTGGCAGGTGCCATCGGCGCGGCTATCGCGGGTGGCGTGTTCCTGGGTATGTTGCGTTAGAGTTTTGAACATCAGACATGCACTGTAAGTTTTAAACTCTTAATTCAGAGATAGTAATCGGGGCCACCGGCAGATAATACCGGTGGCCCCGACAGTTTGTGGTGCAGATTTTATCCGGGGCCTGCGACACCGCTATAACTGTCTGACATGTTCTCCGAAGAGATAACGCAGAACGCCGTTTGAATCCCCAGGTAACATAAAAGCCGGTTTTCTCTTTACCCTCTTCGGTATTTACTTACTCCTCACCACTCATTCCGTTTATTCACTCGACTGTCTGCCGTTACAAAAGTAATTCACTCAATCCCGGATCGGAGGCCCAAGGCCAGACAACGATACTCGTTGCCGGAACTCACGGGCATTGATATGTTTAGCGATATTTATCATGCCGCTTCTCATTTCAAACATTTACCTCGTCCAGGAAGATATCCTGAAAATTGCCGGAAGGATTATATCCCGGGATTAGGGTCCGACTTGGAGTGTCAGTATTACTACGGCAATTAAACATATCAAATGTCATGCCGGACCCCTATAAGCCTGCCCCGTACTAGATACGGGGCATCCAGACCCGTTACCCCGGCGAAAGCCGGGGCGTGGCGGAATGACGGCTTTGACATATATTGTTGCCGGAGTAATAACTGTTTAAAGAATCAACTCAAGTAATGATCTACAGCTCAAACTTTTCGGGCAACAGTTAAAAATAGAGCAACATAATCGACAGCTTCAATCACTACATCCGTCATTAAAAACCGCGAATCAACAGCCTCAAAAAATTACCCGGACATTGCGTGGATTTTATACCTTGACACACCAGTATGACTTTTCTATACTTCCGCCGCTTTAAAAAATTTTCATCAAATATATTCCATTATACCGGAAAGGACAAAATCGTATGCCGGCACGCAGAGACATAAAAAAAGTAATGATCATAGGTTCCGGACCCATTATCATAGGTCAGGCCTGTGAATTTGATTATTCCGGAACTCAGGCATGTAAAGCCCTGAAGAAACTGGGCTATGAAATTGTCCTTGTAAATTCCAATCCTGCTACAATAATGACCGATCCCGGAACAGCGGATGTCACCTACATCGAACCGTTAAATTTTCAATATCTAAAGGAAATTATAAAAAAAGAACGTCCTGATGCCATCCTTCCCAATCTTGGCGGACAGTCGGGCCTCAACCTGACCTCCGAATTATCGAAGGAAGGGATTCTCGATAAATACAACGTAAAAATTATCGGAGTGAATGTCGACGCTATCGAACGTGGCGAAGACCGTATCGCATTCAAGGAGACAATGGACCGGCTGGGAATCGAAATGCCGAAAAGCGAGCCGGCCTATACCGTAGAAGAAGCGGAAAAGATCGCCGAGCGACTGGGATATCCCGTAGTTATTCGACCGGCATACACCATGGGCGGGACAGGGGGCGGTCTGGTTTATAATAAGGAAGAGCTTCAAACCATTGCCGGAAGGGGTATAGCGGCGAGCCTTATCGGTCAGATACTTGTCGAAGAATCCGTACTGGGGTGGGAGGAACTGGAGCTCGAAGTCGTCCGGGACGCGAAAAACCAGATGATCACCGTCTGTTTCATAGAAAATGTAGACGCCATGGGTGTGCATACCGGAGATTCGTTCTGCACGGCGCCTATGATGACGATAACCCCTGAACTGCAGGCGTGTCTCCAGAAGTATTCTTACGATATTGTGGAAGCCATCCAAGTAATCGGCGGCACAAATGTTCAATTCGCCCATGATCCTAAAACAGGACGGGTAGTGGTAATAGAAATTAATCCCAGAACTTCAAGGTCTTCCGCTCTGGCATCAAAAGCGACCGGATTCCCGATCGCTTTGATCTCGTCCATGCTGGCAGCCGGTCTTACGCTGGATGAAATACCTTACTGGAGAGACGGAACCCTCGACAAATATACCCCTTCAGGCGATTACGTTGTTGTGAAGTTCGCCAGATGGGCATTTGAGAAATTTGAGGGAGCAGTTGATGAACTCGGAACCCAGATGCGTGCCGTCGGAGAAGTGATGAGCATCGGCAGAAACTATAAAGAGGCCCTACAGAAGGCAATCAGGTCGCTAGAGATAAACCGCTACGGACTCGGATTTGCGGCTGATTTTCACGAAAGATCTCTCGAAGACCTGATGGGACTCCTTGCAAAACCGACAAGCGAACGGCAGTTTATCATGTATGAGGCGCTGCGCAAGGGAGCAACCGTGGAAAAACTATGCGAAAAAACTTTCATCAAACCATGGTTCATCGAGCAAATGAAGGAACTTGTCGAGATGGAAGAGAATATACTCCGACACAGGGGCAGCGAACTGCCTGACGAACTGTTGGTGCAGGCAAAGAAGGACGGATTCGCAGACCGCTATCTGTCGCAATTACTCGCTGTTCCGGAGAAAGAAATACGGGAGCGGCGCAAAGCCATGGGCATTGTGCAGGGATGGGAACCAGTGCCTGTCAGCGGAGTGGAAAACGCCGCATATTACTTTTCAACGTACAATTCACCGGGAAAGGTCTCAACAACCGACAGGAAAAAAATCATCGTCCTCGGAGGAGGCCCAAATCGTATCGGGCAGGGAATCGAATTTGATTACTGCTGTGTTCACGCTGCCTTCGCCATCAAGGATGAAGGGTTCGAGGCTATCATGATAAACTGTAACCCTGAAACAGTCTCCACGGATTACGACACATCAGACAAGCTCTATTTCGAACCTCTTACTATGGAAGATGTACTCAGTATTTATGAACACGAGAAACCTGAAGGGGTTATAGTACAATTCGGCGGACAAACACCCCTTAATCTCGCTAACGAACTGGCCGAAGCCGGGGTAAAGATTATCGGCACCTCCCCGGAAATGATAGATCTGGCGGAAGACAGGGATCGATTCCGGAATATGATGAAAAAGCTGGGGATACCCGAACCGGAATCGGGGATGGCAAGCACCTTACAGGAAGCTCTCGATATCGCAGAGGAAATAGACTATCCGTTAATGGTCAGACCTTCGTACGTTCTGGGAGGACGAGGCATGGAGATAGTTCACGATGAGGAAATGCTGAAACGCTATCTCATGGCGGCTGTCGACGTAACTCCTGAAAGACCCGTTCTTATCGACAAATTCCTGGAAAACGCGACAGAAGTAGAAGCAGATGCTATATCCGATGGAACGGATGTGTTCATACCGTCGGTCATGGAACATATCGAGCTTGCCGGTGTTCATTCCGGCGATTCCGCGTGCACTATTCCACCTGTCAGTCTGTCGGCCGATTCCATAAACACTATCTGTGAATATACACAAAAAATTGCAAAAGAATTGAACGTAGTGGGACTGATGAATATACAGTATGCCATAATGAACGATGTCGTTTACATCCTTGAAGCGAATCCGCGCGCATCCCGGACGGTTCCCCTGGTTTCCAAGATCTGCAATATCTCCATGGCGAGTATAGCCACGCAACTGATGCTCGGGAAAAAACTGGCCGATCTGCATCTAAGACCCAGGGTTATAAAGCACTTCGGCGTTAAAGAAGCGGTATTTCCGTTCAATATGTTTCAAGAGGTCGACCCGCTCCTGGGCCCGGAAATGAGATCGACGGGAGAAGTTCTTGGAATAGCCGACTCTTTCGGCACCGCGTTTTTCAAGGCCCAGGCAGCCACGGGTCAAATGCTTCCCGAAGAAGGAACAGTATTGATCACCGTGTACGATGATGATAAAGATGCCATACTCGAGGTGGCGAAAGAATTCGAACGGCTCGGCTTTAAACTGAAGGCCACAAAGGGAAGCAATCGCTTCCTGGCGGAGCACGGTGTCATGTCGGAACCCATACTCAAGATGCACGAGGGGCGGCCTAATATAGTCGACGGTATAAAAAATCGTGAGATTCAACTTGTAATCAACACGCCGAGCGGTAAAATGAGCATGTATGACGATTCTTATATAAGAAAAGCT
Source organism: Syntrophaceae bacterium UBA2210 (assembly GCA_002327865.1). Lineage (GTDB taxonomy): Bacteria > Desulfobacterota > Syntrophia > Syntrophales > UBA2210 > UBA2210. The sequence goes on from DCUQ01000029.1 coordinate 40,813, forward strand.
GCTATTAGGTACAAGATTCCTTATATAACGACGGCTGCCGCAGCCCTTGCAACCGTTAAGGGAATTTCCGCCATACAAAAGAAAAATCATAACCGTGTAAGATCTCTCCAGAGTTATCACGCAGATATTGTTTGATAAAACGATATCTGCCGGTCTTAAATACCTGGCGGCTATGATGTAAGATGAATAACGGGGACATCTCCACACCAATGTCCTTATCCTTTAATGATATCAACCATCCCGGGAAAAGCGGAAAGGACCGAACCATGAGATTCATAGAGGAAAATTGCGGCATCTTCGGCATATATTCAAATGCACAATGCGTGGATTATATTTACCAGGGGCTGGATTTCCTGCAGCACAGAGGACAGGAATACTGCGGCATCTCGACTTTTGATGATGGGAATGGAATCAACCATATAACCCATCACGGCAGGGTCACTAACAGGTTCACTTCCGAAGAACTGCGAAGCCTGGAGGGAACATGGGGAATAGGTCATGTAAGCCTGCGGGACCGGCAGCCTATGAAATGGCAGACCAAGGTTGGAGAAATTTCGGTCGCCTTCAGCGGCAATGTGATTAATGCGGGCGAACTCATGGAAGACATGATGAACAGGGGCAAGTCTTTCTATAAGGGTTACGACATCGAGATAATCTCCAAAATCATAATAGAAAACGGCGACATAATAAGCGGAATATCGGCTCTCTCAGAAAAGGTCAAAGGTTCTTATTCACTGGTGGTATTGACCGGAGAGGGCATCTACGCTTCCAGAGATATCTACGGATTCAGGCCTCTAATTCTCGGGAAAAACTCTGAAGGTTACGCTGTAAGCTCGGAATCAAGGGCACTGCAAAACATGGATATGGAAATATTCCGGGATGTTGTTCCCGGAGAAATAGTCCTCATCAATTACAAGGGATTTCAAACTGTCAAACAAATCGATTCTCCGCGTAAAGCGCACTGCGCGTTTGAATGGGCATATACCGCGAGTATCGATTCCATAATAGACGGAGTTTCCGTCCAGGAAGCACGTAACAATCTGGGAGAAAGCCTGGCCCAGAGAGATATTGACGAAACAGACATTGCCGCGGATATCGTCGCTCCGGTCCCCATGTCGGGGGTCGGGCACGCGCTTGGATATCACAAACGTTCGGGGATTAACTACCAGGATGTCTTCCTATACAACCGGTACGCCGATCGCAGTTATACCCAGATAACCCAGACTGCCCGTGAAAAAATGGCCAAGCGCAAATTGTCTGTTCTTCCATACGTCAAAGGCAAGCGGGTCATCCTATGTGATGATTCAATCGTTCGGGGCACACAGATCTTCAACAAGGTTCGAGACCTTAAAAAAGCAGGGGCGAAAGAAATTCATGTCAGGGTTGCCTGCCCTCCCCTCATGCATCCCTGTGCCTTCGGCATTTCTACCCGGTCCGAAGGGGAATTGCTGGCAAGAAAGTTTTTTAAAACAGGCGATATTACTTCCATTAAACAGTTGAGAGACCTGGAAGCATGGATTGCTAAAAAGATAGACGCGGACTCTGTTAAGTTTAATACAATGGACGCTTTCGTGGAATCCCTTAAAATTCCCAGAGGAAACCTTTGCCTGCAGTGCTTCGACGGAATTTTGCCCTGACCAGCATAAAATTCGAACATTAACTGAAGTCAAAGCGTACTATTGAGAGGAATCGGTAATACCTTCCTGACAAAAGATGCGATGTTCCGGGACTAGAGTAACGTTCCCTCTCACCTGTCGAACCGGGTACCAAAGCAGCATTTGGGCTCACACGGTACGGCATCAGCAATATAGGACAGATTATCAGGAAACGTACGCGTGTTTTTATTCGCAAGACGTATATCGGAAATTCACGAATTTCAAATAACAGACATGGCCTGTTATTCCGATACACCGCTTCCGGAAAATCCTGGAAATTTCTTTTAATAAATATCATCAAAAATCGATGTATGACCGATCAACCACTCAATCTTTCCAATGTTCTTGTCTGATAAGTCAAGATTAGGTTTGACAATTATGAGAATAATGGTATAGTTCCCACCATGGCAGCGAGAAAAAAAGAGACAGATTTTAATGATTATTTTGATTTTCTGTGGGGATATGCCCAGTCTAAAAAGATAAGCAAGGGCAAGTTCATGAAGGATTCCGGTCTCTCTCCCCAGAGATTCAGCGAGTTCTCACAGCAAACCAGAAATATAACCGGTGAATACTTCATCAAAATGCTTGGCGGTGTCGGACTCTCTCCCGAAGAACTGGAAAATCTCAGTGGAATGCCCTTCTCCGAAGAACAGTCTGTACAGTTGAAGTTCGACAGTTTTGTCAAGAGCCAAAAACCCTTTCTTGAAGAGTTGATGAAAGATCCGGCAAAATTACAACTTTGTAAGGCAGTCATCAGATCGAGAGGCGTCTGGAACAACCCCGGCATACAAAAGCTGTTTATGAGATTATCACAGACATTCAAGAAATAACCTGCCATTTTTTCGCCAATCAATCTCAACAAAAACCAAAGTAATGACGAAAGAAAAAATCCCTTCAACCCCGGCTATCCGCGTTTTAAGAAAAAACGGCGTTAATTTCACTTTTCGCCCTTACAAATATGAAGACAGAGGCGGCACAAGGGTGGCTTCAAAATCGCTGGAATGCGACGAGCATCAAACTGTCAAGACGCTCGTTATGGAAGATGAACGTAAAAGCCCCCTTATCCTGCTCATGCATGGTGATATGCATGCATCAACAAAAACCCTGGCCAGGTTGATAAAGGCAAAATCGGTAACCCCCTGCAAACCCGAAACCGCTCAGAAACACACCGGATACATGGTGGGAGGAACTTCTCCCTTTGGTACAAAGAAGGATATGCCGATATATATGGAAGAGAGCATCGCCGATCTTCCAACCATATTAATCAACGCCGGACGCAGAGGTCTTCTTGTCGAAATATCGCCGGCGGAACTTGTAAGAATTCTTGATCCCGTACCGGTAAGGGTGGGGATATGAGAGTCAGCTTTAAAACCATATTTACGGACAGACATCCTCCGACGGAACCGGCGATTGCGGAGTTAAAAAGCTGGTGTGGAAGTTTCCACGACCTGGGGCTTACCCCAGTCTACGAGGGAAGTTCTCTTGGCAACCTGAGTTTCAGACCTGAAGAGGGAAACGATTCTTTTATCATAACCGCCTCCCAACTGAAGTTTAAAAACGACCTTACCGAAGACGCGTTTGTAAAAGTTCACCTGTGTGATCCGGACAGGGCGATAGTCCACGCGAGCGGTACACTGGAGCCTTCTTCCGAAAGCATGCTCCACTTCGAGATATACCGGGAAAGACCGGAGATCAACGCGATTTTCCACGGCCATTGCGATGCCATCCTGGAGCGTGCGGAAGCACTGAATATTCCCGTCACGCGCGAAGAGGCGCCTTTCGGATCGGCAGCTCTCGTGCGACGAGTTCTGGAAATTCTGGATGATAACATCTTTATCATCATGAGAAACCACGGTTTTATAGCACTGGGCCACGATATGAAATCCGCAGGAAAGCTTGCCATCCGCATGCATGAGAAATGCCGCATCGATAAACGGCGTTGACAAAATTCCACTTACATATTATTGATAGCCTTGCAGCGGTAGCGACACGCACGGACGATACGATATGGAACAATTTTTCAATCTATACAACCAGGGTTTCATAAGAACCGCCGTATGCATACCGGAAGTACGGGTGGCGGACCCTTCTTTCAACGCAACACGTACGATTGTACTGGCACAGGAAGCAGCAGATAAAGATGCTGTCTTCGCGCTTTTCCCCGAACTGGGCATATCGGCCTACTCCAACGAAGACCTCTTTCATCAGGATGCGCTTCTGGAAGGCACGCTCGCGGCGCTTGAAATAATTCTCGATGCCACAAAAGACCTCAATATGATAATGGCGGTCGGAGCGCCGCTGCGGTTTGATTCTCTCCTCTTCAACTGCGGACTGATACTATACAAGGGAAAGATTATGGGAGCAGCGGTAAAATCCTATCTTCCCAACTACCGTGAATTCTACGAGGGGCGTCAGTTCAGCCCTGCCGAAGAAGCCATATCCGAAACGGTCTCTCTCTGCGGTCAGCGTGACATTCCCTTCGGTGCCGACCTTATTTTTGAAGTGGAGAACATAAAACATTTCAAACTGTTTATCGAAATATGCGAGGATGTATGGGTATCAATACCGCCATCAAGTTTCGCGGCCCTCGCGGGCGCTACCGTCATCGGTAACCTTTCCGCCTCCAACATTACGGTGGGAAAAGCAGAATATAGAAACAGCCTCATTATGAACCAATCGGCCCGGCTGTTGAGCGCCTATCTGTACGCCGGGGCGGGCCCCGGTGAATCCACAACCGATCTGGCATGGGACGGACACGCCATGATATGTGAAAACGGTAACCTCCTCGCCGAATCGGAAAGATTTTCGCAAAAACCTCAGGTAATCTTCGCAGACATCGATCTTGACCGTCTCGTTCAGGACAGGATGAGAATGAACGGTTTCGGACAGAACGCGAGAACTCACAGAGATATCATATCCCGGTTCCGCACTGTTCCCTTCTCCGTCGAAACTCCAAAAAAAAAACTGTACCTGAATAGAGAATACCCTAGATACCCCTACATTCCATCGGATCGAACCAAAAGAGATGAGCGATGCTACGAGGCCTATAACATCCAGGTCGGCGGCCTGTCCAAGCGACTGGAATCATCGGGCCTGCAAAACCTTGTTATCGGTGTGTCCGGAGGTCTCGATTCGACACACGCACTGATCGTGGCCGCGCGCACCATGGACCTGCTGAAACGTCCCCGCACCAATATCAAGGCCTATACCATGCCCGGTTTCGCAACATCTGACAAAACCTACAGGAACGCCACAGCGTTAATGAAATCTCTCGGTGTGGAGACCAATGAAATCGATATCAGGCCAAGCTGCCTGCAAATGTTCAAAGATATCGGGCATCCTTTCGCGCAGGAAGAAAAAATCTACGACATAACCTTTGAGAATGTGCAAGCCGGGGAACGGACATCTCACCTGTTCCGCATCGCCAACCTGCGAGATGCCCTGGTCGTAGGAACTGGAGATTTGAGCGAACTGGCCCTAGGCTGGTGTACATACGGGGTGGGTGACCATATGTCACATTACAATGTCAACGCCAGCGTCCCAAAGACATTGATACAACATCTGATCCGCTGGGTGGCTCAATCGACGCAATTCGATTCCGAGACATCGGATATACTGATCAATATCCTCGAAACCGAGATAAGCCCCGAACTGATCCCCGGGCAGAACGGAGAACAGCCGGCGCAGGTTACGGAAGCGACCATAGGCCCTTACGAGCTCCAGGACTTCAACAACTTTTACACGACGCGATTCGGATATGCTCCCACCAAGATCGCGTTCATGGAATACTGCGCATGGCGAGACAAAGAAAAAGGAGACTGGCCCGACATTCCAGAACGTGGAAAGAACCAGTACACGATCGGCGAGATCAAACACTGGCTGCAGGTATACCTGTACCGTTTTTTCAAGACCAGCCAGTTCAAGCGATCCTGCATACCGAACAGCCCGAAGGTCGGATCGGGGGGATCGCTGTCTCCCAGAGGGGACTACCGGGCACCCAGCGACAGTGAAGCCACAGTATGGCTTGAAAACTCCGGAAAAATACCAGACAAGGATGATTGACCTAAGATGCCAGGAAGATCTTATAACGATTTTGATGCCACAGAATTGTACTGCCCCAAATGCAAACGATCGGTACCGGTAAGGAAAAGACTGCTCCTCGTTCTGACCGGCGGGGATCGATATGACTACACATGCGTTTACTGCGGAACATCGGTCGGTGACAAGACCGACTCAAACGCAGGCGGTTCCGGGATACTGACAGTGTAAGAACGGTATCGCTTTCGCCCCATTATGCGGGCAATTTCGATTCGACGGATTTTATCTTACTTTCGATACGCCCCTGCCTGCCTTTCCGGTAATCTGCGGTAAGAGTTACATAGACACGCTCGCAATCCCTGTTCATCTCCTCGAAGCAGCGTGTTACGACCTCCATGACTTCGTCCCATTCCCCCTCGACGGTGGTCCCCATCGAATTAAGCGCATAAGGCAACCCGCTGTCTCTGATAATTTTGAGCGCCCCGGCCACATAAACGCTTACGCTTTCACCCTTGTCCAGAGGAAATATGGAAAAATTAATCAGTGTACTCATAATACCCCCCCCTTTCGGCGATACAAAAAATCGCTTACGAAAACAATCATGCCATACCGATTCAGAACAACCTTACTGATTTCGTACTTTTCTCATCCTTCAGAGCCTCGTACACCACGGCGGCACAGGAAACATCCTGAATTGCAAGACCTGTTGAATCGAAAACGGTGATCGCCACTGCGTCCGTCCGCCCTTTTTTCTTTTGCGCTACGATCTCCCCCAGTTCCCCGTAAATATTTTTTTTCGAGATGTACCTTTTTCGCAGAGGCACATTGATTTCACCACTGTGTGACGCCTGTGCCCAGTTATCGATCACCACTATCGCCCTTTTGAAAATTTTCGGATCGATTTCCTGTTTCCCCGGGGCATCGGCACCGATGGCATTTATATGGGTACCCGGCGAGACAGTTTTGACAAGAGGTGTTCTGGACGATGTTGTCGTAATTAGTATATCTACGCCTGTCGTAACATCATCGACAGACCCTGACAGTACTGTCTGCAGGTTATAGGTTCGCCGTGCCCATCCCGCAAATTTACGGGCCAGCGTTTCATCCGGTCCCGTCCATACTTTTATGGTTTTCAGTTTTCTTATCTCCATGGAACATGCGAGCTGTGTCCGTGCCTGGACACCGCATCCCACGAATCCGGCGATTGCTGCGTCTTTTCTGCTCAAAAATTTAAGCGCCGTAGCTCCGGCGGCACCGGTCCGCATGCCGGTCAGGTAGGTTCCGTCTATAACAGCAAGGGGAAACCCTGTTTTAGGATCGATCAGCATGACGACCGCCATCACCGTCGGAAGACCGTACTTTCTGCAGTTCTCGGGATGAACATTCACGCATTTGATGCCCGCGACGTCAAAGCCCTGCCCGTGGATGTAGGCTGGCATGGAACGCATATCCCCTTTCGGGAAAAACACATAGCACTTGGCCGGCATATCGGTCTGTCCCATTCCGTAGGCCCTGAAGGCCTTTTCGACCGTTGCGTTAGCCAGGGCGGGAGTTAACACCTTCGCAACATCTTTCTTAGCGATAACAAGCGTTTTCATTCAGTTTCTCCTCGAGACATGAAAGCATGGGGTCCGATTATACCGGATAAAGGCAATTTATCAAACGGCTATGATCAGATCCATGCCGACAGGTATGTCCATTCCTGAAACCATTGCGGAACAGGAAAGAAAAAAAGACAGAGAAAATTTTTGTTCCTTATCTTATTCCTTTACCTTTGACCTTGTTTTTAACCTTATTTTTTTCTTTATCATCCCTGTCTTCATCATTGTAAAGATCCTGCTCCTGCTTCAAGGCATGAAACTCTTTCGATCCGGGTTTTATTCCCAGACTTTCCGCAAGCACTCCCCATCCCTTGTTCTTACCGTCTTTATACTTACTGATAACATGGTCCATGGGCTGGTTGGACATTTCCCCAAGCCTGAACAATACGTAAGCTTCCGCCGGTCTTTCAACATTGCCGAGTACCGTCTTTATCATCGTTTCACCTACCTTAAAACGGGCTTCGAGTCTCGCCTGCAATCCTGACGGGTCCGCCTCGGCTCTTATGTTGAAATCCCTCATCCAGTCGAAGTCGCCCGCGGCGGCCGTCAACGGAATTACCAGAAACACTGTCAGGATTACAAATAATAATCTGATTGCCTTCATTACATACTCCTTTCCAACTAAGCGGCAAAACAATCATTAAAAAGAGTTGCAGCAATTACATGTCGCAACAGACAACAGAAATAGCACGATTCGTCTTCCACTCGTATAAGGACCGGCAGCCGGGAAAATATATCCTTCTTACCTGTCAGTCCAGGAGACGTTTCTCTCCGGAGAGGGACTGAATCTTCGTTATTTTCTGGCTGCATTCCATGCAACCGAGATAATTGCCGTTTTTATCCCTCAACGCAAAGTATTGAATAAGGACTTTTTCTTTTTTCCCCCCTTCACCGATGGGAAGATCGATCCAGAAGCTCGCGATATCCCGTGTACCCGCTTTCATCTCGCTGAGAATAGCTTCCACCTTCCCCAGACTTTTTTTCGGGTGACATTTCCGCACGTTGAGACCGACAGCGGCTTCAGGCCTTTTGAATATTCGGGATTCATGCCTGTTCCACGCCAGAATCTCATCTTTTGCGTTCACGATCGAAAACTCGAAGGGAATTGTCTCCAGCATGGTATCGAGAATCTCTTTCGATACAAAACCTATCATGGCAGCACCTCCTTTTATTGAAGGAGCGAACACCGCCCCTTCGGGAAAATACTTTTATGTATCGACTACAGGCGGAATTATTACCTCAGACCGCCTGCAGTACGGAATACGGGACAATAAGTCTGTATATACAGTCAAACTACCGCGTCCTTTCCTGTTCTTCAGATTCTGCACCAGGCGGCTTTTTTACTTAACCTGTTTCGTTAGAATCATATCGATCGCTTTATCCAGTGCGCGATTGAAATCTTCCGGACGATTTATCATCAGGAAATGATCCGCCTCTTTCAGCACAATTGCATCGAAGAAAAACATGTGCCGCCGGTTTGCTTCATAATTTACGGGCCACAAACCTCCGTTCACCGTTACGACGGGAATGCGTATCTCTTCGAATATTCTGGCTGCTTCTCCCGTGATATACTGCGACATCATCTCGTTCATCGCGCTTAATGCAACGGCAGGCGGCGCGGCGGCCATGTCTGAAAGGATCCACTCACGAAGCCGCGGATCAGTTTCAGGTGAGATCATCTCCTCAACAAACCTCCGGCTTCCGATCCGAAAGTTTTCCCTCAGAGGAGCGATTATATTTTCAAGCTCTTCGCGAGTCAGCGGGTATTCTACGTTTTCAAGTGTATCTACGCCTATCAGTCCTATAACGCGATCCGGCATGAGCCGGGCAGCTTCCGCTATTACCGAGCCGCCCATGGAATGCCCTATAAGAATTACGCCTCTACCGTCTATCGCTTCGGTCACCGCCCGCACATCCTCCCCGAACGTCTTCATGGTATAACGAGAACGTGACATACCCGAGTGGCCGTGGCCCGCAAGGTCGAGCAAGACAATGCGATGACTTTCGGAAAAATGCGACATCTGGGCACGCCAATAGCGGGCATCACAACTCCAACCGTGTACAAACACAAGAGTAGTTTCCCCGGCTCCAAAAACCTCATATGAAACAGGAGTGCCATCCTTGGAAGGGACAAGCCGCGGCAGCTCCGCTTGAACACGCATTACTCCGAAAGTAAAAAATAGAATAACAAAACAGACAGCTAAGCTTACCGTATATCGTTTGAATGTTTTGTAACGATTTTTTTGTTCTACACTGACCGCCCTTCTCACGAGTTTTATCATTTGTCTTCCCCTGCTCATGACATTTTCCGAATGAACAGCTGTTTTGGATAGGGTATATCGCGTTCCTGTAACACACCTTGAAAGGAACCGTACAAATTCCGAGGAAATCCGGTCCGATTTAGCCTGAAAAAGCAGCGCCCCGTGCAAATCCGTAGTAATTGAATCTCCCCGCAACAAGTTGCGGAGAATCTCCGACTGTTAAGGAATTTTTCATTTTTTATTCGCTCGCTAACCCCGCCGCAAGCAGCGGGGAATGCGCTCGCTGTTCAGTTCAATCAAACACTCGTCCTGTCGGTGTTAATTAATGCGATATGTCGCATGGTATCACCTTTATGACTGGAAGTAAATTTCGTCCGTTCCTGTAGTACCGGGATATAAGAGAATACAGCTTATCTATTTTTTTACCTTATCATATACAGTGCAATCAATTATCTTCGGATTAAAGGCATACATGCCTGGCCCAGGACTGATGAGGCGATTTCCATTAAAGATCCCATATACAAACAAATATCGATATGATAGGAATCCGGTTATCTTTCAACCGGGCGGAACGGGTTCATGCCTGAACAGGAACAGTTAAAAACATACGGTGCTTTGATGGCGACAACTATCTTCTGGGGCCTCTCCTTCGTGGCAACAAAAGTTGCCCTTGAAAGCATCCCCACTTTTACGCTCATCTTTGCCAGGTTCGCGCTGGCATCCTTCTTTTTTGCCGTCTTGATGATACGCCGCGGCTTCCCATCCTTCACTTCGAAAGACCATGCCAGGCTCTTCCTGATGGCGATTTTCGAACCGGGGCTCTATTTTTTCTGCGAAACCCAGGGACTTTTGTACACTTCGGCGGCAAAGGTGTCACTTATCATTGCGACCATCCCCGTTGCGGTTATGATTCTCTCGGCGATCATATTAAAAGAAAAAACGAACTTTCTTGGTATCATCGGAGTTTTTCTCTCGATAACGGGTATTGCCATTCTTGTTATCGGCGATCCCGATTTTATCTGGAGTGTGGAGGGGTCTCTGAAGGGCGATCTGATCGTCTTCGGAGCTGTGCTCTCGGCAGCTATTTACATTGTCAGCGCGCGAAACCTCGGCAAACGGTATTCCGCACGGGAGATCACCAGCATGCAGTGTTTCTACGGGGTTGTCTTCTTCGCCCCCTTCCTGTTTACGAATGTCGCGACCTTTTCCTGGACGGCGTTCAGCCCGCGATCGATTACTGCTCTGTTATATCTGGCGGTTTTTGCGACTGTCGCCGCGTTCCTTTTCTATAACTACGCCCTCACTCAGATACCGGCTTCGCGGGCATCTGTCTTTATAAACGGCATTCCCGTGGTAACCGCCCTGGGCGCATGGGTAATTCTGGATGAGCACTTGACGCTGCTCCAGTTAGCGGGTGGCGCACTGGTAATCGCCGCTGTTTTTATAACCAATGTAATGAGTAGAAACAGGGTTGTTCTTTCTGCCGATATATAGGAAACTTCCCGGGCGGTTCTCTGTAGGGCTGTAGAGATATTTAATTCTCAGGAGAATTTCCCCCTCCCCCCCCCCACGCTACCATTCTGTTCCTGCCGTTTCTCTTGGTCTGGTACAGCACGGCATCCACCTGCTCGAATAATTCTTTCGCCGATGCAAGATGCTCGCTGTACGTGGCTGCGACACTTCCGTTTACGGCAAAACGTATCTTTTTATTTCCGCTTCCTAGAACACATTTCAGACATTCTTCCGGGTTACCGTTTAAGGATCACAAGATTTATATCAATATCAGTAAAATCGACGTCCTTAAACATGGGATCACTCTCCCTGCAATTTTAAAGGTTCTTCACGTGATATTTTTCTCAAGACGATACATGAGAATAAAGCCTGTTATTGGTAACAGTGTACAAAAATTTTCAATTCTTACCTTTTTTTATTCTTCATGGCTTCCTGAAGCTTGTCACCCAGGGATCCCAGCCCGCTGCCAGGTTTACTGTCGCTAAAAACCACAATATCTTCCCGACCGCCCCCGGCACCACCAAAATATTCGCCCAGGATCTCCCTGCTGTGGACATCCTCGTGGCAATACGCGCACAGGTTCTCCCAGTTGCTGCCATCCGGGGGATTGTTATGATGGTCACCGTCTTTGTGATGGATTGTCAGAAGATGCCGGTCGGTATGATCGAATTCCCTGCCGCACCGCGCACATACCAGGCCATGAAGGGCGAGCGAGCGTTCCCGGTAATCTTCACCTGCCGGTTTTTTCATGCTTCTTTTCATTTCCCGTACAACATCGCCGACAGGTCTTTCTGGTTTTGTTTTATCGTTACTGATGGTTGAACGTACACGTCCTCCTATCTTGCCGTCAAAAGAAATCTTTGCCAACGCCTGTTAACCTCCTTTTTCAATCTAACGCGATATAAAGTTTTGTGGGATGGTTTTCTTATAAACAAGGAAAAGACGATTGTCAATCAAAGAGCTAGTCCGGGAAAAATAATGCTTGGACAAGTCAGACCCGGCGCTGTTCTTTCCCTGAATCCGAATTCCCACGGTCACGTACGATTGAAACAACGGGTTTATCTGTTTATCAACTTATTTATAAAACCTTTGATCTCATGCAAGACAGGTTTCTTGATATGGACTTTAAGGTAGAGATCGCCGGGGTTCGCGCCTCCCCACCCTTCTTCTCCCATTCCGGCAAGTCTGATTTTCTGACCTTCGCTTACACCCGCGGGGACTTTGATAGTTATTTTCTTTCCTCTTCTCCAGTTCCAATCGGTATATTCATGTCGCCCGCCTTCATGTGCCTTCTCCGGACTCAAACGGATAGTGCCGTTAATATCCCTCCCCTTTTCCGGCAATTCGACTCCGCTTATCTTTTTAAAGGCATACCGTGCTACCTTCCCCAATCCTCCTTCAAGATGAGGAAACTCGACGGCATTCCGTCCGTCGCTGCCGGGATTACCGGTAAAGATATATCCCATTCCATTAACGCCGTGATTACCGAACCTGAAGGTGTTGTATCCGTTCCCGTAGGTTTCTTTGAAGATATCGTCAAAACCGCGAAGGCCGAATGACCGGGCAAATTCCTCGAAAATCTCATTTATATCGGACCCCTTGAATATGTCCTGATCGCTGTAGCTCTGTCTGAATTGATTGTAAGCAGATGAACCGTAACGTTCTCTCATCATGTCATAATCCCGTCGTTTTACAGGATCGGAGAGAACCGCATAGGCTTCATTAATGGATTTCATCTCTTCGGCCGCTTCCGGGTCTCCGTTATTTCTGTCGGGATGATATCTGAGGGCCTGTTTACGGTATGCCTCTTTTATTCTTTCCGCCGGTTCATCTTTTTCGATTCCAAGTATCTGGTAATAATCACTTTGTTTCATTTTTATTTAATACTTCCAATGTGTTATTCTTTCAACGGCTCAGGATAAAGATGGGAACAAGGCAACCCCGAAGCAAAACCCGTCGCCACTCAATATAATAACGATTTACCCGGTGGCAACATATTAAACACACATGAGAAGTATGTGAATGTTTTTCCTTTGCGATTTTTGTAAGGAAGATATAGATATCATTCCCTGGTTTCGACGGACAAATACTGGAGGGGTAAGTGACGAGGATGAACGAACCTCTATCACGAAAAGGTGAAGAGGGCGGACAGATTGAAAAAGGGGCGATGTTGAGGACGCAATTTGTCCTCATTCTTTTTCTTACGGTGATTTTCTTCCTTAATTTTATTGCCAGGATTATTCTCTCTCCTCTGATTCCTACCATAGAAAAGGATGTCGGCATCAGTCACGGCGCTGCAGGTTCCTTTTTCCTGCTTATCACAACCGGTTATTTCATCTCGCTGGTCGGATCCGGTTTTGTCTCCTCCCGCATTTCTCACCGATTGACCATTATCGTCTCCACTATCGCGGTCGGACTCGTTCTGTTGAGTACCTGTCTTACTACAACCGCATGGGGAATCGGTATGACAATGTTTGCCCTGGGACTCGCCACCGGGATATATCTTCCCTCCGGCATCGCAACGATTACAAATCTGATTAACCCGCGCCAGTGGGGAAAAGCTCTCGCCATTCATGAACTTGCCCCTAACCTGGGGTTCGTGATGGCTCCGATTACGGCAGAAGCGCTCATGATATGGTTCCCATGGCGGGGTGTTATGGCGGTGATCGGTCTGGCCTCCATTCTTATCGGTGTTTTCTTTATAGTATCAGGCCGCGGTGGAGAAATGAAAGGTGAAAAACCGAATTTCGGTTCAATCAGATCTATTCTGACAAAACCATCCTTCTGGGTCATGACCGCTCTTTTCAGCCTTGGCATAAGCAGCTCTGTAGGGGTCTATTCCATGCTTCCCTTGTACCTTGTAACGGATCACGAAATATTGAGGGTTCATGCAAATACCCTTGTCGCCCTCTCAAGGATTTCAACCCTCATTACCGTTTTTCTCGGCGGCTGGGCCGCAGATCGTTTCGGCGCAACGCGGACATTGACTGTTGTCTTCATCCTTACCGGGATTACGACCATTCTGCTCGGCCTCGCAAATACATCATGGATCAACCTTATTATCATCCTGCAGCCGCTTGTCGCCGTCTGTTTTTTCCCCATAGGATTTGCCATCCTCTCAGCAATCGCTCCTCCTCAGATCAGGAACCTGGCTGTATCGCTTACCATTCCGGTCGGATTCATGGTTGGAGCGGGCCTTGCCCCGACATGCATCGGTATTCTGGGAGATACGGGACATTTCTCTCTCGGGTTCGTTATTCTCGGGGCATCAATACTCTTGGGAAGTATACTGCTGAAGTTTGTAACATTACGGGATTACGAAGGTAAACCGCTGTAAAACCGGAAAGTATCGATACGGTCAAAAAAATCCCGTTGACAGGTTGATATTCCGGCAATTTTTTTATAGAAGCTGGTTGCATATTTTAAACATGAAAGAACCGGAGGAAAGATATATGAAAGAAAACGAGACCGATCTGAAAAAGCATCATAGCTTTCAGGATTTTCTCTACTGGAACACGGTTGTCGCTGTTCCGATATTCACCGCATTTGTGGCCATTTTTGAGATTTCTGTCGGCTGGTTTATTGTCTACCTCCTGATATGCATCGGCACAGCCCTTATGGTGTACAAGTTTTACTGTTCACACTGCCCGTATTATGTGCATGGTGGAAAACACATTAAATGCATGTTTTTCTGGGGGGTTCCAAAGTTCTTTCCTCCCCGCCCGGGGTCATTGAGTTTCCTCGAAAAGTCGGTCTCGATCGCGGCACCGGTTATCCTTGTGCTGTTTCCCCTCTACTGGCTGATACAAGCACCTCAACTTCTCATAATTTTTGTTCTTTCCCTAGCGGTTCTTCTCGCGACTGCGAGGAGGTATGAATGCCGCCGATGTGTCTTCTTCGAATGCCCGTCAAATTGCGTACCGGATGAACTGAAAGAGCAGTCAGAGCAAGAAAATGCCGGGAAAAATTTTTGATCTGTCTGACAACTGAAACAGTCGCCGTACCACAGTATAATTTGAAAGCCAACCGGGTTACTGCAGAGCTCCGGCTCATCACAATATCCTGGTTCCGGATATCGCTTACCGGGAATTGGGCGACATAATAAATTACTCTTCACTTTCAAAGTTTAATGATATAGAAAACAGACTGTATTACGCGATATGCATGAGAATCTACGGCAATCCTTTTCCAAAGATACGACAGCGCCGGGTTCATTCGGACTGTCGCCATGGTAACAGTGCAAAAAATCTTATGTATACAGGGGGTAAACCGTGAATGTAGAAAATTTGCTGGAAAAAATGAGAAGATCCGCGGATCTTCAGGAATATGGAATACCGATTATCAGCGAAAGGATAGCCCTCTGCGGAGATGAAGCCGCGGATGCAGCAAAAAAGACAGGTTTCCCGGTGGTACTTAAGGGGTTCGGCCCCACGCTGATGCATAAAACCGATAGAGGGCTTGTGCACCTTAATCTCACAGACACGGAAGCGGTCAAAAAAGCGGCTTTCCTGATCACTCAGGAAGCCGGGGATGAACTCGAAGGTTTCCTGATACAACCTCAAGTTCAGGGAAAGAGAGAATTCGTCGCCGGTATGTTCCGGGACGAGCAGTTCGGACCCGTGATTATGTTCGGTATCGGCGGTATCTTTACCGAAGCGTTTTCGGATGTTACCTTTCGCGTTGCTCCGCTGACCGAAACCGACGCGGCGGAGATGCTTGGGGAAATCAGGGCGAAATCACTCCTGGGAGATTTCAGAGGAGAGATGGCGGTCGATCGGGATAAACTGATAAAGACCCTGGTGGGATTGTCTCGTATAGGCATGGAGATTCCGGAAATCTCGGAGATAGATATCAACCCTCTGGTGATAACATCAGACGGGGATGTAATAGCCGTCGATACACTGATCGTACCCGGGGAAAAACCGGATGAAAAAAAATACCGCCCTCCAGTAGCCCCTAACCTTATACATAACTTATTCTATCCGAAATCTATTGCCTTCATAGGCGCTTCAGGGACCATCGGAAAATGGGGGCATATGCTTACCGTAAACACGATAAGCGGGGGATACAAGGGTGAAGTGTACCTGGTGAACCCGAAAGGAGGAACCATAGCTGGTCGACATGTCTATAAATCGGTTACCGAAATCCCGGGTAATGTCGATCTGGGAGTCGTTACAATACCTGCGAAGATGGTGCTGGATCTGATTCCTCAGTTCAAGACGAAATCCATCAAAAACATGCTTCTCATTACCTCCGGCTTCGGCGAGACGGGCAATGAAGGGAAAACCATGGAAGAAAAACTCATCATGGAGGCAAAAAAGGCGGGCATACTGATCCTTGGTCCCAATACCATGGGTATATGCAACCCGTATGGTGAGCTTTCCTGCGTCAGCACTTCCGTGAATCCCATGAAAGGTTCGGCAGCCATCATTTCCCAGTCTGGAAACCTGGGCGTCCAGCTTCTGGCATTCGCGGAAGAACAGTCAATCGGAATCAGGGGATTCTGCGGGTCCGGGAACGAAGCCATGATTACGGTGGAAGATTTTATCGAAGGTCTTGAGATTGATTCTCTAACAAAGATAATAATTCTTTACATCGAAAGCGTTAAAAACGGTTACCGGTTTATCGAAGCCGCAAAAAGAACAGGCAAGAAAAAGCCTATCGTACTGCTTAAGGGAGGACAAAGCGGGGCAGGGAATCGCGCCGCTTCGAGTCATACGGGGGCGATGTCTTCCGATACCCGTGTTTTCGATGCCCTATGCAAACAGACAGGTATCGTAAAGGTGGAGCGTTCGATGGAGCTTCTCGATCTTGCCGCCGCGTTTTCTTCCCTGCCCCTGCCCAAAGGTAACCGTGTTGCTATCGTTACACTCGGCGGCGGATGGGGGGTCATAACCGCCGACATGTGCGCCAAGGAAGGACTCGAAGTACCGGACCTCCCGGATGAGATGCTGGAGCGTATAGACAAAATACTTCCGTCCTTCTGGAGCAGATCCAATCCGGCAGATATTGTGGGTGAAAGTGATAACGCCATACCGTTGACAGTCATGGAGGAATTTCTGAAGTGGGATGGCTGCGACGCTATCATAAACCTCGGCATACTGGGAATGAGGATATTTGTGAAACGTCTTCTCGAATCAGTTCGTAAAGCAGACCCCGGCTATTCCGAAGAGTTCCTGCGTGAAGGCGCGAAATTCCTAGACAATAATGAAGAGAAGTATATTGTCAGTGTGGCAAGCCTCATGGAAAAGTATAAAAAACCGATACTGGGTGTAAGTCTTCTGGAAGACGAGAAGCATAAAACGGTATACCATGTCGAAAATTGTGCATTCAAAAATGTATTCTACCCGAATCCGGAAAGAGCGGTAAAAGCCCTCGCCAAGATGTATGAGTACTACCGATTCCTGAACAAATAGGAGAAGGAAAAGCCGCAAACCGGCAGTTTAGGATCAGCAGTAGGCTAATCGCAGTAAAAGAGTATCCCGGGGGAAATTATGATTATAGGAATTGATGTTGGCGGGACACACACCGATGCGGTGTTGCTTGACAATTTTGAGGTAAAGAAAACGGCAAAAGTTGTGACAGACCAGGAAAACCTGATTAAGTCACTTATGGAAGTTACTGAAAATATTTTCAGCGATGAGGATCCCGGCAAATTGGAAAAGATTGTTCTCAGTACGACGATATCAACCAATGCCATTGTCCAGGGAAAAACAGACAGAGTAGGAATGATTCTGGCCCCCGGGCCCGGTCTTTCATTCGAAATGCTAAGGATTAATGAAGACACTCATTTTATCTCCGGCTATGTGAACCACCGGGGGATCAGGGTCGCCGGAACAGACAGCAGAGAAGTTTCCGACATCGGAGATATCATAAAGAAAAAGGGGATTAACCACGTAGGGGTTGCCGGAAAGTTTTCCACACGAAATCCCCGGCTCGAAACGGAAATAGCAGATATCATCCATGACCGGTTCGGCCATATTTCCTTAGGGCATCGCATGTCCGGAAATCTGAACTTCCCAAGGCGCGTGGCAACCACCTATCTCAATGCCTCGATATGGGATACATACAATAATTTTGTAAGAAACGTCATGGAATACGTGGGGCATACGAATACAAAAGCACCCATATACATTCTGAAGGCGGACGGCGGCACCTCCGGTATCAGCCAGTCCGCCGACTATCCCGTAGGCTCGATACTCTCCGGACCCGCTGCCAGTATAATGGGCATTCTGAGCCTGACAAACGGCAACAGAGATGCCGTAGCACTGGATATAGGCGGAACAACAACGGATATCGCGATCTTCGCAGGAGGTACACCGCTTCTGGAACCCCTTGGCGTAACAATAGGGGGACACAAGACACTCATCCGGGGACTTTTGACAAGATCGATAGGGATCGGCGGCGACAGCCGGGTCAGGTACGAAGACGGCCACATTGTCATAGGCCCCGAACGTGACGGACCGGCGGCGGCCTTTGGAGGTCCTTCCCCTACTCCGACAGATGCAATGATAGCGCTCGGCCTTACAGATATAGGGAACCGGGAAAAGGCTCTCAAAGCTATGGGAGAAATCGCGGATGTGAAGCACTGTTCCATCGAGGAAACGGCAAAGGAAATATTCGATCTCGCATGCCGGGAAATAATATCAGCGGTAACCGAAATGCTCAGAGAAATAAACAACAAACCCGTTTATACCATCCACGAAATACTGGAAGGGAAAAAGATACAGCCCGAAGTGGTATACGTCGTAGGGGGACCGGCCAGGCCGATGGCGCCTTACCTGGATAAAATACTCGGGTTCCCCTCTTTCATTCCCGAACACGCAGAGGTAGCCAACGCAATAGGCGCCGCCCTCGCGCGGACGACAACCGAACTGACCCTTCTCGCCGATACCGAAAAGGGGGAGTTGACTATCGCGGAAGAAGGCATACAGGCCGCCACGCCAAGAGGATTCACGCGGGAAGACGCGATAGAAATGTGCACGAACAAGCTGCGTGACAGGGCGCTTCGTATGGGGGCGCTGGAGGACGATCTCGATATAGAGATTATAGAAGACCAGGTATTTAACATGGTACGGGGCATGGGATATTCCACCGGCAAAAACATACGGATTAAGGCTCAGGTAAAACCGGGACTGATTGCGGGATTCAGGAAGGAGAGTTTCGATGCCGGAAAATAAGAGAAAAACGGGACTGATATTCTTCCCCGCCTTTGACTGGGCGATATCCCCGACCCATCCGGAAAGGGAAGAACGTCTACTTTACACACAGGATCAGGTATTTGAGGAAGGGCTGCTCGATCTGGATAATATTGTAGAATACAAACCGGGACTTGCCACCATCGAAGATATAAACCGTATTCATATCTGCGTGCCGGACGTTGAAAGCGTTGTCACGGAATCTCACCTTATCTCCGCGGGGGGAGCCATAACCGCCGCCGAAAGGGTGATGCGGAAAGATGTCGATAACGCCTTCGCCCTTGTTCGCCCCCCCGGACACCACGCCATGCGGATCGTTCACGGTGCCAGAGGCTTTTGCAACATCAATATCGAGGCGGTAATGGTCGAATACATACGGCACAAATACGGCCACAGGAAAATCGCCATCGTCGATACCGACTGTCATCATGGCGACGGTTCTCAGGATATATTCTGGCATGATCCCAATACTCTCTACATATCGATACACCAGGACGGGAGAACGTTATATCCCGGTTCCGGATTCCCTGACGAATTCGGGGGACCGAATGCCCTGGGATACACGATAAACATACCGCTTCCTCCCAAAACGTCCGACGAGGGTTTTCTTTTCGTGCTGGACAATCTGATTCTTCCCGTGCTGGATGAATTCAAGCCGGATTTGATCATCAATTCGGCCGGGCAGGATAATCATTACAGCGATCCGATCACCAACATGTCTTTTTCCGCTCAGGGATATGCGATCCTGAACGACAGGCTGTCGCCCGACATAGCAGTGCTTGAGGGGGGATATTCGATCGAAAGCGCGCTTCCCTACGTCAACGTGGGAATAATACTTGCCATGGCCGGCATGGATTACAGTAATGTAACCGAACCGGACTATAACCCTGCGGCCATAAAACAGACTCCTCAGACAAGCCGTTACATAGAACAACAGGTTTCGGCTATATATAACCGCTGGAAAAATCGCGGTTCTCAAAAAGCAGCCGAGACAAAAGGCGGGGAGTATATGCGCCGCGACAAGAATATATTTTACGACACGGACATGATCAGCGAATATCAGGAAGAGACCGTACGTATATGCGATGAATGCGGAGGGCTGGTAACCATCGATTCTCAGGCAAGCACCGGGAACAGGGTCTTCGCTGTAATAATTCCCGGACAGAGCTGTCCTGTATGCCGCAGAAAGGGAGAAGAGCTGTTCGAATCGACAGAGGGCAACCGATACGATTTTATCTATTTTCAGGACAGGGACAGGAATATCTTTCTGAGAAAATGAGGAGGTGTATCGTGGGAAAGGCGGAAGACAAAACTCGTGAAACGGCGGAGAAGCTCTTCGGGTCCGGGATAAAAATAGATCCACCCTACCGTATGTGGAAGGAATTCGACAGGGATCTGGCCAACGACTTTTCCAGGTTCATAACGGGTAACCTGTATTCCAGAACGATGCTCACGCTGCCCGAGAGACAGCTGGCTGCATGCGCCATGCTGGCCGCACTTCGTGCCGGTTACGAACTGCGGCTCCATATCAATGCCGCATTGAATGTCGGTTGCGCCCCCCGGAAACTGGCGGAGATATTCTTCCAGCTCGCCACGTACGCGGGAATGCCCGCCGTAAACGAAGCGCTCGCCGTCTACCGTGATGTCCTGAAGGAAAGGGGGCAATGGCCGATTGAACAATCAACATAATTACAGTTTCGGAAAAATCTCGGAGATAATTGACAGGTTAAAGGCGCCTGACGGATGCCTGTGGGACCGGCAACAGAAAAAAGAAGATGTCGGAAGATACCTGATGGAAGAGGTATGCGAAGTCATCGACGCGATAGATGAAGACTCTCCGGATGCCTTGAAAGAAGAGTTGGGGGATGTTCTTTTTCAGATATTATTCCTGGTAAAACTCTCGGAGGAGCGGGGAGAATTTTCCATATCCGATGTTGTGGATGGTGTATCGGAAAAGATGATACGCCGCCATCCCCATGTCTTCGGAAATGCAGAAGTAAATAATGTGGAAGACATCCTGTCCAACTGGAAGAAGATAAAAGGGCGCGAGGGAAAAAATGAACGCGAAGGCGGATCCCTTCTCCGGGGGATACCTCGCTCTTTGCCGCTCCTTATGACTGCACATAAAATAACGGGCAGAGCCGCTCGAGAGGGCTTCGACTGGAGAGACACGAACGGTGTCATTGAAAAGATCGGAGAAGAAATGGCGGAGCTCAGGGAGGCTGTTTCAGGGGGGAGAAAAGATTGTATAGAGAGCGAAATAGGCGATATGTTTTTATCCCTTGTAAATCTGTGCCGGTTTACTCAGACAGATCCCGAACATGCCCTCAGATCTTCGTTGAAAAAGTTTGCCCGGAGATTTTTATTTATCGAGGAAACCTTGAGAAAAGCGGGACAGTCTCCACGCGATGTTTCTCCGGAGACGCTGGATGATTTGTGGAATACGGCGAAAAGAATAGAGAAAGGTAATTCATAGGCAATGAAATTTTTCCTCTGTGTTATAGGAATGGTTCTGATAATAGAAGGTCTCCCTTATTTCGTCTTCCCCGAGAAAATCAAGTCTTATCTGATTATGGTGTACGAAACTCCCGGCAGAACACTCAGAATACTGGGGCTGACGGTGGTTATCGTAGGACTGTTCCTCGTCTACCTGGGAAAAAGCTGATATCCGGGTTACCTGTCAGCCCCGTCCAGGCGGATTTAACCGGCAAAATCCACCCTGCCCCTACGCCGTGAGATGCCGGAAAAACAATGACACATAACGTATTTATTTATTGACTTTGGGGAATTTTTCTGATTATTTCCCGTAGCTTGCCATGAGAACAGAGGATTTTTACTACAATTTACCGGAAGAATTAATCGCGCAGCATCCTTGTGAGTCAAGAGACCATTCGAGGATGATGGTGGTGGACAGGAACCGCGGGTCCTTCGAATGCAGACATTTTTATGAACTGCCGGAATTCCTGGAACAAAACGATCTTCTGGTTATAAATAATTCAAAAGTGATCCCGGCAAAACTTTCCGGGAGAAAGTCTACAGGCGCCACAATCGAGATGCTCCTGCTCGAAAAAACCGACTCGCTCATGACATGGAATGTCCTGCTGAGGCCCGCCAAGCGTGTCAGGGTGGGGACAAAGATATCTTTCGACGGCGGTTCATGGGCTGAAATAATAGAGAGGGTTTCCGACAAAAAGTGGATAATTGCATTTCACCCTGGAACCGATTTCGATTCCTTTCTCGAAAAGCACGGAAGCGCACCACTTCCGCCTTATATAAAGAGAGACAGGGGACAGGCGAAAAGCATTCATGACCTGGCCCGCTATCAAACGGTTTACGCGAAAAACCCGGGATCGGTCGCAGCACCTACCGCCGGTCTTCATTTTTCCGGAGAAACACTCGATACCCTGCACAGGAGAGGGATCGGGATCGCACAGATAACACTGCACGTAGGATACGGAACTTTCCTGCCCATCGAATCGGAGTTCGTTGCGGATCATAAGATGGAAAGTGAAGCATTTGAAATAACCGAAGAAACTGCCGAGAAGATTAACCGGGCCGGGCGGATTGTAGCCGTCGGTACCACTTCCATCAGGACGCTGGAATCGGTCTCTGACGCCGACGGGAAGGTGTGTCCGGGAAAAGGCAGCACCGATATTTTCATATATCCGGGCTACCTCTTCAAGGTCGTAGACAGGGTATTGACAAACTTCCATCTTCCGGCATCTTCACTCTTTATGCTTGTCTGTGCCTTCGCGGGGAAGGATTTGATGCACAGGGCATATGAAAAGGCCATCAGGGAGAAGTTCAGGTTTTACAGCTATGGCGATTGCATGCTGATACTGTAAGAACAATGTTGAATTCTTAATGGCGAATTTTTAATTGGAATCTGGACGCATGAACACAGAGAGCAAATCTCAAAAACAGGAATCTAGAAATACCGGATTCAGCTTCCAATTGCTCCACAAGGACAGCGGATCGAAGGCCCGGCTCGGGAAGATGACAACCCCTCACGGGGAGGTCGACACGCCGGTTTTCATGCCGGTCGGCACCCAGGGAACGGTGAAGGGTCTCACACCGGAAAATGTGTATGACCTGGGGGCACGAATAATACTAGGAAACACCTATCACCTGTATCTGAGGCCGGGTCACGGATTAGTCGAGGCTCATGGAGGGCTGCACAAATTCATGAACTGGCAGCACCCCATCCTGACGGACAGTGGCGGTTTCCAGATATACAGTCTGGGGGCATTGCGAAAGATAACAGAAGAAGGAATATCATTTCAGTCTCATATCGACGGTTCACGCCACTTTATAAGTCCCGAGATATGCGTGGAGATTCAGGAAGCACTGGGGTCCGATATAATGATGTGCCTTGACGAATGTGTTTCATATCCCGCCGGCTTCAGCTACGCTGAAAAATCGCTGGATATGACACTGAGGTGGGCAAAGAGATGCGGTGCCTCCAGACGAAACGATTGCCAGGCCCTTTTCGGAATATCACAGGGAAGCGAATATGCCATTCTGCGAAAAAGGGGTATCGAAGAACTGATCGATATAGGATTCGACGGTTATGCCCTGGGAGGATTGAGTGTCGGAGAACCCAAGGAGATTATGCGAGAAATAACCGCCGATTTTACCCCTCTCCTGCCTGAAGACAAGCCGAGATATCTCATGGGTGTCGGCCTTCCGGAAGATATCGTAGAGTCGGTTTATCATGGAATAGACATGTTCGATTGTGTGTTGCCAACAAGAAATGCCAGAAATGGAATGCTGTTTACAAGTACCGGAAAAGTTGTTATAAGGAACGCTCGTTACCGGGATGATGATTCACCCGTTGATAGTGAATGCGATTGTTATACATGTAGAAATTACTCGAGGGCGTATCTCAGGCACCTGTTTATCGCCGGGGAAATCCTGGCGGTTGTGCTTAATACCATTCACAATATCAGGTACTTTATGAATCTGATGACAAACATCCGGACGGCAATAAAAGAAAATCGTTACGCAATCTTCAGACAGGATTTTATTTACGGATTGACGGTAGAAGAGATTAAAAACAAATAAAAACTTCAAGGAGGAAGCGATAAAATGACAGGCATAGCATATGCGATGGGCGCAGGCGGGGCAGGTGGCGCGGGTGCCGGCGGGGGAGACATGAGCTTTATTGTTATTATGGTAGCCATCTTCGCTATCTTTTATTTTCTTCTGATACGGCCTCAGCAGAAACGACAGAAAGAGACAAAAGCCATGCTGGAGAATCTCGCTCACGGGGACACAGTCATTACTGCGGGGGGAATATACGGAAAAATCGCAGCTATCACCGAGCAGGTTATAACGCTGGAAGTGGCCGATAATGTAAAGATCAAGATTTCGAGAGGCCATATTGCGGCTGTCACACAGAAAGCTACCTCATAAGGAACAGCGAAAGGAAATCAAATGTCCGACAAAAATATCAGGGTGAGGGCAATCCTAACACTTGTCATCGTCGCAGTCGCATTATTCTTCCTTATACCGTCGATAACACAGAAAATTCCTTCTGCCTGGAACAAGTATACTGAGCAGATTCACCTGGGGCTCGATCTTCAGGGGGGAATGCATCTGGTCCTGGAAGTGGAAACCGGGAAAGCGGTCGAGAGCTCAATGGAGCGGATCTCGAATGAACTGAAGGATACCCTCATGAAGAAGAGGGTACGGTTCAAACATCTGGATCGTGAAGTCGGCGCGATTACATCTCTCGAACTGTCCGACAAGGAAGCAAGTGAGCAATTCCAGAAGATCCTCAAGAACGATTTTCCCAACCTTGATATAAAATCTTCGGAAATAACAGATGGGAAAGAAAAAGTTTATCTGAAAATAAAGGACAAGCAGGTCGACGCGATAGAAAAGTTCGCCCTCGAACAGAGCCTTGAAACGATACGGAACAGGGTGGACGAATTCGGTGTTTCCGAACCTGAAATAATCCCCCAGGGTAAAGATCGTATACTGATACAGCTGCCCGGCATCAAAGATCCCAAACGGGCCATCAGCCTGATCGGGAAAACAGCTCTGCTGGAATTCAGGCTGCTGGATGAGAGCCACAGCCTGGACGATGCGCTTAGAGGCAATATACCCACCGGAGACATGGTAGCCTACGGTTACAAAGCGGATACCGATACGGGACGGAGAACAAAAATACCTTACCTGCTCGAGAAAAAAACTCTACTGACAGGCGATTCCCTGGAAGATGCCAGGGTGACAATCAGCGACAGGTTTGGTGAACCTTATGTCTCTCTGAAATTCGATTCGCAGGGCGCGCGGGATTTTGACAGGATAACGGCAGCTAACGTCAAAAGACGCCTGGCCATTGTTCTTGACGGTGTCGTTCATTCAGCACCGGTAATACAGGAGAGGATATCAGGTGGTAATGCCCAGATTACCGGAAACTTCACCATGGAAGAAGCGCATGACCTGGCTATTGTCCTCAGGGCGGGCGCGCTGCCTGCTCCGGTAAGCATCCTGGAACAGAGGACCGTAGGACCGTCCCTGGGTCAGGACTCAATAGACAAGGGAATACTATCTATAATTGTGGGCAGTATACTGGTTATCCTGTTTATGGTGATGTACTACAACATGTCTGGAATAATTGCCGACATTGCGCTCTTATTGAACATAATATTGATTCTGGGTGCACTTGCCGCTTTCAGGGCAACGCTCACCCTCCCCGGCATCGCCGGTATCGTGCTGACTATCGGCATGGCCGTAGATGCGAATGTCCTCATATTCGAGAGAATCCGGGAGGAGCTGAGACTGGGCAAGTCCCCGAGGGCCGCCATAGCTGGAGGATACTCAAAAGCCTTGCTGACCATTGTCGACTCAAATGTCACAACGCTTATCGCCGCTCTGGTGCTTTTCCAGTTTGGAACCGGACCGGTTAAAGGGTTCGCGGTTACATTGAGCATCGGTATCGTATGCAGCATGTTCACCGCCATCTTTGTAACAAGAATTATTTATGATTATTTCGTATGGGGCAGAAATATCAAAAGAGTCAGTATATAACAAAATTCAATTAATCTAGACTGGAACGGAGACGTTGATGGAAATTATAAAGCCCGGAATAAATATTGATCTCGTCGGAAAAATGAAGATTGCTTTTGCAGCTTCACTGTTCGCGATAATCGTAAGCATTGCATCACTGATATTGCACGGCGGACCCAATCTGGGAATAGATTTCGCCGGGGGGACAATGGTACAGATAAAATTTTCTCAGGAAACAAGCGCAGACAGGATAAGAGATTCTCTCCGGACCATCGGTCTCGGAAACAGCGTTATTCAGCGTTTCGGATATCATGATAATAATGAGTTCCTTGTTAAGACGGAAAAATCCAGTTCCGCCATAGAGGGGCTATCGAATAAAATTGAAGAGGCCCTGGAAACCTCTTACAGTAAAGGGGATTTCGAAATAAGAAGGGTGGAAGTCGTCGGTCCGAAAGTGGGCAAGGACCTGAGAGGAAAAGGCATGCTGGCCATGCTCTACGCGGTAATCGGAATACTTATTTATGTAACATGGAGGTTCGAACTGCGCTATGCTGTCGGGGCTGTTATGGCGCTCATTCATGATGTCCTCATCACCGTAGGAATTTTTTCTCTCCTGGACAAGGAATTCACCCTGCCGATAATTGCGGCGCTGTTAACAATTATAGGGTATTCCCTCAACGACACCATTGTCGTTTACGACAGGATACGTGAAAATATAAAGGGGATTAAAAAACAATCACTTAAAGAAACCATCAACGCAAGCATAAATCAGGTGCTGAGCAGAACGGTATTGACATCGGCAACAACACTGATTGTTGTAATTGCCTTGTTTTTTCTCGGTGGAGCAGTAATCCACGATTTTGCTTTCGCTCTGCTGATAGGGATACTGGTAGGTACTTATTCATCCATATTTATCGCCAGTCCGATTGTTTTAGTATGGGAATCTGTCAGTCCCTCAAAACAAAAGAGGAAAAACTAACTTGCCTCTCTTCGAAGCAACAATTTTAACAATATTTATTATTTTCTTATTTATCGGGCTCTTTTCCATCATATTCGGTTTCCCTGGAACTTTCTTGATCCTCGGAGATATTATTCTTTATGCTTGGATAACAGGTTTTGAGAAGATCGGGTTCAAGATAATTATTGTCCTTGTTTTTATTTCACTATTGGCGGAAACAATAGATTTTTTCATGGTAATTGCCGGAGCAAAGAAGTACGGCTCATCAAAAAAAGGTGTGATTTTATCGATCATTGGGGGAATCATCGGGGCGATTTTGATGGCAACGGTCCTGCTTGGGCTGGGGGCCATAATCGGCGCCTTCTTCGGGGGCTTTGTCGGAGCGTTTTTGGGAGAATATCTGGAACAGAAAAAATTTAAAGAGGCCGTCAGGGCCGGGTACGGATCGCTGATAGGAAGAATTATAGGAATATTAATTAAAGGATCTCTCGCTATTGTGATGGTAATAACGGCACTGTCCGCGATATATTCGTGAGAGTCGAGGAAAAGTAAATAAGAAACGAAGAAATAATAACGCCTGGTTCTTTATTTTAAATAAATATTCAGAAAACTTTCGGGAACAACATATTATGGGTAAAGACAGAAGAAGCGCTATCAAAGAATGGTCGGAAGCAATAATAATAGCTATACTTATAGCCCTTTTTATCAGGACCTTCGTGGTACAGGCATTCAAGATACCATCCGGTTCAATGAAACCGACTCTTAAGGTGGGAGATCATCTGCTCGTCAATAAATTTACCTACGGGGTAAAACTGCCGTTTACGAGAAAGACCCTGGTACCGATAGATGATCCCGAGAGAGGGGAAATCGTCGTATTCACATATCCGGTGGACAGGACAAAGGATTTTATAAAGAGAGTGGTCGGCGTGGCAGGAGATACGATCGAAATAAGAGATAAGAAAATATACTTGAACAACGCTCCATATGACGACGGTCACGGGGTTTATACCGATGAACTGATCTTCCCCGCCGCGATACAGCCACGTGACAATTTCGGACCGGTTACGGTTCCTGCCGGGCACATATTCGTCATGGGTGACAACAGAGATCAAAGTTATGACAGCAGGTTCTGGGGGTTTGTAGATCTGAAAGATGTTCTGGGCAAAGCGTTTATTATATACTGGTCATGGGATAAAAGCACCAGGGCAGTACGGTGGAGCAGAATGGGAATGGTTCTTCATTAACTTCTTGACACGAAGGATAAACGCTGGTATCTGTCTGTACTAAAATTGTCGGTTAGGTGAATTAACTAAAAGAGGTTTCTGATGTTCCTCGAATGCTTCGCTAATAAGGATTTTAAGGGGCCTTCTCATCTCATGGGAAGGCCCTTTTTTTTGAAATAAACAGTTGTTTGCGGCGACGTCTTTACTGGATAACTTACAAGGAATAGTAATGATGAAAAAGAAAAAGGTATTCATGGATGCGGAGGAAATCGAACGTTCTTTGACAAGGATTACCTACGAAATTCTGGAGAGGAATAAGGGCACAGATAATCTTATCATCATCGGTATAAGAAAAGGCGGAGTATTCATGGCGGAAAGACTCTGCGAAAAGATATCGGCCATCGAGGGAACCCAGATAATGTCCGGAACCCTGGATATAACCCTATACAGGGATGACGTGCTGACGACGAGCAGAAATCCGGAATTCGAAAAAACATACATACCCTTCCCTCTCGATAACAAGAGAGTCGTCCTCGTGGACGATGTTCTTTTTACCGGAAGAACGATACGGGCCGCCATGGACGCGCTTATGGATTTCGGACGGCCCGAACGGATACAGCTTGCCGTACTCGTCGACAGGGGACATAGGGAACTTCCCATAAGGGCCGATTTCATAGGCGAAACCCTTCCCTCGTCACTATGGGAAAATGTTGTTGTTAACATGACGGAAGACAGGAATAAAGACGAGGTCGTAATCGAAGAGGGATAACATGCAACAGCATATATCAGCATTGGCACGAAGGCAGTTTTATCAATTTCCGGCCGGGGGTTGCAAGACATTATGAACTTATCAAGAAAAGACATGCTGGGAATAATAGATCTTTCACGGGAAGAGATCAATCTGATACTCGATACCGCGGAATCCTTCAAAGAGATCTCAACCAGAAGGATCAAGAAGGTTCCTACCCTGAGGGGAAAGATGGTTATAACGCTTTTCTTCGAGGCCAGCACCAGGACAAGAGCATCCTTTGAAATCGCGGCAAAGCGGCTGAGCGCTGACACGATTAACATATCGGCATCCACAAGCAGCGTTGTAAAGGGAGAGACGCTCATTGATACCGCAAGAAATCTGGAATCCATGAATCCGGATATCATAATAATTCGTCATAGTGCCGCCGGTGCGGCGCATATTCTCGCCGGCATACTGAAACAGTCCATTATCAACGCCGGTGACGGTGCACACGAACACCCGACCCAGGCCCTGCTAGACATGCTGACGATACGTGAAAAAAAAGGTTCCATAGATGGTCTCAGGGTCGCCATAGTGGGTGATATAGCACACAGCAGGGTGGCACGTTCCAATATATACGGCCTGACAAAAATGGGTGCAAACGTGGCGATATGCGGTCCGGCAATGATGATACCACGGGATATAGATCGGATGGGTGTTTCGGTTTATCACAATATGAAAGATGCCATAAAAGACGCGGATGTCATTATGATGCTCCGCATGCAGCTGGAGAGACAGCAAAAAAATCTCTTTCCGTCTCTCCGGGAATACGCCGGCTATTTTTCCCTTAACCGGGGTAATATTACCTTTGCAAAAGATGATGTGCTTGTGATGCACCCGGGACCGATAAACAGAGGAGTCGAAATCACTCCCGAGATAGCTGATGGTCCCTATTCCGTCATTCTTGAACAGGTCGCAAATGGCGTTGCCGTAAGAATGGCTCTTCTCTATCTATTGTCAGGAGGCAAAAAATGAAGTTATTACTTAAGGGAGGAAAAGTAATAGATCCTTCGCAAAATATAGATGAGATCACGGACATTCTGATAGAGGATGGAAAAATCTTCGGGATAGGGGGAAATATATCCTTCTCCGAAGAGGATTCCAGCGAGGAAATAAAATCGTTCGATCTGCAAGGTATGGTTGTGGTACCTGGACTTATCGATATGCATACTCATCTGCGCGAGCCGGGATTCGAGTACAAGGAAAATATCCTGACAGGAAGCAGCGCGGCGGTTGCCGGAGGCATGACATCCATAGCCTGCATGGCGAACACCGACCCTGTCAACGATAACCGTTCGGTGACGGAATTTATAAATAAACAGGCTCTACTTGCCTCGATGGCGAATGTATATCCCGTAGCAGCACTCAGTAAGGGACAGGAAGGGAAAATACTTACCGAGTTCGGAGATCTCAAGAACGCAGGAGCGGTTGCCTTTTCCGATGACGGAAACCCGGTTACAGACAGCGGGTTGATGAGACACGCTCTCGAATACGCTTATTCTTTCGACATGCCGGTCATCTCTCACTGCGAGGACACCGGCCTGGTGTCGGGAGGTCTGATGAATGAGGGATTTACATCGACTCGTCTGGGGCTCCCGGGAATTCCCACCATTGCGGAAGATATAATGGTCATAAGAGATATAAAGCTCGCCGCGTTCACAAAAACCCGCGTACATATAGCTCACGTGAGCACGGCAGGTTCCGTTCAGGCTGTAAGAGAAGCACGATCCGCAGGAATCGACGTAACGGCTGAAACCGCTCCTCACTATTTTACGCTCACGGATGAATCGCTGAAAAACTTTTCCACAAATTTCAAGATGTACCCGCCTCTGAGAAGTTCAAAAGATGTCGAAGCCATAAAAGAAGGGCTGCGAGATGGAACAATCGACGCCATTGCCAGTGATCACGCTCCGCATTCATCGGTTGAGAAGGATGTTGAATTTGCTTATGCAGCAAACGGCATTATCGGATTGGAAACATCACTCTCCCTTTCTTTGCAACTGGTACATGACGGCATACTTGCCATGCATCAACTGGTAGAAAAGATGAGTGTAAATCCGGCTAACATATTAAAGATACAGAAGGGTTCGCTGAAACCAGGCTCCGATGCCGATATCACCGTAATAGACATGAACAAACTATGGACAGTCAACAAAGATAAGTTCCGTTCGAAAGGAAGGAATTGTCCTTTCGACGGCTGGAAACTCAAGGGGAAAGCGGTTATGACCATAGTCGGCGGGGATGTCAGGTATACGGACTTTGAACCTTAAGTCTCTCGACAAATCCAGACAAAAAATATAAGCTGACTTGCAAGAACTCCGTAAATGGGGTTAAAACCCATTATACATTCTATCGGCAATGGAAAAAGGAGACTTTGTTTCGTTCCATTTAACACTTGTCCTGATTTCTAAGATTTGGTAATAAATAGCAATTTAGCTTGTTAACTAGTGTGGTGCCTGTCGTGAAAAAAGAAAAAGAAGAAGATATACGGTCTCTCGCTCAACTGAAGGAATGGATCAGACTGAACAGGGAATTCGATATTATCGGTCTGTTTTCGGTACTGCATCCGGCCGATATTGCCGATCTCATTGATAATCTTGATGAGCAGGAAAAGATCCGCCTATTTTCCCTCCTTGATGTGGAAAAGGCATCTGATGTTATTACCGAACTCAGCGATGTTTCGAGAGAACAGATTCTTGAAGATATTTCAGATAAAAAACTGGCCAAGATCATCGATGAAATGGATTCGGATGATGCCGCAGACGTCATCGCCGAATTGTCCGAAGATCAGGCACGAACCGTTCTTGAGAAAATAGAGCCCGAAGGATCGGAAGATCTCAGAGAACTCCTGAAATACGGAGAAGATACCGCCGGCGGGATCATGCAGTCAGAGCTGGTATCCGTCAATTCGGATGCCATTATCAACAAGGCGTTGAGCGCCGTAGTACAGGCATCGGACGAGATTGAAAACGTATATAACGTATTTGTCGTGGATAACGATGGAAAACTCATAGGTGCGATTCCTCTCCAGCGTCTGATAACATCCAAGCGAAACAGTCCCGCCATAGAAGCCATAGACAATACCATACCGAGCGTGGATGTTAATGTGGATCAGGAGGAGGTCGCACGAATGTTTGAAAAGTACGACCTTGTCGATCTTCCCGTTGTTGACGGTAAAAACCGCTTGCTGGGCAGGATTACGATAGATGACATCATCGACGTCATGGAAGAAGAAACATCGGAGGATATCTACAGGATCGCCGGTCTGGGCGAAGACGACAGTGTCTTCAGCGAGCCGATAGAGTCGGTCAAGAA
Organism: Syntrophaceae bacterium UBA2210; assembly: GCA_002327865.1. Taxonomy (GTDB): domain Bacteria; phylum Desulfobacterota; class Syntrophia; order Syntrophales; family UBA2210; genus UBA2210. The sequence continues at coordinate 73,378 of DCUQ01000029.1, forward strand.
GAGACTTCCCTGGCTATATATTAACCTCATGACGGCACTTACATCGGCACTCGTTATCGGTTTTTTTGAAAACACTATAAAGATGGTTATCGCGCTTGCCGTTTTTATGCCGGTGGTAGCGGCCATCGGAGGAAATGCCGGAAGTCAGACGCTTACTCTGATCGTGAGAGGAATGGCACTCGGCGAAGTCACGTTCGAGAATTCAAAAAAGGCTCTCTACAAACAGATTACCGTAGGAATCGTGAACGGGCTTGCAGTCGGGATCATTATCGGTATCATAGCATATCTCTGGAAGGGAATGCCCGTCCTGGGAATGGTACTCGGCCTTGCCATGACAATCAATGTATTTGTTGGCACACTTATAGGAACATTAATTCCACTGAGTCTCAAGTGGCTGAAGGCTGATCCCGCACTTGGCTCCCATATTTTTGTTACGGCATTTACGGACGCGTTCGGATTCCTTTCCTTCCTGGGACTTGCAACCATATTTCTGAAATTGCTGGTATGAAAAACCCGCCTTTCAAGACACAGGCTTTTGTCCTTCGTTTTCTCAATTATGGGGAATCCGATCGCATCGTTACTTTCTTTACGAGAGAATTCGGAAAACTCAGGGGAATCGCCAAAGGGGCCAGGCGCAGCCGGAAAAGATTCCCCAACGCAATCGAACCGTTTTCTCATTCCTTGTTGCTCTTCTCCAGAAGAAGCGAATCAGATCTCGCCATCATAGAAAACTGCGATGTAATTAATCATTACCCGATAATCAGATCCGATCTGAGTAAAACCATGACTGCTTCATACATGATCGATCTTACAGATCATTTCACCGTGGAAGGAAAGAAGGGCGTCGGCATTTTTCAACTTCTGGACGATTTTCTCAAGCTTCTGGAAAGAAACAATGGCCTGGAAGAGACAATGAGATTTTTCGAGCTGAACCTTCTCAGGCTTTCAGGATATGAACCGGTGTTCGAGCGATGCGTAATCTGCAACACACCGTTTGATAAAATAAATGCCGCATGTTTCGATATGGAGATGGGTGGAATACGGTGTCCGCTGTGCGGAAGGAGCGACCAGCGTTACATGCCTGTGTCCACCGGAACGATCAAGATGCTTCTCATGGGGAAAAAGGCAGGAACAGACCGTATGAACAGGCTTATATTGTCGGAAAACGCACTGAGAGAAAGCCGGGATATCTTCAGACATTTCATACGCCATATTCTCGGGAAAGAACCAAAATCTCTGCAAGTGCTGGATGAGATCGGAAAAATGATGTAGCAACCTGTTTACGAAAGCACAAAGCGATGTCTTTTCTATATCTTTGCCACTTGCTGCTTGACAGCAATCCCCCCTTAATGATAGTTTCCCACGCGTTCAAGTATAGTTGTAACAACGTCCAAGGAGGTAAAAGTGACCTTTCAGGAATTAATATTCGCCCTGGAAAAATACTGGGCCGATCAGGGGTGCATCGTACAGCAGCCCTACGATATCGAGGTGGGGGCCGGCACCTTCAATCCCGCGACCTTCCTCCGGGCGCTCGGGCCGGAGCCGTGGAATGTCGCATACGTGGAGCCCTCGCGAAGGCCAACAGACGGCAGATACGGCGAAAATCCGAACCGCCTCCAACACTACTACCAGTACCAGGTCATCATGAAACCCTCCCCCCTTGACATACAGAACCTGTACCTCGATTCACTCAGGTCCTTCGGCATCGATCCCCTCGATCATGACATCCGCTTCGTGGAGG
>DCUQ01000037.1 GCA_002327865.1 Syntrophaceae bacterium UBA2210
GCCAGTTCTTCCCTGGTCATACCCGGCGTTCTGGCAAAACCTGCGGTAAATACAACGAGATCGGAATGTCCGGTTTCGGCAAAGTTGTTGGAACCGGACACATGACTGTCGAACCCTTCCACAGGTGCCGATTGCATTATGTCCAGTGCCTTGCCCTGCGGGAGGCCTTCTACGATATCGAACAGAACGACATCGGCAAGATTCTTTTCGACTATTCTCTGGGCGGTCATTGTTCCCACAAAGCCGGCCCCGATTACAGAAACTTTTTTCTTCATTCTATATCTCCAGTTTAAAAATTTGACGGGATAAATAATTTTCAGAGCGACAGGAATTTATCGTCATTTCTAATTTTCAGGGATACCCGTTTCCCCCAGGATATCGCGATACCGGTGGGGATATTTCTGGATATCCCGCAGTTTCGAAATGGCGAAACGTGCCGGGAAATCGATTCTCGATATGTATGGGATCGAATTTTTTCTGAAATCCTCCAGCAGTTCGTTAAAAACCCTCTCTTTGTCCGTGCTATCGGTAAACGTCCTCTCCTTTGTATATTCGTAAGTTATCTCCGGTCCGAATACCGTCACGACCTTACGAAAGTTATCGGGATCGCTGAAGTATTCTTCCTTTATCGCAATATCTATCACGATATGCAGCTCGACCTTCGTAGTGTCGGAGGCAATAGTACGTGATTTGTCCCACACCTGTACAAACAGGTTATTGGGAAGAGTAATCTTTTCTACCAGTTTCATGTGGCTCCCTGTTTGCGGAATACAAAAGCTTCTTTAAATATTATTGGTGACAATTGTGTGCCGTTATATCATACAGTCACGTTTTGGCAAACCTTTCTTGACTTGAAGGGTTATTTTCATATATGGACAGAATCTCTCGGGAAGGAGTTATAATTATGGAAAAAACAACGGCCATACTGTTGCTGTCCTGTCCTGATCGAAAAGGAATTGTGGCAGGCGTATCCAAATTCGTCTCGGAACATAACGGCAATATTCTGGATGCCGCTCAATATTCGGTTCAACCGGAAAATATGCTTTTCATGAGGGTGGAATGGGACATGGAAGGGTTTACGCTTTCCCGTGACGACCTGAAAGAGGCCATTGCTCCCCTCGCCGGACAGTTTTCAATGAAATGGAAGATACATTTCTCCGATTATCTACCGAAGATGGCAATCTTCGTTTCCAGGCACGTCTACTGCTTCCATGATCTCATACTGAGGCATCAGATGGGAGAATTCAGAGCGGAGATACCCCTGGTAATAAGCAATCATCTCGATATGAAGCCTCTGGCCGATCACTTCGGTCTTACCTACAGGTATTATCCCATTACAACGGAAAACAAGGCCGGCCAGGAAAAAAAAGAGATCGCCGAACTGGAGAAAGAAGGGGTAGATCTCATAGTACTGGCCCGCTATATGCAAATATTGAGCGGTGAATTTGTAAGGCGTTATCACGGCAAGATAATCAATATACATCACTCGTTCCTGCCGGCCTTTGCCGGGAGCAGTCCTTACCAGCAGGCGTATGACAGGGGTGTTAAAATCATCGGGGCTACCAGTCATTATGTTACCGAAATGCTTGACGAAGGGCCCATTATTACGCAGGATGTTATAAAAATCACGCACAAGGATTCGGTGGACAATATGAAACTCAAGGGGAAAGACCTTGAAAGAATCGTTCTCGCGAAGGCGGTCAGGCTGCATCTTGAACATCGAATACTGGTGCATGGGTCGAAAACGATCATTTTTGATTGAGATTTGAAAGCGCATACCGTCAAAAAAAGTGGATTTTTCATACCTGATTTATCAAGTCGGGATACTCGGGGCTGGAAAAAGGTTGACAGGCTTTCGGGTGTTATAATAGGTTTATTTTGATGAAAATGGGGAAGTAGAAGGTGTTGATGCCAAATTAAAATACTTGAAAGGTGATGCTATGAAGGTAAGAAGTGCGGAACTTGATCGTATTGTAGAAGAACAGATAAGAAAGTGGGAAATCTCGAAAGAAAGAAGAAAAAACAAAAGCGAACTGCCATTGCCTGTCGTGACCGTCTCCAGACAACCCGGAAGTATCGTCAATGAACTTGTTCAGCGACTCTCTGCGGAACTGAATCTCGATATAATAGATTCAAAAATCATAAATGGAGTGGCGGAGAGCGTAAAGATGAGTGAAAGGGTTGTTTCGCAGCTGGATGAAAAGACGCGCGATATACTGGACAACTGGATACTCTATTTAAAGGAGACGCGATTTCTTCTTACGGACAACTATGTGTATCACCTGGTAAAGGTTATCGGAACCATAGGCAAGGAGGGCGGCGCCATTGTTATAGGCAGAGGTGCCAACCTTATTCTTCCTCCCGAAGAAACGCTCAGGGTACGATTCATCGCGCCCATGGAGACAAAAATCCGCAATATGGTGCAGGAGTTCGATATAACGGAAGAAGAAGCTAGAAAACAGATCGTCTTGAAGGAAGCCGAGCGCAGAGACTCTGTAAAGCGATATTTCAAGGTAAATATAGAAGATCCCGTTAATTACGATCTCATCATAAACATGGAGTTCATGGGAACGGACAATATTGTAGGTGTGATAAAATCAGCTTTGAAATTCAGAAAAGCTCCTTCAAGGCGTAAAACCGACAAATAGAGACATCACAAATCGTCGACCCGGATTTGGGGACGGAGAGGAGGGTAATTCGAAAGTGATCGTCCACCATTATAAAGATGTAGAAGCGATCGAGATGATGAAGGGGGTCAAAAAGAGAGTCGTCATCGGGGAACGGGAAGGTGCCCCTAATTTTATCATGAGAATATTCGACCTGGAACCGGGGGCGTCAACCCCCCTTCACGACCATTCGTGGGAACACGAAATATTCATACTCGAGTCAGAAGGGTTGGTGGTCAGGAACAGTATGGGTGATGAAATCTCAGTTGGAGAAGGTGACGCAATATTCGTCCCGTCAGGTGAAGAACATTGTCTTACGAATAAAGGCGAAAATGTCGCCCGCTTTATGTGTCTTATACCGGCGGGCGCGGAACAGGCCTAATATATCTGAACAATTTCGCCATCCATTACCGTCAGTATATGCAGGGGCTTCTCCGCGTCTCCTGTGCCGGAAAACGAAGTTATCCCTGTTATCCCGGGATAGCTTTCGACGTGTGAAAGACTGTCCCTCAGGTCGTCTCTGGTCTCCGCATTGTTCTCTGTTATAAGGTTCGTCATGATTTTTGTCGCGTCATATGCGAGAGCCTCCATATTTTCAGGTTCCCTGCCGCAAGCAGCGTAGAAGCGATCGATAAAATCCCTGACCTCGGGCCTGGAACTGTTAAGAAAGAAACAATCCGTAAAAATAGCGCCTTCAAGATATTCGTTGTCCTTTTTCAATAGATCGGGACAATTCCAGACATTCGTTCCAAGTAGTTGAACACCGACGATATCGCAGAAGGCAAGCTGCGGTGCTATCATGTTAACTGCTGAACAGGAGTCGGGAATGAAAAGCGCATCGAAATCAACGATCGGTATGGTTTTTTCTCCTGATGCCCCGGTTTCCCCCTGTGCGTCCAACCCTGTCAGTGCTTTTATTTCCCTGATGAAGTCGGTCTGCCTGGGATTGTATGCCTCGGCGCCCCGTATTTGTCCTCCTTGTCGAATCACTTCATCCCAGAACAGGCCCATCATTTTAGTTCCATAGTTATCTTCAGGATATAAGACCGCGAAATTCCGTATGCCGATGTTTTCAATGGAGTATGTAACGAGCGCTTTTATCTGCATTTCGCCGGTAAGGAAATTCCGGAAAACATAATCGCCCGTTTCTGCGATATCTTTCTTCTGGGTCAGTGTTATTATGGGAACGCCCAGTTTCTGAGCCTCTTCGGCTGCTCCAAGAGCCGCGGAACTTTCAATCGGACCGATTATGCCGATGACCTGATCTTCCTTGGCCAGTTTTCTTACCGCTTTTCTGGCCGTTTCGGAGTCACCCTTCGAATCTTCTATAAAGATCTGTATCGGACTGCCGTGGACGGGGTCGAATATTCCGGAGGCCAGGACAACGGCATCGAGCGCTCGGTTTCCATATGTGGCATATTCTCCGGTAAGGGGAAGAACGCACCCTATCGCGTAATGGTCTGCCAGTCTCATGGCGGCGACCCTGCGTTTCAGTGCCTCTCCCTCGTCGTAAAAAGGATTTTCCCTGTGGCCGGATAAAAATTTGTCCAGATATTTATCCGTTTTTTCAAATTCCCGGATATCGAAAGATGCGACGGAAAGCGCATAAAGGATGTATCCCGAGGGGTATCCCCACCAGTAATTACTTTGTGCCTCCTGGAGTTCCTCGAGTGAAAGCTTTTCGATGACGATTTTCTCAATTTTCTGTTTCAGCGCTTCTCTGAGCTCTGTGCCCGGTTTTCTCTCAAGCGATTTCATATACCAGTCCAGAGCGGCCTTGTTTTTCCCCGATTCGGCAAGATTATCACCCATCAGTGCTTCTATTCCCGGTTTCAAATAGGCGGGGGGCTTTCCACTTAGAAGTTCTTTGACGATATTCTCCGAGGGTTCATTCATGCCGAGCCTTGCGTATGAGAGCGCTGTCTTGTAACGGGCCTCCGCGTGGATCGGGTCTTGTTCGAATCCGCCTGGGATGAGGGCCAACTCCTCGATAGCCTTTTTGTACTCCTTCCGTGCTATGAATACCGTTCCCCGTTTCAAATGAGCCAGATATGCCTCTCTGCCCGATGGGAAGCGTTTAAGTATTCCTTCATAGATACCCATTGCCCTGTCGAGCTGTCCTTCTTCGAATGCGGCGTCGGCTGTTTCGAATGTCCGGATCATATCTTCGGACATGCCCTCGAAAACAATTCGGAGACTCTCCTTCTGGGTGGGAATACCGGCACATCCGCAGGCAAACAGCGCCAGCGCGACGCACAACATGCATAATATTTTATAGGTTTTTCTCATTATATTCTCATCAATGCAGCGAGTTGATATAGTGTAACGTTTCCATCGCCATAGATGTCGAATCGATAAAAACGGACAGCTCATGATTATACCGAAGCGCGGAGTTTGTCAAATTGTGACTTCCCAGGAATACGTATCTTCTGTCGATTACCGCCACCTTCGTGTGAGTCGTTGTCCGGGGAGAATCGAACCGCACATCGACACCCTTTGCCGTCAGCCGTGCGGCCGTTTCAAGGTTGCTCTTGTAAGTTTGTGAATCCTTGGTGGCGTCACCCTTCTCGAGAGTAATCCGTATTTTTACTCCCCGCCCGGCGGCGCGGACAAGCGCGGCGAGGACCCTGTCCGTGTAACTATCGCTGTAACCGTTTGTTTTGAACAGAAAGAACGACATGATAATCTCATGCTTCGCATCGTTTATCGTCTTCATTAATACAGGGAAATAGTCCCTGTCTTCGAGCAGCTTGATGCTACCGGCTTCCGGCGTATTGAAAGAGGGTGTTTCCGCCTGCGACGCATCCGGTTTCGCCCACAGAAACAGGCATAAAAGCAGTGCGGCCGATATGGCGATAAGAGTGCGGATGTCTTTGGATTTCCCGTTCATTTTTATCTGGCATCCTCCATTTGAGAATGATACTACATAATTCAAACCGCTAAGTCAAAATATCCGGATAATAACTGAATCATGGAAAATCTGCTAACCATATTCGTATCATCTTTTATTATCGCGCTGTCGGGCGCGATGATGCCCGGCCCTGTGCTGACCGTAACGATCAGCGAAAGCACGAAAAGAGGTTTTGTGGCCGGTCCGCTGATAATCCTCGGACATGCTATTCTCGAGATATCGCTCCTGATTCTTCTTGTCCTGGGATTTGCAGGCTTGATCAATAACCCAGCGTTGCTAGGGATCGTGGGAATAGCGGGAGGCGCCGTTCTGCTCTGGATATCTTTTGGTATGCTGAAAGACATACGGCATCTTCGACTCGACCTCTCAGGAGGAAAAAGTGTCTGGGGCGGTCCCGTTGTGGCGGGTATCCTGACAAGCCTGGCGAATCCCTACTGGATAATATGGTGGGCGACAATCGGCCTGGGGTATGTCATTATTTCAATGAAATTCGGATTCATCGGCGTGGCGGTCTTTTTTACAGGGCATATACTGGCCGATCTCTTGTGGTACAGCACCGTATCGCTGTTTGTTTCACGGGGGAGGAAGTATATAAGCGACAAGATATACCGGATTATTATCGGCATCTGTGCTGTTATACTTATCTCTTTCGCTCTCTATTTCGGAATATCGGGGATACGGTTTTTCATGTAGAAAAACGGCCGGATGCCGCTTCCCTGTCTCCCTCTTCATATCCCTTCAGCAATTTCTGTTCGATATCGAGACGAATCCTTTCAAATGTCTCGGAATCCGTATTTTCGGGAACGTATTCGAGTGATCCGAAACGAATAACGACTTTGCTGAACGGTTTCGGGACCATGAATCGATCCCAGCTGTTAAATGTCCAGGCGTTTTCATAGAGCACGAAAGTGGGGCAGATCGCCGCCCCCGACTGCTGTGCCAGTGCTATAAGTCCGGGCTTTACAACATGAGGAGGTCCAGTCGGGCCGTCTACGATATGGCCGGCAATCCGGCATTTCATGATTTCGTTGATCATTTCTCTCAGGGCATTCCTGCCTCCCTTGGAGCTTGATCCGCGCGCCGGTATCCATCCGACGCGCCCGGCGATATTGGCGGCAAAATCTCCGTCCCTGCTCTGTGAAATCATGATGCAGATCGGTTTTCCCAGTATCTTGGGAAGAAAAAACCCCCCAAAGAATCTTTGATGCCATGAGGCGTGAACAATCCGGCCGTTGTTTTTCAGGTGATTATCGATTGTATCTCTGCCCTCAAACCGCAGCCGTATGGTCTTTGTATATAGATTAAGTATATAGTATGCCGAAAAGGTAAAAAAATGCTTGATGAAAAAAAACTTGATCTCTTTTTTCAGATTCATGCCAAACTCGGATTTCTTATTGCAGGAACTGTTCGTTTAAGGATGCTCCTGGCTTTCCTTTCTCTTTTTCAGGTCCAGAGCGGCCTTCAGCCCCTTCTGCCGTATCACCTTCAATTTCAACCGGGTTTCGGTAACCTTGAAGAACCTCTTCCCATATTTCTTCAGAAGTTTTTTGTCAATCTCAAATCCGAGGCCCGGCCTTGTAAATGGCTGGAGCATCGCGTCTTTATCGGGGATTATCGGTTCGATGATACCCTCTCTGAATTCCGGAATCCATGAGGGTTCTTCCAGAGGGTATTCCAGCGGAAGATTATTCTCCCTGTCCGAGAGCACCATGTTCCACCCGATATAGAAACCGATGCCGTTTGTCCACGTATGAGGTGAAAACCCTCTCTTGTTTTTATGGCACGCATCGATGACCTTCATAACCTGGGCAATGCCGCCGGCAAACGTGGCATCGGGCTGGTATATGTCGAAACAGTCCTTTTCAAACATTATCTTTATTTCATCCCAGCCGTAATTGAGTTCGGCCCCCGATATCTTTACATCGGATACCGCTTTCAGCGCAGCGTTGCCGTCATAATCTCTAGAATCCAACGGTTCCTCCAGCCATTCGATGCCGTTCGCATGGCATGCCTTCGCAAACTCTTTGGCGCGGTTCAGGTCCCAGGCGGGGATTTTGTCCACGATAGTGACAAGCCAACCCTGGTTTGCGTCGACTCCCAGACGTAGTTCGTTGCCGATGCCCTTCCGGACGGTCTCGATCTGCCGTATGTCGTCCTTCAACTCGATATTTTTGACACGAAGCTTGGCGGTTTTAAACCCTCTTTCTCTCATCGCCAGGAGTTCGCCGACTCTTCGCTCCGGCTCGTGCATCTCACCGGTGGAGCAGTATACAGGGATCGGCCTGGCATTCCCGCCCAGGATTTCGTACACTGGTTTCCCCATGCTCTTTCCGATAATGTCCCAGCAGGCGGGTTCTATCCAGAAATTTCTCCATCCCAGGATACCTGCCTGTTTCAGGAGATTCTGTACTCCTTCGATGTCGGTGGGATCGGCTCCCAGCAGGTACCCCCCGATGAGGTCGCCCAGACCTTGCCGCTCGACGCCGAGCGCGGATCCGGCGGAATACCCCTCGATTCCGTCGTCCGTTGTGATTTTTACCAGGGTAAATCCATTGTGGGTCTGCGGATAACCGGGAATCCATGTCGGCCAGAAGGTATGTTTCAGCGGGACCGATACATGGTACAGTTCTATTGCCGATATCTTCATGATCTGCCTCCTTCAGTTTCACTCGATAGACGGTTGATATGCCGGAATAATCGGTCACCGGGTTTTCCTTTTATGGAGAGTCATTCTCTCCATCAGGGTCCAGGCAGCGAAACGCCGGGTTTGAGTTCGGACAGTAGCCTGTTAATTTCTTTCCGCATATTTCGAATAAATACATACACACATCGAAAACTCAGTCAAGGATTTTCAAATTGAATTCATTATGTATTTATAATTACCAGGTTACTCTACAGAATTATCGGCCGATACCGATGATACTAATATAAAGTGCTTTGAAATTTCATATAACTTCAACAAGGTGCAGAAAATCTCCTGCTGTAATATCAAAAATTTTAAAGACATTTGAAGCTGTCAGAATTGAACAGCGAGAGCATTTTCCGCTGTTTTTTGAGGGGTTAGCGAGCGAATGGCAGGCAAACATTTCCCTTCACAATCGGAGATTCCCCGCAACAAGTTGCGGGGAATCTCCGATTGTCCAGGGTTTTCGTTTTCCACTTTATACCCCTAAAGCAATTCGGTTTTTTTGGCTTGACTATTAAGATAAGCTTGATGCATATGTATAGCCCGTTCATATGAAGCGAGATTCTGGGGAACAATATTGTTTGCTCAACAAGTAATATATATTCGAGCAGAAAATCCCAAAATGATTCAAAGGCAAAGTCAACGAATGTATGTTTGAACATTTTGCCAATATAAACGATGAAGCATCAGATCATTATCCCGGTAGAGTTTTATATAAGAAACATAAAGGCAACTTTTAAAAATCCCCTAGGCACATATTAATGACACTGGTAAGAATTGTTAAGAATTGGGACCGGCCGGATCTTATGCGTCAAACACCCGGGGGGAAGGGCATGTGGGATGAAATACAATTTACCACTGCTCCTGTAGAAAATTGTAACTTTCTTATAATGCTCAATAATGTTATGAAGATCGATACACACGCAGTATGCCCGAAGGAAAACATATGGGCCATTATGCAGGAACCGTACATTAAAGGATTGAACGACTGGATGGTCGAGAAACATGAATTGTTCTCTAAAGTGTTTACCCATTACACACCTGTGAATGATAAAAAATATATTCCTTCTCAGCCTGCTGTTCCCTGGCATGTTGACAAAACCTTCGATGAGTTAATTTCCGCCGAAATCCCCTCGAAATCAAAAAAATTGTCGTCCATAATCGGTGAACCAATGTATCTCCCGGGACATGTGAAAAGAAGAAAATTCTTAGACTATATTCAGGGTGATACGCACCTGAAACTGGATTTGTATGGCAGGGGGATTAACTTTATTGAAGATAAATGGGACGGCCTTGCCCCATACCAGTATTCCCTTGCCATAGAAAATACAAACTGCCCGGACTACTGGACCGAAAAAATAGCTGATTGCTTTTTATCCTGGACTGTACCTATCTATTACGGATGCATGAACCTGGAGAATTATTTTCCTGAAGAATCATTTCTCAGGATCGATATAGAACAACCCGAAGAAAGTCTTCGAAAAATAAAGCGTATCGTTAATGACAACAACTGGGAAAGGTTTATTCCGGCCCTGGAAGAAGCAAGAAATCTTGTGCTGTACCGCTATCAGATTTTCCCATACTTATCGGAAATGATTCATTCGCAATCAGGACTAAAAAATGAAAAAATATCAGTAACAATCCCGGCGTACAAGAGAAGTCTAAAAGCTCGAATCAATCATGTCAGATATAAATTAAAAAAAGAAATACGCTTAGTATAAATTGTAAAAACAGATCATGGCCGATACATAATCAAAAGGTGTATATGATATATCAGATAGTAGATCTATCAGGGATTGTGCAAATGAGACCCGTGCACTTTGAAAAATCAGAAAATATTAAGAATAACCATATATCCTCATACTAACATAAAGAAAATAAATAGAATCTCACTGACCTTTTTAACTTGTCAAATGTGAGAATCGGCCGGTACTTTTTCTGAATATTTTTTAAGGAACAGGGATTACACCAGGTTTCCCATGTAATTCAGGGAGCGAAGCTGTGTATAATGGACATCAACGAAAGGTTTCATGAATTCTTATAGTTTTCCGTATCTCAAACAACTTGAATCGGAATCCATTCACATCATGAGGGAAGTTGTCGCGGAGTTTAAGAATCCCGTTATGCTTTATTCCGCCGGCAAGGATTCCAGCGTAATGGTGCGTCTCGCGCAGAAGGCATTCTATCCGGATAAATTCCCTTTTCCTCTCATGCATATCGATACGGGGTACAAGTTCCCTGATATGTATGAATTCAGGGATCGTTTCTGTAAAGAGATAGGAGCTACTCTCATTGTAGAGCGAAATGAAGAATGGATCGCCGAAGGATGTCATCCCCTGAAACTGGGGACCGATAAGTGTTGCTGGTATCTGAAGACCCAGGGTCTTCTCAATGCGCTGAAAAAGCACGACTTTGATGCGGCGTTAGGCGGCGCCCGCAGGGAAGAAGAAAAATCGCGCGCGAAGGAACGGGTATTTTCCATCCGCGACAGATTCGGACAGTGGGACCCTAAAAACCAGCGTCCCGAACTCTGGGACCTTTACAATACGCGATTGAACAAGGGTCAGACCGTGAGAGTATTTCCCCTCAGCAACTGGACGGAGGTGGATATCTGGAATTATATCCGGGTAGAGAATATCCCGGTAGTTCCTATTTACTTTGCCCGGGAACGGGAAGTGGTAGAGCGGGACGGAATACTCATTCCCGTTTCCACTTTTTCCACTGTTCATGATGAAACAAGCCGCTTTGACAATGAGGATATCCGGAAAATCAACTGCCGTTTCAGGAGTCTTGGGTGCATTCCCTGCACCGGAGCAATACCGTCGGAATCAATCACTCTGGATGACCTGATTATCGAAGTCATCAACACCAGGAAATCGGAACGGGAAAATCGTGTGATAGATCTGGGCAGTGATGCCGCGATGGAAGACAAAAAGAAGGAGGGATATTTTTAATGACAACCCGAGAAAAAACCCTCCTTAGATTTGTTACAACCGGCAGCGTCGATGACGGAAAATCCACCCTTATCGGCAGGCTTTTGTTTGAAACCAAATCCATCTTTGAAGATCAGTACGCCGCGGTTGAAAAAACTTCAAAGAGGCGAGGCCGGGACGAAGCTGATCTTGCCCTTCTTCTGGACGGACTGTCAGCCGAACGTGAACAGGGAATAACGATAGACGTAGCCTACCGTTATTTTGAATCACCGAAACGCAAGTTTATTATTGCCGATACACCCGGTCATGTGCAGTATACCCGAAATACCATAACCGGCGCGTCTACCTCGGAGCTGGCGATTATCCTGATCGATGCGCGAAACGGCGTTCTAACGCAATCCAGACGCCACGGGATAATAATCTCTCTTCTGCAGATTCCTCACCTGATAGTGGCGATCAATAAAATGGATCTTGTTGATTACTCAGAAGAGGTATTCCGGAATATAGTATCAACCTATCAGGATTTCTCCGAAAAACTGGACATCCATGATATCGTCTTCATCCCGGTATCCGCCCTGAAGGGAGACAATGTCACGACAAGGAGCGATAACATGCCCTGGTACGAAGGGTCGACACTCCTGCACTATCTGGAAACAGTCCATGTAACTGCGGATAGAAATCTTCTGGATTTTCGTTTCCCCGTCCAGCATGTTATCCGGCCGAACCTCGATTTCAGGGGTTTTGCCGGCAGAATAACATCCGGAACGATCAGTACCGGAGAAGAGATCGCGGTTCTTCCATCCGGCAAAACATCAACTGTGGAATCAATCGTAACGTATGACGATAACCTCAAAGAGGCCTTTACCCCTCAGTCGGTTGTCATAACGCTCACGGATGAAATCGATATCAGCCGGGGGGATATGATCGTTCGTAAGAATAATTTGCCACAGGTCGGAAATCGTATCGAATCCATTATCTGCTGGATGGATGAAAAAGCAATATCAAATGGAGATCCCTATATTCTCAAGCACACAACAAAAAACGTCAAAGCCTTCATTCCGCGAATCCTGTATAAGATCGACGTAAACACACTTCATAGAGAAAAAACGGATACGCTCTCACTCAACGAGATAGCAAGGGTTGAGATAAAAACAGCTTCCCCCATATTCTTTGACAGCTACAAGAATAATCATGGAACGGGAAGCTTCATACTCATCGATCCTTATACCAGTAACACCGTTGCCGCCGGAATAATACGGGGACCTGCGCGGACGATCGATGAACTGACTGAAAAAACAGAAGACAAAACCTCTCAAAAAAAATCACCCCATACCGTCTGGAGTGGCTGGAACATCTCCAGAAAGACACGGGAAAAACGCAACGGCCATAAAGCGGCGGTGCTGTGGTTTACCGGATATTCGGGATCAGGAAAGTCAACGATTGCCGGAAATCTTGAGAAAACTCTTTTTAACGCGGGATGTCATACCATGCTCCTTGATGGTGATACTATCAGACATGGCCTGTGCGGAGACCTGGGCTTCTCAGATGAAGACAGATCGGAGAATATACGACGGGCGGGGGAAGCGGCAAGGCTCTTTTTTGAATCGGGCAATATAGTAATCTGCGCGTTTATATCCCCCTTTGAAAAAGACAGGGCTTTTGCGAGATCGTTAATACCGGGAAACAGATTTTTCGAGATTTATACAAAATGCAGCCTCGACGTATGTAAGAGACGCGACCCCAACGGACTTTACAAAAAGGTAAAAGATGGAAAAATCAAAAAATTTACCGGTATTTCTTCACACTACGAAGAGCCCCGACATCCTGAAATAATTGCCGAGACAGATTTGCGCACAGTAGATGATATCGTCAGGGAAATCAAAGGGTTCATAAAAGAAAAAAATATCATCAAGTAAAGACACTGATAAAACAGAAAGAACAGATTTCTTCTTAGATCCTGAAAATCTGCGCAATTCTCCTACCGCAAGAGACAGAAAGGAACAAATGTATGGACATTAACGTGTCTCTTTTCCTCTGGCTTTTCCTCTTCGCTTTCATCTGCGAATTCATAGATGCTTCGATGGGTATGGGCTACGGCACAATTCTTTCTCCCGTTATGATAATAATGGGATTTGAGCCCGTTGTCGCCGTTCCCGCCATCTTATTGTCACAGTCATTCGGAGGTTTGACGGCATCGATCTTCCATCAGCAATTTGAGAATGTGAACTTCAGTAGAAAATCAGACGATTTAAAAGTAGTTTTCATTATTGTCGGTTTTGGCATTATTGCCACGATCATAGCGGTTTTCATTGCTGTAAATATACCGAAGACAGCGGTAAAGACATACATCGGTGTCCTGGTAATTATTATGGGCACTTTACTGCTGACGAATAAGACGTTCAAGTTTTCATGGGGAAAAATGGCTGCTGTCGGGATAGTGAGCGCTTTTAACAAAGCAATCTCAGGCGGAGGGTTCGGCCCCGTAGTAACCGGGGGGCAACTTGTATCCGGGCAAAGGGCAACCAATGCCGTTGGCATTACAACACTTGCCGAGGCGCCCATCTGTATAATCGCCTTTTTGACGTATCTTATTTTAAGGGTCGCAAAAGAAATAGACGGCTCTATTCTTGAAATGCCTGTCTCAAATTTTCTTTCACTTTTATTCTCATCGCAAGTAATACAGTGGGAATTATTACTTGCCCTGATTATGGGATCAGTTGTCGTGGCGCCCTTTGCAGCCTTTACAACAAAACTGACGAAAAACAAATTAAGGTACATAATTGGCTCAATCATTATCGTTCTCGGTGTATGGACTTTGTATAAGACGTTTTGTGTGTAAAACCACTTTAAGCCACATTTTTTTATTATCTTCAAAGGCAAAACATCAACCTGGTGGAGGATATGTCGAATACACGAAACTTTCATATAGATAAACTGTCGATTATTATACCGGCCTACAATGAGGAAGCTACTATTCATCTGATACTGGATAAAATTAAGGCGGTAGAACTGATCAATGAGATACAGAAGGAAATTATCATAGTAAATGATTGTTCAAATGACGGGACAAAAGAGGCAATACAGAAGTACATTCATGATAATGGAGATGTTCGGATAAAATATTTCGAGCACGAAGTAAATAAAGGTAAAGGCGCGGCGCTCCGTACGGGAATATCACAGGCAACAGGCGAGTATCTTGTCATACAGGATGCGGATTTTGAATATGACCCTGATGAATACAATGATTTACTGAAACCCGTTGTTTCGGGTTTTGCGGATGTGGTCTATGGGTCTCGATTTATGGGTAGTAATCCCCACCGGATTTTGTTTTTCTGGCATACAATCGGTAACAGGTTTCTGACATTCCTTTCCAATATCTTCACAAATCTTAATCTGACAGACATGGAAACATGCTACAAACTTTTCAATACAAAAATGATTCAATCCATAAAGCTGGAAGAGGATCGTTTCGGTTTTGAACCCGAGATTACCGCGAAAATCTCTCGAATATCCGAAGTAAGGATTTATGAGATTGGGATTTCATATTATGGCAGAACCTACGAAGAGGGGAAGAAGATCGGCTGGAAAGACGGGCTCAGAGCTGTCTATTGTATACTAAAGTACGGGCTTTTCAGATCTGAATAAATATGGATAGACATTACTTTAAAAACCCTCAGTTTATTCTCTATGCCATTTTTTACCTGGTTATTTTTATCGGCATTTTGCTGGCTGTTTATCAGTTTATATTTAACAGGAGTTTATGGATTGATGAGGCAATGCTCGCACTCAATATTATTAAAAGAGGCTTTTCAGGACTTACAGAACCGTTATATTATAAACAGGTTGCGCCTGTAGGATTTTTATTCATAGAGAGATTATCTGTACTGATGCTTGGTAAAAATGAATTCGCGCTGAGGATTTTTCCCCTGATCAGTTTTCTGGTTTCCATACCTCTTTTTTATCTGCTGTCCTGTAAACTGTCCGGAAACAAGATAGTCCCGCTGCTCTCGACATCGATTTTCAGCATCACACTATCGCTTTTAAGATATTCCTCGGAGGTTAAACAGTATTCTTCCGATGTTCTGTTTACCGTAATGCTTTTATACTGCTGCCTGACTCTTAAACTGAATACAAACAGATCATTATTGATATATGCGGTCATTGGCGGTATCGCGATATGGTTTTCAAACATAGCGGTGATAATATTGTTTGTATCCGGCATTTATTCCCTGTATTCTGAACTTTACAAGAATAAAAATTACAAGGTATTATTCCCGCTTCTGTTCTGGGCGGTATCTTTCTTCATTTATTACATCTTTTTTATTCACAATCACCCGCATACGGAATTCATGATAGATTATTGGAAAGAAGCCTTTTTACCATTAAGCCCGTTTTCTGCGAGTTTCTATTTCTTTTTGTTTCAAGCTATCAAAGACATCTATTCCTATCTTCTGGGATTCAGTTTTCTCTGGTTTATACCTTTCTCGGTATCAATGGTTGCCACCGGGTTTATGCTGAAAAGGCGGGAGTACACTGTCCTTTATTTTTTCCTGGCGCCGATAGCGGTACATCTATTCCTGTCGGGTCTGATGTTATACCCATTTAAAGGGAGATTCTTACTCTATAGTATTCCACTGATCATACTGGTATTTTCGATTGGTGTATACGAACTCTTTGAATTTACAGATAAACGAATACTCGCGTTGCCGCAGCTTTTGTTGATAGCCCCGGTGCTTGCGATGTTTTATCCGATCTATGCAAAATTCCCCATACAAATCCATGAAGTGAAACACAGCCTGAATTATATGGAAGCAAATATAAAAAGTGATGAAACGATTTATGTTTATTGTAATTCTCGTCCAGCTTTTAAGTTTTATAAAGAAGCAAAGGCCATAAATATAGGCAATCCAGTAAAACTGGGCACATTTCATCACGAGGAAAAACATAAGTATGATGATGAACTTCTGAATCTCAGGGGGAAAGTCTGGCTGTTATTTTCGCATGTATATCATTCTTCCAGGCCTGATAGTGAAGAAGCGTATATGATAAAAATTTTATTGAATAACGGCTCGAAACTGCTTGATGTTAAAAAGTATAAAGGCAGCAGCGTGTATTATATTGATACAAAAGATTCGGTATGAACTACCCCGGATTGCTGTCTTTTTTCTCTCTACAGGTACTACTCTTTTGATGTTGAATGCCATGTATTGAAGAGATTGTCTCATTTTGCTTTCAGGATTGTAAAGGTTGGTGTTTTATGGCGTTTATGGCATATCACATGATTTATATATAATATTATTAGATGGTTCAAGTAAACGTATGGTTTTGATTGTAGATTTAAACACATATTCCTATTAACTATTTTTTAGAAGGGTTTACCATGTTTAAGCCTCTTAAATTCCTTTTTATATCTTCAGATAAATACATACCATTTCGAGTTGATGTCAGTGTTCTCTTCGGAAGAGTTTTGTCAGGTCGAGGACATAATATCGACTGGATTTTACAGTCGGAAGATAAATGCGATCAGGATTATAAAACAAAATGGCAGGGCAACGAGGTTTGGGTTGGTGCAACAAACCTGGGAACAGGCAGATTAGCTCGGCTGCACAAACATTGCCTTGACAAAAAAAACGATTTCAAAATGGTGAAACTCATCAGAAGAAAAAAATATGACTTTGTTCAGGTGAAAAACAAGTTTATTTCGGCACTCCCTGCGTTGTGGTTTGCCCATCGGAATAATTGCAAATTTATCTATTGGCTTTCATACCCGCTCCCGGAAGCGTCGATTCATGCGGTAAACGATGGCAGTGCGCCATATCCGGTTTTTTATTACTTGCGAGGTCTTTTATCAAAATTCCTGCTCTACCGCATCATCATGCCGCGAGCCGACCACGTGTTTGTGCAAAGCGAGCAGATGAAGAGGGATATAATGGAAGAAGGTATTTCAGGTGAAAAGCTGACCGCTGTACCGATGGGTATTGAGCCGTCGAACTTCCCGCAATTCGATTCGACCGGTAATATTCCCGGAACGAACAACAAGTATGTCACCTATCTTGGAACTATGATCCGTGCCCGAAAAATGGAGTTTCTTATTCGTTCTTTTTCCAAAGTCCTCGATCATGTTCCCGATGCGATCTTGTTTATGGTTGGAGGTGGCAACCACCCATCCGACATATCATTCCTGAAAAACGAGGCTGATAGATTAGGAATTTCCGATTCTGTTGTATTTACAGGTTTTCTTCCGATGAAAGAGGCCTGGTCTTATGTCCAGAAAGCGCAGGTGTGCGTTTCGCCATTTTATCCGATACCCATCTTGAACTCTACGTCTCCTACTAAGTTAGTCGAATATATGGGATTTGGCAAACCGGTTGTGGCTACAAATCACCCTGAGCAGAGCCTCGTGATTTCTCAAAGTGGCGCCGGCATATGTGTTCCTTATGATGAAGGCGCCTTTGCCAGGGGCATTATTGAAATTCTGAATGATCCGGTCCGGGCTGAACATATGGGCCGTAAGGGGAAGGAATACGTTTATCAAAACCGGACATACGAGCGCATTGCCGACCTTGTTGAAAAAGAATATTATCGAATAATTGAAAGATAAAAGCCTTTGTTCTCGGATGTCCTTCCAAATCGCAGTATAATTTGGAAGATCTGAATCTTACAAAGGTTTTTAGCAGTCGGTTTTCTCTTTGGGAAAAATATTTTTATGAAGCAACTTTATTACTTACTCCTTGATCTAACTGATGTAATAAATATTTCCATTTCCGCCCTTAAAGGAACAGGTATTTGAACCCCAGACAGCCTGCATTATATTTGTCTCAGCAATGTCAACCTTTGAAGAATCTCCTGAGAGCTGAATTAGTCAGACTCAGAGGAATTATTTCTCAGATGAAAAAATATAATCTTCAGGATACGATTATTGTTGCAGGTTCTCCCAGGTCGGGGACAACCTGGCTGGCGGAAGTCCTGAGTTCTACACGCGGATATTCGATGATTTACGAACCTCTTCATCCTTCGAGGTTTCCGGAGGCCGTACGCTCCGGTTTCAACGCCCGCACTTATCGCCCTGCAGGAGAAACATGGGTTGCGGGAGAAAAATATTTGGAAAAAGTATTGACCGGAAAGATTTCTTCTTCTCGTTTTGAAGGAATGGGGGATTTCAAGAGTGCGATCCTGAGTCATAAACTGGTTGTCAAATTTATTCGGGCCAACCGTTTGCTGCCCTGGTTATCTGAAAAATTCAATGTCAGGCAGATAATTCTATTGATTAGACATCCTTGCGCCGTAGTCGCTTCTCAAATCCGGTCGGGGTATAGTGGATATAATGACGTTTTAAGCGGTCGCGACATAGGTCCGGGAAAAGAAGAAATAATAGATGAAGCCCAAAAGATCAGCTTCGTTGATAGAAATATTATCAGAAAGATAGAGAGAATTAATACTCCGGAAGAGTTGCTTGCAGCTGTCTGGTGTCTTGATAACTATGTTCCACTAACTTCTACTCAAAGAAACAAATGGTTTTTGGCAACCTATGAAAAATTGATTATGAACCACCAACAAAGCATAAAAGATATCGCCGATACTTGCGGTATTGTTTGTTCAAGAAAAAATATCGAATATGTCACTAATCCCAGTAAGAACGCGTCAAGTGATCTTACAACCTCAGATATCCGACAACTCTCAAAATGGAAGGATCATTTGTCTAAGGATCAGATAACGAAAATTCTCAACATTGTATCCGCCTTCGGGCTTGATTTTTACAACGATGCAATTTTCCCTGATTATAAAAGCTTGGGGAAAAATGGCACGAAATTCTTGTAACCCCTCAATGCTGATAAATAAGAAATATAACTATCCCCAGAAACTGGAC
>DCUQ01000036.1 GCA_002327865.1 Syntrophaceae bacterium UBA2210
TGCTCAAAGATATTCCAATATGCACGTCGGCCCCACACCCTTTTGCGCATCACCATAGAGAGTAAAGCTCCGAAATGCAACGCTTGAAGAATACTGAATAAATACCTGGGGTAACCAGGTGTATGGCCCGGAATAAAGGTACCGGGGGTGGTTCTGCCGTTGAAGATTCCAGGGTTCTTAAGGATATGGTAACGGCTTTTGACAGCCTGTGGACAGGTCCGGTTTTGTCATCACCCGGCCGCCTTGGGTAAGCTTCAGTGCGCCCGGGTTAACGGAATACGTCCCGATTCAAACCTCATCCGGAGATGCTGCTTCTTCCGCTCCCGCCACAACGATGCGGACGTTAGAGATGATTGTGTGAGCGTTCCTATTATTTTCTCGGAAGTCTATCTTTTTCATGAAAATGGGGAAGTGTAACTGTTGTTTTGATGGCAACGTAACGGTATGGTCAGCTAGTGCAACAGCGCCTTTTTTGCAACATTCGACGCCGGGGGGAGGCCCCGAAAGCAGTAAAAGAGCGCTGTTGCCCCTACTATCATTTTGCCTGCTATCTTTATTCCGATAACAGTCTATGTACGCGGGATGTGAATCAGCTCTTTGAGAAAATGTGCAATAAAATCAGTGCCGAACAACAGTTAGGACAAGTAGAAAATCGAAATGGAATACGAAAAAGATCTGATACGCGCATAACCGAAGCGGCAAAATAGATTGTCGAAGTGTATTTGTCAAGAAAAAAATTATTTTTTTACAGCGCATGATCATTCCGCCTGGGAATCACCATACGGGAAGAAGATGAACGATCAGGCAGGCAATTCCGTTAAGCCGATCCACGATAAATATTTTACTATCGAACCTCCTATGATCCGGGATTATACTCTGATGTAAGCGAGGCGATTACCTTCGTTCCATTTACTACGGTATCCGCAACCGGGCAGCGTTTTTCTGCGAATTCAATGAATTTTCTAACTTTTTCCGGAGATGCCGGTGTCTTGAGATGCACTATGCAGCGAATCGCCTGAAACCCAGGGCGGGGATCGGGGCCGCCGTTCAGATAACCCAGCAAATCCATGTCGCCTTCGACATCTATACGCAGATCCTCGATAGCGATACGGTTTTTACGTGCAAAAGCGGTCATTACCATGCATAAGCATGACCCGCAGGATGCCAGCAGCATTTCGCCCGGGCTGATACCCTTGTCGGAACCGCCGAATTCTGCCGGTTCATCGAGCATAATCGAAAATCCCCTTGAGCCGGCTTTTACCAGAAGACCTTCTTGAAGTTTTTGGGCATTCGCCTTGAATGTTATTTTTGGCACGTTCATTACTCCTGAAGACGGACAGTATTGTTCACGTCATGAAATATGTTCCAGGGTCCGACGATCTTTTCAGATGCCCTCTGCCTCATGCCGAATCTTAAGTGCCCGGTGTAGACGGACGGGGCTAACAGAGTGTCAAGCGGACAATTATTGCGATCTTTCAAGTTTGTCCTGCAGGTTCTTCTTTGATTCTTACGACAGTATGGGTATACTGAATACTCATTTACGAATTTCTAGTCTCAACAGATCGGGGAAATTATAAAATAGCGGATGTTATGTCAAGGGAAAACGGGGATGGTTCGTTGCCAGGGCGTATTCCGCGAACGGGCCTGGCGGGTTTTTCGTTAGTGAAGAACAAGATGCGCAGACGGGACATATTTCCTGTCTCTGAGGGTGGTGCAATATGAAGGAAGAAAAATGGGAGATCGCCCACATATCATCCGGAATGATAAACGCGAATATCGTGGTCGGAAGGCTTGAAGCGGAGGATATTCCGGTGAAGCTGGATTACGAAGCGGTAGGCGTCATCTATGGCTTTACTCTCGACGGTCTCGGCGAAGTAAGAATACTTGTGCCCGCACATTACCTGCAAAAGGCACGGGAAGTACTTGCCGAATCCTATGAAGAGGATGATATGATATCTTAATTGTCGGTGTTGCCCCGGGAATTTTCATAGATACCATCCAGCGGGGTTTTACACGCCGGACACTTCCATTCTCTCAAATCGACGGCTTCGACATGAAATCCGTATCTCTTTATCAGTTGTTTTCCACAGTTGGAACAATACGTATTTTCCCCTTCGTCACCCGGGACGTTGCCCGAATATACATATTTTAGCCCGGCGTCTTTTCCTATTGCCGATGCCATATGTATCGTCGACAGCGGTGTCGCAGGGAGGTTCTCCATTTTGTATTGTGGGTGAAAGCGGCTGATATGCCAGGGGGTTTCCGGTCCGATCGAATGAATATACCGGGCGATATCCGTCAGCTCTTCTCGGCTGTCATTCAGTGTCGGTATAATGAGGGTTGTCACCTCCACCCAGATGCCGTGCTCTTTCATCTTTTTCAAGCTGTCAAGAACCGGCTGTAGAGCACCTCCACAGTACTTTTTATAGAAATCATTGCTGAATGATTTGAGATCGACATTCGCCGCGTCGAGCCAGGGAGCGATTTCGTCAAGCGCCTCTCCGGTCATGAATCCATTGGTGACAAAGACATTTTTAATGCCTTTTTCATGCGCTATTTTTCCAACGTCTAAGGCGTATTCAAAAAATACGGTAGGTTCCGTATAAGTATACGCGATAGTTTTTGATCCCGACCGCAACGCCCGCTCTGCGATTTCCCCGGGCATGGAAGGGACACCTCTGATTTTTCCCTCCCTGCCGGAGACCTGTGATATGTCGCTGTTCTGGCAGAATGAACATCGAAAATTACACCCGACGGTGGCTATTGAATATGACCGGGAACCCGGATAGAGATGGAACAAAGGCTTTTTCTCTATAGGGTCTATGCTTTCCGCTATCGATATACCGTACACCAGTGTGTACAACGTTCCGTTTCTGTTCTCGCGAACCCCGCAGATGCCGGATCTCGACGGCGCTATCTTACACCTGTGCGCGCAGAGGTTACACCGCACATGGCTGTTATCGAGTTTTTCATAAAGAATCGCTTCCTTCATTCGCCTGTCCTCCTGCTCGCGGTGCCGGGCTCGAAATATCTGTCAGCCCGCTTCTCTTTCGATAGTTTTCCGAGGGGATCCTGTATTGTCATGGTACCGTACGTAACCGGGAAAACAAGCCCGATAAACGAACCAAATGGATTTTTAATAGCGGGAATTTTTTCTTCTACGTAAGAAAGGGTGGGATACCACCGCGGCGGGAAGAAAATAACACTGCCCCATTGTATCTTGGTATTCGAAAGCGCCGATTTGACCAACTGAATCATCTCGGGAATGCTTGAACTATGTGATCTGCCGTATGAGTAAAGCTCGGCTTTCTGTGACGCATATTCCGAAGTCGGGTAAAAACGGTTTGCGGTTCCCAGAAATATTCTGCCGCGACATACCCTGATTGCCTCATGGATTGCATTTTTGAGGTCGCATGCCGGGTCGGGGAAGATCATGGTTACGATATCAAACTCGTTGTCGGAAAACGGAAGATCTTCGAAGCTGCCTAGGCAGAGATCAGCCCGCTGTCCCAGTTTTTCTCTCGCGATATTCAGCATGCGTTGTGATGGATCGGTGCCCGTCACACTGCACCCTTTTCTCCTGAAAAAACGAAGGTAATTTCCACTTCCGCACCCGACGTCGAGCAGGCGCTCTCCATCCATCGGTTTTAGAAGTTGCTCGATAAGCTCCTTCTCACGTTTGTCTACATAATATCCGGTCTGGGAAAGTGATCTGGTTTTTATGAGACTGCACCACACTTTCTATATAAAATTGCCGGGCTATCCACCGATCGCGGACATATGCGTTACGCATTTTTTTCTGGGAGTTTCCTGGCAACTGGTTCTATAGCCTCCTGGCTTTCTGCTGATAAGGTCCCTCATAAGGAGTTCCAGTTCCGCGTTGCTGCATCCGTTATGTAAAGGTTTCTTCAGATCAACCGTCGGCTCGTCTGAAAGAAGACATGCCCTCAGGTGCCCGTCTGCTGTCAGGCGGAGCCTGTTGCAGGAACTGCAGAATTCGTGACTCATAGCGCTGATAAAGCCGATTTCCCCTTTTGCCCCTTTTAGCTTGTATAAAGATGCCGGACCGTCCGCTCCCCCTCGTTTTCTGTTTACGGGCTCGAGGGGGCTGAAACGGTTTATGCGATTTATTATATCGTCATTCGGCAGATATCTTTCGCTGTTTTTCAGGGCCGATCTGCCGACCGGCATAAATTCGATGAACCGTATCTGGTAAGGCTGATCTATGCTGAGTTTCGCAAAATCGTTTATTTCATCATCATTGAATCCGTTTATCGCCACCACGTTGATTTTTATGGGCGAAAATCCGATATCGCGTGCTTTTTGTATCCCCCGGATAACCCTGTTAATGTCACCTCCTCTGGTTATATCTCTGTATTTTTCGGGTAAGAGGGAGTCAAGGCTCACATTGATCCTCTTTATACCGGCATTGAATATTTCTTCGGCATAGTCTTCCAGGAGAATCCCGTTCGTTGTAAGGCTGATATCCTGCAAACCCTTCACGCGCGTAAGGGATTTGAGAAAAGCGGTGATCCCTCGCCGCACAAGAGGTTCTCCACCGGTTACACGCGCCTTGATTATACCTGCCTTTACGGCAACTTCCACGATCCTTATGATCTCTTCGTAACTGAGAATATCGCCGTGATCGAGGAAATGCACACCCTCCTTCGGCATACAGTATACACAGCGCAGGTTGCACCTGTCGGTAACGGATATTCTCAGATAATTGATATCTCTGTTATGTCTATCTATCATAATTGGTCACCAATATCATAAATGCCTTACAATTTCTATCAATCAATTATACCGGGAACACCCGCCGGGAATCAGGCCGGGGTTTCATCGATTGACATTTCAGTACGGCTGTGCTACCGATTTATAGAGTAAACATAGATTGTTACCGCGTATTGCTTCCTGGCTCAGGGCGAAATCGGATATCCGACACATTGTGAGAGGAGGTATGAATGGGGAAAAAATCTATACTGATATTCTGGCTGTCGATTTTTGTTTTCACCATGTCCGGCGGCACATTATATGCCGAGGAAGCCGGAACGCTCGTCAGAAACGCTGTCAATTATTACAGAGGGGATGCGTCCTTTTCAGTGGTCGACATGACCATACACCGTCCCGACTGGGAAAGGACACTGACGATCAAGGCATGGACCAGGGGAGAGAAAGACAGCCTTTTCACTATTATCGCGCCTCCGAAAGACCACGGAAACGGAACCCTGAAGAAGGGAAAAGAGATGTGGATCTTCAATCCAAAGGTAAACCGTACCATCAAACTTCCTCCCTCGATGATGTCCCAGTCCTGGATGGGGTCCGATTTTTCCAATAACGATCTGGCAAAATCCGACAGCATTATCGACGATTATACGCATACTATATCGGAAACGGACACTAACGACGGGAAGAAAGTTTTCGTAATTACATCCATACCGAAACCGGACGCCCCGGTGGTATGGGGAATGCAGAAACTCAGGATTCGCGAGGACCTTATCTTTTTGAGCCAGGAGTTTTATGATGAAGATCTCCTGCTGGTAAAAGCCATGACAGGGACGGAAATAGCCCTGTTGGGAGGCAAGCTTTTCCCACGAATCTGGAAGATGCAGAAAGCCGGCAGCGAAGATGAATACACGACGCTCGAGTACAAAGAACTTATCTTCAAAGATCATCTGCCGGCCGATTTGTTTACCCTTTCTTCGCTGAAAAATCCGGAGAGGTAAATATCGTGTCGATCGAGATCAGAATGGCCTGGAGAAACATCTGGCGAAATACGAGAAGGTCGGTTCTGACCATTCTAGCCATCGTATTTGCCACCATGCTCCTGGTTTTCATGCTTTCCTTTCAATTCGGTTCCTATGATATCATGATCAACACGGCGGTAAAGATCCATACCGGTCATGTACAGGTGCAGGCGGCAGGGTACAACGACAAGATGGATATTCGGCTGGTAGTGCCGGATCCGGCCGCCGTATACAACCTTGTTAAGGACATTCGGGAGGTCGAAGCGTATACATCCAGGGCAAACGCTTTCGCCCTCGTTTCCTCCAGCGACCGCACCTACGGAATACTCCTGACAGGCATCGATCCCGAAAGAGAAGCGAAGGTCTCTACGCTTGTAAAACTTGTACGGCGGGGGGAATATCTAGCCGGGGAAGACAGGGATATGGCCCTGGTCGGAGACCTGCTGGCCGAAAACCTCAAGGTAGATATCGGCGATGACCTTGTTTTGCTGGGCCAGGGTCGTGACGGCTCCGTTGCCGCTTCGATTTTGAAGGTCAAGGGCATTTTCAGTTCCGGCCAGGATAAATTTGACAGGAATTCTATTCAAATGCCACTCGGATACTTTCAGGATGTTTTTTCCATGAATGGAACCGTTCATGAAATTGTTGTCCTGAGCAGATCCCTGAAAGAGGTAAAAATAATAAAGAAAGAACTGGGAGCCGGGGTAGGCGGTATAGACAGCGACGGGAATCTGGCCGTCCTCGACTGGATGGAACTGATGCCGGGTCTTATTCAATCGATAAAGCTAGACCTGGTAAGCGGCCTCATCATGTATGTAATCCTGATCGTGGTGGTGGCCTTCAGCATTCTGAATACGTTTCTGATGGTGATTTTCGAAAGGACACGGGAGTTTGGTGTTCTTATGGCGGTCGGCATGACACCGGGCAGATTGATGAGATCCCTTTTCCTGGAATCGATGTCTATCACCTGTATCGGGATTATACTGGGTATTATCTCAGGCGGCATGGTAACCTGGTATTTCCAGGTTCACGGCATACTGATTTCAGGAGCTTCCGAATTACTTAGCCAGTTCGGTCTGCCGGACAGAATGTACCCGCAACTTTCGGTTCTCTCCATATCCGTCGGAGCAGGCATCGTTTTAATTATAACGATTCTAACCGCTGTATACCCGGTACTGAAAGTATGGCGCTTGAAGCCGCTCAAGGCAATGAACGCGGTCTGATTGGAGTGTTTATATGAATTTCCAGATGGCCTGGAGAAATATCTGGCGGAACCCGCGTAGAACGGTTGTCATTATGACAGCCGTTATCATAGGTGTCTGGGCAATGATTTTCCTCGGAGCGCTTATGCGCGGGATATCCGAGCAGATGGTTCGAAACGGAATAGCCACGCTCACCGGACATATCCAGATACACCATACTGGGTTCAGGGAAGACCCGGTTATCGAAAACAGTATCGATAAACCGGAGGTTGCGGAAACGGCCCTTTCGGAAAGCCTGCCGCGTGATGCGAAATGGACTCCCCGTATCCGCGTCAACGCCATCGCGAGCAACGCGAGAAATTCGGGTGGCGTGACGCTTGTCGGGATAGATGCCGAAAAAGAGGCCGGAATATCGTTCATCGGGCAGGCGGTTACCGAAGGTGAATATCTCAGAACCGACGACCGATACGGTATCCTTGTCGGAAAAGCCCTCGCGGACAAATTTGAAACGGGACTGGGCCGTAAACTGGTCCTGATGTCACAGGATACAAACAGGGACATCGCTTCACGCGCCTTCAGGATAACCGGCATATTCAGGGCCGAAATGGAAGCAACGGAAAAAGAATTCGTTTTCGTTTCCATAGATGCGGCCCGGGAGATGTTGAAGCTTGGAGACGGCATCTCCGAGATATCCATCCTGCTTGCCGATCAGAAAGCGGTAAACCCCGTGGCCGACAACCTGCGAAGGTCGCTCCCTCGGGATTCCTATGACGTCAGTACCTGGCGGGAACTGCTTCCCCTGGTAACAGCGGTACTTAAGATGTACGACTGGTTTATCTACCTGTGGTTCCTGATTATCTTCATAGCAATGGGATTCGGTATCGTTAACACGATACTGATGGCGGTATTCGAACGCATACGGGAATTCGGCCTGTTGCGGGCCCTGGGAATGAAACCCTTGTGGATTGTCAGAGAAGTGCTTACCGAGTCCTTTTTTCTCCTTGTACTCGGCATGGTGCTGGGAAACGCGCTTAGTCTTCTGAGTGTATACGCGCTGGCGGATACGGGCATAGACCTTTCAGCGCTTTCGGCGGGTGTGGAATTCGCAGGCATGTCCAGGATAATTTACCCCGTTTTGATCGTCAGGGATATCTTTGTCGCGAACCTAGTGGTTCTTGTCCTGGGAATCGTGGTAAGCGCCTACCCTGCCGTCAAGGCCGCCAGGTTTACGCCCGTGAAGGCAATGGCCCACACATGAAATCGTTGAATATGGGGGATTTAATGTGAATATCGTGGAATGCAGAGATGTAGAAAAAATATACCGGCAGGGAAAAGTCGAAGTTCACGCGCTGAGAGGCGTGAACCTTTCTATCCCGAAAGGTGCTTTTATGGCCCTTGCCGGTCCGTCCGGTTCGGGAAAGACCACCTTGCTTAACATTATAAGCGGCCTGGATCATGCCGACGCCGGAACTGTCAGATTGGACGGGAACTCTATAAATACAATGAGCCAGTCGGAGCTTGCTAATCTCCGGCTCCACAAGATCGGATTCGTATTCCAGGCATATAACCTGATCCCCGTCCTTTCTGCCCTCGAAAATGTAGAGTTCGTCATGCTCCTTCAGGGTGTAGCGGCTGCGAAGCGAAAAGAACTGGCAGCAGCCATTCTTGAAGATGTCGGCCTTAAGGACGAACAGGACAGACGGCCCGCCGAACTTTCAGGAGGACAACAACAGCGTGTCGCCGTCGCCAGGGCTATCGTATCGAACCCCTCGATCGTGATGGCCGACGAACCGACGGCGAATCTCGACTCAAAAACCGGCAAGGGGCTTATGGAGATGATGAAGGAAATGAATGAGAAGAAGAATATAAC
Organism: Syntrophaceae bacterium UBA2210; assembly: GCA_002327865.1. Taxonomy (GTDB): domain Bacteria; phylum Desulfobacterota; class Syntrophia; order Syntrophales; family UBA2210; genus UBA2210. Next base: position 8,820 of record DCUQ01000036.1, read on the forward strand.
CTTCATTTTTTCCACGCATGATCGGATGGTGATGGATTATGCCAGGCGGCTCGTTTATATCAGAGACGGACTGGTGGATGACGACCAGGTGAAGGAATGACGCGATTATGAGCAAACCGGACATGAGCCTTTTAAAAGCGGTCACTCTGGTGTTTGCCATTCTATTAGTCGGTGTAAATGTGAATGCCGTGAACGCCCTGGCCGGATCGGAGTTCCATTCCGACGATTCCGAAATATCCTCCGGCAACATTGAAACACAGTGGGGCGGGCACATCAAATGCCGCGGCGCTGTTTCATGGCCCGACGACGACTCGCTGTACGCTCTCGTGGGAACTACTGGTACATGTTATGACGGAAACATCGAGAGTCGTCTGAAAAACCGCACCAGTTTCGGTTCATCTGTGTATCTCGACACGCATTATGAAATCGTTTTTTCGGGCGGTGATACGAGAAAAACACAAAAAGAACTGGAAAATCTTTTCCCGGGTGTCGAAACGTGGAATTACCTGCCGGCAAACATCGAGGATGACCGCCGCCTCATGGACCTGACTAAAACGCTGCAGGATCGTGATACTTCAATACTCTATCATAGGCTCGATCGCCTCTCCCTGACGGTTCAGCAAAGGCGGTTTGTCTTTCGCGCAGGGCGACAGGCCGTTACCTGGGGTAACGGTTTTCTTTTTAACCCGATGGACCTTTTCAACCCTTTTGCTCCCACGGACATAGAACGCGAATACAAGGTCGGAGACGATATGGCACATGCCCAGATTTCTTTCGGGGCGTCGGGCGATGCTCAGCTTCTCTATGTTCCGAGGCGTGACCCCTCGACGGGGAAAGTTAGTGAAGATCAGGATTCCATAGCGGGTAAAATTCACTTCGCCCGCGGTACGACCGAGTTCGACATCATGGTCGCGGAACACTTCGACGAAGATGTCATCGGTGCCGGCTGCTCGGGATACTGGGGGGACACGGCTTGGCGTCTCGATGCGACATGGACCTTTACCGGTAAAGAAAGCGATAAGAACGGTTTTCTGTCTCTCGTCGCCAATATGGATTACTCCTGGGTCTGGTGGAACAGGAATTTCTACGGATTTATGGAGTTTTTTTACAACGGCCTGGGGAATAATAATTATTCTGAGGCTTTCACGGATAACGATGTCATGAAACGTCTCGACCGCGGGGAGCTGTTCACGCTCGGCCGTTATTATCTCGGCGGGCATATCAGGATGGAGGTGCATCCCCTGGTTAATATCTTTCTTACCCTTATCAATAACATGGATGATCCGTCAGGCATACTTCAGCCGCGCGTTACATGGGATGTAACGCAGAATCTCCAGTTCACCTGCGGCGGAAACATATTCTATGGCGGCCGGGATACGGAATACGGAGGTTTTACCATATCTCCGGGCGATATCCCGATAAAGACGCCGGACAGTGCTTATATGTGGCTTTCCTATTACTTTTGACGTCTTTGCAAAAAGTTTCAAAATACTGTTTTTCGTCATTCCGGCCCGTCACCCCGGTGAAAACCGGGCGGGATCCGGTTTTTTAAGTGGTTGGAAATCACCCGGGACTCTTCCCGGGGACGATCCGGGATCTTCCGGAATGAAGACTTCTTAAGGGTTCATCTTTTTTAAAGCTCGTCATAAAACTTGAGGGAAACGGCATGAAGGTACTCCGAATCATCATCTTTCTTGTTACCGTCACATGCATTGCGTGCTGCGCCAAGGATCCGCCTTCATTCGACGAGACCCGATGGCGGGAGGCTGTGGAAAATCAAAACGTCGAGAAACTTTACGCTCCTCATTTCGCCGGCGGAAAGTATTTCAACCCGTGGATGCCGGAGGAGCGAAGAACATTTCTACAACTTCTCAGATGGAAATTCTCAAGAAAACAGTGTTACACAGATCAGGAAGAAAACTACAAACCCCGGATCATACCCCGGCTCCGTGAGCGGATCGATGCCTTGCCAGTTGAAAAGGATTTTATCGCCTGGATCGGTCATGGTACCTTCCTCATGCGGTTCGGGGGAGAATACTGGCTTACGGATCCCATCTTCTCCGACCGGGCGTTACTTCCGAAACGGGTAACCCCGCCCGCGCTCACCGCAGACGAGCTGAGAACCCTGACGGAAAGTGTGAACGTGATTATCTCTCATAATCACTACGACCACCTGGACGCCGATAGTATTCGTTCCCTGCCCGGCAAATCGCGCCTGTTCGTGCCGCGCGGTCTCAAACAGTTTGTATCGTCTCTCCACAACGGCGTTATCACCGAACTCGACTGGTGGGAGAATATAGATCTTTCCGGCGATACCAGGCTGGTATGTCTCCCCGCTCAACACTGGTCGCGCCGTATTGGACAACCACTCAACAGCACACTGTGGGCAAGCTTCATTCTGATTACGCCGGACATTTCGGTTTACTATGGTGCCGACAGCGGATATTTCGTCGGCTACCGCGAGATAGGCAGACGCTTCCCTGGTATTACGTACGCGCTTCTTCCCGTCACAGCCTACCACCCCCGCTGGTTCATGCATTATGCCCACATCGATACCGCCGAAGCGATCGACGCTTTCCGGGAACTAGGGGCCGAATATTTCATACCGACCCAGTGGGGTGCCTTTCGTCTCGGGGATAATCCCCCGGGATATCCCGCTCTCGACCTCAAAAGAGCGATGCGCGAACAGAACGCGGATTCATCCCGGTTCATAATCATGGAACCCGGACAGCTTGTACAAAGATAAAAACCTTCTTTCCAAATCGGACGTGCCCGAAACTGTCGATTTCATCGCCTTTCGACATGTGCTAAACTCGCTGCAGTTGTAAAGACAAATGAATAACAGGAGGTCGTTATCATGAAATGTCACGAAGTGGATTACGAAATACTGGGTCATGACATGCAGATTGTCGAGGTAGAGCTCGACCCGGGCGAGACGGTCGTTGCCGAAGCCGGGGCAATGAATTACATGGAAGACGGCATTACCTTCGAAGCCAGAATGGGAGACGGATCCCATGCGGAAGCGGGGGTTTTCGGCAAATTAATAAATGCCGGGAAAAGGGCGTTGACCGGGGAATCCCTCTTTATCACCCATTTCACGAATAACGGCAGGGGCAAGAAGCGGATATCGTTTGCGGCGCCCTACCCAGGAAAAATCATCGCCTACGATATGTCCGTGTCGGGCGGAGAATTGCTCTGCCAGAAAGACGCCTTCCTGGCGGCGGCACTGGGAACCGAGATAGGCATAGCGTTTGCCAAACGCCTCGGGGTTGGATTTTTCGGAGGAGAGGGTTTTATCCTTCAGCGCCTGCGCGGAGACGGCATGGTATTCATCCATGCCGGTGGTACCGTGATCGAGAAAAGACTGAATAACGACGTCCTCAGGGTTGATACCGGCTGCCTGGTAGCATTCACAAACGGAATCGATTACGACATCGAACGGGCGGGAAATCTTAAATCGATGTTTTTCGGAGGCGAAGGCCTGTTTCTGGCTACGCTCAGGGGTACTGGAACCGTTTACCTCCAGAGCCTCCCCTTCTCACGCATGGCCGACCGCATCCTGGCGCACGCGCCCTCAGCGGGCGGCAGCAGCAAAGGCGAAGGATCGCTCCTGGGCCGTATTGGCGGCATGCTGGACGGTGATTGATATATGGTTATTCACACGCCGGTAAAACGGATCCGATAAACCGGTACGATAACGACACATTACAAAACCTTTAACCAGCCGACACTGTCAGCGGCAAGCAAACCGCGTGACCCGTGATAACTCCGGTGAACACGTGTAGTTATAATACCTATACCCCCGATCTGACCCGGTAACGTATCTTGATTTCCTTGTCTTTCGGTATGGTGACGTCGAATCGTATCGTGAACGCATCGACCTTGTTGAACGAATAATTACTGCTGACTATCTCCCAGTTTTCCGACATGGGTTCCAGCAGACCGACTGTCGAGGCATCGTTTCTGTGGTTTTTAAGTACGATTTCCCATTCGGATTCACACAGGTTAGCCGTCATTCTCCTGAAGTCCGTTTGCGTCTTTTCCGCCGTTATGTCGAATGCTTCTCCCACGTGGAGCCTGATTTCCTCATCCTTCGGCGTATGACGGATTCTGTCCTCGCCTATAAACTGCTGCCCGCCGCCGCTGTCTGCCTTGTAAAGACGGATAGTGCCTTCCGGAAACGGCATCCCCAGTCCGTTATCTTCGGCATTCATGAACATAATGTATACATCAACCGGCAATTTTATACTTTCCTGCGCAACGCGGCCCGGATACCGGTCTTTTATTCCACGGACCAGGAACTCCTTCCGCAGCTTCACTCCCGTTGCCTTGAGCAGGTTGATCTGCTTTGTCTGCCGGTCTTTTATGGTGGTCTTACGCTGCAGATCGTATATGTGGTATTCAAAGAACTCCTGTTCCTTGAACTGCGGAACACCCGATTTTACCATACGCTCCATCTGATACATGCCGTCCCGGGTTTGTTTCTCCACTCGATGAACGGACCCGGCTATCAGCTTCAGCGAGGCATTCCTGTACGTTGCGCCGCTATTGTTGCCGATGGTCACCCATCCGGACATACCGGACGACAAGTCGTCTTTGTCGAGTGTCATGACGTAATCCGCTTCCCATGTAATACCTCCTGTCAGATAGGAAACCTCCAGATCATGCGGCCTGGCCGTGCCGTTGTCGCAAAGCCAGGTGAGAGTGGGTTTTGCGATGAGGTTTTCCGGTATTTCCGGCAGCACCTTTATACCCGGATAATCTAGATATATCTCGTTGCCGATACGATATACCTGCCCCTGATTGTTGCTGATCAGAACCGCTTCTATGGTTTCCTTTTTGTCCCGGAACTCGTTTTCGTCGATTATCTTGATCTTCTTGCCTACGTATTTGTCGAAGAGCTTATCTTTGTTAATCAGATCATACTCATAATTCTGTTCAAGCACGTTGAACTTGTCGGGATAGTTGAGCGATGTGGCACTGACGGTAACGGGCATAATCCGCGATGCCACATCTGTAAATCTCAGTTCTACTTCGCCACTGGGTATCGTCACATTTCGCGTATCCTTGACAAGACCGAGATCCTGGTTGTAAACGGTCACCTCCACGTTTATCTGGTCATCGGCCGTTGTCGTGGACACCGTTTCCCCCGCCTGCGCGGAGGATGCCAAAAACAGAATAATCAGGCACAACATTCCATATCTGGTTTTCATAATATGACCTCCTTGTGTGCAGGGCAAGGCCCTGAAATGAGAGATACGGGAACCCGTAGGGTACTCTGTAAAAATGGAAGTGCAGTGTAGCACATTTTTATTCCACGGTGGGATTTCTTTTGGCAATTTTATGTGATAGAAATTTCATGATCGAAGCCGGGGAGTTGCAACAACATGATTCGAGCCGTATCGATACTCTTTATTGGCATAGTCTCAATATCCTTCGCGGCAATATTCATAAGACTCTGCAGTGATGTTCCGGCGATCACGATCGCAACGTATCGTCTCTGCATCGCGTCCGCCGTTCTCCTCGTCTTCTCCTCTATAAAAGGTTTTTCATTAAGAAAATTGAGCGGAAGGGACCTGCTGCTTTCGCTCGCGGGGGGTGTGTTCCTCGGTCTGCACTTCATATCCTGGACGATGTCCCTGAAATATACGTCTGTTGCGAGCAGCGTGGTCATCGTCACCACGAATCCTGTCTTTGTCGGCATATTTTCCTGGCTATTCCTGAAAGAGAAACAACACAAGGAAATCATAGCGGGAACCGCCCTGTGCCTTCTCGGCAGTATCGTCATCGCGGCGGGAGACAGCGGATTTCACTCACTGGTTCTCCTCGACAAAAAAGCTCTCTGGGGCGATTTTCTTGCCTTGATGGGAGCGATCATGGGGAGTGCGTATCTGCTGACGGGGAGCAAGGTACGGGAACGCCTCGACATATTGACATATATAACGATCGTGTTCACGACGAGTGCCCTGTTCCTTCTGGTGACGTCTCTCGTCATGGGCGTGCCTTTTACGGGGTACCGGCCGGCTTCCTACATGTACATGGTACTGCTGGCCGTCATCCCGCAGCTGGTGGGTCACACATCCATAAACTGGGCGCTCGAGCACCTTAGGGCGGGGATGATCGCGATATCGATTCTGGGAGAGGCGATAGGCGCGACGATCCTGGCGTATTTCTTTTTCGGTGAAAGTGTGAGTGCCTTTCAGATCGCCGGGATGGCGCTCATCTTTACCGCCATTGTAATCGCGTCATTTAAAGGGAGCAAAACGGATGAAAAGCAGGCCCGCACCGGCAGTCGAAAGATCGTCAAAAAACCTGGGTGATATCACCCCCCGGCGGGCTTTCTCACCGTGACCCACAGGAAGATCTCACCCCCGATATCCCGATAATCCCAGGATTCCACGATAAAGCCTATTGTTTGCAGGTCCGTACGGAGTTCGTCCGGGGTTTTGTGACTGTAATACAGTTCGTGTCCCATGAATTCCTTATAGCCGTCGAATTCATCACTGCCGGTATATTCCCTGGTCGCGTAAGTGAATAACGTCATACCCTCCGGACAGAGCCACCGGTAAAACCTGTTGAAGAGAAGCGTCTGGTCATCCCTTGGAATATGAAACAGGCTGTACGTTGCCGTGATAGCTTCGAACCTTTCCGGCTCGAATGCAACCTCACGCATATCGGCGAAAACGGTTTTCATCTCCGGAACGTATCGAGCGGCCAGTTCAAGCATTTGTTCGGAAAAATCGACACCGGTAACCGTCCAGCCGCGATCGATAAAAAATCGTGGGAAAGGCTCGCCGGCGCCGCACCCCATGTCGAGCAGTCTTCCTTTCTTAATATGCAATAGGCCGTAAAATGAATCGAAGACCTGGGTCATATCGAAAAGCCCACGATTCTTATCATAGGTTTCGGCAAATTCGTTATAGATTGCTTTGAGGTCGATATCCATACCGTCTCATCGTCGATCGCAGTAATGATAACACAGGAACGGCGGTCGGCACGATGTTCGCCCAGTTCCGCCACTCTCCGATAAGTTCACCCCGTACTCGATACGCCGGAATTCACGTTCAAAGTTACCCTGCCGATCACCTGTTTAACTACCTGATCAGAACAGCAAAATCGCTTCGCATTCTCTATGAAAAATATTTTAGAGTCAAGGCAATATCGGTTCGCGCCGACACGCCGTCAGCCCGTCACCCCGGCCCGTTATCCCGGCCGCACTGAAAACCGGGGCGGAATCAAGCTGCCTCATATCGTCATTCCGTCCCGGATCGGAGTCCGGGATGACGACCAAGCCGGAATCTAGAAAAATAACACTGGATGCCGGATCAGGTGTCAACCCGTCATTCCGGTGAAAACCGGAATCCAGAATTGATCTGGATGCCACCGCATCAAGTACGGGGCAGGCTTATGCTATGTTTAATTGCCGTAGTAATAACCTTGTCTCGTCATTCCCGAAAATTTAGCTTGACCGCGAAAGCAATAAAGAAGAACATACGATCAGCCTTTGTAATATGTGACTGAACGTCTGCGGGCTTATCAACTTTGAAGGGAGAAAAAACTGCCATGTTTAAAAAAATACTCTATCCGACCGATTTTTCGGACGTTGCCCACAAAGCCCTGGATTTTATTATCTGCCTGAAAGATGCCGGCGCCAAGGAAATCGTTGTACTTCACGTTATCGATAAGGGAAATTTCGATGCCATAGCCAGGTACGCAACAAAAGATATTCTGGAGATCGAAAAGAATCTGAAAGAAGGGGCATTGGCGGAGATAAGACCGATAGAAGAAAAATTGCAGAAAAAGGGATTCAAAGTAAAAGTAATAGTCAGCAGGGCAATCCCCGTCATGGAAATATTGAGAGTGGAAGAAGAAGAAAACGTCTCCGCTATAGTTATCGGTTCTCATGGTATGAGCAACATCGCGGAGATGTTCCTCGGATCCGTTTCGGAGAAGATAATAAGAAGAGCAAAAACCCCCGTTCTGGTTATCAGGTAGCACGCGCAGGATTTTTAAAGAGTTTAAGCCAGGAGATTCGTACGGGCTCTCTGCCGATGGTCGGGTACACTGACCGGCCTGCGTTCGGATGCCTGCTATTCATAATAAATCCACCGAAAATATATCTTCAGCGAAATTGCTGTCTGAGGGCAAGGGGCTTGTTATCCATGCCTGACGACAGATGCCGGTCTAGCTCGATAACCAGTCTTCCGCTTCCGCTCTTTGATCGCTATTAAAAGCCTTGATTTCCAGACCCGGGTAAAAAATCCCCTCAAGTTCACTTACTTTCTTTAACCAGATCTTGTCAGTAAGTACCGCGGCGCGATCGAATTTTTTCATAAGTCCGAACATCGAAGGAGAGCGGGAAAATTCCATTGCAATTGCACCCAGTGACGGGAGATGAAAGTCGATAATTTCATACAGCATCTTGCCGTTTTTAATATCCTTCGACTTGCTGATAAGTTCGTCTAACGCAAATTTCATTTCCTCGGTATCTAATTTTCCACTCAGCTCAATATCCAGACGATTTACGCCATGTTGCGTTATTTTAAACATATATCTTCCTCTCCATGAGTTATTGCATCAGGGGCAGTATATACTTTCTTATAAGAAACAAACATGACAAATCTGCCGTATGAACACCTGTGCTGCCTGTAGATAACAGAAGCCCTGTTTCTCGAAATGAGAAACAGGGCTTCTGAGGGTAGAACCATAAGGTTTCTCCCCGGCTATAACTGCCAATTACAGTATCTGTTTTGACGCCGAAAAACACATTTATAACAGTCTTGCCGTCTCATAACCGTCGTGAATCGCATCCTGGGCATTCCCGACTTTCCTTGCATCTCCTACTACATAAACCGGTATATTCCCTTTCAGCTCATCTTCCAGAGGATTGTAACTTGCCATGCTGGTGGAAACAACTATGACATCTATATCGTCAAAGCGCACGGGTTCTCCGTTCCTTTCGGCATATACCGTCCGTCCCTCGATCTTTTTAATATGCGTGTGATCACTGAAAACGGTCCCTTTCTCCTTCATCATCTTGAGGGAAAGGTTTTTGGCTATCATTTCCATATCCCCGCCGAAATCGGTGGTCCGTTTCACAATGGTTATAGCATTGTTCAAAGGGATCAGAGCAGTGGCTATGTCGACACCTATAAGCCCGCCCCCGATAATTAATACTTTTTTGTCTCTAGGCAGATTTTCCTCCAACAATATCTCGGCCCAGTGATACGTTTCCAATCCCGGTATGGAAGGCACATCAGGCTTGGAGCCGGTAGCCAGGACTACACCGTCATACCCGGAAATAATATCCGACGCCGCGGCCTCCTTGAATATTACATTCACATTATTACGATCCAATTCCTCGACAAGATAAGGAACCAGCTTACCCATGGATTTCTTATACGGGGTCAAAGGAGCCAGATTGAATTGCCCACCCAGAGAATCTTTTTCATACAGGTCGACTTCATGTCCTCTCTTCTTCAAAGTAAGCGCGGCCTGCATCCCCGCAAGGCCTCCTCCTATTACGGCATATTTTTTTGACAATTCCGCCATACTAAACGGTTCTGATTCTCTTCCCACTTCCGGATTTGCCAGGCATTGCAAACCTTTTCCCGACTTTACTCCTCCCAGGCAACCTTCGACACAAGCCAGACAGGGTCGTATCGATCCGTCAACTTCACCTAGATATTTACCGACAAAATCCGGGTCGGCAACCAAAGCTCTTCCTATTGCGATATAATCCGCAGCGTATTGATTATTCAGATTTTCAATATCCTGCGGGCTGTCCACACGCCCGACAAATATGAGAGGAACATCTGTTTCATTCTTGATCTGCTTCGCCATCTCCCATGTTTTCCCTTTCGGGACAAACATATGCTGGAAGAACCATGGCGGGGATGAACAAACCGTACCGGCGGATACGTGTATCGCCTGAACGCCTTTCTCTTGAAGTATTTTGGATAGTTCTATCATCTCCGGCAACTTGATACCCTGGGGAATCATTTCATCACCGCTTATCCTGACGATGACGGGCAGCTGTACGGAATCCGTTACGGCCTGCAAAACTTCCAGGGGGAACCTTATCCGGTTTTCAAATGTACCTCCGAATTCGTCGGACCTGTCGTTAACAAAAGGAGATATAAACTGAGCCAGCAGGTAGCCGTGCCCGAATTGTAATTCTATTATATCGAAACCGGCCTTTTGGGCCCTTTCCGCACTGTTTTTAAATAATTCAACTACGTTCTTCATATCTTCGACAGTCATTCTTCCCGGCGTAGCGCCCCCGTTTTCACAAGGCTTATCCGTCGAGGAAAGGTATACGTTCCCGGGAATTTTGGGATTTGCCATTCTTCCCGGGTGATTAAGATGGGCGATGGCCTTCGCCCCCGATTTGTGAATCGCATCCGTTAATTTTTTTAAACCTTCTATTTTGTCATCGGAATCGATCCCCATTTGAGTCGGTATTTCCCTGAGAGACTTATCCATATAAAACGGCTCCGGAATAACCGCGCCTATATGCCGGGACCTTGCATCATAAAAGGCAAGATGCCTTTCGGTCACTATCCCGCTTCCGTCGCTGTACCCTGTTTTTATCGGGGCAAAAATGAATTGGTTTTTAAGTGGCAGCATATTTCCCTCCTTTTCTGCAGCTGGTTAACATTATTGAAACATCATCTAACGATATTCCGATATCCGTATTACGGCATTGCCGTTTATTTTTTCCGTGTTTGACCTTGATTAATACATCCGGCAACTCGTCAAACGGAAAAACATCAACCGGAACCCTGAGACCTGCCTGATTCACGATACCGACAACCTCATGACCCAGGATGAGAAGCGACTTTTTCAACGGCAGATCGTCTTTATCCACATGAATGTCGGTGCGGCATATAATATACCGCAGGCGATATTTTTTATTCTGATCTGATGTTCATTCGGATGCGGATCGGGAATCTCTTTTAATATAAGCGGTTTTCCCTCGATAGATGCCTGATATTCGAGACCCCATGCTTTCATTTTTTATCCTCTGCCGGTACGGTAACGACCTGCTGGAAAAAGACCTACCAGGGTTCTTACATATAGGACCGGTGTGAGTCAAGGGGGTGTTCTCGACGACATCTGTAAGATAGAGAAATTTATAGACCTCTCATTACCCCGTGACTACCTAAGCGGGCAGACCGCATGCCGCGATAACGGATATAATCCGCCGGGCAAACTTGATACGTTTGTAAAAAGTGTCACACCGGTGAAAGCCGATTCTGGATTCCGGTTTTCACCGGAATGACGATAAAAAAACCTGGATTCAGACCTGGTCGTCATGCTGGACCCCAGTTTACCCTGTACCTGATACGGGAACATCCTGGCAAATACGTCATGCCGGACTTGATCCGGCATCCAGAACAATGTGACAGGTTGAAATGACGGCTTCGACATATATTGTTGCCGGAATAATAATCCGCCGGGTAAACTTGACATTTCGATACGCACCATTAAAATATCACATATATATTTTTTGAATTTGTTGTATCGTCGTTAATTCAATTACGACGCAATATTTAGACATTCAAGAGGAATTACAAATGAAAAGAATTTTTCTGTTTCTCGTTACAAATATCGCGGTGCTCGTGATTTTGAGCATTGTTTTGAGCCTGCTGGGAGTGGACAGCATTCTCGACAGGACCGGAACCGGGCTGAATATGTACAACCTGCTCGTTTTTGCTGCCGTATTCGGATTCGGCGGTTCCTTTATATCTCTTGCGATATCCAAATGGACGGCCAAACGAATGATGGGGGCGCAGGTTATTACCGATCCCAGGAGCGCGACGGAAATCTGGCTTGTGGATACCGTTAAAAAGCACGCCCGGATGGCCAACATCGGAATGCCTGAAGTCGCTTTGTTCAGTTCGCCTTCGCCCAATGCTTTCGCCACGGGAATGAGCAAGAACAACGCGCTTGTTGCCGTGAGCACGGGGCTGTTCAGCGTTATGAATAAAGAAGAAATCGAAGCGGTTATCGGCCATGAAATAAGCCATGTGGCCAACGGTGATATGGTTACGCTTTCACTCATCCAGGGAGTCGTAAATACATTTGTAATCTTTCTTTCCCGCGTTGTTGGACATTTCGTGGACAGAGTCCTACTAAAGAACGAAGAAGGCCATGGACTGGGCTTTTTCATAACCACGATAATCGCCCAGATTCTCTTCGGTATACTGGCCAGCGTTATCGTCATGTGGTTCAGCAGGCAACGTGAATACAGGGCCGACACCGGCGGCGCAAGGCTTGCGGGAAGACAGAATATGATATCGGCCCTTGAAAAACTCAAGGAAAGCGTCGGACAGCCGCTGCCGGATCAACTGTCTGCCTTCGGTATTAACGGAAAACCCTCCAATCCCGGCTTAAAACTTTTGTTCATGAGCCATCCCCCACTCGAAGACCGCATAGAGGCATTGAAAAAATCCGCGGGGCAAGCTTGATACGTTTGTAAAAAGTCGTTACACCGGTGAAATCCGATTCTGGATTCCGGTTTTCACCGGAATGACGGGGCGGGAATGGCGGCTTCGACATATATTGTTGACGGAGCAATAATCCGCGGGGCAAGCTTGATACGTTTGTAAAAAGTGTCACACCGGTGAAAAGCGGGGCTGGATTCCAGCTTTCGCTGGAATGACGAGTCGAGGCGAAATGACGACCGGAACAATGAGCCAAACTCCGATCCGGGACGGGGTTACAGGCCGGAATGATAGCAAAAGTCGGGGTGGAATAATACTGAAGGCGAAGAAGATCTGCATTCGGGGCCGGTAACTTCCCGATTCAGGAGTTAGAATTGTCCTACTTAACCGGGCAACTTTTCCCGGTCTCGCCTTCTTCAACCATCTCAAGGGATATACCGAGTGCCCTGGCGCGTTTTTCCCACTGCTGCCGTGCCAGAAGCCGCATATCTTCGACATCGTCCATTTCGTCTTGAATTTCCATACCCAGCAATGTTTCCAATACGTCCTCGAGCGTCACCAGTCCCGATGTCCCCCCGTACTCACCGACAACGATGGCTATGTGCTGACGATTATTGAGAAGAAATTCCAGTAACATCGACAACGGCATCGACTCCGGAACAAAACGGATATCCCGCTTGAGAGTAACAAGAGTCAAATCGTCCTGACCCTGAGGCGTATACGCCAGAATTTCACTTCTGAGAACGAAACCCGTGATTTCGTCGATATCCGTCCCGTATACCGGCACACGCGAGAACGGGATTTCATTCGCGCCTTTCAAAGCTTCCGTAAGCGTCATGTCCTGTGGCAATGCCGAAATTACGACGCGTGGTGTCATAATGTATTTTACCTGCAACGAACTGCATCGAAGTAAACTCCTGATAAAATGGGACTCGCGTTCGTTGATCTGCCCGGACTTCTCGCCGATATCCGCCATGGCGATGAATTCGTCACGGCTGAAAACGTGTTCAACTTTTCCTCTGGCGATCAATCTTGTCAGTCCTTCTGCGACCCACACTAACGGATAAAGAGATATGATGAGACCATATACAAAGAAAGCCGTTACTCCCACAAACTTCGGCCAGTAAACCGCACCCATCGTTTTGGGAATTATCTCGGAGAAAAATAAAATAAGTAATGTCATGATCGCGGAGAATAAACCGATCCAGACACTTCCGAATACAACCGTAGCTTTCGCGCCGGCCACAATCGCGCCTGCGGTGTGCGCGATTGTATTCAGAGTCAGGATAGCGGCGAGCGACTGGTCTATTCTGTCATGCCTCAGCCTTTTCAGAAGCGCCGCGCGTTTCGGTTGTTTCTCTCGAAGACCCGCGATATATGACGGTGTAATGCTTAAGAGAACGGCCTCTGCCACGGAACAGGCGAACGAGAATACCAATGCCAATAAAACAAAAACTATCAGGAGCACGACATCTGTCTTTGTCCCTCCGGCAACAGGTAAGCCTGCGATTCCAGTTCCTCCGGCAACGGTAGCACCGGCAAAGATCAACATGAAGATAAGAACCGATATCCTGAACGAAATAAGATTTGACGCTTTCATAAGAATTCAGAGGTTTAAGTATTTAATCGAATCTCGACTTTTTTAAATTATTATCGAAACCCTGGAAGTATTGAATCTCCCCGCAACAAGTTGCGGGGAATCTCCGACTGTTAAGGAATTTTTCATTTTTTATTCGCTCGCTAACCCCGCCGCAAGCAGCGGGGAATGCACTCGCTGTTCAGTTCAGGGCCGTAGTTTTTAAGTTATTCACTCCGTATTATTAACATCCATGAATACCATGTTTATTAAAAACCCACCTGTTTCGGGCAACTGTATCACATGTTAAGCCCTGTTTGAAAGCCTGTATAGATAAGTAAAACAGAACACGCAATCTTTCATAGAATCACGACCATATTTCAAACCCTGTAAAAACAAAAATCTGAGGCAGTATAACCACCTCAGATTCATGAACAATATTTGGCGTCCCCACGGGGAGTCGAACCCCGGCTGCCGGCGTGAAAAGCCGGTGTCCTAGGCCACTAGACGATGGGGACGTGTTTAATAGTTGAAATGTAAATTGCCGCTTATAGTCTTTATCTGCCGATCTGTCAACAATAATTTGAACTTCATTCGCCAAAGGCGTAATAAGCGGAAATCCGCACGGTTCAGCTGAATACGACCGGTTCCTTCATAATGGCTTTTCTTGCCGCGGCGGCAAGCGAAGCTATACGCGGATGCGTATCCTTGAGGGACGCTATCTGGTTCAGGCTGTCCGCCGTTCTCGATATGAGCATGGCAAAGTCGCCGTCAGCTATCCTGATTCTCTGAACGATGCGTTCCCATTCCGTTCCGACAGCCCAGCTGTAAATCGCCACCGATGTCCAGAGATTAAGAGGAGCCGTATCGAATCCGGCGGCCGTCATCCTTTCCGAAAACCTTTCCGCAGACACGGAGACCTTTTTGAATGCCCGCCTTAACCGTTTCGACAGGGATGTTCTGCTTATGGTGATATTATAATTTCTGTCGTACGCGAAAGGCGCGACGACAGCGGCGAAGAGTGCCTCGTTATCGTATGGGAAAGCATCGTCCCTCAGGCATTGTGCTATCAGCAGGGGCTGGTCCAGCCGCAGTTGCGACGCCCACACTCCGTCTTCCGTGAGACGATCTTCCCCATCCACAAAACCTTCAGCTTTAAGAAAATCGAGGTGCCTGTTGAAATCTTCCCAGAGGGTCGTCCTGCCACCCTTTTGCCTGTTCTGATAATCCGCCAGCGACCGGTCGAATATATCCCTGACTCCTTCGGGGGTATGGGACAAGAGAAGATTCAACACCATTGAAAAATCGCTTCGAATGCGGCTCGTTATTTTTTCCGATTTCGAGAAATACAGTTTCCGGATATGCTGGAGATCCATGAACATGCCCGGGACAACCATCATGAATCCTATCTTGTCCTGCCCTCTTCTTCCGGCTCTTCCGGTCATCTGATGAAAAGCGGTCGCGTCGAGGGGATCGAACTCATGCCCGTTGAACTGATCGGAGTTTAAAAGCACCACAGTTCTCGCCGGGAAATTCACCCCGGCGGCAACCGTCGATGTGGCGAATACCGCGTCGAGATGTTTTTTCTTCATCATGGTTTCCACAACGGATTTCCATGCCGGGAGTTGTCCTCCGTGATGTGCTCCGACCCGTGAATAACGGAGATTCCTAAGCTGTTTGTGACTTTTCAGGTAGGGATAACGCTCCAGAATCTCGTTGAGATCTTCTTTGAATCGACCGTTGTTGCCGCGATCCGAATTAACCTTGCAGAAATTTACCGCGGCGTCGCAGTCTCCCCGAGACTTCAGGAAGAAAATCGCCGGCAGCAGATCGAAAGCGCGCATGATTTCCATAATTGTGTCGAAGGGCGGAAGCTTGCCCCTGAAGAAGCGCCTGTTCCTGTTTCTTTCAAGCCACGATTGCGCGGCACCGTTCAACCTTTTTCCATCCAGCAGCGGTGTTATCTTACCCGGGAAGTTAAGAAACAGCGGGTAGAGCGGGACGGGCCTTTTAGTATCTTTTATAACCACGCACTCCTTTTTCCGTATCTCGCTCAACCAATCTGCTATCTCCCGGCTGTTCCTGATAGTGGCGGACAGCATGAGCATGTTTATCCTCGCCGGCAGATAAATCATTATCTCTTCCCATACCACGCCCCTTTCTTCATCCCCCAGAAAATGCGCTTCGTCCAGTATGACAAGGTCGCAATCGAGGTTTTCACTCCCGTGCATGGCTTCATAGAGTTGGTTCCTCAGTATCTCGGTCGTGCCGACGATTATGGGCGCGTCCGCGTTCTCTTTTGTGTCGCCCGTGAGAATACCCACATTCTCATCCCCGAAAATTTTTCCAAACTCCGTCCTTTTGGAATTTGTGAGGGCTTTCAGCGGAGAGGCATACCAGCAGCGACCGCCTCTCTCGTAAATGGATTGAATAGCTTTCTCAGCGATCCACGTCTTCCCCGCTCCGGTAGGAGCCGTTACCAGGCAATCGGTCCTCCGGATGGCTTCGAGGGCATCCGTCTGGAAGGGATCGGCAGTGAAGGGCGCGGGATCGGGTTCACCGATACGCGACAGCACTTTTTCCAGCGCCGGGTCAGCCTGCGGTCTTACCATAGTTCTTTCTTCTCGATGAGTTTTCTTGCTTGTCCCCCTCGAATGGTGGTAGATATGTTTCGATTTTCTGAAGGCGGCGTAGCGCTTCCGGGTTTGTTCCATGTTATGTATTGTCCTGTACGATAATATTAACCGAGTAGATATCACAGTTTGAGCGACTTGTAAAAACAGGGTTGTTGCGCGGCATAGCAGCCGCTTCTTCGCTGGGTGTCATCGGCATTACGAGCATATTCGGAAGATTCTTTTTCGGGTGGCTCAGCTATCACATCAGCGATCCCAAATACTCGGCCGTCCTGGGAAATATCGTAATGGCGTGCGGTATGCTTACATGAAAAGCGTGGCGATGCTCTATGCCTACACGATCGTTTTCGGCTTCGGGTATGGCTCCATTACCCCCATGATACCGATACTGCTTGCCGACAGATTCGGCAGGGATGTGCTGGGATCGGCTTACGGATTGCTGATATTCTTCTCGGCCGGTATTGGTGGGAGCGTGGGGCCTATGATCGGGGGAATAATTTACGACAGGACGGGATCGTACAACCACGCCTGGCAGTTCAGTATAGCCGTTTTTATTCTTATAGCGTTCCTGATGCCGGCCCTGAAACCAAGAGAAATAAAAACCGTGGTGCAGGTCAGTCAGGATAAAATCAATGATTATAATGCCTAGCATATCCCTCTATCGAAACAGCTTTCACTTATTATGTTTATATCTGTAACTCGGCTGCCCGATAAGCCGTCAAAATCAGGGCATTAAGAACTAACCGCTTGATATCGTTTCACAAAATAGCATGCTTATCTTCCGGGCAATCCGGTATAAGTTGGAGATTCTAAAGCACTTGCAGGCTGTATCAACAAAGTTATCAACATGGTTTTCAACAAGTCTGTTGATTGTTCAGCCACCCTGCTCCTACTTACGGAAATCAAAGGCAATTTTCCGGGAAGCGAAAAATGGGATCTATATCCGCAAGTCCCAAGAGATCATCCAAACGGTGAAACCGGTGACCGAACTTGCAAGCTTTCAAAACAGCTTAAACAGAAAATCGACTATTACCGATAGAAAACTTCGACATATATTTCTCTTGACATAATATTCCAGTGGAGTTAAGAACTTGCAATCCTGACTAAATAATTAATTACGTAATTGCAAACGAATATAATTCGGGGGGAATTATGATCGGATTACGAAAAGCTCTGTTTCTAGGAATGTTAGAGGCAGGGCTTTTGTTTTTTGTGAGCAGTTTAATATTTGCCGCCGTCAAAATCAAATAGGGAAGTGCCCCTATTTTTACTCTCTGCCTTTTCTTCGATCCTGATTTTATTAACTTCAGGAAGAATATATCGAAGCATTGGTGTTGGACAACGGAGATAATATGATCAGACTTAAAACTTATTCATTCAGATTTGCCGAGCAGGTTCTGAATGCCCGGCTCGCACTTAAACAAGAAATCGAAAAGATTCTCCAAGATCCTAGCATCAAGATTGCTGATTTGTCTCGGCCACATTTCAATGAAGTACTTGACGGGCTCTTTCGGAACCGAGGCTGGCAGCCCCAGCCTCAAGTCTTTCCTGAACCAAGAGATCCATCCGCAAAAATGGATTTCCTGAAGGAACGAATTGGTGTCGAAGTCGGTTTCGGACACGCCTCTTTCATGGGAATTGACCTGCTCAAGTTTCAGGTGTCATCTTATTCCTCTCTAGATCAGATTGATCTTCCCCCGAAATAACAGAC
>DCUQ01000010.1:0-8562 GCA_002327865.1 Syntrophaceae bacterium UBA2210
CCACTATTGACAACCGACCTCACTTGCTAAGGCTGTGCTAGCACAATCGTCTGGTTCAGAACATTGGACAGAAAAGACCCAAAAAGAACAAGAAACATTGAAGCAAGAACTACAAGAATTGGGGCTGTGGTAAAAAGCCCTAACAAGGCGCTCGTTCGGACGCTCACTACGTTACGCTTCGTTCGCGCCGCACAGCTTGGTCGTTGGGCGGAATGAGATGAAAGAGGAAACAATGCTTAGAATTCGCAACACCACAATCCCGTTTCTGTTAGCGATTGTGCTTATGATCGGGTGTGTGAGCGGGAGCGCAGGTCGTGCAGACAGCATACAACCCAATACCGCGAACTCGTGCGATCACGTAATTTCGATCCGCGTGGGCACACTGGATCGCTACTACACTGTTCACGTCCCGCCAGGCTACGATGGCAAGACATCCATGCCCATCGTCATCATGTTGCACGGCGGCGGCGGCACCGGCAAAGCTGCGGCTACCGAAACCGGCTGGGGTGCCAAAGCGGACGAGGCCGGATTCCTCGCTGTCTTTCCCGACGCCATGCCTCCAGACCCGACGAAACGAAGCCATTTCAGCAGAAACCCGCAACTGTGGAACGATGGCTCCGAGCGGTTCTATTCGGGCCAGAAATCTGTGGATGATGTCGGTTTTTTCAACGCAATGCTTGATGACTTGCTTGCCAGGTTTACCGTGGACCAAAGGCGAATTTACGTCGTGGGGTTTTCTAACGGCGCTTCTATGAGTTTTCGCATCGGTGCGGAATTATCGGAGCGCATTGCGGCCATCGCTCCTGTCGCGGGCGCGTTATGGGTGGAGCCGCCAACGTTGAACCCTCCCGTCTCGATGATCTACATCACCGGCACAGCCGATCCGCTCAACCTGATAGAAGGCGGTGTGCCGAAGCTGGCGACCGGCGGCAGTGACAAGGTTCGCGCGAAGCCAAAGCCGCCCGTGCGCGATTCAATCCTGAAGTGGAGCAAGGCGCTAGGCTGCCCTGTAACGCCGCGAGACACGTCCGAGGCGAACGGCGTCCGCACCGAAATCTATGGTTCGGGCGACGACGGTGCGGAAGTGGTTTACATCACCGTCGAGGGACTCGGCCACACCTGGGCCGGCGGCAAGAGTCTGTTGCCGGAATTCATGGTGGGCAAGCGATCCGACAGAATCAATGCGACTGACATCATCTGGGGGTTCTTTAAGAAACACCCCAAAAAGTAAATTTGCGAAATCCGCCCAACAAGGCACTCCAGCCGACGCTCCTACGTCGCGCGGCTGAGCTTTTGCGTTGGGCAGCAGAATTAATCTTTTAAATGGCACCAGGCGATGCAGAAAGGAGTAATATGGGTGAAAGTAAAGATCCGCTGGAGGGGATGAAGAAACAATGGAGGATCCAGAGGCTAGAAATGATTACCGAATCCATAGGAGCATTACTGTATTTTTCAATTTATTATGGTCTATTGTTATTGAGTTTCATCTTGTTTCTTTTGGACAAAATAGACGCCAGCACCCTCTTGTTGTCGCTTATTATTTGGTCTGTCGGACACATTATCATGGACTTAGGAGACAGCATTCATACCAATTTAAAATTAATGCTAAAATTGATTAGCGAGCAGAATGAAATTTTGAAATCGATGGAACAGGACTCAAAAAAGGCCCCCATGTAATTTCTTCTGGGGTTCCTCAATGTAAATGACAGTGAATACGGCTCGCTAATATAAATCAATTGAAAAAGCTTCAAGGAGAAGTGGAAGAGTTGAGCTCTCTTGATGAACTACAACGAGATCTTGATTCCTGGTTTGAAAGGTACAATACAGAGCGACCGCATCAGGGTAAGAGGTGCCAGGGCAGAACACCAATGATGACTTTCCTTGAAAATGTACCCTTGGCAAAAGAAAAAATATTGGGTATGAATAGTGGTAATGATCTGACAGCTGTAGCATAGTCGGACATTGGTTCTTAGAAAGGGCAGCTGTCAGAGGAGATCTTAGCTAGTACAGATAATAAGATTGTCCGAGATGTCATTCTCTATGAACTGCAGAAAGGAATTGAGCACTCGGCGCATTTCCCCCACATCGTTTCCCAGATCGCGTTCACCCCCAATGGCATCGAACTCATCAAAAAGATATACACCGGCTACGTCGCGAATTCTCTCAAAGATCTGCCGCAGTTTGGCGCTAGTTTCTCCCATGAATTTAGTGACCATACGATCCATCTGAATTAAATGAAGTGACTGGTGAAGCTCATATGCTAGCACCTTTGCAGTCATTGTCTTCCCGGTTCTAGGAGTCCCAGCGAGAAGTATTTTTCGACGATGAGACATACCGTGTTTTTTTAGTTTGTTCTGTTGCCTAAACTCGAGGATGATTTTTTCGATACGCTGCTTCAAAAGGTCTTTGACCACCAATGTCGACATGGGATGTGCAGGATTCTCAGAAATAATGAGGCCAGACAAATCTCTGGGAAAGGGAAGGACATTCGTTGAAACTATCCTTTTCTTTGACTTGTCAACCATCTCACGTATCTCTACGGCCAAGGCATTGTGCCCCTGACGCACCTCGTGGGATGCAATCTGTAAAGCCGAAGAAGTATTTGCGTTCAAATGAGACCGAATAAGGGATTTGATCTGTTCAGCAGTCGCCATATCATTACCCCTTTATTTTTTATCTCCAAGCCATTTATAGAATATCTTCAGCAACTACAGCGATTAACATGTAACACTCAACTTGATCGTCTCTCTTTTTCACCCTATTTCTTCTCTATAAGAAAGACCTATTTTTTGTCCTATTTTTGTCAAAAGAAAAAGGGCTACGAAGACAACCTTCGTAACCCCTTGAAATCATGGTGGCGGTGCCCCGGATCGAACGGGGGACACTACGGATATGAGCCGTATGCTCTAACCATCTGAGCTACACCGCCTTGCTACCTGACAAAGTGCGATGTACTCCTACATCATATTTGTCAACGTGTCAAGCGTCTATTGAACATCCAGATCGTAAGCCACGACCGCGCTCTTTGACTGGAACGTTCCCAGTCCGATGGCGAGTACCACCTCGTTTTTACCGTCGTTATCAACGTCTTTAAACTGGTAATCGATCACGTACCCCTGGATTTTTTTTGTCCTCCAGTTTTCGGACAAGCCTAGACCGTCCCACTCGAAATCGTATATTTCACTGCTCGTAAACATCTGCGCGTTTTTCATCACTCTTCCCACAGGAGACAGGTTTTTCACAATAATGAGTTCCCGTTTCCCGTTTCCGTCAACGTCATAGGTAAGGATTCTTTCTTTTATGAATACCTTGTCGGGGGGATCGATGGTGTCGCTGGTTTTCAAAACATCCCCGAAGTAAACATAGTTGTTGGAACCGCCAAATACCTCGTCGCTTTTCCATATCAGCTTGTCGCTTCCTCCGAGGACGTGTATCTTTTGATAAGCTGAATCTATTGTTTTTTTGTATATGCAGATGTGTCCGTATTCATCAAGGGCAATAACACGTTCGATGTTATTGTCTTCTATGCTGTCTACGGCAAGACCGTAAACGGAAAGACCTTTGGGGATAGTCATCCTTTCCCCTTCCACATACTCTCCATTGTTGTAAACTATCTCGTAGACAGGGTTGTCAAACGGATTTGCTATTCCCTTGGTCTGCCCCAGCAATCGAGGGGTACCGGATACGGGTATAACCCGTAAAAACCATTTCAGCCCGGATGCTATCTCGACGAATTTACCATCCTTAAACTCGATCACAAAAGATTCGAGCCTGCGGTTTTTAACATTTGTCACGATAATCTCGGGGATACCGTTACCGTTTATATCGGCCACGTCGACTGCTATGTAACTGCTGGAGATATCGCCCGGAATACTTTTAACGGGCTTCAAACCTTGTCCGGCTTTTTGATATATCATCACGGAGTGTTCATCTATGATCACAATCTCATTCAGATTATCGCCGTTCACATCACCGATATCCATACCTCTGAAGCCTTTATCGTATTTCTGACTTATCCAGAATCCCTTGTTGCCTTCGTCTATCGGACTGGAAGCGGTAATAAAGGCGGGATTAGCCACCGAGGTAAGTGTCTTCTCTTCCGTTTTGAGAACTTTTGCTTCTTCGGGGCTCTGCAGGGGCGTGGTCTCCGAGGTCTTCAAAGAGGGTATGGGTACTACTGAAACCGGCGGTATTTTCCCCTGAACGTGATATGTTATCTTTTTCGCGAAATCGCTTATCCTGGGTATCACGTCATCCATTCCCCGGCACTGTTCAAAAACGCCTACAGGTGTTTTATAAGTGGCGACATCGAGAAGTTTAGCGTCGAGACTGATGCTGTTGCCTATCTTTGTTATGCTCCCCCATACGGCATAATCGAGATCGAGTTTCTTGCCGAGAGCATATACGTCGGCAATATCCAACTCTTTTTTGTCAAACGTACCCAGTATCTCTTTGACCTTCTGTTTGGGGCTCACATATACCCCGTCATCAGAGGATAAACGTGAGATGAGCATATCCCATATTCCGTCCCTCACATAGTTTATGTCTTCCGAGCTATGAACAGAAAATGGAAGCACAGCGACTCTTTTCACCGGATTCCCCGCATCGGCCCCCCACACTGATCCGGGAAGTATTACGCATAACATACAGAAAAAAATCAAACATCTTTTCATCTCATTCTCCTTTGAATTTGTTTCTTTTATGGTAATACTGCTTACGTAACACGGGGCTTTCCGGCAATGACCATGTAACGCACAGATTTTATAAGGCAAAACTTCTCAATAGCTCTAAGCTATCAATATCATTGGGCGCTTCTATGCTTTCGTTATGTTCTCAAGAGATTCGTCTCTCATGATAAGCTCGAAAACTTTCCGGCCTATCATCCCCTTACCGATATCCTCATGCCGGTCTATCCTGGAATTCATTTCTTTCTTCGAATCATTCAGGTGAAGAATTCTCAGGTTTTGCATACCGATCGTATCGTCAATCTTTTTGAAAAGATTATGGTAACCAGCTTTTGTTTTTATGTCGTATCCTGCCACAAATGCATGACATGTATCAAGACAAAATGCCAGTCTTGAGGATTCTTTCACACCATTAATGATACAGGCAATCTGTCCGAAACTGTACCCCGGGGCAGTGCCCTGCCCCGCTGCCGTTTCCAGTACTATCCCTGCTTCAGTTCCGGGGATATTATCATGAATCGTGTTCAGGGCATCGGTTATTCTGTTCATACCACATTCCTCGTCGTGACCCCTGTGAAATCCCGGATACACGACAAGATAATCTATACCAAGCTGTTCACGTCTTTTAACCTCGTCCGCATGGAACCGAGGGATTTTTTATAGAGCGTTTCATCGGGCGAAGCCGGATTGAGCAGATAGGGGCATGGGAAACAACCGGATCGATACCCGTTTCCTTCCTCACTTCATGAAACAGGTCTATCTGCGCCTTCTTGAGTGGTTGTTGCTCCCACCTGTTCGAGTATCCGGTGAACATCTGTATCGTGTTACACCCCGCTTCGTATCCTCGCAGAAACGCTTTTTCCAGCCCCTCCGCGATGGGCATATGGGCCCCTAACAATGGTTTATGAAATATCTCGCTTCTATTCATTCCCTGTTAAAGCTTCATCCGCCCGGAGAAAAATAAGGCAACATACCATTTACGTCACGAAAGCACCACAGTATAGTAATGTCGCATTATTAAATGTCCCATCACCCTTAATCAAAACTTTTCGAAAAAGAAGCGACAACCAAAAATCGCGAGGTAAGCCAGTGTCAATTATCGGCTTTTGTTCGCTTTTCCAAGATATTGATCATCCTGTCAACCACTTGTCCCGCATCTATTTCGGTGGAATCGATAACGACGGAATCGTCCGCGGGTTTCAGCGGGGCTATCTCCCGCTGCATATCCTGAGAATCCCTGGCCACCAGACCTTTTCTGATTTCAACTGGATCGGCCGGGACTCCGTTGTTCTTCAATTGCAGGTATCTGCGTTTTGCGCGTTCATCGACATCGGCGACCAAGAAGAATTTTACATCCGCACCGGGGAATACCACGGTCCCCATATCCCTCCCCTCCGCTACTATGCCTCCATCCATGCCCGCGCTTCTCTGCGTGAAAAGAAGAGCGTCCCTGACAGCGGGATTCGCGGACACCGAAGAGGCAAGCATCCCTATTTCCTCGGTTCTTACTTTATCCGAAACATCCTCTCCGTCTATCAGTACCCTCATATTTATACTGCCCGTCTCGGGGCGGATCACGATGCCTTCGCATAATTTCCGGAGAGCATCATCGTCATTAAGTGATATCTTACCCTGCATGGCCTTATACGCGACCGCCCTGTAAAGAAGGCCTGTATCCAGGTACATGTATGATATTTTTTCGGCAAGGATTCTGCTCACCGTGCTTTTTCCGGAACCCGCCGGGCCATCTATCGCAATTATCAGCCTCTTTCCCATCGCTCAAAACCTTTGAATCATGTCTTCCGCTCTTTTTATAATCATCACGTTGTGCCGCACAAAACGATAAGTCGCACCTGCAAGTACAATCCCGAGGAGATCGAAAAGGATATCATGTATCGACGCATCTCTTCCGGGGACAAGAGACTGGTTCCATTCATCACTTATCCCGCACAAGACCCCAAGAATTATGACAAATACGGCAGGTGCCCTTGAAAAAATACGATGCGGCGATGTAGCGAATATCCTCATCAGCAGGTAACCTAGCACGTAATATTCAATTGTGTGAGCGAATTTGTCAAGACTGAAAACCCATTGAAATACTTTCAGATGATGTGGAATCGAGGATAGAGCAAAGATTGAAAACAGGCATATGAGCACAGGAAATGTGTAAAAAAGAAAACGTTTCCCACTGGCCATTACAGTAACCTTATCCACTCGGGGCAAGGGAAATATCTGTTTTTCATTCGCTCACTTACCCAGCCACAAACAGCTAAGATACGTCTACTTCCCGGTTCAATGTATCGATGAGTTTTGGATGGATCAGCATTCTTTCCGTGACTTTACCACTTTTTTCTAAAAGTGTGTCAGTGGAGGTTTCCCGACAGGAAAGACATTGAACCCCATCTCGAAAAGACTATTGTGATCAAGAATATTTCTGCCGTCAAAGATGAAAGCGGGTTTTCGCATGGTTTCATATATCTTTTTAAAGTCGAGCGCCGCATATATATCCCATTCGGTCATAACGGCGATGGCGTCACAACCAGCCGCCGCACTGAGGGGATCTTCGATAAAGGTTATCTTTTCCTTTATGTCTTTCAGTTCCAGTTGCGCGTTCGCCAAGGCCCGCGGATCGGAAATCACAATGTCGGCCCTTTCTTCGACAAGTCTTCTGGATATGGATATCGCGGGGCTTTCTCGCGTATCACCCGTATTGGCCTTGAATGCAAAACCGAAAAGGCATATTTTCTTACCGGCCAGTGTGTTGAACATGGCACCGAGCATGCTGAGAACAAACCGCTCTTTCTGGTAGTCATTTATCCTGACTACCCCTTCCCAGTAATCAGCCACCTCATCGAGACCGTAGTTCCGGCAGAGATAAACCAGGTTCAGTATATCCTTTTTGAAGCAGGATCCGCCGAAACCGATACTGGCATTCAGAAATTTGTTCCCCACACGGCTGTCCATCCCGACAGCTCTCGCCACCTCGGTTACATCGGCCTCCGTTTTTTCGCACAGAGATGAGATGGAGTTTATGGATGATATTCTTTGCGCCAGAAAGGCATTGGAGACGAGTTTGGATAATTCACTGCTCCAGATATTGGAGGTTATGATACGTTCCCGCGGCACCCAGTTGGCATATATTTCGATCAGTTCGTTCCTCGCCCTGAGGCCTTCGGGCGTTTCGCGGGAACCGATAAGGACTCTGTCGGGAGACTCCAGATCCTTGACTCCCGTTCCTTCGGCCATAAACTCCGGATTTGAAAGAATATCGAAGTGAATTCCATTGGCGGTCGCGGTAAGTATCCGTTCCATCGCGAGCGCTGTTTTAACAGGAAGTGTGCTTTTTTCTACAATTATCTTGTTCGATCTTGATGCTTCGCGTATATGCCGCGCGGTTTTTTCCCAGTACTGAAGATCGGCGGCCATACCGGAACCCGCGCCGAATGTCTTGGTCGGAGTATTCACACTGACAAAGATTATGCTCGCTTCTCTTATTCCCGCTTCAATATCCGTGCTGAAAAACAGGTTCCTGCCGCGAACCCTCGTCACGATTTCATAAAGACCCGGTTCGTATATGGGAAGATTATCCGAATTCCACGCCGCGATTCGATCAGGATTGATATCGACAATTGTAACTTTGTACTGGGGACATTTGTTGGCGATCATTGCCATCGTCGGACCGCCTACATAGCCGGCCCCGATACACAAGATTCTTTTTTCAAAAGACATATTGCCTCCTGTAAACTAATATCCACAGGTACCGAAAAAAAATGGTCAAGCCATAACAAGAAAGGGGGATAAGCCGAAGGCATCTCCCCCTTTTATTACTTGGAGGCGGCAACCGGACTCGAACCGGTGAATAACGGTTTTGCAGACC
>DCUQ01000010.1:8591-65635 GCA_002327865.1 Syntrophaceae bacterium UBA2210
AGGTTGCACTCTACCACTGAGTTACGCCCGCTTGATTTCTAAAGAGCCTTTACTAATAAAATAAGTCGTACTTGTCAATGAAAACTTTTACGTATCACCGGTAAAAAGTAAATTCTCTAAAACCGGAAAAAAAGATCGAGGAACGGATCATCGAACTTCTTCTGCGCCTTTTTAAAATGATACCCGATAGACGCCACCCCTATCCCTAGAAGAATAAGCACCGATGCCACGATAATCGACAGGAGCGGAGGATAAACAGCAATAAGAATACCGGCAACAATCAAGATTATACCTGGAATCATCTCTCACACCTCTGTTCGAAGCTCCCCGCAAAATACTGCGGGAAAGCCCCGGTTATTTGGTATTAAAAATCATTTTGTACTTTCACGCAGAAAACGATTTTTTACTTATGTACTCCCTTTAACGGGTCAGAATTCATCCGCTCACCCCGACACAGACAACAGGGGGCTCAGTTCAAGTTTTTTACGGCATCCCCGATACGCTTTACACCTTCCCGTATTTTCTCCATCGACGTGGCGTAAGAGAGGCGAATGTTTTCATCGTTACCGAAAGCGATACCCGGAACTACCGCGACATTCGCTGCATCGAGAAGATATTCGGCGAAAGAAGCCGAACCCGTTATGGGCTTGTCTTTATACTTCTTACCATACAGCGAAGAGATGTCCGGGAAGACATAAAAGGCCCCGACGGGATTCATACACCGTATATCGTCTATCTTGTTAAGGGCATCCACAATGTAATCGCGCCTGGCGCAGAATGCTTTAACCATTTCACCTACTGCGCTCTGCTTTCCTTTCAAGGCTTCAACCGCGGCCTTCTGTGAAATCGATGTCGGGTTCGACGTGTTCTGGCTCTGAATCTTTGTCATTGCCGCAATAATATCTTCCGGCCCGGCGGCATATCCTATTCTCCATCCCGTCATGGCATAGGTTTTCGAAATGCCGTTAACGACAACGGTAAGCTGCTTTGCAGCTTCACTGACCGAAGCAATGCTCGAAAATTGAATATTGTCGTAGATGATCTTCTCATAGATATCATCCGAGATCACCAGTATCTCCTTTTTAACGACGACTTCCGCGAGTGCTTCCAGCTCTTCCGGCGTATATGTGGCTCCGGTTGGGTTAGATGGGCTGTTCAGCATGAGCGCCCTTGTTCGTTCATTGATTGCACGCTCGAGCTGGTCGGGGGTTATTTTAAAGCCATTCGCTTCACCTGTTTCGAGAATTGACGGCACGGCACCGGAAAGCAGTACAATGTCGGGGTACGAGACCCAGTAAGGTGAAGGGATAATGACTTCATCGCCTTCTTCGAACAGGGCCTGCGCCAAGTTGTACAACACATGCTTTGCTCCGCATGATACTACTATCTCCGATCTTTTATATATGAGATGATTGTCACGCCATAACTTTTCTATAATGGCGTCCTTGAGTTCAGCAATTCCTCCTACCGGGGTATACTTGGTAAAACCATCCCGTATCGACTTGACAGCCGCCTCTTTTATATTGGCGGGCGTGTCGAAGTCGGGTTCTCCGGCACCGAAACTTATAATATCCCTCCCCTTGGCCCTGAGTTCGTTTGCCTTTGCAGTAATAGCAAGTGTTGGAGAAGGTTTTATTCGATCGACTCTTTTTGCGAATTTCATACTGTTTCCTCTGTCTACGCGTATTTGAACCGTTATTCTTACAGATTATTCATTTTCATATCGGGAAACTTTTCCTTCAGCTTTTCCAAAACAATATACGGAACCATACCGGTTACCGATCCGCCCAGGCTTGCGGCTTCTTTCACGATGCTGGAATTGCAATAGAACCACTTGGATCCGGTCATCAGGAAAACCGTTTCTATATTCCTTTTCAATCTCCTGTTGATAAGGGCCAGTTGAAATTCGTACTCGAAATCAGACATTGCCCTCAACCCACGTAATATACAGGAAGCTTCCGAATCTTTTATGTAATCGACAAGGAGTCCGGAAAAAGAATCGATTTCGATCCTGGGAGTTTCCCCGACAGCCGCTTTGATCATGGAAACTCTTTCTTCTACGGAAAAGAGCGTACTCTTATTCGGGTTGTATCCGACAAGGATGATTAACTTGTCAAATACGTTCAGTCCTCTGTTAATTATATCCACATGCCCATTCGTAATCGGATCGAATGAGCCGGGATATACGGCTGTTCTTTTCATCTTTTTTCCTTTCTCTCTTCAACTCCCTGCTTTTAAGAAAGATATTACCGTATCGCCATATCGCCTCCGGTCAGTCATAACAAGTGCATCGCTGACCGCTATATCTTCTCTGAAAGAATGTTCCAGAACCAGGATACCATTCCCCGTTAACAGGTTGCTTTCCGCAAGCATAGAAAGTGTTTCGGACGCCAGGCCTTTATCGTAGGGAGGATCGGCAAATACAATATCGAATTTCCGGCGCTGTTCCGATAAAATCCGTATCCCTTTCTCGGCAGTGGAAACAATAACCCGGGAGAACCCTTCAAATCCGCACAGAGCCAGGTTTTTTCTGAGTTCTATCGCGTGGAGCGGCTCTTTTTCAATAAACACGGCCTCGGCACTTCCCCTGCTGAGAGCTTCAATACCTACACTGCCGGTACCCGCGAATATGTCCAGGAATGCCGTCCCCTCAATGGAGGAGAAAATATCAAACAGCGATTCTCTTACCCTGTCGGAAGTTACTCTGATCTTTTCGCTCTTCGGCGCGTATATCTTCCTGCCCCTGGCGCGTCCTCCTGTTATTCTCATGTAATCAATCCGGGTTATCCCCTTTTATGAGTATTTCCGCTATCTGCACAGCATTCAGGGCAGCTCCTTTTCTTATGTTGTCGGATACAACCCACATATTTATCCCGTTGGGAATGGATTCGTCTTCCCTGATTCTTCCTACAAACGTATCGTCTTTCCCGGCTGCTTCGCTGGCAAGCGGATATTCAAGCAAATCCGGATTATCGACTACGGTGACTCCCGGGGCGCCTGAAAGTATCTTCCTGACTTCGTCGGGGCTGATCTTTTTCTCGGTTTCGATATTGACGGATTCCGAATGACCGTAAAAAACCGGCACTCTCACTGTAGTAGCGGTAACGGCTATGGAGGGATCTTTCATGATCTTTTTGGTCTCATTAACCATCTTCATTTCTTCCTTCGTATAGCCGTTATCCAGAAATACATCTATATGAGGCAGACAATTAAAAGCTATCCTGTGCGGATATACCTTTGTCTCGATTTTTTTAAGGCTCAGAAGCGCTTTCGTCTGTTCGACCAACTCTTCGACGGCTTCCTTGCCGGTGCCCGATACCGCCTGGTATGTCGACACCACGATACGTTTTATAACAGCCACATCGTGAATAGGTTTCAGAGCCACGACCATCTGTATTGTAGAACAGTTTGGATTCGCTATGATTCTCCCTGAACCGTCATATGTGCCAATGTCTTCGGGATTTACTTCCGGAACAACCAGAGGAATGTCCGGGTCCATCCTGAAGGCACTGGTGTTATCTATGACCACACAGCCTTCTTTCACCGCTGCAGGCGCAAACCGCTCGCTGATACTCCCCCCGGCGGAAAATAATCCTATTTCGATTCCCTTGAATGAATCATCAGTTAAAACCTCGACCGGGTACTTTTTACCCCTGAAGGTAAGCTCCTTGCCCAACGAACGCTCTGAAGCAAGGAGTGTAATCTCTTTGACCGGAAAATTTCTCTGTTCCAGTGTGCTTATCATTTCTGTTCCGACAAGTCCTGTCGCACCTACAACGGCAACATTATACTTCCTCATTAAACAACCCTTTCTTTTCAGTTCGTTATACAGAAAGCCACAAGTTTCCCTGTGGCTTATGCTCACATTCTTCCGGAATTAAGGCCGGGAATCCGCTATCGAGAATTAACGCTTACGGGCAGATCGACTGCCAATCCTTGGCCCGGGATAATTACAACACATCTTTACACTCGATGACTATATCTTTCTTCTTTAACCTGATGATGTTTCTTTATAATCTTGAATAATAACAACCCCGGACCGGAAAGACAGTAACCCAGAGCCAGCACAAAGAGCATGATATGCGGCTCAAGTATAATTACGATCAGCACGAATATGATAAGAACAAAGGTCATGAATGGCTTTCTCGAAAAGAAATCCAGGTTTTTGAAACTGTAGTATTTTATATTACTTACCATCAACAGCGACAAGGCGACGGTGCCTGCCAGGACAGATATATGATTGTAGAAATATTTTTCTCCGCCCAGATAATGGACGAAGAGAACGGTAGTGGCGATTACAACCGCGGCTGCCGGAATGGCCAAGCCATTGAATACCTTGCTGTCTATAATATGAACCTGCACATTAAACCTTGCAAGCCTGAGCGCACCGCATACGACAAAGAGAAACGCGGCAAGCCATCCATATCTTCCGAAAGATATAAGTGCCCATGAATATGCAAGAACAGCCGGGGCTATACCAAACGCAACAAGATCGGAGAGGGAATCGTACTCCGCGCCGAATTTACTGGTCGTATTCGTAACTCTGGCTATCTTCCCATCGAGGCCATCCAGAATGCACGATATTATTATGGCAACGGCCGCTCTGGGGAAATCACCTCCTATCGAGGCGATTATTGAATAAAACCCAAAAAAGAGGCTCGCTGTCGTGAAAAGATTAGGAAGAATATAAATGCCTTTTTTCACAGTATCGGTAGTTATCTTTCTGTCCTTTTTCATATCAGATATCCTATTCTGGTTTCTCCGGCCTTTACTTTATCTCCGACTTTCACGTGTACGGTAGAATCGGCAGGCATAAAAACTTCGAGGCGTGAACCGAACTTGATAAGCCCGAAACGTTCGCCTTTCCGAATATCCATACCCTCTTTGACCCAGCAGACTATTCTTCTCGCAATTACCCCCGCTATCTGTATCGTCAGTATCCTTTTCCCATCCGCCGTTTCGATAAGAATTGAATTCCGTTCGTTGAGCTCCGATGCCTTGTCGAGATTGGCGGAAAAAAATTTGCCTTTCCTGTAAATGATCTTTTTTACCACACCGCTACAGGGAGCCCTGTTCACATGAACATTAAAGATGTTCATAAAAATGCTTACCTTTATGGTTTTCTCCTGCAATATTTCTTCTTCTACCGTTTCTATCTTTATGACTTTTCCGTCTGCCGGTGATATCACGGCCCTATCGTCCTCAGGTGCCACTCTGTCGGGATTACGGAAAAACCACAGTACAAAAAGAGCGCACGCCAGGAAAAAAACACCCGTCCATAAGAATTTGAATCCTATCAGTATAAGGGCCAGAATCGCAAGAGTTACGATAAAGAAAAACCCGTCGGGCATAACGGGGAAATTTTTGTTGTTCATAGTAATACCATCGGCTATGAATTGCCTCTCTTAACGGCAGGCCGGAATCAGTCTATATTAGATAAAAAGACCTGTGTCAACATATTGAATCTCCCCGCAACAAGTTGCGGGGAATCTCCGACTGTTAAGGAATTTTTCATTTTTTATTCGCTCGCTAACCCCACCGCAAGCAGAGGGGAATGCGCTCGCTGTTCAGTTCAAATTACCGAAAGATCCCGGTCCACCTCAGGCACCGTTACTCTTTTGCCGCGTAAGAAGCTCTCAGATAATCGGGGGTTACAGACATTATATCCGATATATCGCCATCACAAAACTTCTTTTTTCCCAAAATACCCACTGCGCCGGCCTTTACATGATTAAATCGAGAGGGCACAAAAAACGATCTGTCGGAAAGGATGTCTTTGATGATGTCACGATATTTTTCGGTTCCACTGCCCAGAAGTATGACTTCACCGTCCACCGACCTCAGGAAGTCTTCCGGCGATACGACGCATTCCGCCAGTTTCTTTTCGTATATCCCGCTTTCGGAAAGCGAATAGAGTGCCGTATAAACTTCTCCCCTCCCGGCATCCATGAAGGGACACACCGTGACACCGTCATGACAAACGGGAGGAACATTCAAGACAAGCGCGTCCAGAGTACAGATTCCGACAACCGGCTTTCGAAGGACAAATGCCAGACCTTTAACGGTGCTCGCACCTACCCTCAATCCCGTAAAGGAGCCCGGCCCCCTGGTAAAGGCAAAAAGATCTATATCCGAAGAGGTTGCATGCCGCCCGGCCCCGACTTCAACTGAAGCAAGCAGCTTATCGATCGCGGGCAGGAGTGTTTCAGAATGGTTCCTGCCGCTGTGTATAAAAAGCTCGGCCAGAATATCTTCATCCTTAAGCAACGCAATGCCTGTTGTTCCGGCAGAGGTATCTATAGCCAATGTAATCATATCGATTCTCAAATCCCGGTTTATCGTTATCGCAATTTTGCGTTCCAGTCGCTCAATTCGTTAATATACGGGCTATATCATTATAAAAAACAAATATCATCAAAAGTATCAGGAGAAAGAATCCTACCTGCTGGGATATCTCTCTCCATCTAATGCTGACTTCTTTGCCGGTAACAGCTTCTACAAGGAAAAAACAGAGATGTCCGCCGTCAAGCACCGGTATGGGCAGAAGATTCAAGACCCCGAGGTTTATGCTTAATACAGCCATAAGGAATATAAACGGTATAGCCCCTTTACGGACCTGGGAACCGGCCATCTGGGCTATCAGTATCGGTCCGCCCAGTTCTTTGGGAGAAACAACACCCTGTACTATTTTAACAAGTCCCAGACAGGTAAGTTTCGTCCATCCCCAGGTCTGTCCTACCCCAGCGTACAGTGCTCCCACCGGCCCCTGCCGGACCAGAACCGTTTCATCGGAAATGGCTATGCCTATCCGATATGTACTGATCTCTTCACCGAAGATATTTTTAGCTTTTATCAATTTCGGCAATACGGAGAGTGTAAGATTCTCGTTTCCACGCGCTACTACTATGGCCAGTTTCTTCCCGTTGCTTTCACTGATCGCATCCACGAGTTCGGACCAGCGTGATATTTCAGTGTCATCGACGGCAACAATAACATCTCCGCTTTGAATGCCGGCTTCATACGCCGAACTGTCTTTCTGGACATCTCCGATCCTGGAGGTGGAAACCGGAACCCCGGCGGCGTATACTACGGCAAAGGCAAGGATGGCAAAGATAAAATTGGTCAACGGACCCGCCGCCACTATTGCTATCTTTCGCAACGCGGTCTGCTCCCGGAATGACCGCTCCTTATCTTCAGGAGACAATTCTTCATCACGTTCCGATTCACCCAGCATCTTAACGTACCCCCCGAGAGGTATCGCAGACAGGGTGTATTCCGTTTCTCCTATTCTTTTGCCGATAACTTTCGGACCGAAACCAAGCGAAAATTTCAGAACACGCACACCAAAGAATTTCGCCACACAAAAATGGCCCAGCTCGTGGACAAAAATTAAAACTCCCAGCAAAATTATGACCGATACGATACTTAGACCCATTAAGATATCACCTTATTCTCAATAACTTCCCCGGTTCTGACACGCCCCCGGTGGTCCGCAGCGAAAACATCTCCAACCCGGGTGATTTCCTGTGTTCCGCAGGAATCCAGAACTTCCTTAACTATGGGAACAATGTCTACGAAGCGTATTTTTCCTTCTATGAAAGCTTCTACCGCCACCTCATTCGAAGCGTTCAGAACCGCCGGCGCTGACCCGCCCCTTTCGGCCGCAACGTACGCAAGCTCCAAAGCCGGAAACCTGGCGTGATCCGGTTTTATAAAATCTAGCGCACCTATGGAACTTAAATCCGGTGGTTCCACTGCTCCGGGCAATCTTTCGGGATATGAGAGGGCGTATGATATGGGGCCGCGCATATCGGGTACCCCTAACTGGGCTATAACGGAACCGTCGATATATTCGACCATTGAATGCACGATACTCTGGGGGTGTACACAAACGGCTATCTTGTCTATGTCCATGTCAAACAGCCACCTCGCCTCTATGATCTCGAGCGCCTTGTTCATCATGGATGCGGAATCTATTGTAATCTTCCGCCCCATTTCCCAATTCGGATGTTTTAGCGCATCCGCGAGCGTTACATGCTCAAACCGCTCAAGCGGAAGATTCAGGAAAGGTCCCCCGGATGCCGTCAGCACAAGTCTCTTTACTTCCTCTTTATTATGACCCCTCAGACATTGAAAGATCGCGCTGTGCTCGCTGTCAACAGGAAGTATCTTCACGCCCCGTGACGCGGCCTCGGCAACCACTATTTCCCCCGCCATGACCATCGTTTCTTTGTTGGCAAGCGCAATGTCTTTTCCCGCATTAATTGCTTCAATCGTCGGAGAAAGCCCCGCAGCTCCCGATATGGCCGATACAACCATATCTGTCTTTTTCAGCGAAGCAACTTCCCTGTATCCGTCGTCACCAGATACTACCTTCGGTACGGCAGGATTACGGAGAATTTCGCGAAGC
Source organism: Syntrophaceae bacterium UBA2210 (assembly GCA_002327865.1). GTDB lineage: Bacteria > Desulfobacterota > Syntrophia > Syntrophales > UBA2210 > UBA2210. Next base: position 17,002 of record DCUQ01000010.1, read on the forward strand.
CTGCCGGCATATTCTTCATCGACAACGGAAACGATCTCCGGTTTGAATCTGTCTATCTGTCTCTTGAGAAGCGAAAGATTCGTACCTGCTGCAAGGGCAACTACCCTGAACCTGGCGGGATTCCGGGCTACGATATCGAGGGTATTCACCCCTATGGAACCCGTTGATCCCAGAATTGATATATTCTTCATCTAATCACTAGCACATTATAATAATATACGAAGGGAATCATAAAAATAAGTGAGTCCATACGGTCAAGTATACCCCCATGCCCGGGGAGAAAAAACCCCGAATCCTTAACCATGGAAATCCTTTTGACGATCGATTCGCAAAGATCCCCCAACTGCCCGATAATGCTTCCCATGAAACCGAGAATTATCGCATGAAAGAAAGGAAGATCATGAAGAAACAGGAGTTTGAATACCAGGCACCCGATAATGGTTCCGACGATGGAACCGATCGCTCCTTCTACTGTTTTCCCCGAGCTGACCGCAGGGATCAGTTTCGTCTTTCCCATGGATCTTCCTGCGTAAAAAGCACTGCTGTCACCCGAGAAGGCGGCAACGATAATAAAAAATATCCAGGCAATGCCGTTTTCCGAAGATCTGAGAATAATAATATAAGATATAAGCAGTGGAATATACATAAAGCCGAACACGACCCCGGCAAGCGATGCGAATTCGGCTAACCTGTTTCCAGCCCTTAAGAGAAAAAGCAGGAAAACAACAATAAATGAGAAGGTAGTCGTGGCAAGCAACAATTGCTCCCCTCCCAGATATGCGGATAAAGGTATCAGAACAGCCAGGACCAGTCCCTCGGTTTTTTCCCAGTAGTACTTCCCCTTGAAGAGCATGGAATTGTACTCGAACATGCATCCCGCAATGACCAGGGTTATCAGTATGAAAAAGAACAAAGGGGAGCCGTACACAATCGCCACGATCAGTAATGGTACCGCTATAATTCCTGTAATCCACCGTTTTACGTGGGAACCCATGGTACTAATCCTTCTACAGCTGATCGCTTATCAAGCCGAATCGTCTTTCTCTCCGTTGATAATCTATTATGGCTTGTATCAGATCTTCCTTCGAAAAATCCGGCCACAGCACGTCCGTAAAATACAGCTCGGTATATGCCAGTTGCCACAGTAGAAAGTTACTAAGCCGGTATTCTCCGCTCGTTCTTATCAGAAGATCCGGATCGGGCATTCCAGCAGTGTCCAGATAGCCCGAGAAAAAATCTTTCGTGATTGAGTCTTCATCGATATTCGCAGATTTACTCTCTCTCAACAGCTTTTTGACCGCACCCACGATCTCGTCCCGTCCACCATAACTCAGGGCAAGATTCAGAACCATTCCTTTGTTCTCCGACGTTCTTTCAATAACATCGCGGAGTACATCATGAACTCTCCTGGGAAGCCTGTCTGTATCGCCTATAGCGACCAGTTTTATATCGGTTTCTCTCATCTCCTGAAGTTCCAGACGAAGATAGTCTTCGAGAAGCGACGACAATGCCATTACTTCATTTTCAGGACGCTGCCAGTTCTCGACCGAAAACGCGTAGAGAGTAAGGTACTTTATACCCATCTCTCGACAGGTTTTAACCGCAAGGCGAACCGCCTCGGCCCCCTTCTTGTGGCCCATTATTCTGTTCAACAGGTTTTTCTTCGCCCATCTGCCATTACCATCCATTATTATGGCTATGTGACGTGGGAGTTTTTCCTTGATAATTCTATGCATATATCTTCTTCCATCTCAAAATCAAGTACCACAGCACCCCGCTATTTTCAACAGGTATCTTAAGTAGATAACTTCCGATTCACGAACAAAAAAGGGGCCTGTCGGCCCCGTCGTCCACGCTCTCGATATCTGCTATACTTCCATGATCTCCGCTTCTTTAGCGGTGAGGCGGTCTGTCATCTTCTCGATGTAATCGTCGGTAGTCTTTTGGACTTTCTCCTGACAATCATGCATATTGTCCTCAGATATGTCCCCATCCGTTTTCAGTTTCTTCAGGTCGGCATTGGCATCTCTTCGCGCGTTCCGGAGTCGTACCTTGTACTCCTCCGTCATCTTCCTTACGACCTTTACAAGCTCTTTTCTTCTTTCTTCCGTAAGAGGAGGAATGCTTATCCTGATCACCTTTCCATCGCTGTTCGGAACCAGCCCCAGCTCTGATTTTTGTATGGCTTTTCCAATGGCATCGATAGCCCCCTTGTCCCATGGAGAAATAAGAATAAGCTGGCTCTCGGGAGTGGAAAGAGTGGCGATCTGATTGAGAGGTGTCGGGGTTCCATAGTAATCCACCTTTATGCCATCAAGGAGCGCCACGGATGCCCTGCCCGTTCGCACTTTATTGAACGCTTTTTCGAGGGACTGTACATGCCCTTCCATTGTTTCTTTCAATTGCTCGAATATCAGATCTGTCATTTTTCACCCGTAACAACCGTTCCTATGGATTTTCCACAGACAACGCTCTTTATATTCCCCCTCTTTTCAAAGTTGAAAACGACAAGAGGAAGGTTGTTGTCCCTGCACATGGAAATCGCGGTCGAGTCCATTACCCTGAGGTTTCTGGCCAGGATGTCGGTATAAGTTATCCTGTCGAACATTACGGCATCTTTTTCTTTTACGGGATCTTTATCGTAAACACCGTCTACCTTCGTGGCCTTCAGTATGACATCCGCCTGTATTTCCATGGCTCTCAAAGAAGCCGCCGTATCCGTAGTCAGATAAGGATTTCCGGTACCGCACGCGAAAATTACCACCCTTCCCTTTTCCAGGTGCCGTACCGCCCTTCTTTTTATAAAAGGTTCCGCTATCGCCCTCATCTCTATGGCAGACAGGACTCTCGTAGGAATCCCACGATCCTCAAGCGCATTCTGAAGAGCCAGACTGTTCATCGCCGTGGCGAGCATCCCCATATAGTCGGCGGAAACCCTGTCTATACCTCTGGCACTCGCTTCCACCCCCCGAAAGATATTTCCGCCACCGATAACGATACCCATCTGAACGCCCAGCATCTTGACGTCTTCGATCTCTTCGGCCATAAATTTCAGCACATTCGTGTCGATTCCGAAGGAACTGGCACCCAGCAATACTTCTCCGCTTAATTTAAGGAGTATTCTTTTATATACGGGTTTATCCACTCTTCAAACCTGGGAACAGAAAAGATATTTATATTTTTAAAGAAACCGTTGTAATCCTATAGCCACCGATCGCTATATATCCTCACCCAGCTGGAAGCGGGCAAACCTCTTTACGGAAATGTTTTCGCCCGTGTTCGCTATCATATTGTTAACCAGCGTCTGGACCGTAATATCCATGTCTTTTACAAATTTCTGGTTCAGGAGGCAGACCTCTTCATAAAACTTCTTGATCTTGCCGTCGATGATCTTATCGATGATTTTTTCAGGCTTGCCCTCGGCCAGTGCCTGGTCTCTGTATATGACACGCTCCCTTTCCATAACTTTTTCGGGAATTTCTTCAGGCTTCAGGTAGGTAGGATTCGCCGCAGCAATCTGCATGGCAATATCTTTTACCATATTTTTAAAATTATCTGTCTTGGCGACGAAATCCGTCTCACAGTTCACCTCAACCAGGACACCTATCTTCCCGGCCATATGTATATAAGACTCGATCATTCCGTCTTTCGTGGCCCTTGAAGATCTCTTTGTCGCGGCAGACAATCCCTTCTTTCGCAAGTATTCGACCGCTTTCTCGAAATTGCCTTCAGAGGCGGCAAGCGCCTCTTTACAATCCATCATACCCGCGTTTGTTTTATCTCGTAACTCTTTTACCATGGACGCTGTAATGCTCAATGTTATTCCTCCTCGGTTTCCTGTGTCTCTATATCTTCCACATCCTCTTCGAGAACAACTTCTTGCGTGCTTTCAATACTCTCCGGGACATCCTTTTCTTCATCCCCCTGTTCTCCAGCCTTATCGCTCTCTGCACGGATAAATTCTTCCAGTTTCATTTTTCCTTCAAGGACGGCATCCGCGATCCTGGCCGCAAACAGTTTTATAGCCCGTATGGCATCGTCATTGCCCGGAATTACATAATCTATGTCATCAGGATTGCAATTAGTATCGACAACAGCCACTATCGGAATCCCCAGCTTTCCGGCTTCTTTGACGGCTATATTTTCCTTCTTGGGATCAACGATGAAAATGATCCCGGGATGTTCTGTCATTTCTCTTATTCCTCCCAGAACCTTCTGAAGCTTTTCTCTTTCTCTCTGGAGTCCCAGGATTTCCTTTTTGGGAAATGAGTTAATGCTTTCATCGTTAAACATCGAGTCGAGCATTGACAGCCGGTCTACACTTTTTTTAATCGTTACAAAATTCGTCAGCATTCCACCAAGCCAGCGATGGTTGATATAAGGCATTCCAGCCCGATCGGCTTCGGCCTTGATGGATTCCTGTGCCTGTCTCTTGGTGCCGACAAACATGACATCGCGGCCGGAAGCAACCATATCCACGACGGCGGCATAAGCCGCATCAAACATCTGCACAGTCTGCTGAAGATCTATTATGTAGATGCCGTTTCTCGCCCCGAATATGTAGGGCTTCATTTTTGGATTCCATCTGTTCGTCTGGTGCCCGAAATGCACTCCGGACTCCAGCAACATTTTCATTGATACCTTTGACATATAATTCTCCTCTTTTGTTTTTTCCTCCACCCCCGTCATTTTATCAGAGGACCTGGAAAGACAGGCAACTCTCTGATAATCAGGGAATGAGCGTAATAAGTTGCAGCGGGATACCATATACGGCGGAAATAATCAAGGCAAAAACAACGCCGCTTATTCACTGTAACACTTCGCTGAGAAACGCATAAAATCGAAAAAGCAGTGATTATGAAAATATCCGCCTGTTCCAGGTTTGTCAGGGTCGGATCAACTGTGGTAATACGAGTTGATCTTTATATACTCATGGGAAAGATCGGACGTATAAAGACTGAATGCCTCTTTTCCCATCCCGAGCCGCACCAGAACACGGATGGTATCTTTCTTCATTATCTCGGCAGCCCGTTTTCCCGAAACTCCCGCACCATTGATAAACAAGGGAATATCTTCGATATAGAGCTCCAGCGAATCGGTCGAGAATTGAACCCTCGTAGCGCCTGCCGCCGATATGATCCTTCCCCAGTTCGGATCTTCGCCGAAAAAAGCCGCCTTTACAAGATTGGAATTCGCTATCGCGTACGCAATCTCTTTCGCATCGGCCTCCAGCTTTGCCCCTTCAATCATAATTTTTATCAGCTTTGTCGAACCCTCTCCGTCCCTGACGATAGATTGCGCGAGAGAATCCATAACACTCAGCAGGGCTTCACGGAACTCGATCAGACCGCCGGATGCTTCATCGATGGGATTGTTTCCCGCGACACCGTTCGCCAGCAGTATAACGGTATCATTCGTGCTCATGCACCCGTCTACCGTTATCGCATTAAAACTCCTGTCGACGCATTCCTTGAATACAGTGTCCAGACAAGCCTGATCGACAGCGGCATCCGTCATTATAAACGAGAGCATTGTCGCCATTTTTGGCTCTATCATTCCGGCTCCCTTGGCAATTCCGCAAATTGTAATCTCTTTCCCCGCGATGGAAGACTTACGGCATTCTATCTTTATAAACCTGTCGGTCGTTATAATACCTTCGGCGACTGAGGGCATACCATCCGCGCTCAATCCTCCGACAAGCGTTTCTATCGACCGTGTGATCTTTTCTATGGGAAGTTTCTCGCCGATGATACCCGTAGAAGCAACCAGAACGAGTTCATCGTCTATTCCCAGTACCTCGGCGGCGGCTGCCGACATGGATGCGGCATCTTCGTCGCCGTCTTTTCCGGTAGCCGCGTTGGCATTACCACTGTTTATTATAATAGCCTGGGCGATGCCTTTTTGTATCTTTTGCATATCGAGTACGACCGGAGCAGCCTTGAACCGGTTTGTAGTAAACACCCCGACCGCTCTGGCGGGGACTTCCGAGAATATCAGGGACAGATCTTTTCTCCCTCCGACTTTTATACCGGCGGCCACTCCGTTGCCCAGAAATCCCGGGACGTTGAAACTGTCATGCATAGTAATATTCTCCACAGCTTTCAAAAACTTTATCTTGAATGTATATCCTTCCGGACGGACAGATATATTGTCTTTGTCTCTTCCGCGTAATGTGTATTGACCCTTTCCCGTCTGGTGTCTATCTGCCGCAACAATGCTTGTATTTCTTACCGCTGCCGCAGGGACACGGGGCGTTTCTTCCTACCTTCTCACCCTGTCTCTTAACTGTCGTCTGAGCAGCACCGGTATCACCCCTGCTCATCACATAATCTTTCTCCTGTTTTTCCTGGATCTCGGTAACATCTTCCTCACCCTTTATCTGAACTATGCACAGTTTTTCCAGAGTGTCTTCCTTGATACGATACACCATCTCCATGAACATATCGTAACCCTCTTTCTGGTATTCCCTGACCGGGTCTTTCTGACCGTAACCACGCAGGCCGATACCTTCCTTGAGATGATCCATGGCAAGCAGGTGGTCTTTCCAGTGGGAATCTATGGCCTGGAGCATAATTACCTTCATTATGTATTCCATGAGGGATTTGCCAAATTTATCTTCCTTTTCACGCAAAAGCGTTCTGACGTCCGATATAATCTCCTGTACGATATCTTCCCTGTCGATCTTTTCCTTTTTTGAATGATCCAGGTTCCATTTAAGAGAGAACTGTTTGTATATAATATCACTCAGGCCTTTAATATCCCATTCATCCGGACGAACTTTCTCATCGAGATAATCGCAAACGATATCCTCGACGACTTCTTTCAGCATATCATCAACGGTTGCCCACAATTCGGTTCCACCGAGAACATTTCTCCGCTGTTCGTACACCACCTGCCGCTGCCGGTTCATCACGTCGTCATATTCCAGCAGATGTTTTCTTATGTCGAAATTCTGGCCTTCCACTCGTTTCTGGGCACCTTCGATAGCTTTACTGATAAGATTGTGTTCTATCGGCTGTCCTTTTTCGACTCCGATCCTGTCCATAACGGACGATATTCTTTCAGCTCCGAAGATCCTGAGCAGATCGTCGTCCAGCGACAGATAGAAACGGGAAGATCCTTTATCACCCTGGCGTCCCGACCTGCCCCGGAGCTGATTGTCTATACGCCTGCTCTCATGACGCTCCGTACCCAATATATGGAGCCCGCCGAGATCGGCCACTCCCTCACCCAGTTTTATATCGGTTCCTCTTCCCGCCATGTTGGTAGATATCGTGACGGCCCCGGACTGCCCGGCCTGAGCGATTATCTCGGCTTCCTTTTCATGATTCTTTGCATTCAACACATTGTGCTTGATCCCATTTTTAGAAAGGTACCTGCTGAGAATCTCGGACTTTTCGATGGAAATCGTTCCTACCAGGACCGGCCGCTTCTGTTTATGCAGTTCTTTTATCTCTTCAACAGCAGCCTGAAACTTTTCCTCTTCTGTTTTGTATATTACATCGGTGTTATCGACCCGTATCATCGGCATATTTGTCGGGATAACAACTACATCGAGATTGTATATCTTTTTAAACTCCGCCGCTTCCGTATCAGCCGTTCCGGTCATACCCGATAATTTTTCATACATCCTGAAATAGTTCTGAAACGTGACGGAAGCCAGCGTCTGATTTTCCCTTTCTATTTTAACTCTCTCCTTCGCCTCGAGCGCCTGGTGCAGACCGTCGCTGTACCTCCTCCCCGGCATCACCCGCCCCGTAAATTCATCTACTATAACGACCTGCCCGTCCTTTACGAGATAATCGATATCCTTCCTGAACAGGGAATGCGCCTTCAGCGCCTGGTTTACATGGTGAAGGATCTCCATGTTTTTGGGTTCATACAGATTCTGGACATTCAGCAGTTTTTCTGATTTGGACACTCCTTCTTCAGTCAGGACAACCGTTCTGCTCTTCTCGTCTATCGTGTAATCGTGATCCCTCTTCAGACGCGGAATAATCTGGTTGATCTTGTAATATTTATCGGTGGATTCTTCGGAGGGTCCGGAAATAATAAGCGGGGTCCTGGCCTCATCGATGAGTATACTGTCTACTTCGTCGACGATAGCATAATGAAATTCACGCTGGACATAATTCTCGAGCTGGAAGCTCATATTGTCACGGAGATAGTCGAAACCGAATTCGTTGTTTGTGCCGTAGGTGATGTCGCAGCCGTACGCACTGCGCCTTTGCGTATCGTCTATTCCATGAACAATCACCCCGACAGAGAGACCTAGAAACTCGTAGATGGGTTTCATCCAGTTTGCGTCCCTGTTTGCCAGATAATCGTTCACGGTAATCACATGAACGCCCCTGCCGGTCAGCGCGTTCAGATAAACAGGCATGGTCGAGGCCAGAGTCTTGCCTTCGCCTGTTTTCATTTCCGCAATCTTGCCTTCGTGCAAAACAATCCCGCCTATGAGCTGAACATCGAACGGCCTCATCTCCAGGGTTCGCTTCGAAACTTCCCTGACGACGGCAAATGCTTCTGCGAGAATATCATCGAGTAATGCACCCTGTGCAAGCTTCTCTTTGAAATACGGTGTCTTCGCTTTGAGCCCGGAATCGGTCAAACCTTCTATAGACGGTTCCAGCTTGCTGATTTCATTCATTATAACGGACAGGCGCTTTATTTCCCTGTCATTTTTACTTCCTACTACCTTCTTCAATAGATAATTCAGCATAATCACACCACAAAAAACCCGGTAAGAAACATTACCGGGAAAATTCGACTAAAATGTATTGAGCAGAGGTCGTCCGCATTAAAAGAGGTGTTTTCGTGGATTTACGTAGATACCGTTTATACAAATGCCATAATGCAGGTGAGGACCTGTACTCCTCCCCGAATTACCCACATAACCGATGACATCTCCCCTTTTCACCCGCTGTCCCGTCCTGGCATCCCCCTTTTTTAACAGATGACCGTAGACTGTCACCAGACTGTTTCCATGATCTATCCTGACCATGTTACCCATACCTTTTTCGTAAGACGCTTCCTTCACCACACCATCCGCGGGAGCCACAACTTCCTTGCCCAGCTCCGTCGCTATATCGATACCCCGGTGAAATTCCCTGTTGCCCGTAAAAGGCGATGTTCTGTACCCGAATTCCGAAGTTACCCAGCCTATCGTAGGCCATATGGAGGGTGTGCAAGCGAGAATCGATTTCTGCTTTCCTAGAAAATCGAGCAACTCGGTGAAACTGTCTTTTTGAATAGCTGCTCCTTCAAGCAATTTATCCATATTGTCATGTATCTTATCAATGATTGACGCTTCGACTTCCTCTGCATGCGAAACGATTTTATCGTCTTCGGGCACAGGACCTCCGACACCCAGCAACTGGTTGTTGTTCTTGTCATTATTATCGAGATTCGTCATAATCCTTATTTTTTTATCCAGTTGCGCCAGGTTAATCATTTCTTTCTCAAAATCATCGACCTTGTTTGCAAGGAAATCAATTTTTTCCTGCTGAAGCGACGTTACCTGCTCGAGCCTGGCCAGTTCTTTTATTTTACCCCTGGTATCCATGTAGTTATAGGAAAGACAACAAAGTGATAACAAGACGGTTATTATTGCAATGGATATAAAAGAAAGAAATGCAGAGGAAATTTTTACTTTTTTTATTGATCCTTTCCCCTGAGGAATAGCAAGAAATGTATAGTATCTGTTTCCCACCCCGGATCCTTTCATATAATTCCCTATGGAGGTCTTAAAAAAATTATACCACGGGAAACATTAGCGAACACCGCTTGTTTTAGACGCTAAAACCTTAAATGAACCCTGAAGCATCAATAAGTTACGGCAAAATCCTATACGACAAACCGTCGCTCGTGAAAGTTACCATAGATATTTTAAATGTCAAGGAAAGATTAAGATCCGTCAGATTCTTTTTTCGACCATAATCAGCGGATCACCGACATTCACCTCATCTCCTGGAGATACAAGTATCTCCGAAACGACTCCGTTTATCTCGGAAATTATATTGTTAAGCATCTTCATCGCTTCAAGAACAACCAGAATCTGACCCGCTGAGACATCTTCCGCTTCCGTGACGGGAACCTCGCTCACTGTGCCCTTCAGAGGCGATCTTATATCACCCGACTGCGCAAGTTCTTCTATTTCTTTCGCCGAAAGTACGGATTTTCTGATCTCCCTCGTCCCTTCCTGTTCAAGCTCCGTCAGTATGGGTTCCGAATGATAATTTATGTTCAGATAGGTGATTGCGTCTCCCGTTTTCGTTCTTCGTTTCGGACCTACTTCTACAATATGATGTTTTCCATAAGCATCTGAAAATTCAAGCTTTTCCCCGAGTTTAAATCCGCCTTTCCTGAACCACATATGAGGTGGGAATACCCATGTTTTGCCATATTTCTCCTCGAACTTGAAAAAATTAACCGCATCATTCGGGTGTTGCAGATACAGGACAAACTCATCTTCCGTGGCCACCCGCCCAAGACGATGTTCAAGCACTCTTTTTTCTATATCAAGATCGATATTTTCTATTTTCTGATAGCCGGATTCCTTCGCCACTATTTTTTTCCAATCCGGCCCGAATACGGCCTCGTATATCTCATCGGACGGTTTATAAAAGGGAAGATCCCCATATCTTCCGAGCATCAGGTTTTTCAGATCATCGCTGGCATCTTTATATCGCTTGCCGCTGAGTACGTTATTGGCGGCGGTGGTCCACAGGATCTGTGAACCCGGCGTTACACTCCACCAGTTTCCGAGTTCAATCTGTACACGGGGCAACTCTTTCTGAAGAATTTCAGGCATCGAATGCAGGAATTCACCCTTGACCGCCTGTTCGAAGCTCGATCCCGTCGCCCCGCCCGGCAGTTTGTGTATCTGAACGGTAGGATCAAATCCCATAAACTGGGATTCAAAATGCTTGTAGTGTTCCCTCTCCGGGCGCAGTTTATTCGACGTATCGATTACGGCCTGTCTGTTTATAGCCAGGGCACGATATCCATATTCATCGAGCGTATCTATAACCGTAAGTATCGGGGGAGGTCCGTAAAAACCGGTGAAGGCATGATCAGCCGCGTCGACGATCCTGGCCCCGTTTCTTACGGCCGCAACGATTCTTCCCACATCGTCTCCGTCCGTATTATGGCCGTGATAGTGAACAATGAGATCGGGATATTTGTCCAGAATGGATTTTGTCAGATCTCCAATCCGCCTGGAAGTTCCCAGCCCACCGTGATTCTTTATGCAAAGAATTATATCCTCACCGGTAACGTCGAGTATTTGCTTTACTTTCCGCACATAAAACGCGTCCGTATGTTCGGGTCCTGTCGAGAAACATATCGAGGGTTCCAGTATGCAACCGGCGGCCCGAACCTCTTCGAATACGGCCGTCATATTGGGCACATAATTAAGAAAATCAAAGACTCTCCAGAGATGTACGTAACGGGCAAAAGACCGTACCGTCAGGCGAATCACATTTTCAGGATATGGTCTGTAACCGAAAAGGTTGATTCCCCTGCAGAGATTCTGGAACATGGTATCCGGCATTAACGAGCTGAGAAGCTGCAGTTTCTCCAATGGATTAATCTGCTTGCGCAGCATATCGACATGAACCGAAGCTCCCCCCGATATCTCGAGTGAAAGATAGCCCGAGTCGTTTCGTTCCTGTGAGACCAGCATCTGAGTGTGAGGCATTATTCGGTTCTTAAAATCGGATTGAGACAAGTCTCTTTCTGTATTGGTTACATAATACCCTTTCCCCGACCTGATCTTTTCGAGCACATAGTGTACTCCTTTCTCACGCAAGTCTCGGGGTGTTATTCTCTCGTCGATGGTCTGTTGCAATGTTTAAAGTCCTTTCAGGTTCTGATACCTATAAAGTAATATGTGCTTTAATAAAATAATTCTCCGCTGAAAAACGGTAGAAAATCATTTACTGCCTACCGCCCCCTAATATGCGTAAGGGTTGATTTTCTTTGCATGGATCTCGGCGATCAACTGCGAAAGTTTGGCAATCTCGCGCCTGTTCTCCGGGTAGTCAAACACTTCGGCATGCTGATCCAGATAAGACGTAGTGAACTTGCCTCTACGGAAATCAGGCTCATCGCAGATTGCCAGGTAAAACGGTATAGTCGTTTTAGGACCACAAATAAGAAAATCGTTCAGCGCCCTTTTCAGACGCTGTACGGACTGCTCCCAATTATGGCCACGAACAGTCATTTTTACCAGAAGCGAATCATATTCGGTTGGAATCTTATATCCCTGATACACCATACCGTCCAGCCGTATGCCGGGCCCTCCGGGAGACTGATACACATCTACCAGTTTTCCCCCCTCCGGCATAAAGCCATTTTTGGGATCCTCGGCGTTAATCCTTACCTGAATAGCTTTGCCCAGACGATGGAAACGTACTTCAGGAATTTTCAAGCGTTCCCCTTCTGCTATTATTATCTGCTCTCTCACGATATCGACACCGCTCAGCATCTCGGTAACTGTGTGTTCGACCTGGAGTCTGGTATTGACTTCCATAAACCAGAATTCATTCGTGTGGGCGTCGACCAGAAATTCCACAGTACCCGCACCTACATATCCGGCTTTACCGGCCGCCAGTATGGCCGTTTTGTACATCGATTTAAGAACATTTAGCGGAAGATCCGCAGGTGCTATTTCTATCAGCTTCTGGTTTCTCCGCTGGATGGAACAATCCCGTGAACCGAGATGGAGAATTTCACCATGCTGGTCCGCAAGTATCTGGATCTCCACATGGCGCGGATTCTGGATACATTTTTCTATATAAATATCGTCATTGTTAAATGCTTGAAGGGCCTCATATCTCGACTGCGGCATCTGGATCAGCAGTTCTTTTTCATTTTCAACCTTTCTGATCCCTCTGCCTCCTCCTCCCGAAGAGGCTTTAAGCATAAGCGGATATCCGTACTTTTTGCCAAACTCGACAGCAGCTCTTATCCCTTCTTCTCCCTTGACAAGGTTCTCAGTACCGGGGATTACAGGTATGCCCGCCTTTTCCATGATCTCTCTGGCAATAATCTTGTTGCCCAGATTCTGAATGACATCGGGAGGGGGACCGATAAAGTTGATATCGGCCTTTTCACAGGCACTGGAAAAATCAGGATTCTCTGCCAGGAATCCGTATCCGGGATGAATCGCGTCGGCACCGCTTTTGCGGGCCGCCCATATCATCCTGTCGATATCGAGATAATCTTTTCTCGGTCCTTCGCCTATCATGATAGCGTCATCCGCAGATCTGATAAACAAGGCTTCGTTATCCGGTCTCTCATAAACTGCTACGGCGCCGAGTCCGAGTTCCTTGATCGTTCGGATCAGTCTTAAAGCTATTTCACCCCTGTTTGCGACCAGGATTTTTCGTATCTTCTTAACCGCCGTCATATATATTACCTTTCCAGACAAAAGATATAAAAGTGGTAAGAACTATATTAATTATGTGGAAATGTCAAGAAAACAGGCTGGTGCCGAGGCGTTTCAGTAGTGAATCATATGTAACTGTCTATTATTTTATAAATATCCCCACCCGGGCTTCCGGGGTTTTCCCGTCTGTATTTTTCCAGCAGAGCTTTGAGCGCATCATATGTCTTTGTTCTCGAAAGATCATCAAGTCTCGTGTACACGCCTCTTCGCCGGCCGATACGATATATGATCCTGTCATCCTCGGACAGGGCGAAAAACCTGTCGATGATGCCGAGGAGTTTATCTTTATCCTCGGGAAGCCTTCCGTTTAACTCCTCCAGAAGATTAAGCACGTGGTCGCTGACTATCTGCGTTTCAATCCCGTCAAGATTCCGGATAAACAGTCGTATCTCCCTTACCACATCCTCATCATCGAGAGGCCGGAATTCCCCGTTTTTCATCATTGCGTGAAGGGTTGTACCTCTTATTACCCGCAGTGACCGTATCCTCACATAATCGGGATTTATCTCGTTGATAACCCGAGCGGTATCCAGTGCGTTTTGACGTGACCATTGCTCGCCCCCGAGACCCGGAATAACATATTCCGAGAGAGATATGCCCGATTCCACGATCTTCTTGCCGCCCTCTATGTGATCGGCTGCAGTAGAACCTTTCTTCACAAACTTCAGCACAGGGTCGCACCCGCTTTCCATACCGATATGAATCCTCGTAAGGCCGGCTTCACGCAACATGCTTAATTCCTCAATCGATTTCCTGCGTGCGGTGTGTGAACGGCAATACGAAGTAATTTCTTTGACGGCGGGGAATTTTTCCTTGATAAAAGCAACGATATCGACCAGATCCTCTGTTTTAATTATGACGGAATCGGCATCCTGGAGAAAAACGGATTCACCTCCGTAATAGAGCCATGCCGCCACCTGCCTGAAACTGTCATTGTGAAATGCGTCGGTCCCGTAAATATGATCGATAACAGGACGCCTTACGGCTCCCCCCTGCCCCAGCCTCCAGGATATCTCCCGCATCCGATCCGCTATGTCCCGTGCCTCCTGTATGTCGGCCTTGACATCCTCCACCGGCCTGAGCTCAAATTTTTGGCCTCGATAGGTATGGCAGAAAGCACACTTATTCCAGGGACAATTTCTCGTAACCCTGATCAGGAGACTTCTTGCCTCGCTCGGGGGTCTTATGGGGCCCTGTTCGAATGAGAAATCCATAGGATTATTACCGCGAATCAAACCAGTTTTTTCAGCTCATCGGAAAATACATCGTATATGTCACGGCTGAATAAAACAAACCTTACCAGTTCTATCTCTTTATGATCTTTAAGATAATTAATTGTGGTATCGAGGGCGATGCGAGCCGCTTCCTGCAGCGGATATCCGTATATCCCGGCGCTTATCGCGGGAAAGGCCACGCTTGCGAGTCCTTTTTGAGTAACTTTTTTAAGGCTCTCAAGATAGGCGCTTTTAAGAAGATTCGCCTCCCCGTGATTACCTCCGCGGTAAACAGGACCGACAGTGTGTATTACATACCCGGCTTTTAGATTCCCCCCTTTAGTAACCACCGCCTGTCCGGCAGGACAATAGCCTATTGCCCGGCACTCCTCCATGATGGATGGGCCTCCTGCCCTGTGTATGGCGCCATCGACACCTCCGCCGCCGCGTAATCCGGAATTCGCGGCGTTTACGATTGCTTCCGTCTCCTCTTTCGTTATATCTCCCTGAACAAGACTGATCACCGAATTGTCGATTTTTACTTCCATGGCAGCCTCCCCGCATCGATTTTTGAAACATGCTTCATTTATCCGCGATTCGCGGCAACTCCGAAACGGAATATATTCACTTACAATTTCAGCCTGCGATTTTCCTCTCAAAACGGTCCGACGACAGGCTTCTCTCTTTTTTGTAATTACTCAACCGTTCGGAACGGCACATAAAGACCCGGCGTTTGCGACACTGTGAATGCATATTCCGATATTGAATGTGTTGCGAACATAATGAAACGCGAGCCGTGAGGAAAATCTCTTGACAACTGCCCGGACAAGTTACGGGAATCGAGGGCCGATTGAAACAACGAATGGGTACAACCGTTAAAATATCGTGACTGAACTGAAAAGCGAGCGCATTCCCCGCTGCTTGCGGCGGGGGTAGCNNGAAAAATTCCTTAACAGTCGGAGATTCCCCGCAACAAGTTGCGGGGAGATTCAATCATTGCATATATCGATTACGGTTCCCCGTCTTTTCGACCGCGAACCAATACATACAGACCGGCGGCGGTAACGGATTACGATTCCGTTCCGCTACTTCTTGATTTTTTCTTCGTAAAACGTAATAAAATAGTTCACGCCGGACCAAACCGTCAAGACAAGTGCGACATAGAGTATGGCCATTCCCACCACGTGCGCGTTAATGCCAAAGACCGTATCGTAATGTATCAACAGCGCTGATACTGCGACAATCTGACACAGGGTTTTCTGCTTGCCCAGGCCGCTTGCGTCGATTACGAGACCGTCCGCAGAAGCTATGCTCCGCAGACCGTCGACCATCAAATCTCTCATGATAATGATAACGACGATCCACGCCGGAATCCTGCCGATGGGAATCATCATTATCATTGCGGTACTAACGATAAGTTTATCCGCCACCGGGTCCAGAAACTTTCCCATTGTGGTCGTGATATTGTACTTTCTGGCCACGTAACCGTCTATCAGGTCGGTAACCGAAGCTATAATAAAAAGCACGGCGATAATCATACTCAGGATTCTACCGGGAGAAAGGAGAAGCAGAAACAACACCGGGATCACACCGAGCCTGAGAAGAGTGATGCAATTCGGAAGATTGAATACCTCGCTCCGCTCCTCCGACGTCGTCAGCTTATCAAAGGAATCTTTCAGAAAATTTATCATATCATCCTTTAGGAACCTTACGCCAGTCGGCCAGAAATCTCTCAACACCCACATCGGTAAGAGGATGTCCGGCAAGCTGTTTTATCACTTTGAATGGAATTGTGGCGATATCGGCACCGATCAGGGCGGCCTCAAGGACGTGAAGAGGGTGCCTGACGCTGGCAACAATAATTTCACAATCGAATCCGTAGTTACCGAAGATAGTCATTATTTGTTCCACAAGTTCCATTCCATTATGGGAAATATCATCGAGCCTTCCTATAAAGGGACTTACATATGCCGCACCCGCTTTTGCAGCCAGAAGCGCCTGAACCGGCGAGAAAATCAACGTCTGGTTTACATTGATTCCACGACCCGACAATACCCGTGTCGCCTTTAAACCTTCCGTCGTCATTGGAACTTTTACCACAACATTCTCTGCCAGTTTCGCCAGCTTTTCTCCTTCGGCAACCATGCCTTCGGCGTCTTCACTGATCACTTCGAGACTTACCGGTCCTTTGACTATCTCCAGTATTTCTCTGACCACGGTATCGAAGTCTTTCTTTTCCTTTGCGACAAGCGAAGGATTCGTGGTTACACCGTCGACCATTCCCAGATTCAGCCCCTCTTTGATTTCATCGATATTCCCGGTATCTATAAAAAACTTCATATAATCTCCCTACCTGTGTTCTTTCTTGTATTTTTCAAGACATTCCTTACTGCAAAAGTACAGTTTCTCGCCATTCAGCGTGATTGTATGTGCACTGCTTATCGGCACATAAGTGCCGCACCAGGGGTCTTTTACAAGATCTTCCCCTTTAATCGCGGGCGACTCTTTTCCACGGGGATACCCTTTAGAGGTCCTTTCCGACGGTGCAAACAAACTCTTCGAGAGCCGGTATACCACATACACAATAATGCCTGCAATTACTAAACGAATCATTTTCAAACAAACGGGCGGCACCAGTCCCCGTTCAGCCGTTCAACCTTGTTTTCGTCTTGCAGCCTGTCGAGCAGTCCCTTTACGGATATCCCGAACAAAGGATGTATAGCACAGGGAGCTATTTCATTCAACGGAACAAGCACAAAACGTCTTTTGTGAAATTCAGGGTGCGGTATTACAAGTCCGCCTTCTTCTATAATGGCCTGCCCATACATGATAATATCGATATCTATTATCCTTGGTCCCCATTTTTGAACCCTGATTCTGCCCATTTCTTCTTCCACGCGCTGTATTACATCCATGAGAGCACGTGGTTTGAGAGAGGTCCTTATCTCGATTACGCCATTCGCGAACCAGTTCTGATCTTCAAATCCGACCGGCTGCGTCCTGTAGAGCGACGAGACTCCCAGGACACTGACACCTTCTATACCTGACATACGGATTACGGCATCTTTGCAATTCGAAGCCGGATTTCCCATATTGGAACCTATGCCCAGAAAGCAGACAATACCGTTTTCCAACGCCCGATACCTTCAGTTCTTTAATCCCAGAACATCCTGCATATCATACAGCCCGTTGTCCTTATCCATAAGCCAGACGGCCGCTCTGATTGCGCCCCTGGCAAAATTATCCCGGCTGTGAGCCCTGTGAACAAATTCAAGTCTTTCACCTATACCGCCGAAAATCACGGTATGTTCCCCCACGATATCACCGGCCCTTACAGTCTGTATGCCTATCTCGTTCTTCGGCCTTGCTCCGATCATACCTTTGCGCCCGTACACACCTACTTCTTCCAGGTCTCTGCCGAGTGCATCAGCTATGGTTTCGGCCATTTTCACGGCTGTTCCGCTGGGCGCATCTTTTTTCTGGTTATGATGCGCCTCGACAATCTCAACGTCATACCCGTCACCCAGAATGCCGGCTACGTCTTTGAGCACCTTGAACATTACATTTACACCGACACTCATGTTGGGGGCCAGGACACATCTCGCTCCCCTTGAAGCATCCGCGATCTGCTCCATTTCGTCCGGAGTTATACCCGTTGAACCGATCACAATCGCTTTATTGTTTTGCGCGGCTATCCTTAGATTATCCACCGAGGCGGTATGGCTGCTGAAATCTATAACAACATCGCCCCGGTCTATACATTTGTTCAGATCGTCTTCCAGTATTACACCTGTCTTGCCCAACCCGAGATAGTCGCCCACATCGGTACCGGCAAGCCGATGTCCCTTCTGTTCCACCGCCCCTGCGAGCGTTATCTCTTCGGAGTCCCGGATAAGCGTTATTATACGTCCTCCCATTCTCCCGGCGGCACCAGTAACGATTGCTTTTACCATGTCGTTCACCATTACCAGATAAGACCATAATCGGTCATGATTTTCTTCAATTTTTCATAGTTTACATCAGACATTTCGCAGAGCGGAAGTCTTAATTCATATGCTATCTTGCCCATCATCGCGAGCGCTGCCTTTACCGGGACAGGATTGGTTTCCAGAAAACAACCATCCATTATCGGCCGCATTCTGTAATGAAACTCCTTGGCCTTATCCAGACTGCCCCCATCGAAAGCATCTATCATGGCCGCCATATCTTCCGGAATAATGTTGGATACGACGGAGATAACTCCCTTGCCTCCAACCGCGAGAATAGGCAGTACCGTGAAATCGTCACCCGACAGAACGGCAAAGTCATCGGAGCATAGTTCGATAATCTTGCTTACCTGCTTCAGGTCTCCCGATGCTTCCTTTATTCCGACAATATTACTGATTTTTGAAAGTCTGGCATCGGTTTCGGGCAAGAGATTGATTCCTGTCCTGCCGGGCACATTATAGAGTACGATCGGAACGGGAACAGTCTCGGCAACAGTTTTGTAATGCTGATACAGCCCTTCCTGTGTCGGTTTATTATAGTAAGGAGTAACCAGCAAGGTACCATCCACCCCCGCTTCGTATGCGTGCCTGGTAAGTCGTATGGCTTCGGTTGTGTTGTTGGATCCGGTCCCCGCGATCACCGGAACCCGCTTTTTTACGGCATCGACAGTAATTTCTATAACCCTGTCGTGCTCCTCGTGGGACAGTGTCGCACTTTCTCCTGTAGTGCCGCAGGGAACAATACCATCGGTACCCGATTCTATCTGAAATTCGATAAGTTCTCTCAACGCATCCTCATCAACTTTTCCATCCTTGAATGGTGTTACAATTGCGACTATCGCGCCTTTAAACATGATCTCTCCTCCTGCTAAGATTTTGCATAACCATTTTGTACTGTACGTTCCGGGAACCTGTATAGACAATCCGGTTACAATACGTTGAATTTGTTTCGATTAACCATTTCACGGTTCTACCCGCAATTATTCCGGAGTCTCTGTTACTGAAAAAACGCCATTATCGCAGAAAATCCGGAATACTTTCGCCCTTTACCAGATCCGCTCTGGTTTCACCCTCTCTTATCACATAAAATTCCCCGTCTTTGACAAGTACTTCAGAACCTCGCGGCCTTGAGTTGTAATTTGAAGACATTGCGAAACCATACGCACCGGCACTCATGACCGCTATAAGTTCCCCCCTCTCCAGCTCGGGGATGACCCTGTTCTTTGCCAGATAGTCACCCGATTCACAAATAGGACCGACCACGTCGGATATCACATCATCCCGCTTTTCCAGTTTAACGGGCTGTATCTTGTGGTACGAACCGTACATGCTGGGTCTTATAAGATCATTCATTCCCGCATCGACAATTACAAACCGTTTGTCGGCGTTGGTTTTCGTATACAGCACTTCGGAAACCAGGATGCCCGCGTTCCCCACTATTACCCGCCCCGGTTCCAGGATGAACGTACAATCGATGTCTTTCGCCTTGTCCATAATGGCCTTTGCGTAATCATGGGGGTGAGGCGGCGTTTCACTATCATAGGTAATCCCCAGACCTCCTCCCAGATCCAAGTATTTGACATGTATTCCTTCACTTCTCAAAGAAAATATCAGATCCTTGAGACGATCAAGCGCATCGATAAAGGGAGAGATCTCGGTTATCTGTGATCCTATGTGACAATCCACCCCTATGACTTCTATATGATCCAGTTTTCCGGCATGCCGGTACTCGTCCAGGGATTTTGCGATATCTATTCCGAACTTGTTTTCCTTCATGCCGGTAGATATATAGGGATGTGTCATCGGATCTACATCGGGATTAACGCGCAGAGATATTCTTGCCACTTTGTTCATCTTTCCGGCACACGCGTTTATTACCTCAAGTTCCTGGGAAGATTCGATATTAAACATAAGTATGTCATTCTCCAGCGCATACCGTATCTCTTCTTCTCTTTTCCCGACCCCAGAATAGACGATCTTTCGGGGATCAGCACCCGCCGCGAGGGCTCTGTAGAGCTCCCCTCCGGAAACAATATCCACACCGCTTCCCTCATTTATGAATATTTTGAGGATAGCCGCGTTGGAATTGGCTTTAGCAGAGAAACATACGACATGAGGAATATCACCAAATGCCGAGTCGAAGACTTTGAAATGTCTCACGAGCGTTCTGTGACTGTAAAGATAAAAGGGTGTCCCTACCGCCTTTGCCACTTCCGCGACAGAAACGTCCTCGCACCATAGTTGTTCGCCCACGTAATTAAAATAATTCATACTGCCTCGACACCTGATTTAATATCCCGATGATTGAATCTCCCCGCAACTTGTTGCGGGGAATCTCCGACTGTTAAGGAATTTTTCATTTTTTATTCGCTCGCTAACCCCGCCGCAAGCAGAGGGGAATGCGCTCGCTGTTCAGTTCATGGTATCCCTATCCAGACGGTATTGGATTCCTCTCCGCACCTGTCCTGAGAATCGCATATCACAACCCTGTAAAAATAAGAAAAACCACTTTTTATATCTCTATCCAGGTAAATAAATTTTTTCTGATCGTCCCGCCTTGAATCACGAAGCGGAATGTGGCCCGCTACGACATATGTATGAGGGCAATCAGGACAGACATCATCATCCGGTTCCACCACGCTTTTCAGTATTCTGACGTGGCCTTTATAGTCGAGATCTTCCGGAATGTTCCATTTCAAGACAACGTTTTCTTTATCCAACGACACTTCGAGATTTGAAACCGCTTCAGGGTAATCGGTGAAAGGATAACACGGATCGGCTTTTTTACCGCAACCGGCACAACATACGGCCGTAAAAAAAATCGCCGTCATCAAGATTGCCTTCCATAATCCGTTTTTCCCTGTCATGTCTGAACCTGATCCGTTCGGTTATCCGAATCTATTTCCGCTATTCTCTTCATCACCGCTTCTTTAGCCGTCCCGCCGGCAATCTTTCTCGCGCCTATTGAACCTGTTACACTCATACACGTGTAAATATCGTCATCGGCATCTCTCCAGAACAGCCGGATTTCATCCATATCAAGCGATTGCATATCTTTTTGTTTTTCGATGCAGTATCTGACGATACGTCCTACTATACCGTGCGCTTCCCTGAATGGCACTCCCTTCATCACGAGATAATCGGCCACGTCGGTCGCCGTGGAAAAACCCTCTGCCGCTCTTTTCAGCATTTTCTCCCTGTTGAACTTCAGTTTTGACGTCATGTCCGCCAGGACGGAAAGACAGGCCTTTATCGTGTCTACCGTATCGAACAGAGGTTCCTTGTCTTCCTGAAGATCCCTGTCGTACGTCATGGGAAGCCCTTTCATGACGGTGAGTATCGCAATCAGATCCCCGTAGACACGGCCGGTCTTTCCACGTATCAGTTCGGCTACATCAGGATTTTTCTTCTGGGGCATTATGCTGCTGCCTGTGGTAAACGCATCCGGCATATCGACAAATCCGAACTCCCCGCCGGACCATATAACGAGATCCTCACAGAAACGGCTCATATGCATCATCACCAGGCTCGCATCGAAAATGAATTCCGCCACAAAATCCCTGTCTGAGACCGCATCCATGCTGTTTTTCGAGATTGCCGGGAAACCGAGGAACCCGGCTACGGATTCCCGGTCTATCGGGAACCCCGTACCGGCCAGGGCCGCCGATCCCAGAGGCAGGACATTTATCCGCTCCCTGCACCCCTTCAGACGGTTCACATCCCTGTCAAACATTTCCCAGTAGGCAAGGAGATAGTGAGCCAGAAGCACCGGTTGAGCCTTCTGCAAGTGAGTGTAACCGGGCAGTATGGTATCGATCTCCCGCTTCGCCACATCGACAAGCGATGCCTGGAAACCCGCCAGGAGGTCGAGAACGTTGTCTGCCTCATCCCTGAGATAGAGCCTCATGTCAAGGGATATCTGATCGTTCCTGCTTCTCGCGGTGTGAAGCCTGCCGCCGGCTTCTCCGATTCGATCTATGAGCGCTTTTTCTATGGCCATGTGTATATCTTCCAGATCACTGGTAAAGGAAAACTCTCCCCGCTCGATACATTGAAGGATATCCAGAAGACCGGATTGTATCTTTTCGGCATCTTCGGAAGAGATGATCCCTTGAGCGGCGAGCATTCGGCAATGCGCAATACTCCCTTCAATATCATAACGATAGAGTCTTTTATCGAAATGGAGAGAGGATGTGAGTTCCTCCACGCCGCTGTCGGTAGGTTCGGAGAATCTTCCGCCCCACGGTTTTTTTTGTCTGGTCATAGGTCAATCCTGCAATAAGAAAATATAAATTGTCGGTCCATGGGTACCTGTTTTCTGACTCAACCCCTTGAACCCCTGAATCCTCGGCCCCTATTTCTTCAATAACGCCTGCATTTTCAATCTGAGCGCATTCAACCTTATGAAACCGGTCGCATCCTTCTGATTATAAACCTCATCCGCCTCGAACGTAGCCAGGGCCTCACTGTAAAGTGAGACAGGCGCTTTGACGCCGACAGGTATGCAGTTCCCCTTATATAATTTGAGACGGACTGTTCCGGTAACGTTTTTCTGTGATTCATCTATCATCTTCTGGATCATTTCGCGCTCGGGGGAATACCAGAAACCGTTGTATATGATCTGCGCGTACCGCGGCATGATGGAATCCCGTATCAGCATGACTTCCCTGTCCATGGTGATCGTCTCCATCGCCCGGTGCGCCGACCACAGCGCGGTACCACCCGGAGTTTCGTAAACTCCCCTCGATTTCATGCCCACAAAACGGTTTTCCACCATATCCACCCTGCCGATACCATTGTCTCCCGCGAGCGTATTCATATGATCCAGAAGCTGAGCCGGGTTCATTGCCTGACCGTCGACAGCCACGGGATTTCCCTCCTCGAATGTTATCTCCACACATGTCGCTCGGTCGGGAGCCTTTTCGGGAGAAACACTCATTACAAACATCTCTTCAGGGGGTTCCGCCCACAGGTCTTCGAGAACTCCCCCTTCATGAGAGATATGGAGAAGGTTTCTATCCTCGCTGTAGGGATTCTTCTTCGTCATCTTTATGGGAATATTGTATTTTTCGGCATAATCTATCATGGATTCCCTTGAATTAAAGGTCCAGTTCTCGTCCTTCCACGCCGATATTATCTTTATACCAGGATCGAGGGCCATATAGGTCATCTCAAATCTTACCTGGTCGTTTCCTTTGCCTGTCGCACCGTGGCAGACGGCATCGGCACCCTCTTTGTGAGCGATTTCTATCTGTCTCCTGGCGACGATCGGTCTCGCGAGAGAGGTGCCCAGCAGATATCGCCCTTCATATATCGCATTGGCTCTCAGGGCCGGAAAAACGAAATCACTTACGAATTCATCTTTCAGGTCTTCCACATATGCCTTGGCCGCTCCCGTGGCAACAGCCTTTTCTTTCAGGCCGTCGAGTTCCTGTTTCTGCCCGACATCTCCCGTGAGTGTAATAACCTCGCATCCGTATGTTTCAATTAACCATCTGACAATAACGGACGAATCAAGCCCGCCGGAATAAGCCAGAACCACTTTCTTTACCTTATTATTCACTTCTTGTTTCCTCCAACCATAAGTATTTCCATAATCGCCTTCTGTACATGCAGGCGATTCTCCGCCTGATCGATAACTACAGACTGCGGTCCATCTATCACACTTGCCGTTATCTCCTCCCCGCGGTGTGCGGGGAGACAATGCATAACAATCGCGTCATCCTTCGCGAGGGCGACCAGCTTTTCATCTACCTGATAATCCTTAAACGCCGCCACCCTAGTTTCGTGTTCACCTTCCTGCCCCATACTGGCCCATACATCAGTATATATCACGTCGGCTCCTGAGACCACATCGGCGGGGATACGGGAAAATGTTATGCCCTTTTTCGATTCGCCGGCCCCTCGCTTCAGTATCGCATCATCGGGATCATATCCTTCGGGACAGGCTATTGAGAGATGAAAGGGAAGTCTCGCCGCGGCATTTATCCAGGAGTTGGTCATATTATTCCCGTCACCGACATAGGCTATTTCAAGTCCTTCGTATCCTCCCTTTTTCTCTATTATGGTAAAAAGATCGCTCAGCACCTGGCATGGGTGCAAAAGGTCGGTCAATCCGTTGATAACCGGTATGGTGGCATATTTCGCAAATTCTTCTACCATCTCCTGCTCGAATGTCCGTATCATGATAGCGTCGATGTAACGGGACATCACTTTTGCCGTGTCGGAAACCGGCTCCCCTCTTCCCAGCTGAATATCACGCCTGCTCAGGAATATGCCGGCACCTCCCAGTTGGTGAATTCCCGCCTCAAAAGACAGTCTTGTCCTTGTGGACGACTTATCGAACAACATGCCGAGAGTTTTCCCTCTCAGGGATTCGTGCATGACACCATGGTGCAGCAGCTCTTTAAGCCGCTTCGCCCTGCTGAATATTTCATTAAACCCTTCAGCATCGAGGTCATAAATCGTTAACAGATCTTTTTTCACAGGACACCCATTACCTCATCGAGGATATCGACCGCACAGTCTATATCCTCTTTTGTAATAATCAGAGGGGGCACGAATCTGAGTATGTTTTCACATGTGCAATTTATGAGCAGGCCTCTATCGACACATCTCTTTACTATATCCGCACCTTCCATGGAGAGTTCCATGCCGAGCATAAGCCCCCTTCCTCTGACTTCTTTAACAAAAGAATGCTTTGCCTTCAATGCATTGAGCCGCTCGCATAAGTAAGCACCCATCTTTCTGCAATTATCCAGAACCGTTCCCTGCAGCAGTTGCTCCATAACGGAGATTCCGGCAACCATCGCGAGCGGGTTTCCTCCGAACGTAGATGCATGGGTTCCCGGCGTAAATGATGCCGCCACCTTATCGGTCGCCAGCATTGCTCCAACAGGGAAACCGTTACCCAGGCCTTTGGCCAGTGTCATGATATCGGGTTTTACACTGCTCGCTTCATATGCGAACAGTTTACCGGTACGCCCCA
This sequence comes from Syntrophaceae bacterium UBA2210, assembly GCA_002327865.1. GTDB lineage: Bacteria > Desulfobacterota > Syntrophia > Syntrophales > UBA2210 > UBA2210. The sequence continues at coordinate 42,643 of DCUQ01000010.1, forward strand.
TACCCGTCTGAACTTCGTCCAATATAAGCAGTACTCCCCTGTCGTCGCATATCTTTCGTATACCTTCGAGATATCCGTCCGCGGGAACTCTGATCCCGCCTTCACCCTGTATGACCTCAACCATGACAGCGGCGGTATCTTCCGTAACAGACTGTTCAAGCGAGACAAGATCGTCAAAAGGAACATATTCGAAACCACTCGGCAACGGATCGAAACCCTTCTGAAACTTCTCCTGTCCGGTTGCCGTGACGGTGGCGAGTGTCCGTCCGTGGAAAGAGTTTTTCATTGTCACGATGCGATGCCTGCCTGCGTCTATATTATCATGGGCGTATTTCCGCGCCAGTTTAATGGCCGCTTCGTTCGCTTCCGCCCCGCTGTTACAGAAAAATGCCTTATCCGCAAAAGAATTCTCGACCAGAAGAGCGGCGAAACGAATCTGCGGTTCAATATGGTATATATTGGACACATGCATCAATGTTTCCGCCTGCCTGCTGATCGCCTCGGATATCAGCGGATTGGCATGACCGAGACCGCATACGGCGATTCCCGCCAGAAAATCGAGGTATTCCTTTCCATCGGAATCCCACACACGTACTCCCTTTCCCTTTACCAGGACAATCGGCAGGCGCTTGTACGTGTTCATGATATATTTGTTTGCATCGGAGATAAGTTCTTTTGTCGTCATATAGTTCCTGTCTTTCTCGCTCTGCATTGCAATTCAGCAAAATTACCGTGTTATCTATCGATGGTATTGAATCTCCCCGCAACAAGTTGCGGGGAATCTCCGACTGTTAAGGAATTTTTCATTTTTTATTCGCTCGCTAACCCCGCCGCAAGCAGCGGGGAATGCGCTCGCTGTTCAGTTCAGTCTTTAACCACTTCAGTACCGATACCGCTGTCCGTAAATATTTCCAGGAGAACCGCGTGATCCAGCCGCCCATCGATTATATGTGTCTTACCCACGCCATTCCTGAGAGCTTTCAGGCAACATTTCACCTTGGGATACATCCCTCCGACAATGGTTCCGTCCTCGATCATTTCTTCGGCTTCCATATTGTTTATGGAGTTTACAAGCCGGCCTTTTTTGTCCAGGATTCCCTCCACGTCGGTCAGAAGAATAAGTTTCTCCGCACCTAGAGCGGCGGCCACCTCACCTGCGACCAGATCGGCATTGATATTATAGGTCTCCCCCTTGTCTCCAGCCCCGGTAGGCGCGATGACGGGAATAAAACCGTCCGCCGACAATGATTGAATGATTCCGGCGTTAACCTTCTTAACCTTGCCTACCATTCCTATGTCTATTATCTCCGGAGGAGAATCCTTTGCTTTTTCGTTGCTCAGGATGTACTTTTCCGCCTCTATAATATTTCCATCCTTGCCGCTTAACCCGACGGCCCTGCCGCCGTGGCTGTTGATTAGTCCCACTATTTCCTTGTTAACTTTACCGGTAAGGACCATCTCGACTATATCCATCGTTTCCTGATCCGTCACCCGCATTCCCCTGACGAATTTCGAATCCTTGCCCAGTTTCTCCAGGAAAGCTCCGATCTGCGGCCCTCCGCCATGTACGATCACCGGATTGATCCCGATGTACTTCATCATAATGACGTTCATGGCGAACATCTCTTTCAGCTTGTCGTCCTTCATGGCATGCCCGCCATATTTTATAACGATGGTCTTACCGTAAAACCGCTTTATATAAGGCAAAACCTCCAGCAGTATATCGGCTTTTTCCGTCGGGTTTTTCATATGGTTTTCATTCATGATCGCAATCTCCTACAGGACATACCTGCTCAAGTCTTCATCCTCTACAATGCCTTCCAGTTTATCCCTGACATACTCGGCATCGATATTGACTTTCTTCTTTGAAACCGCGATATCCGGTGCATCAAACGATATCTCCTCCAGGAGTGTTTCCATGACCGTGTAAAGTCTCCTGGCTCCTATGTTTTCGGTTCTTTCGTTTACAATCGCCGCTACCTCCGCGATCTGTGCTATGGCATCATCCTGAAATTTGAGAGTGATTCCTTCGGTCGCCATCATTTCTACATATTGTTTCACAAGCGCATTATGCGGCTCCGTCAGAATCCTTATAAAATCCTCCTTTTCGAGCGGATCCAGTTCCACTCGTATGGGAAATCTTCCCTGCAACTCGGGGATAAGGTCGGACGGTTTTGAAATACTGAACGCCCCTGCCGCGATGAAAAGTATGTGATCGGTTTTTACCATGCCGTATTTGGTGTTTACCGTCGATCCCTCCACGATGGGGAGAAGATCCCGCTGTACACCTTCCCTTGAAACATCGGGACCGTGGGAATTATCGCCACCCACAATCTTGTCTATCTCGTCAAGGAATATGATTCCCGATTGCTCAACTTTTTCGATCGCCGCTCTGGTGACCTTTTCCATATCGATCAGCCTCTGGGCCTCTTCATCGGCCAATATTTCTACAGCTTCAGAGACCTTGACCTTTCTTTCCTTCTTCTTCTGCGGGAACATATTCCCGAACATCTCTTTGATGTTCATTCCCATGTCCTCGACACCTGAGGTAGAAAAAATTTCTATCATGGGGCCGGTCGGATTGTCCGCAACTTCAATCTCTACGACCCGATCGTCCAGCTTTCCACTGCGAAACAGGCGGCGCAGCTTCTCGCGGGTTTCATTACGACGGCTTTCCTCATGTACCACTACAGCATCAGCGGGTATATCCGGAGGCATTTCTTCCACCGGGCCTTCCGGTTCCTGATCTCTGCGTTTAAGAGGAAGAAGAATGTCAAGTATCCGTTCCTCGGCAATCTCCATCGCTTTGGTACTTACGTTTTCCTGTTCCTCCGATTTACCCATGTTTATCGCCAGCTCTACAAGATCCCTGACCATCGACTCGACATCCCTGCCGACATAACCGATCTCTGTAAATTTTGAGGCTTCTATCTTCAAAAAGGGTGATTTATCGAGTTTGGCAAGCCTGCGTGCGATTTCTGTCTTCCCGACCCCCGTAGGACCGATCATTATAATGTTTTTCGGTGCTATCTCTTCCCTGAGTTCTTCCGGCACATTCTGACGTCTCCATCTGTTCCGGAGGGCCACGGCAACCGCCCTTTTGGCGTCATGCTGCCCTATGATATATTTGTCCAGTTGAGAAACAGTTTCTCTTGGTGTCAAATTTGTTGATGACATTCAGTCTTTTGCTCCTTACCTTTTTTAATGTGTAATGCTGCGTTTACTCAGCCACATCAAGTTCTTCTATTTTTACTCTGTCGTTCGTGAATATGCATATATCGGCCGCTATGCGCATGGCTTCTTCTACGATTTCTCTCGCGTTCAGTGTAGAGTGTTTTATAAGCGCCCGCGCCGCCGCCTGCGCGTATGGGCCTCCTGAACCGATTGCCAGGACCTCATCATCCGATTCTATGACATCCCCGTTGCCTGATATTATAAGAAAATCCACATCGCTTACCGCTATCATCAGCGCCTCAAGGTGTCTTAAGACCCTGTCGGTTCTCCAGTCCTTGGTCAACTCCACTGCTGCTCTCAGGAGATTACCGCCATATTGTTCCAGCTTCTGGTCAAACCTGTCAAAAAGGGTAAACGCGTCTGCCGTAGCACCCGCGAAACCGATGATTACCTTGTCATGATACAGTCTTCGAACCTTTCTGGAATTGTGTTTCAAAGCTATCGTATCAAGGGTTACCTGACCGTCACCGGCGACGGCTACCTTTCCCTTATGCTTTACCGCTACTATGGTTGTTCCTCTCATCTTGCTCATGATTCGGTTTTCCTCCGGCCCTCGGGTGGCTTCTGTCATATACATCCATTAATTGTGTCACACTTACGGAAGTGTATTTCTGGGTAGTGGAAAGGCTTTCGTGCCCCAGCAGTTCCTGTATTACTCTCAGATCGGCTCCGGCATCCATGAGATGCGTCGCGAAGGTGTGTCTGAGCGTGTGGGGGCTTATCTTACGGCCTATACCACCCAGGTTGATATATTTATCTAAAATTCTCCTGACACTCCTCGCAGTCAATCTCGTACCGAACTTGTTCATGAAAAGCGGCAAACCTGTGTAATCGTCAGTCGTGTTCTCACTTCCTCCCGGTCTTCCGTCAATGTACGCTCTAAGTGCAGAGAGTGCAGGCCGGCCGACAGGGACTATCCGCTCTTTTCTGCCTTTTCCCCTGACCTTTACCAGGCTGTTGGAAAAATCGACGTCGGATACATTCATACCGGTGAGTTCGCCGACACGCACACCGGCCGAATACAGAAATTCTATTATTGCCCTGTCCCGCAAACCCGACACGTCGGACCCGAACTTCACTCCCAGAAGAGAGAACATTTCGTCCACACTCAAAAAGACAGGCAGGTATTTGTCGATTTTCGGTGCCTGCACCATCTGAGCGGGGTTATATCCAATCCTTCCTTCCCGGAGTAAAAATGCAAAGAACGCTCTGAGACTGGCTACCTTTCTCGATATGGTAACCTTTTTTACCCTTCCGCGGTAAAGAGCCGCAAGAAACGCCCGAATAATTGTCTGGTCGATATCAGCGGGCTTGTTTATCCCATTCTTAAGGAGAAATGCGCTGAACTGTCTCAAGTCCGACAAGTAACTTCTTCTTGTATGATAAGACAGGTTTCTTTCGACATCAATGTGAACACCAAAATCTCTGACGGCATTCTCCATCCGAATATACCCTTCAGTTACACCTGGTTCCCGCCTTAGGGCTACATCTTATATTTTCCGAAATCTTCAGAGGAAAGGCTTTCGAGAAATTCCTTTAACTGTTCTCTTGAGTATTTATTCAAATCAACCGCTTTCCTGCCGAAATCGATATTTGTCGATTTCTCGATGATCTTTTCATCGACAAAGATGGGGGCCCCGGACCGCAATGCGATGGCAATCGCGTCGCTGGGCCGCGCATCGACTGCGATCGACTTACTATCTTTCATAATATGTATACCCGCGAAAAACGTGTTGTCTTTCAGATCGTTAATGACTATTTTCACCACCTTTACTTCAAGGACCTTCAGTATCTCGTTCATGAGGTCGTGTGTCATGGGTCTGGCCAGATTTATTCCCTCCATTTGCGTGGCTATGGCGCTTGCCTCGAACAGGCCTATCCATATCGGAACAGCTTTTTTCCCCTCCAGATCCTTCAATATCACGATGGGTGTATTTGTTATAGGATCCATGGCAAGTCCAAAAACCTTTACCTCTATAAGCATATCTACCCCCTAAATAATTTCTCCTCTCAAAGAGTGCATGTACGACTGTGTAATTCTCACACGTACGGTCTTTCCTATGAGGCCGATATCTCCCGGAAGATTAACAATCTTGTTCCCTCTCGTCCTGCCGGTAATGTCGGCCCTGTCATTCTTGCTCACTCCCTCTATAAGCACAGCTTCTACAATACCTTCACGGCACCTGTTCTTCTCCATGCTGTGACTCTCCTGGAGTGCCTGCAGCTCAGACAGTCTCTCACTCTTGACCGTCTCTTCAACTTTTCCGTCGTACCGTTCCGAAGCCGTACCGCGCCTGTCGGAATATTTAAAGGAAAAAGTGTTATCAAACCTTACTTCTTTCATAAGGTCAATAGTTTTTTGAAAATCGCCGTCTCTCTCTCCGGGAAATCCGACAATAATGTCCGATGTTATACTAATATCCGGGCATGCGCTACGTAACATATCGATTTTTCTGAGATACTCCTGTGCGGTGTATCCTCTTCTCATCATCTTCAACACGTCATCGGAACCGGACTGTACCGGAAGGTGAATATGCTCGCACAGACCTTCAATATCTCCGAAACAACCGGCAAGCTTTTCTGAGAGATCTTTCGGATGTGAAGTTGTAAAGCGAATCCTTTCTACACCCTTTATCCTACCGATCATCCTCAATAGTCCGGGAAAGTCGGTATCTCCGGAAAGCGTACTGCCGTATGAATTGACATTCTGCCCCAGGAGAGTAATCTCTCTGATACCGTTGTCGGCGAGAAATCTTATCTCGTTAAGGATGTCGCCGCTTGCTCTGCTCTCTTCCCTGCCCCTCACATAGGGTACGATGCAGTAGGAACAGAAGTTATTGCACCCCTGCATAATAGTTGCGTAGGCGTTCACAGATCCATCGGGAGGCAAAGTATGTATGCCCAGAGATCGTACCGATTCATGGAAAGAAGTGTCCACCACCCGGGATCCGTTATTATGAACCGCTTCTATCATTTCAGGAAGACGATGTATGTTATGAGTGCCGACCACAAGATCAAGGTACGGAGCACGCTTGAAAAATGCTGCACCGTATTCCTGGGCAAGACACCCCGCAACCCCGATAACAAGGCCGGGACGTTTTTCCCTTAGCCTTTTTAATCTTCCAAGCTGGCTGTGGGCTTTTTGAGCCGCCTTTATCCTCACGCTGCAGGTGTTAACGATAATTATATCGGCACTGTCGACTTTATCCGTTTTAACGTAGCCCGCGTCACTGAGAACCTGTGACATCTGTTCCGAGTCATGAACATTCATCTGACAGCCAAATGTGTGGATGTGAAACTGTTTCACCGACATAAGAACATTACCTGTTTTTGCAAAAATTAATGTTGATACGTTTGTAAAAAGTCGTCACACCGGTGAAAACCGGTGTCCAGATATTTTGTAACTATTCGATATTTCTGGATTCCGGCTTGACCGTCATCCCGAACTCCGATCCAGGACGGAATGACGAAAAATAATATTTTTCGACTTTTTACGAGTTCATTAATGTTTGAGAGAAAAACGGGAGAGATACAGCGACACCCCTTGACAAAGATAAGATGGCTCAACCTTTAAAATCAAAAAGAGGGAGACTGCGCTCCCTCTCGATTTCAAAATGAGCTATGGTTCGATTTCCCGAATTTATTTGCAAGAGATAAAAAAATCGTCCTATTATTTTCCGGAATTTACTCTTTCCTTGAGCTCTTTACCTACCTTGAAAAAGGGAAGCTTCTTTGGATCAACCTTTATGGTCCCGCCGGTCTTGGGATTCCTCCCGGTATATGATCCGTAGTTTCTTACTACAAAACTCCCAAAACCTCTGATTTCTATTCTGCCCCCGTTTTTGAGCTGATCATTGAAACCCTTGAAGATCAGGCTGACTATATCCGCGGCCTGTTTTTCAGTCAGACCCTCTTTCTTACTCAAGGCATCTACCAATTCCGATTTATTCATAAGACCCCCTCCCAACTCGTCAAAAATAGTCTTAACAAAACCCTGTTCAATTCTCAGCGGAGAATTTCCTCCAGATATTATTTATTTTGGTATCAAAGTCAAGATAATTTTTGCTTTTTTTCAGCACGGATCACTTTATGATAGGGTCCTGAAAGTTCGAGCAGACTTTTTATCTCTCCTTTTTGCAGATACCGGTATTCACCGGTCTTTAGATCCCCGAGGCCGATATCTCCGATGGAAGTTCGTATCAATCTCGCTACGGGATGATTTATCGAATCGAAAAACCTTCTGATTATCCTGTTTCTTCCTTCCACTATCGTCATCTCTATCCAGCAACTCTTACGGTTGCTCTTTTCCATCGACGCCCAGACCGGTTGAAAGGCTCCGTCTTCCAGTACGGCACCTTTTCTGATTGTCTCGACATCACTGCTTCTCAAAGTGCCTTTGATCTTGACCATATACGTCTTGGGCACTTTGAATGTCGGGTGCTGTATCATGTGTGAAAAATCACCGTCATTGGTCATCAAAAGCAAACCCTCCGAGTCGTAATCGAGCCTGCCGACGGGGAAGACTCTCTCGGGCACATCACGCAGGAGGTCGGCGACGATCGGCCTGTTCTGCGGATCTTTCAACGTAACAACATATCCCTGGGGCTTGTTTAGCACCAGATATACCCTGTTGACCGCACTCTTCGATATAAGCGCTCCGTCGACTCGTATCTCATCACGCAAGGCATCGGCCTTTACTCCCGGCTGATTCACTATTACACCGTTTACGCTGACCCGCCCCTCACGCATCATTTGTTCCGCAGCTCGCCTCGATGCTATTCCGCATCCGGATATTATCTTTTGAATCCGCTCTTCCACCAAGTCTATTCTCCTAACTCTCTGAATTCCCGCAGGGTAGGCAAATCCGAAAGGGCTTTAAGACCGAATGTTTCAAGAAACTTCCTGGTAGTGCCGTAAATCATGGGTTTGCCCGGCACATCTTTTCTCCCCACGATTCTTATAAGGTTCTTCTCCAGTAATCCTCTCAGGGTGCCGCTTATATCGACTCCCCGTACATTCTCTATCTCAGCTCTCATTACCGGTTGCCGGTACGCAATCACGGCGAGAGTCTCCATAGCCGCCGGGCTCAATGCGACAGGTTTTTGCCCTTTGAACTTCTGCACCCACGATCCCACCGCATCAGCGGTTCTGAACTGGTATCCTCCGGCAACCGCTTTCAGGAATATCCCTCCGTCTTTCTCTTCGTATTCCCGCATAATATCATTGATCGCGGATACGATCTCCTTTTCCTTCACATCCTCAAGGATTCCAGCTATCTTTGCAGGCGCTACCGGTGTATCGGAAATAAAGATAAGCGCCTCAATTATGGCCTTCAGATTATCCATTTATTTTTCCGCAAGGCATATCCGTATCGTCCCGTAAGGGACCGCCTGGTATGCTTTGATTATTCTCAGTTTTACAAGTTCCAGGATTGCAAGAAATGTGTATATCACCTTTCTGCGGTTTCCCATATCCTCCAGGAGGTCGGTAAATGTGAGATTACCTTTTCGTTCGAGTTCGTCCACTATATCATTTATCCTGTCGGAAAGGGATATCTTTTCGACATCTATCTCCATCAAGTCTTTCCTGCCGGTATCGAAACTGATCCTGCGAAATGCCTCGATCAGTTCGAATATTCCGATTTCGCCGATCAGTTGTTCATGTTTCTCAAGCGCTTCTCCGGCATGATCCCGGCTGAAAACGTCACGGCCCAAGATGCTCATCCTGTCCAGGCCCAGCGCCGCTTCCTTGAACATTTTGTACTCCAGGAGTTGCTTGACAAGTTCTTCACGAGGATCAACGTTTTCTTCCTCATCGTCTTCCTCGCTGACAGGCAGAAGCATCCGCGATTTGATGTGTGTCAATGTGGCGGCGAGAACCAGATATTCGCCGGCAAGATTAAGATTCAGGGACTTCATCGCGTCGATATAATCCATATATTGACTGGTTATAAGCGCAATGGGGATATCGTATATATCTACTTCGTTCTTTCTGATCAGATAGAGAAGCAGGTCCAGAGGACCTTCAAATATATCAAGCTTAATCTCGTAAGCCCCGGCCGTCATATCTTTACGGCTTCCCTCACCTGTTCCATGGTAAGACGTGCTATTTTCGAGGCCTCCCCGATACCTTCGGCTATTATATTCCTGACATCCTCCATGTGATTCAGGTAATAATCCTGCCGTTCGTGAACCGGAGCCATAGTGTCCGATATCCGCTGCGCGAGGCGCTTTTTACATTCGACACATCCGATACCGGCCTTTTTACATCCATCCGATATATCGTCCACCTCCGATGCGGGCGAATATATACGATGAAACGCGAAAGCGTTGCAGATCTCCGGCCTCCCCGGATCATTTCTCCTCATACGCTGCGGATCGGTAAACATGGAAGCGACTTTCTGCTTCAGCAGGTCTCCCCTGTCACTAAGATAGATTGAATTATCGTACGATTTGCTCATCTTCCTTCCATCGACTCCCAGAAGTTTGGGTACTTCGGTCAGCAGAGGCTCAGGAATCGGGAATATTTCCTTATACAGAAAATTGAACCGCCTTGCTATCTCACGGGTAATCTCGACATGCGGGAGCTGATCCACTCCGACGGGTACGCCGTAAGCCTTGTACATTATTATGTCCGCCGCCTGAAGAACGGGATAGCCCAGGAAACCGAACGTCGAGATATCTTTGTCGGAAAGCTCCGTTTTCATCTCCTTGTATGTCGGATTCCGCTCCAGCCAGGAAAGAGGGGTTATCATGGAGAGTATCAGGAACAACTCGGCATGCTCTTTTATCTCCGACTGAACAAACAGTGTGCTCCTGGCGGGGTCCAACCCCACACTCAGCCAGTCCACGACCATGTCCAGCGTGTTTGCCTTTATAAGATCGGTGTCTTTGTAGTCGCTTGTAAGAGCATGCCAGTCGGCCACAAAATAAAAACAGTCGTATATGCCTTCATTCTGGATATCCACCCAGTTTGCAAGCGCCCCGTGCAGATTTCCCAGATGTAATTTGCCGGTGGGACGCATACCACTCAAAATTCGTTTATTCATCTTTTCGCCTCAGAAAAATATATTTAACGTAACCATTACCGATTATTACTACGGCAATTAAACATATCAAATGTCATACCGGACCCCGATAAGTTTACCCCGTACTCGATACGGGGCCTGCCCCGTGCTTGACACGGGAGCATCCAGTCTAATATGTCATACCGGACTACGATAAGCCTGCCCCGTACTTGATACGGGGGTATCCAGGCAAATTCTGGATTCCGGTTTTCACCGGAATGACGAGATGGAATGACAACTTTGAACATATATTGTTGCCGGAGTAATAAAATATTTTCAGCCAGTCCTGCAATACTATATTTCTTAATTCGTGAACAGCCTTATATGTGAGAGCGGTCGTATAACAAAAAAGATCGTGTAGTGTCAAACCATCAGTTTCATCTCATCTATTCTTCGCAATAATCTCTCTACCTCTTTGTTTCTTCCTCCTTTTATGCCTGGCGAGGAAAAGACACCGAGTCCGTCAAGTCGCTGCAGGGGCCGCGAAGGGTCCTTCTCGTCCAGGATAAGCCGAAGCTCCGAAGCGATCCTGTAATCCGAAAGTCTTCCGATATAACCCTCACTGACGGCATCCCGGATAAGCTTCTCGGTGTTACTCTCGATCATGAAACCGAGCCGCTGTTCGAATCTCGCTGCACGAAATACTCTTGTAGGATCATCGATGAAACTACGGTCATGAAGGACCCGTATCAATCTGTTTTTTATATCATCCCTCGCGTTGAAGAGCTCGATCAGATCCCCGAATAGCCGGGGATTCAGGCTGACCGCGAGCGTGTTTATGGTAAAATCCCTCCTGGACAGGTCTTCTCTTATGGAACCGGGCACTACGAAAGGAAGCGCCCCGGGCCGTTCGTAGGTCTCAGTTCTGGCCATAGCGACATCGGCCTTGAAACCGTCAGGGAATTGAAGGTTCGCCGTTTCAAACTTTTTGTGTTTGATAATACGGGCGTCATAGTCGGCAGAAAACCGCGAGGCAAACGCGATGGCTCTTCCCTCTATAACGATATCGACATCGAAATTCTCACGCCCCAGGAACAAGTCCCGTACAATCCCCCCCACTGAGTACGCGCGAAAACCCATTTGCTCGGCACAAATACCGGCATCCCGCAACAGGTTAAGGACACGAGGCGGAAGGTTATCAAGCAACTCACCGATGTTCATAGGCATGTTATGCGCATTCCCTGGAGAAACGGATTGAAAAGGGGCCGGAAAGGCAAAAAAAAACGGCTCCTGGCACTGAGACCAGGAGCCGGAATAATATTAGATTTTTATTAGATCTTATCCGAGAGAGCCTTGCCCGCCTTAAATTTAACAACATTCTTTGCCTTGATCTGGATCTCCGCCCCGGTCTGCGGATTCCGACCTGTCCTGGCTTTCCTCTTTACTACAGAGAAAGTACCAAATCCCACAAGACCGAACTTTCCACTCCCCTTGAGTTCGGCCGTCACATTGGCAACACATGAATCCAGCGCTTTTGTGGCCTGTGCCTTTGTTATGCCCGCGTCCCCGGCAATAGCCGCTATCAATTCAGCTTTCGTCATATTTCCTCTCCTCCTTTTCCCTGCTGTTATAATTTATATAATCCAGATGCCTGAAGGATATTTCAAGCACCACCTCATAAGATTGATAACGCCCAGCAATCCCCCCTGAAAAGGCTACAGTCAAAAACTCTTAAAACTCACGCCAGCACAGCAACAGAGCATTTAGGCATTGACGTAGCATAAAGAAATTTAACAATCAAGCAAAATATGAGGAGAACCACCGGAAAATATCTTTTGGAGATAAAAGAATTCATCCAACCGCCTTCCAAGAAAAAGGGGGGGGCAATTCGCCCCCCCCTTTTTCAGGGGTGGTGGTTGGTTATGTTATTATTATAGACGACCCTTTTTAGTTAATGTTATTTATGGCTTATCAGTGATTGTAATATTGCCATCCTGATCAACTGTATAGACCTTTGTCCCGTTTGTAGGTGTAGAGACAATCGCAAGCGTTTCCATAGTACCCGCGCAGGTTGTCGTTACTCCGGCGGTTGCCTTGAAACCATATTCGGGACCTAAGTCAGCTACACTGGTAATAGTTCCCGTTGGATTTTCTGCAAACCATGCCTGCGCCGCCGTGTAGCAATTCTTAGCATCCGAGTTGGCCTGCGCGTTAAAACCTCGTGCCCTGTACGCCGAAAACTGCGGGATGGCAATCGCCGCCAGGATTCCTATAATCGCGATGACGATCATCAGTTCGATCAGCGTAAAACCCTTCTGTCCTTTTCTTCCGTTTAATTTCATCAACATGTCTTTTTCCTCCCTGAATCAATTTTTGATAATTTCGGTTTTATTTTGTCTTTGCCTTACTATCAAGCAATGAGTATGCCAGATTGTTTTATACAACCCATATTTCTAAGCAACATATTGATATAAATAATAAATTATAAGGAAAATAATTTTTACCCCTCACGATTAACCATAGACACCGCAGGAGAAAGTGGTGATTTTCACTGTCTTTATGTGATTTTGGAGAAAAACGAGCTTACAACAACATGTCCGTTTTCTTTGTCATAACTGATCTCTCTCGACCGAAGATGTAATCGTACGCTTTGCCAATCATTGAAAGATTGTTCCTGCAGCCACTCTGCCGTGGACGATCCCCGGCGGCAACACACATAATGTTTTGCGGATCTATGATCGTACATCAGGAAAAAATTGCAGGCGTCAACAGCAGTGGGGTTCCGATGTTGCCAAGATCTATAATAAAATGGCAGATCATGCATGGGATGATGCTTTCATTTTTCTCTTTGATAAGCCCCAGTAGTATGCCGTACAGAAATGCGAACAGGGCGAAACGTATGCCGCCGATGAAATAATGAGGAAGCGCGTAGACCGCACTTTGCAATATGTTCGCAAAAAGTGCCGGCCGGATGAATTTTCTGAGGAGTTCGAAAAGGACAAGTCTGTAAAAAACCTCCTCGCTGAACGCGTTAAGCAGGCTTAGAAGAATAACGGGAATCCAGAAAGTTATCCTCGACATATCGACGGGGTTTCTCATGAGCAGATACATCGAGTACCAGGCGCTGATGATAATTCCGACAAAAAAAACATTCGAAAAATTTCTCCAGGCAAACTGCCTCAAAAAGGCAATCTTCGCCCATCTGAGCCACAGGAGAGAGAGGCACGCCAGCAAAAACAGGGGCAAGTACCTTGTTATACCGGCATATGCCGTAGATAATCTGGCCGAACCGGTAAACGGCCACCTGACATAACCGTTACCTACAAGGTATAAAACGGCACCCATGGAGGCAAAAATGAAGATCAGATACGAAGCCAGCGGAAGGAAACGATTGAGTGATGATCCTGACAACGGATTGCGGGTTTCATGCCCTGTTCCGCCCCCGGATGACGGTCCTGTGATGGTTCCCGGAGAGGATATCGAGTATCCGGGGTTTTTCTGCGTCAGAAACAGGATACAGGCACCGGTCAGGATAAAAACGATCATGACAAGCTGGGGCTGGGTAAGACCCCATGCGGTTATCTTGTTCGTTCTTATAAATTCCATAAGAAACCTGGCCGTACCGTACAAAACAAGATATCCCCCGACCACGCCCCCCTTGTTCCTTATGTAACCGAGAGGACGTCCGAATCGCTCGTAAAACCGGATGAAACTTCCGTTACGACCGGGCGGCGTCCCGGCTTTTTCATTACGCAATGTACTGTCGATGTAAATCCGGTCGTAGATACGGCTTAACACAAAAAATATGGCCAGATTGGCAATGACAGCGTAAAGCGGCGTAGGGTGAGTAAAGGAGAAATGGGTGCCGAAGAGTGTAAAGTTTACCGCATTCCCCCAGCAGCAGCCGACGGATAAACACCCCAGCCTGCCGATCGCGTGCGCCAGGGGAACATGCAGAAAAGCCGCATCGACGACACGAAACTCGGCAAACCGGAAAAGCACTATTAACAGGAAAAAAAAGACTGCCGGAAAAATCAGGCTTGCATGGAATGTGTGAAGCATCCCGGAAGTTGCCTGGTTGTAAAGCAACCCCAGGCTCCATTCTTTAACGGGATAATGCAGGATACCTCCCGCTCTGCTGCTTATATAACCGAGTGGGAAGGAGCAAACAGCCATTAGAAGGATAAACGATTCGACTTTTCGCTTCGGATAACCGGCCTGCAGCATTCTTCTGTAAAAGAAGAAAGCAGCGGTAAATATGCCGAGCAGTATAAAAAAATAGTAAGCGGTGTTTACGATAGCGTTTAGTTGATGATAATCGAAAATATACCGTTGAAGAATAAACTTGAGCACACAGAGACTCCCATATCACAAAAAAAGTCCCGGACGGGCCGGGACCCTTCACTGCCCGCCGGGAAACGGCGGGCGGTGTATTATTATTTATTGAGTCATTATCCCCGGAAAGGCTACTACGGCGCCTGTTCCCTTAGTAAATCTCCAGGCAAAATCATCAAAATAAGTAGTTTCTCTCTGCTCTTCAGAAACAAGGGCATTTGCATTGATACCGAGCGTATGCGCCCCGAATTCAGGAATGTCCTTCGTGTAAAAATTATAGTCTTCGGTTGTAAATGTAGGCGAATATACCATTGTCGGGTCACCCGCGCCGTCATAGCCGATTTCCACCAGTTTATGAACAGCCTCTGCACAGCCGATAGCAGCATACACAACCGTTTCACTGCTGTAACCCGTTTTTTCGTCGGCAAGCCCCCTGCCCCAGACAACCTGCGTGAAATAATCGCCCTGGTCCGGCCATTTTATCGTACCCCTGTCCACCTTTTTCCTGCTCAAATCGGTCGAAGATGCATCTCCGAACGACGACCCTACATTGCTTCCCGGGGTCGCGAAGTAGGCTGTTATAACATTTACCCTTCGATCGGGCTGGCAACTGGGTACCGTCTCGTAGATATTTACCATGAGAGTGATCCATTCCTTCGGATATATCCGATAATTATAGATAGCCTTGTCCGTCTGGGAACCACCGGTTGGAGGCATAATGTACCCCACTGGGCCGTTCTCTCCTCCGGCAACCGGTTTTCCTACCGGGTCTTCCACGGTTTTCGTAGCCGGATCTCTTACCACTTCCGACCCGGGAAGCCCGAGCACCGTGACACCTTCCACGTCATAAGTCTTGAAAATACCGTAGGTATCCGTGACCTTCCAGACTATCTGGTCACCGCTGTTTCCTCCTTCATACACTACCTCGACCACATCTTCATCACCCGGTCCGATCTGAACCTCTTCATAATATATATACACCTCTTCGTGATCCACCAGAGGGGCGTACGCCATCCTCTCCCATGGAGAGTAGGTACCGCATCCTTCTGAAAAACCGGTTGCGTCCTTCTGCCAGAGGATAAGGCACGGAACTCCGTCGAGCGGGGGTGTATCGTCCCAGTTACTTTCCTGGAACCCTTCACAATCTATTGGATCCGCTGCCGTCGTCGATCCGTGATTGTCATAAAATGTGTCGGGGATATCGTCGTCTTCGGTATAATAGACTTCCTCGTCGCATCCCGATCCCGTGGTATGCTCGGATCTGCCCTGTATTCCTCTCATGATGGAAAACCCGTAGTACGAGTAATCAGATGTACTGCCTCCAAGAGGCCCTTTTACTCTGAAAGACACTCCCGGCATGTAGTTACCGGGGTGATTCAGAGGATCGGATTCCGAAAGATCGTCTTCCGCGTCCGTGAAACGTATCTTCGTCTGGAGATCATACCTGAGTTTGTTGGCCGATCCTTCCCACAGTGTTTCCAGCGGATTTGGATCTGTTCCCCAGTTCATGACCCCCAGGCTTTCCTGCATATAGACATCTTCAGGAATAAAGGCCGAAATCACCTGTTCCGTCTCGCTAACCTTAATAGCCGCATCGCCGTCGATCTCTACCCCCTCGTGCGAACCGATGACGGATCTTACATCACCGGCAGTCATTTCACCAACAATGGTTCTGTACAACTGCACAGCCGTCAACGGCTGAAAAAGGGTTATGGATCGCGAAACCGAATCGCCCCCCGTATTGACCGTACCCGTAGAGGTAAAAGTGGCGAATTCATTGAATACGATAACCGCGTTGTCGTTCAGCGCGCCGGTAAAATCCAGAACGCCTGGAGGACAATGCAACCCGACAAGTTTGTTGCTGGAAGCATCCAGATAATCGTACTGCAGGAAAATCTCGATTCCGGCCGCGGTCGTTGCGGTGAAAGTACCCTGAACCTGTGGCAGAATTGTAAGATTACCGTCTATATCCAGATCACTTGTCGATTGTGAACCGATGGTTACCGGAGAAATCGTCTGATTTCCGTTTACTCTCGCGACCGGGTAAACAGCGGCATTATTCACGGGGGTGCCGGTAGCTGCCGGAGCTAATGCAAAGGTAACCGAATTGCCACTGATAGAGTAACTGTTGTATGATACTGTTTCATATGTGGGACCGGACCCGCCCGGCACCTCGATGCTCAATTCTCCGTTTCCGCTTCCCGTAATAAAATCACCGGGCAGACTTCCGATTCCCATGCCGCCCGGAGGTGTGGCAACAAGACTGTTAGGAGTTGAATTCGAACCCGATGACTCTTCAAACCAGTTAACATGGGCGCTGAGACTGAAACTGTCGTTACCCACGGGAAACGCCTGGCCCAGGAACAGGGAATCGATGAGGTTCTGTCGCTGTATGTTGAGATCTGCGTCCCTGTGTACCACGATCCGGCTCAGCGCGTAATTAAGTCCGGAACGCGCCAGGTACTGGGCTTTTTGCGCGTATGCGAACCTGATCGTGCCCGTGCTGGAAGAGCTGTACAGGGAAACCATGGCGGCTCCCAGGACCGCCACGATAACCATCGTTACTATTACTCCTATGAGTATTGAACCCGATTTCCCTGGGGTCAGTGAGTGCTTGAACATTTTAAATATTCGATGCCGTTCGTAAACCATAAAGAGTAGACCGCCTAAGAGAAGTATTATGATTATAACCTCTTTGCAGTGCCTGAGAAGCATCATTGCGTTCCCTTCTTTAAACCCGGCTGTTTCCGCGAAGCAACCGACTGTTGAAGTCCCAGTGGTTCCAGTCGAAATTGAAACCCCGGCGAAACCTTGCGGGACATAGACATTCGCTGGCAGAATATCGTCCACACAGGTCATATTCGTCCCTTCCGAAGCTTCAAAACCTATAGATACGCCTATACGGGCAAGATCGCTTAGCCTGTCCGACACATACCAGACATTTCCGGAATCATCGAAATAACCCAGAGACAGTGACGAGACATTGTCGGCCAGAGCATAAAAATTAGCATCACCGAAATCACTGCTTCTCATCTGAAGTTCATTCCCCGACAACTGAAAAGTCTCTGTTACCAGTGTTCCATTCGTGTCCCGTCTTGTGATGGTTATAGTGCTGCTTCCGGCGTCGCTGATGTAAGTAAGGTTCTGCAAAGACATTCTCAATCGGGTCATTGCCAGTTGATTCTTTTGAGCGAGCGAGTTGGAATCCTTAGCGAAAATGAAGGCATCGGTCATTTGAACTATTCCAATACCGGCCACGGCCGCCATGACGGAAACGATAAGCAGGGATACGATTACCTCGATCAGCGTAAATCCCTTATGTTTTTTAAATGACACACGCATATGCTATCTCCTTTATCTTACCGTCTCTAAATTTCCACATCTCCAAACAGCAATGCATAGGTCAGGCCGGACGGTCCGGTTATGACAACACTCAAAAGATCGGCGGAACCTCCTTCGACGGGAGCTGATCCGGTACCATAACCTGTTTGGGAGGCCGTCACGGATATCGCGCCTCCGCCATAACTTTGATTGAAGTTTCCTGCGTCTATATCGGTCTGCAAATCACTGACACTGCCGAGTACCCTGTACGCCCGTGAGACGTTATCGGCCACCTGGTTCATAGCGTAGATTTCCATTGTCTGAAGCGCCGGCTGTGTGCTGCGGGTAAATACTCCGCCCATCATTGAAATCACCATAGCTCCCAGTATCGAGGCAACAATCAATGTCACGATTATTTCCAGCAGTGTGAACCCCGCGTTTCTTATCGACAGTTTAATTTTCATGGTATGAATCCTGTATATGGATTAATAGTAATAGTTTTTGATATTCCCCCTTCGGAAACTGTGATATTAGCGGCCAAAGTTAATCTCGCGCTAGCAACGGCATCCGTGCAGGGAGATCCCCAAGTTCCAAAAGAATACGTAAAATCGGTGACCGAGAGTCCATGAACGGAAAGATCGACATCGAGACCCTCTTCTCCCGGAAGCTGCCTTTTTGTGCCCGTGCTGCCGTTAGTAAAAAGACAGTAACTGTTCCCGGAAGCACTTACTCCCCACACGGCATTCGAACTCATGCTCTTCATCTGGGCATACCGCAGATGGGACTTGAGAATCTCCGTTTGAGCGATCAGTTCCGAATTATGATCGGTAGCTTTAATTGCTACAAACGTCGCAGTTACCCCTAAAATGATTAGAACCACGATTACCTCGATCAAAGTAAATCCCGATTTATTTATCGGTCTGCGCAGATTAAAGCTTTTTTCAATCATATGTCACACCTTTTTCATCGCAACCGTAGATCAACCAGTCGCATTTACATGTATTTCAGGCACACTGTTTTTACCGTATAGCCCCGCACCACTCATCGCTCCCGTACCCTGACACTACGGGAGTATCGATCCATGGCGTAAAAGAGAAAACACCCTGCAATGATACTGCCGATAGTTATAGGCAACAACGCAAAAGCCACTATGGGGACTCTCATATCCATCTGGAGAATCACACTGTTAATAATAACCAATCCCACATATATAACTATGCCGAACTTGTACAAACCGATCGATAGCGGCCGGTTGGAAATAAACGATATACCGAAAACTGCAAAACCGGCCGCGACTGCAAAAGAGAATTCCGGCTGATACAGCAGCCACATGACCTGATATCCGGTGCTGCTGATAATTTCCAGACTCCGGTAAAAAATCACCCCTACTGCAAAATAAAAAAGGCTCACGAGAATAAAATAGAAGCCGCACTGACATTTTGTGATGCTGTCCGTCAAGGGACCGAATCCTTTTAAAGTGCGGGGCTGTGTAAAGAAAGCTCTGATCCTTTCAGCCGCACTATATTGCAATGAATAAGACTCGATTCTATCCATAACCCGATTGGTAAAATCATCGGGGGGTGACACCGGGCGCACGTTTCGTATTATGTCCATTATCTTATTTTCGTTTTGTTCGTTCATAAGACAATTACCACCCTGACAGTCCGGATTTGAAATGACATATTTGTCATCATGAAAACGTAAAAATAAAAAAATAACATTTGTATTATATACAACCGGCAACTGTAAAAGTCACAATGGGATAGGGCGCTAAATCTTCACAAATTATTACTCCGGCAACAACATAGCCGTCATTTCGTCCCGGATCAGAGTCCGGGATGACGACCAAAACGGAATCCGGAAAAATAACACTTGATACCCCCGTATCGAGTACGGGGCAGGCAGGCCGATACTGGATTCCGGTTTGCACCGGAATGACGACTTTGACATATATTGTTACCGCATAATTCAACATTTAACATTAAGCATTCAACATTGCATCCTGCTTGTCGGGGTACGGCATGACATTTGATATGTGTAATTGCCGTAGTAGTATCTTTTAGGCCATTACAAGATAAATGATTGAAAGGAAGGAAAAGGTGTATATCACGATACCGGGTTACTCCTTCTCACCCGGTTTAACGGACTGTTCTTCCATCAATTCCCGCAGTTTCTCCAACCCACGGTAAGCCCTCATCTTGGCGGCGCTCAGGGAAAGCCCTGATATCTCCGCGATCTCTTCGAATGAAAGTTCCTGATAGAATCTCAACACAACTGCTTCCCTAAGGTCATTCGGAAGATGGTACAGACACGCATTCAAGTAGCGTATGTCCTGTTCGCTCATCATAACATGCTCGGGGTCCTGGCTATTATCACGTAACGAGAAAGTTTCGTTCTCTGAAGTGTCGCACAATGATGCTTTTCTATCCTTTTTCAAGTGATTCCTGGCAATATTCAATCCTATCGTATAGAGCCAGGTAAAAAACGCCCTTTTCTGATCGAAACGCCCGAGATTCTCAAACGCTTTTATAAATGTTTCCTGCGCGAGATCGTTCGCATGTTCATAAGATCCCGTCATACGATACGCCAGATTGAATATTCGCGTCTTGTATCTGTCGACCAGCAGGGCATAGGCATCGCGATCCCCTTCGATAACAGATTGTATAATGTCGTTATCTTTTTTTTCCATCTTCCGTACCGGAAAGGTTGAAGCTGTTTAGTCTGAAGGCTGAAAGGGCTATAAGAGAACCATTATCGCACCTGGCTTTTTCCTGAAAGTCTTCACCCTGCAGCCTGCCCACCTGATCAGTTATCCAGATGTACTCTTAATTATCCTGCTAACATAAGAAAATTAGTTGCAGGAATCACGAAACAGTTTCCAGGGAATGTTTCAACTTTTGAGGCATCGCGAACAATCTGGTAAAAAGGAACATCGAGCCTTTTTCCATAAAATCTCCCTGCTTTACTGATAGTAGTATCTTTATCCTTTGCCTCAAACAGGCAAACAGGATCATTATCTTTTACCAGAATAAAATCAACTTCCCGTTTTTCCCTGTCACGAAGATACCGGATATCAAAATTTCCCATACCGGTTTCTGTCATTCTTGCCGCCATACGTATAAGGCTTACGGCCATAAGGTTTTCAAAAACAACCCCGGGTTCAGATAGCATTGACCAGTCGAAGAAATAAAGTTTTTTCTCCTTTTTGATTGCCCGTGCAATTTTTCTATGCCAGGGACGCAGTGTAAGAACCAGATAAAGACCCTGCAATATATCTATCCAGTTCGTAATGGTATCGTATTTTTTACCCAAGTCTTCACTCAATGACGGAATGCTCATCTGAGAGCCGACTTTTGAAGGAAGGATCTCTACGAGCGTCTCAAGGCCTTTGATGTCCGCAATCCGCGAAAGATCGCGCACGTCGTCTTTTATCAGCAAGGTTCTGTAATTCTTCTGCCACCTTCTATGAAACTTTTCTGTACCCCTGAGAAACGGCTCTGGGAAGCCTCCGAATTTCAAGAGGTTTTTAAGAGCTTCATCCGATTCCCGCATTCCGGCTCTTCTCGCTCTTCCTGCCAAAAGTTTGCCGTCGGCAAGAATGTCGCCGTCATCGAGGATATGAGAAAAATCAGCCATGACCTCTGGAAGCCCTAACGGGAAAAGCTGATATGAGAAATACCGTCCAACCAGCGAATCTCCGGATTTTTGAAAATAGCCGAGCCTGGCGGAACCTGTAACAAGAAGCTGTATTCTTTCGCGATTAATATCATAAAAACCCTTAAGAATATTCCTCCATTCCGTATGCTTATGAATTTCATCAAAGACAAAGGGAACAGGATTGTTTCTGAATTGCTCATCGATAATGTTCCGGAAATAAAGCGGATTTTTCTTGTACTCCGCTATTAACGATGGATCATCCCAATTAAAGTATGTGTTTTCCGAACCAACCGATTCAAGCCATTTCTGAGCAAAAGTAGTTTTTCCTACTTGCCTGGGACCAGTCAGAAAGATCATCTTTCCCGTAGTCATCTCAGGGTCAAATATATATCTACCAAGTAATCGTTCCATGGCGCTTATTATCCATATTGATGGAATATTGTCAAGACCATTTTCCATAGGTATGGACTATTGTCGATAGGGAAATTGATGTATCAGCCATTAGCGGAGAAACAATAGATTTTAGCACCAAACATGGCTTTAAACTACACCGTATCCCTGGCTTTTTCCTAAAAGTCTTCACCCTGCAGCTTGCCCACCTGATTAGTTATCCAGATGTACGTTTATAATGCTGTAATGTCAACGGTTTTCTCAGAATAAACTTGCAAATAGTACACCATGCCGTATATATTTCGAAAAAGCTGTCACAGAAAATATTTTACGGACCGAAAGTGAGACATCCGCAATGCCGGATATAAGCATCATTATCCCCGCGTATCGAGAAGAAGCAGTAATTTCAAGCGTTATAACAGATATACGCCGGGTAATGGACACAACAGGTCATCGGTACGAAATCATAGTAATCGATGACGGTTCGGACGATGAAACGGCCGCGAAAGCGGAAAAAGCCGGTGCCCGTCTGATCAGGCATCCTTACAATATCGGTAACGGGGCCGCGGTAAAAACCGGGATCAGAAACGCGAATGGGAAAATCCTTGTTATGCTTGACGGAGACGGCCAGCATTCACCAGAAGATATCCCCCGCCTGCTGGAAAAGATGGATGCTTACGACATGGCTGTCGGAGCTCGGACAAGCGATTCGGAAGCTTCTCTCCACAGAACCATGGCAAACAGGATCTATAACCGTTTCGCCACTTATATGTGCAAACGCAGGATCGAAGACCTGACATCGGGATTCAGGGCGATAAAAAGGGATATTGCCCGCCAGTTTGTATCCCTCCTGCCCAATACCTTCTCCTATCCGACAACCATCACCATGGCAGTGGTCCGTTCGGGATACAGTCTCGCGTATGTCCCGATAAAAGCAACCCGCCGGACAGGTAAAAGCAAAATAAACCCGGTAAAAGACGGCTCGCGTTTTCTTCTGATTATAATCAAGATAGCGACCCTGTTCTCACCCATGCGGGTATTCCTTCCCGT
>DCUQ01000010.1:65658-181019 GCA_002327865.1 Syntrophaceae bacterium UBA2210
TCTGTCGTGATATTCATGGTGGGGCTTGTATCGGAGCAGGTGGCACAGTTGAGATTTGACAGAGCAGAGATTTACGATGACAGGAACAGAGAATAAAAGGATACTTATACAAAAGCATTAAGGATCATACCAATATAAAAGATCCTGTTACACTCACTTAATCTATAAACATAAACCTCAAAGCGCCCGGTCAGGTTTAAATTAAAAACTATGCAAAGGCTAAATATTCTTTTTATTTCTAGAGCTTACCCTCCAATTATTGGTGGCATTGAACGGCAGAATTATGAAATATCAAAAAGTCTTTCAACGGAAAATAATGTTGGGCTAATTGCAAATACCAAAGGAAAGAAAATGCTGCCAATATTTGTCATTGTTGCCTTAATAAAGCTGCTTCTCATACTTCGCAAATACGATATTGTGCTATTGGGTGATGGGGTTTTAGGAGTTATTGGATGGATCATAAAATTCTTCTCTCGAAAGCCTGTAGTCTGTATCGTCCACGGACTGGATTTGACTTACCCAAATGTTATTTATCAAAAGTTGTGGGTTAATATATTCCTCAGAAAAATGGATAAACTAATTGCTGTTGGGAATGAAACTATTAACCAAGCGGTTTCACGTCGCATACCAAAGTCAAATTTATTTTTTATCCCAAATGGTGTATCGATAAAAAAGACCTTGCCACCCTATTCAAGAAAAGATTTAGAAAAGATTCTTGGCAGAGAAATTCACGGCAAAGTTTTGCTCACACTTGGCCGGCTGGTTAAAAGAAAGGGTGTCGCATGGTTTATTGAAGAAGTAGTAAATAAGTCATGTGATAGCTATATATATATCATCGCGGGGGATGGAGCAGAAAAATCGAATATTATCACAATTATCAAAAAAAATGGCCTTCAAGATCGCATATTTTATATTGGTACCGTTTCTGATAAAGAAAAGGAGGTTTTATATTCTACTGCGGATTTGTTTATTCAGCCCAATATAAAAGTACCGGGGGATATAGAGGGATTTGGTCTTGTCGTATTGGAGGCTGCCTCCTATGGTTTACCTGTTGTCGCATCGGATATTGAAGGGTTAAGAGATGCCATTAACAGTGGTGTAAACGGAGTTTTAGTGCAGGAACGTAATGTAGCGCAATATAAAAAGACGATAGCGATTTTCTTGGAAAATGAAGAAAATAGGAAACAATTCGGGTCAAAAGCCAGAGAATACGTAATGAATTATTATTCTTGGGAAAATATTGCTAAAAGGTATCTAAATATTCTTAAACAATTATAGCAACTCCTAATTCTTTAGTAATCAATTTTAGCCAAGAAAACTTAATGCTCAACTTATCAGTACTGTAAGATACAATATGGAAAATGATATTACAAAAACAGGGGAACGAATAATTCCTGAAGATATTGAAACTTGTGCAGAGTATCTTCTTTACTTGCGGCATTTGTTCGCTTATGAATTTGCAAGAAACATCTTGCCAAAGAACAGCCTTGTATTGGAGGTAGGGTGTGGAGAAGGATATGGATCGAATCTTTTGTCTCAATATGTAGAAAAAGTTGTCGGGCTGGATATAGATGACAAAACAATCAAACACGCATCGAATAAATATTCCTCAGAAAATTGTATATTCAAAACCTACAACGGGATTAAAATCCCATACAAAGATAACACTTTTGATGCAGTTGTTTCGTTTCAGGTAATTGAGCATATTCAAGATGATGAAAATTATGTTTCAGAGATACTTAGGGTATTGAAACAAGCATCTCCGTTTATCCTTACCACGCCAAACAGAGAATATCGATTAGATCCAGGACAGCGTCCTTGGAACAGGTTTCATGTAAGAGAATATTCTGCAAGTTCATTAGAAGACCTCTTAAGCAGTACATTTTCTGATGTTACGATTTGGGGAATTCGTGGAAACGATGGAATACAAAGAATTGAGAGAGAACGAGTTGAACAGATTTTAAGGATTAACTCTCTTGATCCTTTATATCTTAGAAATTTAATACCGGAACAGTTTAAACCAAAAATTATCGCTCTCCTGAAAAAAATTGTTGTCCGGAACCGTAATAATCAAAATAAAAAGGGTTTTCTACAACAATATACCTTGAAGGATTTCTATATTACCAAAAATGATGTTGAAAATAGCATGGATTTGTTGGCTGTTTGCACAAAACAAACCTAAACACGCATTCTCTTAGTTTACTGCAGTGAACTTTAATATTTTTTGTCATGATCACGGGTGACATGGATGGTTGGCACAAGACAGGAAACGCAAGAAAATATTATCTGAAAGATGTATAGGGCTGAAGATCGTTGTAATTATCGACAAAAGTTGCACAAAAAGGACTATCTATGATAAAGAGTCGTGTATGTTCTATTGCTGTTGTAATAATCGTGGCTTTTGCAATATCAACATATATTTATTATCAACCTTATTCTCTCAAATTTCTAAAAAATGTTAATCTCGTAAATCTCATTTTTCTAATTATGATAAGAATTCTATTTCAGGTAGTCAATGGACTGTTACTTCGTGAATTTGCTTCCAAGTTTGAAACGTTTCTAAAACCAAAAGAGTGGTTCGGCCTTTCTATTGTTACGACAATGGGAAATTACATATCCCCTTTTTCTGGCGGAATGCTTGCCCGCGCTGCTTACTTGAAACATCGCCACGCTTTTCCTTATACACAATTCGCCTCACTTCTGGCGGCAAGCTACCTGATATATTTCGGAGCCATTGGTGTGGTGGGTTTTATTACTGTAATAATATCTGGAGAAGCTTTAGCGTTTTATTGGCAGATGGTTTCGTTTTGGGTTGGGGTTATTCTAATAATTTCAACATTTATTATACTTCCAACAAAAAGATTTCCATGGAACAATCGCCTAACAAATATTATTAACAGTTCAATGAACGGGTGGGCTTTTATACAGGCGGACAAGGCTCTCCTCTTTAAAGTGGCGATATATACTCTGATAGGTATTTTTTTAAATGGACTCTCTTTCTGGATAGCATTCATGGCCTTAGCGGACTTTCCTATCTCTTTTGGAGCAGTTTTTCTCATAAGCTTGATTTCAGTTTTTTCCATTCTGTTCAATCTGACACCCAGCAATTTCGGAATCCAAGAGATCATTATAAGCTTAACTTCTGGAATATTTGGCATTGGAACCGGCATAGGACTGATGGCATCTTTGCTAATTAGGATAGCGTCCCTTATCCCAGCCTTTACCCTGGGTCCGATTTTCAGCTTTGTCCTTACCAGCGAACTAACAAATAATACAAGAAGGAATAACAATGATAATAAAAGACAACGGATTTGATCTGAATATCAAGTGGCGGTTCCCCGACGGGAGAAAATACGCGTTTGCTTTTATTGCCCTCTTTGTATTCCTGATTATCATTTACGCAAACAGTTTTCACTGCACGTGGCAATTTGACGATAAGCCCAATATCGTTGAGAATAATCATATTTTTCTAAAAACGCTAGACTGGACTGAGATCAAAAAAACATTCTATGCTCCAATGATAGATAAGATCTCACGTCCACTGTCATATTTCAGTTTTGCCCTGAATTACTATTTCGACGAACTTAATGTCTTTGGTTATCATCTTGTCAATTTTATTATCCATTATCTATCGTCAGTCTTTCTATTCCTTTTCATATATAACACACTGAAGCTTCCAGTTCTCAGGGAGCGATACGAACCAGTATCGTACGCTGTAGCGCTTATGGCCACATTTTTATGGGCCACCAGCCCGGTACAGGTTACCGCCGTTGCTTATATTGTACAGCGAATGGCCAGTATGGGGGGACTCTTCTATATTATGGCCATGTACTTCTACCTTAAAGGAAGAACCACGAACCGGCCGTGGAAATGCGCTCTTTTCTGGGTACTTTGTATCCTTTCAGCAACATCCGGTTTTCTCACCAAAGAAAATGTCATTATGTTGCCGATAAGCATATGGTTATACGACTTGCTGCTGATCCAAGGTGCGACACGTGAGAATATCAGAAAAAATGTGAAGTTTGCCGTCCCTGTGATTTTACTCGTAGTTGTCATCGGTCTTTTTTATACGGACATTTCATCACTCTTAGCCGGCTATAAAAACAGGCCATTTACGCTAACTGAAAGGCTCCTGACTGAACCCAGGATCATCATCTTTTACATAACTCTTCTTCTCTACCCAATCAGTTCGCGACTGACTCTTATCCATGATATTGAAGTATCAAGCTCATTTCTGGCACCATGGATTACTCTTCCGGCTATTGCTATTATAATTATACTTATCACCATCGCAGTATATATCTCCCGAAAAAGACCGCTCATATCTTTTTGCATTCTTTTCTTTTTTTTAAATCACGTCATTGAAAGCTCATTCCTCCCGCTTGAGTTGATTTATGAACACAGAAACTATACACCTTCCATGTTTTTCTTTGTTCCGATAGTTATTTTAATGATTTATGTAATAAATTATTTCTCTTACAAGAAGACAATCCAATTTACAATGGTAGCCGTCTTTACTTTTCTGCTGGCGGCACAGGGACACACTGTCTTTGTACGTAATGATATCTTTAAGCATCCATTGCTTTTGTGGTCCGACAATGTGGAAAAGACTCCCACACTAAGTCGCCCATATAATAATCTGGGAGCCGCTTATTGGAATCTTGGCTTTTATGACGAGGCTTATAAAGCTTATTCCAAGGCATTGGACTTAAACAGACACTCAAATCTTCTAAACCTGGGGGTAACTCAATGCAACCTTGGGATTCACCATCTCTATGTAACAAGACAATATGACAAGGCAGTAGAGTATTTTACATTGGCACTTAAGGCTTATCCAGGATACAGCCCAGCCAGTCAGGGACTCGCCATAAGTTTTATACATAAAGGCGAAACTCAAAAAGCCAGAGAAGTCCTCATGGATGCCTTATTATCATGGCCTGATAGCGCCGATCTGCATCATACCATGGGCTTTGCCCTTCTGAAGGAGGGGAAATATGATCAGGCTAGAGAGGAGGCCTTACATGCACTCTCTATAAAACCAGACCTGACAAATGCTCTGAGTGTTATCGCGGAAGTCCACCGAAGAAAAGGTAACTACCAGTTGGCAACTATCTATTGGAAGGGATATCTCAAAAAGAAGCCGGAAGATATTGAGGGTAATCTCGCATTGATCGAGCTTTACTTCCGGCAGAATGATTATGATTCCCTTTCCGGGACCATAGGAAAACTAATGAGTATCAAGGGATCAAAAAACTGGTACGAGTTTATCGAGCAGCACTTGAACGATACTAATACTCAAGCCTATACACCTGATCCGGAAGAGATTATTTCCATCATTGCCGATAACCTGGATGATCAGCTATATAACTGCCGTAAGAAATAATAAGAGTAGACCTAACAGATAAAAAACAAGATATCTCAATAATAGGATTGAGAGAAAAGAGGTGATGTCGATTTGATTTTCACTCCGTTTTAAACTCCGCGATATATATATCAAACACTACGGTTTTTCCCAATCTTTGGTAACAGCAGTCGCAGCGGCAAAGTCCGAACCGGCCTTGCCGCCAACCGTCACCGTAGCTGCACTGGTATTAGTTCTGGCAAATGTGTATGAGAACTCGTCACTGGCAGGCTTATTTGCATTAGCCATGGCAACAATAGCCGTCATGGTAGCCGAACCGTTTGCCATCATCTCTTTCGCGTAAGCCAAACTCATGGTTGCACTCCCTTCAGCAAGGGCACCTTTCATGGCTTTTCCCCTGGCATCGGCTGTTATGTCCATAAGCTTCGGCACTGCCACGGCCGCCAAAATTCCCAGAATAACCAGAACCACTATGAGTTCAATTAAAGTAAAACCTGCCTGGTTCTCATCAGAAGAAATTTTTCTCATTATTTCTATTGCTCCTTAATTAAGAACACGAGAACCCACTCATCTTTCCGCACCTTTTCAAGAAAACAATTAGTCTTTCGGAACAAGAGAAAGGCAAGAAGAACAATTGCTTACGGTCAAAGAAAGAACGGGGTGAAAATCGATCTCACCCCGTTTTGACTCCCCTATATACATCTCAAAGACTGCGGCTATGGCTTTTGCCACGACTTGGTAACAGCAGTCGCAGCGGCAAAGTCCGAACCGGCCTTGCCGCCAACCGTCACCGTAGCTGCACTGGTATTAGTTCTGGCAAATGTGTATGAGAACTCGTCACTGGCAGGCTTATTTGCATTAGCCATGGCAACAATAGCCGTCATGGTAGCCGAACCGTTTGCCATCATCTCTTTCGCGTAGGCTAAGCTCATAGTCGACATCCCCTCAGCAACAGCTCCTTCTAGAGCCTGCTTCTTGGCATCATCCATCATATCCATATACTTAGGCACCGCTATTGCCGCAAGGATACCCAGTATGATCAGGACCGCGATGATCTCGATCAACGTAAAACCTTTTTGATTCTTAAGCTTTCTTTTCATTTTTCAAACCTCCCTTTTTAAAAATAGTTTACATTAATATTCTTTCAATAGGATTTCTTTTTATATAGCACTTTTCATGCCACATCCTCCGATTCTTTAATATCTACCCCCTTTCTTCCTCGCCATAAAAGCGACAATCTCAGGATAAGATTATTTTCCGCTATCGATCCTAACATATTCGCATGATTTACCATTAATTACGGATTCAGGATGTATCCGCAATAACGATCTAACATAATTAAACTTTTTATATTATTACCTTCTTACATTCCTTAATTTACCGGTATTAGCGACAGCCTTATAACCGATAATCAAACAAAAATGAATTACTGGCATATTAGATTTTCGATCCTTGTTATAAGCAATTATTCCCGCATACAATACTCCAAATATTGTTGTTTTGTCTACAAATTTTGTTGTTTTTTAAGCGAGGGCACATCGATTTTGTGTTTCCTGATACGGTGCCAGAGACTGCGCTCCTTTATGCCAAGGAGTTTTGCCGCTTTTACCTGTTTGCCATCCGCCTTGACGAGGGCTTTGATTATCATGTTCTTTTCCAACTCTTTTAGCCGGTCGTCTATAGATATTCCTTCTTCAGCCGGGTCGTGATCGAATACTTCGTCATTATTCTCTCTCCGTATATTCCCCGGCAGATGCGAAAGCTCGATAATACCCGATTCCGTCATCAGGGCGGCGCGTTCTATCACATTTCTAAGCTCTCTAACATTGCCAGGCCATGAATATTTCTCCAGTTGTTCCAGGGCATCCCGGGAGATCGTCACCGGTCCCGGTGCATCTTTCAAGAAATAATCGGTCAGGACGGCAATGTCTTCCCGCTCTCTTAGCGGAGGCAATACCAGGGGGAAAACATTGAGACGGTAAAACAGATCTTCTCTGAAGTTCCCCTCCTTCACCATTTTGAAAAGATCCTTGTTTGTGGCGGTAATAAGGCGGACATCCACTTTTATGGGGTTACTGCCGCCGAGACGGTCGAATTCCCTCTCCTGCAACACGCGAAGCAGCTTTGCCTGGATCGCCGGAGACATATCTCCTATCTCGTCTAGAAATATAGTGCCGCCGTCGGCAAGCTCGAATTTACCATTCTTCCGCGCGGTTGCTCCCGTAAAAGCGCCTTTTTCATAACCGAACAGCTCGCTTTCAAGAAGGGTTTCCGGTATTGCGACACAACTGATCTTTATAAAGGGTTTGTTCTCTCGGCGGCTGTGCTTATGGATGCTCGTGGCTACCAGTTCCTTACCCGTGCCGCTTTCGCCCATGATGAGAACTGTTGTATCGGTCGGTGCCACCTTAAGGATCTGGTTGAATACACCGCGCATAACCCTGCTCTGGCCGATTATTTCCGGAAAAAGTTTCTCCGCCTCGACCTTTCCCAATATATCGGTAACATCCCGGAATACCTGTTCGTAATATCCGATATCATCATTGGGTCTTTCCCTTTTCTCGGCACTAATCTCCTGGAATACCGACAATTTTTCCGTTTCTTTCACAAATTGTTTGACCGGTTTCAACACGATCCATACTACCAAGAAACCGCACAGGAAAGTCAGTATGCTTATTACACCCCCCCATAAGATATGCCTTATCATAAAATGGTATGAATCGGCCGTATTAAGGGCGATGATAAAAGACAGGATCGATATCCCGGAGAAAATACCGGGAACAATAACATAAAGACTTATACGGCAACCGGAACCTGTTGTAAAGGATCTTCTTCCGGCAGTTTTATTATCTGTCTGCTGGAACATTTTTAGATTAAACCATCTTTGTGATATCCCACATGGGAAGGAATATGGCCAGGGCAAAGAAACCGACCACCGCGGCAAGGGATACAATCAGGATCGGACCTATGGCATCAGACAATCCTTTCACGGCATATTCGACTTCATCGTCATAATGAACGGAAACTACGCGGAGCATCTCTTCAAGTTGACCCGATTCTTCTCCAACCGCCACCATATCCACTATCATGGGTGTAAAATATTTCGCCGAACGCAGGGGGGCGGATATCCCCCTTCCCTCTTCGATTTTATCTTTCAGATTGGAGAATTCCCTGCTTATAGCCGCGTTACCGATAACCCCTGAAAGGATTTCAAACGCGTTCAGAACGCTGACTCCGCTCGCCTGCAGGATGGAAAAGATGCTCGCGAAACGGGACATCGCCGCCTTGACAAAGAGATTTCCTATAAGTGGAAGTCCTAAAATAAACCTGTCCCGCACATATCGTCCCGGCTCCGTTTTGAACCAGTAGCTCAGCCCCACAATAACGAGTACAAGTCCTCCCAGCAGCAGGTACCAGTAATCATGAAGAAACCGGTAAAGATAAAGGCAAATACGGGTGGGCAGGGGAAGATCCAGTCCCACCTTGTTGAATATGTTTACGAATTTGGGGATAACAAATGTAAGAAGGACCAAAAAGGCTCCTGCAAGGGCAACCACGACAATAGCGGGATATTGCAGTGCCGACTTTATATTCGATTTTACCTTATACTCATGATCGAGAATGTAAATCAGCCGCTCGAGGACATTGGTAAGAGTACCGCTGGACTCACCTGCTTTTATCATGCTGACATACAGGGGAGGGAATATGTTGGGGTGTTTACCGAAAACTTCATGGAGAGCAAACCCTTCCTTTATCTCGAGAGACATGGAAGCTATAACACTCTTTAATTTCAGGTTTTGCGTCTGGTTCTCGAGCACCTCCAGCGCCTTGAGTATCGATAATCCGGCGATAAGCATGGTCCTGATCTGCTTGGTAAACAGTATCAGCTCATCCATTTTGACGGTTGTCAGTTTCGTCTGCAACCTGTGTAGAAATCCGCCGGACATGGCCGATTTCTGTTCCGTAACATCGGATGGAATAAATCCCTGTTCGTTCAGCAGGTTCTGTACAGCTTCCACCGATTCAGCTTCAATAACGCCGGTAACGGAAGCTCCTTTTTGATTGATCGCTCTGTAAGAAAAGCCTGGCATTCGGATATGTCCTTCCCTATACCATCATGACAGTCAAAATCGCTTCTTCGAGTGTTGTTATACCCCGGATTACCTTATCAGCGGCATCGTCTTTTAGGGTTTGAAGTGTCCCCGCCCTTTTCGCTGCCCTGGTAATATCTTGCGCCGTCTTACCTCTCAAAATCATATGCTGGATCATATCATCGATCTGCAAGACCTCGAAAACACCTGTGCGTCCTCTATATCCGGTATTCATGCACTGGATACATCCCCTGCCGCGCTGAAAATCGGCACCTTCAACCTGGTCCAGTCCCCACGCTTTCAGGGCATCCATAGGGGGGGTATACGGTTCTTTGCAATAAGGACAGACCGTTCTTACAAGTCGTTGCGCGAAAGAAACCAGGAGAACGGAAGATATGAGAAAGGGCTCTATCCCCATTTCGGCAAGTCTTGTTACCGCGCCCGCCGCGTCATTTGTATGAAGCGTGCTCAAGACCCGGTGTCCCGTAAGGGCCGCCTGCGTAGCAAGACCCGCCGTTTCGCTGTCTCTGATCTCCCCTACCAGCATGACATCCGGGTCCTGGCGGAGAATCGACCTGAGTCCGCTGGCAAAAGTCATACCCGCCTTACGGTTAAGCTGTACCTGGCGTATATGTTCCACTCTGTATTCAACAGGATCTTCCAGGGTAATGATATTTATATCGGGTTTGTTGAGTTCCTTCAGAATCGCGTAGAGACTTGTACTTTTTCCGCTGCCCGTCGGCCCGGTGCTTAGTATCATGCCATAAGGTTTGACTATGGCCGACTCTATCTTTTCCCTGTCTTCCTCGGACATCCCGAGTTGCTTGAGAGAGTAAACTCCCGAGCTCATGTCGAGAAGCCGCAACACGATATTCTCTCCATGGATAGTGGGAAGTGCCGATGCCCTGATGTTAATCTCCTTTTTCTCCATTCTGACCGTAAACCGACCATCCTGCGGGATCCGTGATATGGATATATCCATATTCGAGAGAATCTTCACACGCGATACTATAGGCAGCAGGAGAGATTTGGGAGGTGATGGAACTTCCCGAAGTTTACCATCGACACGAAACCTGAGCTGAGCTCTATCCGCCTCGGGGCTGATATGAATATCACTCGCGCCTTCGCGAACGGCCTGTGCGATGATGGAGTTTACAATACGGACAACCGGCGCCTCTTCGGCCATATCCTGGAGAGAACTTACACGAACGTCTGTTTCTCTCGCCGCGGTTATTTCCTCTTCGACATCAACCTCTACGTCCCCCATCCCCTTAAGTACCTGTTGCAAGTCTCCGGACTGAGTACCATATGTAAGGGTAAGAAGCTGATTTATCTCCTTATCCGAGCAAACCACGGGAGTTACTTCCATATCAGTGATCATCTCTGCATAATCAATGGAATCAATGTCCATGGGATCAGCCATCGCCACGGTAAGAAGTTTCCTCTTTTTCTGCAAGGGAACCACCTGGTGTTTCTGAGCAATATCGAACGGGATCAGATCTGACAGGTCCTGATTTATCGGGTATTTTTGGGGATCATATTTTTCGATATTCAGTTGCTCGCTGATCTGGTCTATGATCTGATCCTCTCTGACCCAACCTTCCTGGATCAGATATTGCCCCAACTTCAGCCCTGCTTTTTTCTGGCCGATCAAAGCCTGTTTCAACTGATCTTCAGTCAGCACCCCGGCGCTTGTCAGCATTTCTCCTAATTTCTTTTTTACTCTCAACGTCCGGTCCTTTCTTCTTTCAACGGGGGACTATTAATGAGATGCCACACTGGAAAAGAAAACCGTGTTTTCATCCCAATGTGTGATAATTTTTGCACCCGAAGAAATAATTCGGGGCAATTCCGCAATAGCATTCTGAGCGGATTCTTCATCGGCAAAGCTCTTTTTTAAAATAACCTCAAACTTCAGACCTTCTCGATCATTCCAGTAGGGAAATATCTGAATCGGAAATGACCGTTTCGGATAATTTTTATATAATCTGTAAATATCTTCCAGACTGTCTTTCTGTGCCACCGATACCCAGCAGACCCATTCCGATGCGGGACAAAAATCGGAGGGAAATGCCGGAAGGTTAACTGTTTCCCCCGGTATGACCCAGTCTAGATTTTTTATATGGGGATTAGCTACCCCTATCAAAGCGATCTTATCCGGAGTACAATCTCTGCCGTATACAATCTGGGCTATTTTACAAACGGTTTCATCCTTTTCTATTTGCAATCGTCCCAGTACCTCCGGACAATGTTTCGCGGGTAAAAGCTCTTTTACGGGAAGCGAAGGTCCAGATTCTGCCGAATGATTCTCCATGGATAAAGATTCTTTCACGGCAAGCAGTGGTTCCATGGAAACTTTCTCGGGAACGGCGAGCGTGTCAGGCGGTTTGACTGCGATCCCGTTCTCCGATTCCTTCAACATTCCACCTTCATCAGGACTGAACGTCGACTTCGCCTCATGCGATGACAGATATTCAACTGCTGTAATAAAACGCTCATACCCGAACTCAAAGCCAAAGAACATAACGACTGTCATGATTGCAATGCCGGTAACCCATGCGGCTCTAACCGGCCGTTCACCTGTTTTACTCCTGCGAATACATGAGCGGACCAGCGTCCATCCCGCCCTCGAACGATTCTGAATAATCAGCGCGAGAATAACCTGGTGGCAAAGCCCGACTATTTTTCTCGGATATCCTCCAGTGGCCCTATATATCGCCCAGAGCGCGGGAAATGTGAAATGAACTGATCTGTTATCACCATATTCACTGGCGATATTAAGGCGATACTGTATCATCGCCCTCGCGTCGGTAAAGGTCATCGGTTGAAGATTATAAGAAAAATTAACCCGGTCCGCGAAACCGGGGTTTTCTTTGAGTATCCGATAAAACTCTTTCTGGGCGAAGATAATTATCTGTAAAAGTTTATACTCATTCGTCTCATAGTTGAGGAACTCCCGTAACATTTCCAGACAGAAATCCGGCAATTTCTGTCCCTCGTCTATGATCAAAACCAGCAGCTTGTTATCGGTAATCCCTTTTTTAAAGAGATAATTTTTTATTTCTTCCCTCAACTGCCACTCGGTAATGTCCGGCTTCTCCGTATCAAGGCCCAGCATTTCACTGACAGCACGTAAAAACTCGATCGGCTTGCTGAAATAGGGGTCAAGCAAAAGATACGTTTTAACATCTTCATCTTCGGAAAATTTTCGTATTATCTGCCTGCAGAGCGTGGTCTTTCCGGCTCCCACATCCCCTATAACGACATTAAGCCCCCGGCGCAAGCGTACAGCCAGTTCCAGGTTCTGTAAGCACTTTATATGCTGTGCTGATTCATAAAAACAGTCCGGGTCCGGGGAATTGGAAAAAGGCTCACTGGTAAAATTCAAGATCCCGTAATATTCCACACACATCACCCCTTAAACAATCTTAAGGTGCTGGATCAACCGGCGCTTTTTATGACAATGCATTTAAGATCCCGGATATCTCTTTCCAGTAAAGCTGAAACTGCCGCGGCTTCGCTATGAGTATGATACCCTTTCAAAAGAACAACAAACCACTCCTGATTTGAAGAATCCATTGTTTCAGCCAGGGTCGGAGAGTATCCCATATCCGACAGTCTTTGTGTTACATTATCCGCGTTGATTTTTTCTTTAAAAGACGCGACTTGAATTACATACTCGCCGTCAGCTTCTTTTGCTTCCTTCGGGATCACCGTTTTTGCTTCCGGAAGATCCGGCTTATTCAATCCACCGGTCGAAGGTTCTTTCTCAATCCCGCCCTGTTCTCCCTTTTCACCGACCATATCAGGTTTCAATATGTGAGGCGTGATAAAGATAAGCACCTTTTCCAGTTTTTTACCTTTGCTTTCACCCTTGAACAGATAACCCAGGCCCGGGATATCCTTCAACAGCGGCACGCCGGCGTCTCCTCCAGTATCTCTCTGTTTGCTGAGCCCCGATATAACGATCGTCTCGCCATCCCTTACTATCAACGTCGTATCCGTCTGTTTTTTAATGATATATGGATTTCCCTGGACATCACGCGACTCATCGACCTCATCTTTCTTGACGAGTATCTTCATTTTCAATTTTTCATCGTCGATAACATGCGGCGTAATTTCCAGGCGGAGAACCGCGTCTTCCCATTTAACTTCCTGATCACCGTCTTCATAAGAAACAAAAGGTACTCTTTCACCATTTTCGGTAAACGCCATCTGATTGTCGAGTGTGGTTATAGAAGGACTGGACAGGATATTCACCTTGCCTTCAGACTCCAGCGCGCTCAATTGCATCTGGAGAATATTCCCCCCTATCGTTCCGAATGTAAGAGCAAGCGAGGACAATCCGCCGGCTGTTGCTATCGCACCCTCGCCGACAGGAAAGTCAACCACCATATCTCCGGTTCCGCTACCGGCAGCGGAACTGTTTCCTGTAGCGGAATAAGGATAAGCTCCCGCCATTCCACCGTATGACCCACCCCACTGGATCCCCAGCTCCCGGGCGGTTTCTTTGGTTGTCTCGACAATGTTTGCCTCTATCCGGATCTGGGGAGTAGGTTTATCGATCTTGCTGACCATGGGAATGATTTTTTCAAGATCGCTCCTGGTCGCCTGGACAACCAGCGAATTCGTATGCTTGTCTATCATCACCGATCCGTAAGGCTCACCCTTTTCATTCTTGGTCAGAAAGCCCCCAATCGTCTCCTTCAGCTTATCAGGGTCCGCGTAATCAATGGGAACGACCATAGTCAGCAAAGGAGACAACCTGTTACGGAGAATCTGCTGCTCACGTTGTTCTCTTTGAATCTTTTTTAATTCAAGATCATTTTTCAGGTCTGCGACTGTAGTTATCCTTATGATATCTCCATCCCATACATATGTAAGCATTCTGGAATGCATAATGCTGAGAAACGCCTCATCCCAGGGGACCTGTTTGAAATCCACGCTTACCTTGCCCATCACCTCGGAGTTGATTATTATATTCTGATCGGCCGCCCTGGACAATGTACGAAGGACAACATTTATATCCGCGTCACGCATTACAAGTGTTACTTTTACGGTTGGAAGAACCTTTTCCTCCTTTTTCACCTCACCTGCCATGCCGGGCTCATCGGGTATTTCCAGCGAGCGAACCCTGGAAACAGGTGATGTACCCACGGATTCCTTTGCTGCGAGATTCCATTTATCAAAAAACGAATCTTCCTTTACTTCCTTCGTACCGGCACAGCCCATAACAAACATTCCGGTTATAACCAGCAAAAACAGCCGCGCCATTTTTCTCTCTACGATTACCCTCACCGCCATATCCTCCATGAAAGGTTATTCCTCTGATAACGGGATGGTAACTCTCATCCCTTTTATTTCCCCTTCAACGACTACTGCAGAGGGGCTTATATGTCTGACAATATATTCGGCGATTTCCAGTTTATCACCGATTTCGTAACTGACGTTGTTTATAATCGCTATTCTTTTCCTGCCGATCTCCAGATAACCGTTGTATTTCAGCCCCAGATCCCCGACAGTCACCGAAGCAGCTTTCTGTTCATAGAAGGGATCCCTGTCCCAACTACCCTCGGCACTACTTACAATAGCGGCATAAACCGGGTAAGAACCGCGGATTTTCAAAACCTCGGAAGCATCCTTTATGAGATTGTCTGTTCCGGTCACACTTTTAAGGGATACGGACTTTTCCGGCTTCGATGACGGAGCAATAAAGAAGCTGTAGAA
Source organism: Syntrophaceae bacterium UBA2210 (assembly GCA_002327865.1). Classification (GTDB taxonomy): domain Bacteria; phylum Desulfobacterota; class Syntrophia; order Syntrophales; family UBA2210; genus UBA2210. Next base: position 80,839 of record DCUQ01000010.1, read on the forward strand.
CCCGTACAGGACGGCGATCAGCATTATACCTATGATCACTATCTCCCTTGTCGATACCTTAACCCTTTTCATAATTCCCTTATAATCCCACTTAGCCGTTATGTATGGTACGACTCGATTTTTCTAAGCGATTGCCAGCCGTACCGTAAGAAAAAACTGCTTGTATACGGATTCCTGCTTTATTTCTATCGATTCTACACGTTCCAGAAAGGGCGTTTTCCCCAATTCCACCAGAAACGTTCTGAAGTCGAGAAACTTGCCCTTCAACTGAATGTCAACCATTATATTGCTGGATTTCTCCGTAAAAGCTAACGCATCCGGCCTCACTGATACAACCTGCATGTTGCATTCATCAGCCATTTTCTCAAATAATTGGGCAATTGTATCTATATCATTCCTTGAGAGTCCCTCCGTATCGGGTACAGGTAGACTTGAGTGAACCTCGCCCTGGCTTTCCTTCACCAGTTCGTTATAAAGGGGAAATAGAGTTTTCTGCTTTTCCAAATGCTCGGAAACCTGAGCAACTCTCAGATCCATATCTTTTATCGACTTCTGACACGGATAAATAGCAACAAAGTAAAAAATAACTGCGATAACAAGACATATCAGAAGGTAGATCACGCTGCGGCCTGGAATCTTGTCAACATGTATCTTGTTTTTCTTCATTTCAATTCCTCAGCAAAATCAACAAAAAGAGTGAAGTGAAGCGCTTCGCTCGCATGAAAAGGCCCCACGCTACTTTTATCGATTGAGACTTTGTTAAACATGGGAGACTTGCTCAGTGCCAATACATATTTTGCCAGGACAGGTTCAAAAGAACCGGGAGCACCTTCAACGATTCCCTGTATAATCATTCCTTTTGCGGGTTTTTCCCCTTCTTTTTTAACGGCCATTTCTTCGCCGGCTTTAACAGACAGGAGACTTAATTTTTCCGGGGTCAGCTTCGAAAGTTCTCCTATAATCGCCAGGCCGAAGTACCTGTCTTTGAATTTCTTTAGGGTAAGCCGGTTTCCGGTAATTTCAGTAACAAGGTTACGGGCGGGGGTTTCAATTGCCTGGATTCCCTTGTCCATCTGCTGTTCAAGGCCTGCCAGCTTAACCTCTTTCTTATCGACAACACCCCCCAGCCAGAAGAAAATCCCGAAGAGAAGCAACATGACTACTGCAAAAGTTGAAATGATTACCCTGTTAAATGTTTTGATATTCTTAAGCTTTTCCTTGTCACTAAACGGAAAGATAAGATTGGGGGTATAGGCTGTATCAGACAACGCCAGGCCGAGTGTAGACACAAGGGAGACCCGATGGGAAACGGATGCATCCGATGCGGCGTTACCGGAGTATGGATTTTCCGGAGACAGAGGATCCAGCACCTCACTCCCGATTCTCAGCTCATTACCGACATAGTCGATAAAGGGCCTGCAAATATCCATGTCACAGAAAACATATATGAAACTTACGCGATCACTGCCAAGAGTAACCGCATAATGTTCAAAGGTTCTTTCAACCTGCCCTACAAGCCGCTTCAGAGCGGGACTTATCATCTCAAATATTTTTTCTTTATCAAGACCGAAACGGGCACTCTCTTCAACAGGTTGAGCATCGTAACCGAGAGTGTAAATCAATCTCTTCGCGTTATCCAGGGTCATCATGTCCGATGAGGAAGCGGCATATTCTTCCATAAGAGAATCCGCCATACTCTCGACCCCCGCTTTTATAACGCGCGACATCGTAAGGTTCCCGTCGGAAAAAATGTCTATACGCGATGAATCGTTTCCGATGTACAGCGTAGCCACTGTCTGATCAACGGAAGATATCCAGTCGGTCCTGAAAAGATTTTGCAGCGCAAAGGGGATAAGTGTGATGCCGGTCAATGGAAAACCGATCTCGTTAAAGAGATCTTCCATCTCCTCGATTTCACGTTTCGGGGCTATGCATGCCAGAACCGACAGCTTTCTGACGCCGCTTTCAATCACTTCGCCCTGAATTTCAAAATCGAGAACCGTCTTTTCTTCGCTGAATGGCGTGTTCTTCTTAACCGTCCATGAAACAGCGTTTTCAAGTTGTTTTTTACCAACTTTGGGTATTCGGATATTTTGTACGTCTACCTTTTCCGACTGTATCAGACCCCACAAATCAACAGCTTTCCCCGAACCGCAGAAGAGATCAAGTTCTGATCTCAAGAACCCGGCAAAAGCGGGGCTGTTGCTTGACATGCCGGCTTTTATCGGAACTTTTTTATAATCGAGCAATTCCCGCTGACTGCCGGAAAGTCGTCCTACTTTGACCAGTTTCAGTTCATCTCGCCCGATATCTACGCCGACGGATACATTTTTACCTGTGAGCAGGCCCGGCACATTATTTTTCTTTGTCTTTCTGGATTGAGATGTAGTCGGAGTGTCAGGCAATTTACCCTGCTGATCGTCATTCCGGATAAGATCAAGCAATTTTTCTGTAGAAGAAATTTCCTTTGAAGAAGACAAAACCAAGCACCCCCCCATCACTGAAAACTACGGAAACCATAAAATCAATTTTTAAATAATAGAACGATTCTTCACAATAAAAATGGCTTCCCGCCTGTTCTTGAAAACACTCTTTTACAATGGCAGCTTTAGAAGTCGTTTGGCCTTTTCGATATAATCAAGAGGGAAATGATTCAACAGACGCAATCCATAGCGTATCTCCGGAGGCTGTGGAATAATCCCTCTTTTTATGTAACTCCTCACCGTCTTTGGAGAAACTCCAAGAGCTTTTGCTGCATCCGCTGTTGTATAATATGTTTTTCCTTTTATGATAATCACAGCTACTATTCCCAAAAACATGATACACTACCGTTTTTTAGTGGAGCAAAAATGATAATCATATTCCGATTGTTAAGTAGGGTGTCAATGTACCTTACCTTCCGAACCTCTGTCAAGCATTTTTTTGTTCGGTTTTATTAAAAATTACCCGCATATGAGCAATTGTTCAGACATACACAAAAAGAGCGGCGATGTGCCAAAACCGGTAGAAACCCCGTACTGAAAAATCGTTATAGATACAAAGGGATACAATGTCTTCCAAAGTCACATTCCACTATGCAAGCCTAGCCGCTTCTTCGCCGCTAAAAAAGGCAACCCGCTTTCTTTTACTCCCACTTTAACCTCCGATCGGGACAGCCTCATCCAGATAAAGTGAATAGTTACAATATTGTATTGACAAAAAAATATTAAAACAATATATGAAAACCGCGCACGAAGTATTCATAAAAATCTGTCGACACCCTAATTATATATATTTGACACTGCCGACCGGCAGAGATATAAACTCACATGCAATAGATACGGAGGGGGAAAATATGGATTTTGGGCTTTCCGAAGAGATGAAAATGCTGCAGGACATGACCTACAGATTTGCCCAGACGGAAATAGCTCCCATTTCCGAAGAGTGTGACCGGGAAGAAAGATATACACCCGAACTTAGAAAAAAAGGCGCGGAAAACGGTCTTGTATGTGCGTGGATCCCGGAACAATACGGCGGATCAGGTGTCGGGCTTCTCGGCAATTCTCTGGTAACGGAGCAGCTCTCCAGAATCGACATGGGTATAGGCCTCAACATAACGGCAGCCGGGTTCGGATGCGAGGCGGTCTACTATTTCGGTACAGAAGAACAAAAACAACGGCATCTGCCTCCGGTGTGCAGAGGAGAGCAAGTCAGTGCCGGAGCTTTTACGGAGCCTAACGCGGGGACGGATGTAGCCGGATACGGAACAAGGGCCGTAAAGGATGGCAACGATTATATAATCAATGGAAACAAGATGTTCATTACAAATGGAACTGTCTGTGACTGGATGGTATGCCAGTGCATAACAAACCCCGATGCCAGGACCCATCACAAATTCAGTCAGATCATTGTTCCCGCCGACGCACCCGGCGTTACGAAAACCAAAATCCACGGAAAAATGGGAATCCGGGCAAGCGATACCGCGGAGATATCACTGGAAGATGTCAGGGTACCGCAGGAAAATTTGATTGGCGAAGAGGGAAAAGGGTTCTACCAATTGATGCACTTCTTTGATATAACCCGCATCCTGGTGTCTGCACAGGCACTTGGTCTCTCTCAGGGTTGTCTGGATGAGGCTGTCAAATACGCCCGGGAAAGAACCGCTTTCGGCAAACCCCTCGGTGCCTTCCAGATCACCATGCAGAAATTGACAAAAATGGCTATCCGTATAGAGGCCTTGAGAAATCTGGTATATAAAGCCTCCTGGTCGGCTGATTCCGGAAGTCCGGATTACCACGTAGGGGCCATGGCCAAATATTACGGAGGTGAAACCGCTGTATTTTGTGCCAATGCCGCTGTTGAAATACACGGAGGCTACGGGTATATAGAAGAATACAAAGTGCAGAAATGGTACAGGGACGCGAAAATACTCGAACTCTATGAAGGAACTAAAGAGGCGGAGATAATGACTATCGGCAAGATATTGCAGACATAGTAAAACAGGGCAAAACCGTCCTTTACCAGCCCCTCGGCCGGGGATGATAAGGACCACTTCAAATAAGAAAAAATCAGAAAGGTATGACAGTTATGACTATTACAAAAGCAGAGCTGGTAAAAATCCTGCACTCCGGTACAGATATTCCGAAAGAAAAGTGCGGCAAGGTAGTAGAAGATGTGTTTGAGCTGATGAAAGAAGAACTGGAACGGGGAAATGCTGTTCTCATATCCGGTTTCGGGAAGTGGTCGGTTAATCCGAAAAATCCAAGAAGAGGACGAAATCCTCAGACAGGTGATGCGCTGATGCTGAATGCCCGCAAGGTAGTCACCTTTAAATGTTCTAAAAAACTGAAAGAATCCATAAACTGATATAGTAAGATTTGTGTAGCATTGCACCCGATTGCTTACGGTACCGGGAAATCGTTCCGGATAGATGTAATTTCGTATCAGTATAACGCATGTTATCCGGTAAAGATAAGTAACTCCTGTATTAAAATCTTGCGAATATTAATTACGACTAATGGATAGGCTGTAACAAGCACCAGCGTGATGAGATCCGAAAGCTTGGGTTTTCTACTATCTGCAATAAGAGACAGGAGCAAGAAGGGCCTGGCAAAATGCTCATAAAAAAAGATCCGATGGCCGGTAACGGGGAAATAACTGAAAGCACGGAAAGGGAGTCCCATATCCTTTTCAGGCATCAGGATCTGGTTAAATTTCTTAAATCCGCAAACAAAATAAACAGGAAAAATCTTACAAATACCATAAATCACATCCATTTTACCGGCGGCCGATTGTGGGTTCACCTAAAGGATCCTCAATATGAAGAGGATATCCTTGTAAAGGTATATCCTGAACCATGCACCGGAGAAACGATAACCTGTAAATGGTCTGAAGAAAACAAAACAAGTTTCGGACACTATCGTTTTCTGAACCTGCTGATTGACGACGGTATGACAGCAATACTGGTTCCGGTAAAATCGTTACGTATTGATGGAAATTATTTCTCGATTAATTTGCCCGAAGCAGGCCAAGCCCTCAAGAACCGGCAGGCCAGGCGCTATACATCCCAGGGGGTTACTGCCGAAATTACTCAAAGCGGCTTTCTCGCCAGTGGCTGTCTGCTGAATTTCAGCCCGTTTTCTTTCCGTGTCAGGGTTGCACCCGGCCACGGCGGTACCTTTCATTGGCTGAACGTAGACGAACCACTTGTCCTCAGGTTATACCGGGATGAAAAGATAATCTTTTCCGAATCCTGCAGGTTTATTAATCAGACAGGCAGTATGTCAGTGAAAGAAATCGTAGTTGCTCCCATTATCGATCAAATCAAGCGTTTCAGGAGCAGAAAAATACGAAGTCCCCGGACACGACTGGCTCCATCGTCCAGTATAACTTTCGAACACCCCTTTTCCGGCAAGCCGATGCAACTCGATCTGCATGACATATCCGTTACAGGATTTTCCATACATGAAAGAGAAGATGAATGCGCTTTGGTTCCGGGAATGATTATCAACAGCATCAACATTAACTATTCAGGCATATTGGCAATGCCGTGTACCGCCCAGGTTATATATCGCCGAAAAGAAAAAGGGGGAGTGTTCCGTTGCGGCATGGCGATACTGGACATGGGTATTGTAACTTACGGAAAACTGAACAACATACTTGGTAACATTCTGGATTCTAAAATCCATGTTTCAGAACGAATAAATATGGACGTCCTTTGGAATTTTCTTTTCGATTCCGGCTTCATCTATCCAAAGAAATATCATTTCATCCAACCTTACAAGGACAGCATCAAGGAAACGTACCGCAAGCTCTATCAGGAAATGCCTGAAATTGCTGCTCACATGACCTATCAGGAAAACGGCTGTATATACGGACATGTCTCCATGGTAAAGGCATATGAACGTTCATGGATGGTTCACCACCTGGCCGCTAAACCGGTACCGGGAGCCAGAACGCGTACCGGCATATCTTTGCTGAAACAAATAATCCACTATTTCGAGGGATTCTATCGCTTACCGGCCTACAAGATGGATTACTGGATATGCTATTACCGCCCCAGCACCAGATTTATGGATCTGTTTTTCGGAGATTTCGCGCGGCATTTCAGAAATCCCAGGGCTTGTTCGCTCGATCTTTTCGCGTACAAGGATTGTTCGACAGCGTCTTCACAGGAAAACCTGCCCGACGGGTGGTCGCTGCGGGAATATTCGAACTCGGACTTCCGGGAACTCGACAGGTTTTACAGGAACCGTTCCGGCGGTCTTTTGCCGGACATTTTATATCCGCAATATAGTCATTCAAACGATGAAACACTTGAAGAAACATACAAACGCTACGGCCTTGTCAGGAAAATGAAAATATATTCCCTGGTTCACGGTGAGAAGCTGAAAGCGGTACTCGTTGCCAATCAGTCGGACCTGGGACTGAACATGTCCGAACTTTTGAACGGCATCAAGATTATAATAACCGATCCGGAATACCTTCCCTGGGACATATTGTCAAGCGCAGTCGGAAACCTGACGGATATATATGAGCTTGAAAAAATCCCTCTTCTGGTATACCCCCATTCGTATCTGGAAAATAAAAATATACCGTATGAAAAACAGTACATACTGTTTATCATGGATATGCAGTACGGGAAGGAACTTCTGGACTATCTTAAGGGACGATTGAAAACAAAGATCAGATTTTTTATTAGATTTCTCATCAAAAGGTATTTTAATAAATGAACGACAGCTCGCTTTACAGCACAAGGATTCTGAAGATCTATCTTGAATACCTTAAAAAAAATTACCCTGAAATAGATGTGGAACCTATTCTTGAGCACGCCGGAATCACCACCCATCAGATGCAGGATGAGGGGCATTGGCTGACGCAGGACCAGGTAGACCGTTTTCATGAGGCCCTGACTGAAAAAACAAATAACCCTCACATCGCCCGTTTAGTGGGACGTTATTCCATCCTCTCCAAAGCGGGCCGGCCGGTGCAGCAGTATGCCATGGGATTTATCACTCCCGCAACAGCCTACGGGGTGATAGAAAAACTGTACCATCAAGTGAGTCGCGCCATTAAAGTAACTGCGAAACGCCTTGGCAGCAACAAGATCGAAATAACGGTAACCCCGAATGAAGGTGTGGCTGAAAAGCCCTACCAGTGCGAAAACAGGATGGGAACATTCGAGGGAGTAGCCAAGATGTTCACAAACGAATTCGCGAAGATTGAACATCCTACCTGTATACACAAGGGAGACAACGCCTGCACCTACATTATTTCCTGGAAGCAGAACCCTTCCATGGTGTGGAGGCGTATTGCCCGTTATTCTTTCTTCCTGAGCATCATAATCTGCATTGTGTTTTTCTTTATGCTGCCGCTGGAATCATGGATAATTACGGCGATGGGATGTTCCCTTTTCACAACAGGCATTTTCGCTTACGCGGAATATCTTGAGAAGCAGGAAGCCCGTTCAAAGCTCAAGATTGACAGTGAGATGGCCAGCGAATTGCTGGAACAAACTAATACCCGGTATAACAACTCCCTACTGATTCAGGAGATTGGACAAGGGACTTCCAGCATCCTGGATACCAAACAACTGCTCGATTTTATCATGGAAACCCTGGAAAAGCGCCTTGCTTTCGACAGGGGCACTATCATGCTGGCCAACGAGGACAAAACTCGACTGACCTATGCGGCCGGTTACGGCTATAAACCGGATCTGGAAGATTTTGTAAAACAGGCGACTTTCCATCTCGACAAACCGGGTTCGCTCGGACCTTTCGTTATAACCTTCAAGGAACAGAAGCCTTTTCTGATAGACGACGTCAAAAAAATAAGCAAGAAAGTCACCCAGAAAACGTTTGAATTCATTAAAATGCTCGATATTAAAGCTTTCATCTGCGTCCCGATAATATATGAAGGAAACTCGGAAGGGGTTCTAGCGGTAGAAAGCTTCCAGGAAAACAAAGAGTTCAGCCAGAGTGATATAAATCTCCTGATGGGAATTGCGCCCCAGATAGGGATCAGTATTAACAATGCAAAAACCTACCAGCAGATCAGGGACAGCGAAGAAAGGTTCAGGGCTCTCGGAGAAAACGCTCCGGACATTATCTATACATTAAATGCCGACGGAGCCTTCAACTATATTAACCCGGCGTGGGAGAAAATCCTCGGGCATAAGAAGAAAGAGGTTATAGGAAGGTATTTTATAGACTTCGCGAAAAAAGAAGACATACGAAAATATATGCGCTTCTTTAAACAGGCAAAAGAAGGCAAAGAAACAGGCAGAGTAATCACCGGCACACTTTTAACCAGCAAAGGAACAGAGCGTCTTTTCAATATAAGCAGTTCCCCGAATTTCGATTCAAAATTGAACAAGACGGGTTTGATAGGTACCATAAAAGATATCACAGACCTCGAGAAAAACGTTGAAATGCTCAGATCCGCTCTGCAAAGCACAGTCGACGCCATGGCTGTCATTGTTGAATCTAAAGATCCTTATACCGCCGGCCATCAGAAGAGAGTAACGGACATAGCCGTGGCTATCGCCGAAGAAATGAACCTGCCTGAAGATAAGATAAGTGGCATCCGCATGGCAGCGATAATACACGATATCGGGAAGATAAATGTTCCTGCCGAAATCCTCAGTAAGCCCGGAGAACTTACGGATATTGAATTCAACATGATAAAAACCCACCCCGAAGCAGGGTATAACGCTTTGAAAAATATCGAATTCATGTACCCTGTTGCTCAGATAGTATACCAGCATCATGAAAAATTAAACGGTTCGGGCTACCCCAGGGGGCTTTCCGGTGATGATATTCTGATAGAAGCAAGAGTGATAGCGGTCGCGGATGTGATAGAGGCCATGGCAACGGACAGACCGTACAGACCGGCCCTGGGTATCGCTGCAGCACTGGAAGACATACAGCAGGGAAGAGGCACTTCTTACGACTCGAAAGTCGTGGACGCCTGCCTGAGAATTTTCGAGGAAAAGGGATTTCACCTCAAGCAGGTGCAACGGTTTTAAAAAGTCACGCCCCAACATGTCACCGATTTAACGAAAATCCCCCGGCTAATCTTTATTTAAGCCGGCTGAACGGTTTTCTCCCTTTGCAAAGCATCATCGTGGTATAGGTAAACCTCCTCGGATCATAAAGAAATCTGTTGAACTCTTCAGAAAAAGCCTTGCTGCCGCCCGGATAATCATCGAAAAGGTCACCAAGTCTCGATGCCGCCATTTCCGCCTTCTTGGTCCAGTTGAAAACGTCCTTATCTTCAATACTTCCATAAAATAAATGGTGAGCAAAAAGATCCATCCGGATATCTTCCAAATCGGCATCGTATACATATGAATACAGTTTTCTGCCCGCATAGGTATCGAAATTATATTCCCTGTCCAGTCTCTCCATAAGCCTGTGAAGCAACCGATCCATTTGGGGCGGCAATTCATAGTGGTTGAGGCAATTGTAATCCAGATCAAGGAGACACAAATATCCGCCGGGTTTTAGAAGCTCCGCCAGTTTTTTTACAATATCAGGGCTTTCAACACGATTATATTCCAGCACAAAACGGATCCATATAATATCGAACTGCCCCAGATCACCAAGATCTCTCCTGAGGTCACGAATATGGAATTGCGTTTTGCCGTCCCTGCCGTAATTCTCGACAGCATATTTTATGCGGTCTTTTGAATAATCCACACCCACCACAGTTCCTCCCGGCTGAACCATGTCAGTCAGGATTGCCGTAGTTATTCCGGCGCCGCACCCCGCATCAAGCACACGCATCCCAGGCCTGATCCCGCACCACTGTGCCTGTGTTCTGACGGCTTCAGGATCGGTCTTTATATCCAGTCTAATATTCTCTTCCTCATTATCCATAAGATAGCCGGCTTTATCTTCCACTGGTTCCCCCCTTCCACCTATCTTGTTTATGGGATGCGCACAACCCCACATACCAGACCGGTAGAGAATATCTCTTGAGTTTTGGGGAGTATAGATATAACTTAACTTGTATGTCAAGCAGAAAACACCACAAGATATTGTGGTTACGAATTGTTACGGGATTAATTTAAACCGTTATCAGCGGCCCTCGCCGCTGTCCCATCGCAACGCAAGTTTTCCGAGCACACCTGTGAAGACGAGTTCAGGTCCGTCATGTTGATTCGTATCGTTCTTGCCGGGATGTATCGAGTTGGAGAATTTTACACTGTAGAATTTCCCGTAGGGTTTGACGTAAGGGAAAAATTTTGTAACAAGGGGGGTTACTTTTATCTCTCTTATGTCGATCGGCTCGAGTCTCTCTGCTCCCTCGCCGTAAGAGAACACCCTCCATATCGAATCCGGTTTTGAAAAATCATTAGATTCTTTGTCGGGCATATACGCGTAAAACAGGATTTCCATGAGATCGGATGATGTATCGGAGAGTACATCTCTTCTTTGTTCCTTATCAGCATCGGTCAGGAGATAAAGCCTGGAGTATTCCGAAAGGTATGTATCCATAAATTCGCTGTTTTTCCATGTAGCGACAACATGAATACGTGTCTCGAACTCGGAATATAAAGTCTTTTCTTCCGTGTACTTGTTTAGCACATTGAAATATTTCTCTGAGACGGCACCATCTTCCGCAATTTCAATATACTCCTTAACGTGGCTGCATCCGAGAACTCCCGCCATGAAAAAAATAATCAGGACTATCCTAAGCGTTTTCATCTTCTCCCCCGAATACCCTGTCAAATATAAAATTCACATTGCCAAGGAAATTTTCAAGTCTGAACACGTTATCGATATCTTTCTCGCTGAGATATGCCATTACCTCTTCGTCATCGAGAAGCAACTGCTTGAAATCAATATTTTCACTCCACGATTTCATGGCATTTCTCTGGACAATCGCATAGGAACCTTCTCTCGATATTCCCTTTTCAATAAGCTTCAACAATACCATCTGCGAAAACACCAATCCTCTGGTCATATTCAGGTTAGCTATCATCCTTTCCTGATAAACAAGAAGATTCTTAACGATGCCGGTAAATCTGCTCAGCATGAAATCGAGGAGTATCGTTGCGTCGGGAGCTATAACCCGTTCTACGGAAGAGTGGCTGATATCACGTTCGTGCCAGAGAGTCACATCTTCCATGGAAGCAAGAGCGTAAGATCTCACCAGTCTAGCAAGTCCGGAGAGATTCTCCGAAAGTACGGGATTTCTTTTATGAGGCATAGCAGACGATCCCTTCTGTCCCGGAGAAAAGAATTCCTCCGCCTCTCTGACTTCCGTTCTCTGCAGGTGTCGTATCTCCGTTGAAAATTTTTCAATAGAAGAGGCTGTTATTGCAAGAGCCGAAAAATATTCGGCATGCCTGTCTCGCTGTACGATTTGCGTGGATATGGGCGCGGGCTCCAGTCCCAGCCGTTTGCATACATATTCTTCGACCCCGGGATCGATAAAGGAAAAAGTGCCGACAGCACCCGCTATCTTCCCGCAACTGATCGCTTTACGGGCGCTGATCAAACGTACTCTGTTTCTCTTCATCTCCTGATACCAGAGAGCCATCTTGAGGCCGAAGGTGACAGGTTCCGCGTGAATTCCGTGCGATCTTCCGATCATAACGGTATCTTTATATTCAAAAGCTTTGTCCTTTAAAACAGTCAGGAGTTTATCCACATCAGCGATGATCAGGTCCGATGCCTCTTTTAAGAGAACGGCAAGTGAGGTATCAAGAATATCTGAAGAAGTAAGACCCATGTGTATGTATCTTGCGTCTTCCCCTACTTTCTCAGAGACAGATGTAAGAAAAGCTATCACATCGTGTTTTACCGTTTTTTCGATTTCATCGATTCTCTGTACATCAAAACCGGCCTTTTCCTTAATATTATTCAACGATTCAACCGGTATCTTCCCTCTCGCCGCGAGAGCTTCACATGCGAGAATCTCTATATCCAGCCATTTTTTGAACCGGTTCTCAGGGGTCCATATATATGTCATCTCGTCTCTTGAATATCTTGGAATCAATTTCGTTCTCCTCCAGTTAATCGTCTAGAAATTGTGTGAGAAAGATTTATTAAAGCAATCGGCCCGAAGATGTTTCAGCCGGAAACCGAGAGATTTTTAAAACTCCATTGCTTCACTTCAACTAAAAACAGAAAATCGCCGCGCAAGACTTAACTTCAAAATAAACCGTGTTTCTGTTTTCCCCTGACATTCTCTACTTTATCTATTCGAATAATTGCTTTTATTATTACGAGCAATAAGGGATAGTCAAGTTTTTTAGAATATATAATAACCGGATGGCTTTTACGGATGAATACCTGCAACTTCCCAATACCAGTGAAACACTTCAGGAAACTGTTTACCGCTCTTACCAGCAAAGCGCCGATTCCCAAAGTTAAAAAAAGCCGTGACTGTGGGCCATAAACAGGTCCATGATGTGTCCATGGATCGGTTGAAGGGCAAGAATCTGATAAGGGATAATCAACCCTTGAAGATTCGGGAGGGTAATGAAATTCATCTATTCCCTTCCCTCCATATCATCAGCATCCCGCTTTTTTACTGATCGACCTTCCGAATCGGGTGTATCCATTCGAATCGTTAACAAAGATATATTTTTTTTGAAGAGACATACCGCCACCCGGTTTTCGCAGATACATCGAACGCTTTCATCTTTTTTTGTACAAACATACCCACTGTATTTTCGGTATATTCTTCCCCTGATACCAAATTACAAAAAAAATCCTCTTGACGACATATAGTATTAATACTATCATGCGACCACAATATGTTGCGTTAATATAACCGAGAGCGGAGGGATGAATTATGCCCAACAAAATAAAAAAGAGGGATGGACGACTTGCCCGGTTCGATGCGTCAAAGATTACGAACGCGATAGCAAAGGCGGGAGCCGCGACCGGTGAATTCGATGAAAAGGACGCTCAAAGGCTCACGATAAAAGTATTGAACGTGGCCGAAAAACTCTTCGACAACACAATTATGACCGTCGAAGAGATACAGGATATTGTCGAGGAGGTACTTCTCGGTTCCTCATATCGCAAGACCGCCAAGGCATATATCATATACAGAGATCAACATGCAAGATTGAGGGAGATCGCTAACAAGATGGAGGTTGATCTCGTAGATCAGTACCTCAAAAAGATAGACTGGAAAATAAACGAAAACAGCAATATGGACTATTCTCTTCAGGGACTTAACAATTATCTCTCATCTGAAGTGAGTAAAGTCTACTGGCTGAACAAGATATATCCCGATGAAATCCGGGCCGCCCAGATAAACGGGGATTTTCATATCCATGACCTCAGTATCCTCTCCGTTTACTGCGTCGGATGGGACTTATATGATCTTCTGATAGAAGGTTTCAAGGGGGCATCAGGAAAAGTGGAGAGCAAACCCGCAAAACATCTGCGCAGCGCTCTGGGACAAATTGTCAATTTCTTCTATACGCTTCAGGGGGAAGCGGCAGGCGCGCAAGCTTTCTCGAACTTTGATACCCTCCTGGCACCCTTCATACGGTACGATAATCTCGGCTTCAAAGAAGTGAAGCAGGCCCTCCAGGAATTTATTTTTAATATAAATGTTCCGACCCGTGTTGGATTCCAGACACCTTTCACCAACGTAACGCTGGATGTAAAGGTCCCTAAATACTACGCCGATCAAGGTGTCATTATAGGAGGGGAGCCACAAAACGAAACATATAAAGAGTTCCAGGAGGAAATGGTTACTTTTAATAAAGCCTTCCTCCAGGTAATGTCCGAGGGTGACGCCAAAGGGCGCGTATTTACCTTCCCGATCCCCACTTACAACATCACCGCCGATTTCGACTGGGATAATCCCGATCTCGAATACCTGTGGGAAATGACGGCAAAATACGGAGTCCCCTACTTCTCTAATTTCGTTAATTCCGACATGAATCCGGAAGACGCGAGAAGTATGTGCTGCAGGCTCAGAATAGACAACAGGGAACTCGAGAAAAGAGGGGGCGGTCTTTTCGGTTCCAACCCTCTGACGGGGTCCATCGGCGTCATAACCATCAATATGCCGAGGTTAGGTTATCTTTCAACGACAGAAGACGAATTTATCGAGAGGGTGGACCACCTGATGGTTATGGCGAGGGAAAGCCTTGAAACAAAAAGGAAGGTCCTCGAAAATTTTACGGATAAGGATCTTTACCCCTATACAAAATATTATCTCCGCAAGGTAAAGGATCGTTTCGGCGAGTACTGGAAAAATCATTTTTCCACGATAGGTCTCGTGGGGATGAACGAGGCGTGCCTCAACCTCATGGGGAAAAATATCGCCACCCCTGAGGGACAGAATTTCACAAAGAGAATACTCGATTTTATGAGGAACCGGCTGGTTCAATTCCAGGAGGAAACCGGCAACAATTATAATCTTGAAGCGACTCCGGCCGAGGGGACTTCTTACAGTCTGGCGAAAAAAGATAAAGGGAGATACCCCGGTATCATATGTGCTCCGGGAAACGGTTCGGAAGGGAAAGGAGCAGAGGTTTTCTATACCAACTCCACACAGCTTCCCGTCAACTTTACCGATGACATCTTCGAGGCACTGGATCTTCAGGATGAGATCCAGACCAGATATACAGGCGGAACGGTATTCCACATCTACGCCGGTGAGCGTATCGAGAATCCTTCCGCTGTAAAGCTGCTGGTACGCAGGGTTTGCGATAAATACCACCTGCCCTATTTCACCTTTTCCCCCACTTTCAGTGTATGCCCCAATCATGGGTATATTAACGGAGAACATCACACGTGCCCGGTTTGCTCGGTATCCTGCGAGGTTTTCTCCCGCGTGGTCGGTTATCTACGCCCGGTGAAACAATGGAACAAGGGAAAGCAGGAAGAGTTCAGAAACAGAAAGGTATTCCGGGTGTAGTCCGGTGAAGATCGGAGACATACAGAAATTTTCCCTGATCGATTATCCCGGTAAGATATGCGCCATTATATTCACCCGGGGATGCAATTTCAGATGCCCTTACTGCCATAACCCGGAGCTCGTGGATTCTTCCCTGTTCGGGGAAACCATAACGGACGATGAAGTATTTGCCTTTCTTGAAAAAAGGAGAGGAAAGTTAGACGCTGTAAATATCACCGGCGGAGAGCCCACGCTGCAAACCGATCTTATTGAATTTGCAGAAAGAATAAGATCACTGGGTTATATGATCAAAATCGATACGAACGGGTCGTTTCCGGCGGTATTAGATAAGTTGATCGGCAGAGGGCTCCTGGACTACATCGCCATGGATGTAAAGGCACCGCTTGAAAAATACGAAGAAATCGCCAAGACTCCCGTAACTCCCGAAGATATAGTGAAGAGTATAAAACTGATAATGAACTCCGGGATCGATTATGAATTCAGGACGACGATTACCGAATTTCTTTTGACGGAAAACGACATAGAAAAAATAGGGATTCTTATACGCGGGGCCAGGCTCCATGTATTGCAGAAATTCGTACCTTCAAAAACCCTCGACCCTGCCTTAATGAATGAAAATCCACCCACAGATGGGGTAATCCGCTCCATGAAAGAAAAATTGGAACGGTTGGTGAAATCCGTTATTGTACGCTAGGCCTGTAAAAATATCCTACGGCTTGTGATTGTTTACCTGTTGATATATATACTACGAGAAGCAAAGAGCTGATTTTCAGTTCANNTTGAATCTAGTGGACAGGATTGGCCCCGATTTTTCCAGGGCCGTAGAAATTATAGCTGAAAAGAAAGGCCGCGTCATCGTTACCGGAATAGGGAAATCGGGTCTTGTCGGGAGAAAGATAGTCGCAACCCTGACAAGCACGGGAACCCCTGCTATTTTTCTCCATCCGGTAGAAGGATTGCACGGAGATCTCGGGATCGTAACCAGGGAAGATGTAATACTCGCCATATCAAACAGCGGGGAGACGAACGAATTGAATATTCTAATCTCTAATGTAAGAGATATCGGACTGCCCCTCATCGCGTTCACTGGTAATATTAATTCGACTCTCGCCAAAAGCAGCGATGTGGTTATAGACGTGAGTGTAAGCCGTGAAGCTTGCCCTTTCGGTCTGGCACCGACATCGAGTACAACCGCCACATTGGCCATGGGGGATGCGCTGGCTGTTGCTCTTGTAGATCATATGAATTTCACCGAAAAGGACTTCTATAAGTTTCACCCCGGAGGGCACCTGGGACAAAGGCTGATGGCAAGGGTAAAAGATGTCATGATCGGCGGTGACGACATCCCGGTCGTGCCTTTGGGAACCTCCGCGGTCGAAGCCATTGAAAAAATGGACAAGAAAAACCTTGGCTTTATATTCATAACGGACATGGAGCAGCATCTTCTGGGTATAATAACCGATGGAGATCTGAGACGGCACGTCAGAAAAGGAACAAGCATAAATGAACAGCTCGTGGACGATTTGATGACAAAAAAACCCAAGACTATTGACCCCGATACATCTCTGGCACAAACCATAGAAATTATGCAAAAGGACGAGATCACCGCATTGGCGATCATAGACAGTCACAGGCACCTTGAAGGGTACGTCCACCTCCACGACATACTGGGGAGAGGCGGAACCATAAAGATTTCCATGCCGTAATAAAAAAGAGATGAAGACATCGTGCGGTGTTAATCCCGCGCATCAACAGGCGAACCGAATAGCATGTCTCAAGACTACTTCATTATCCGCTGTCTCAGGTGCGGGCAGAAAAACCGCATATTCAGGAATCGACTGAAAGACCGGCCTATTTGCGGCCGGTGTGGTTTCCTTCTGGATGAACTTGTCGTGCAATGCCTTAACTGCGGAGCCAAAAACCGCATACCAGAAGATAGACTCGATGATTTTCTTCTCTGTGCCAAGTGTAAGGCTCACCTCTATCGTAAAAGTATCGGTAACGATCCTTCATGACGGGTGGGAATCGACAAAAACGGCCTTTACACAACTGTTGTAATTATTCCATCATGAATAAAAACACTCTCATAAAGCACATCGTGGAACGGCTGAGTGCCGCCGAGATCGACTATCCTGAGAAGATAGGTGCAAGTAAAGAAGCCGGAAGAGATAAAAGGCAAATCGAAGCGGGAGTATTGATTCCTTTATTATTCGAGACGAATCGGTCCGCGAACAGCAATGAACCTGTATTCATACTGAGCAAGAGATCAACTGCCGTTTCGCAGTCAGGAGATTTGAGTGGACCTGGGGGAGAGTTGAAACCTTTTCTTGATCACTTCCTGCGTTCATTAATTGTCCATGGATTCCCTCCCCTTCTGGGCGGAGCGGCCCTGATTCACGCAAGAGAAAGGGGAAAAGCTGCCTTCGACAGCATAGCCCTCTTTCTTGCCAACGCCGTAAGGGAATCATGGGAAGAAATAAGGCTGAATCCTTTCAACATACGATTTCTCGGTCCGCTTCCCCCGTATAGGCTGCGCCTGCTTGCGAAAACTATTTTCCCAATGGTAGGTCTTATAGAAAAAAAATGGGAATTCAACTCCAGCCGGGAGGTCGAAAAGCTGGTCGAAATACCCCTGGAAGCTTTTTACAACAAAGAAAATTACAGCTTTTTTTCTATCCGCCTTCAGGACAATATGACAGACGGAACGGCATGCGGGTGGAAATCGCCCTGTCTGATATTCGAGAATACCACGGGAGAGGTAGAAACCCTGTGGGGAGCCACATTTAATATTATCATGTCGTTTCTCGATATTGTTTTTGACTTTACCCCTCCGGATATACACCCGGAGAAAATCATCACAAAAACGTTGAATACCGATTATCTGACGGGAAACGACAGAAGGCGACCCAAATTCCTTGACAAGTTTCGACAGGACAGGTAACTTTTCCATCCTTAAAACAGAAAATGGAGAAATGTGTGGTTACAAAAAGAGCATCTGAGATTTCCCCTTTTATTGTCATGGACATCCTTGAAAAAGCGCAGGGAATGGAGCGGGAGGGGAAAGATATCGTTCACCTGGAGGTAGGGGAACCCGATTTCGATACACCCGAATGTGTAAACGAGGCCTGCTGCAAGGCCATCAAAGACGGTAAAACTCATTACACCCATAGTCTCGGGCTCATAGAGCTGAGAGAAGCGATCTGCGAGCATTATTTTACAACATATGGAGTGAACATTTCACCGGACCGTATAATCATAACATCCGGCACTTCACCCGCCATGTTTCTGCTCTTTGCCGCACTTATAGAAAAAGGCGACGAAATTATCATATCCGATCCGCACTACGCGTGTTATCCGAACTTCATCAGTTTTTGCGGGGGCGTTCCCGTTCGTGTCAATGTCTATGAAGAAAACGGGTTTCAGTATACACCCGAAGGTATCGGGGGGGAAATAACCTCTCAAACAAAGGGAATCATGATAAATTCCCCATCCAATCCGACCGGTAATCTACTGAGCGCCGATATGATGTCAAAAATAGCTTCATATGGCATTCCCGTAATCTCGGATGAGATATATCACGGTCTTGTTTATGAAGAGAATCGAGAGCATACGATTCTTGAGTTTACAGATAACGCCTTTGTCATGAACGGATTTTCGAAGGCTTATGCCATGACCGGGTGGCGGCTGGGATATCTCATCGCGCCAAAAGAATATATGCGTCCCATACAGAAGATTCAGCAGAATTTTTTTATCTCCCCGAACTCCTTCGTCCAGTGGGGAGGGGTAGCGGCACTTCGGGAAGCGGGAGACGATGTTACACGTATGAAGAATATTTTCAACGAACGGAGGAAATTTATAATAAAGAGACTCCGCGAAATAGGCCTCGGCATCACCGTGGAACCGACAGGCGCATTCTACATACTGGGCAACATCAAGAATTTTTCCACAAACTCCTATAAAACGGCATTCGACATTCTTGAAAAGGCACACGTTGGTGTTACACCGGGCATCGACTTTGGAAAAAACTGCGAAGGATATCTCAGATTTTCATATGCAAATTCCCTGGAAAACATAGGGGAAGGCATTGACAGGATAGAACGGTATCTCAAGGATAATGCGCTATGATGCCCATCAAGGCCATTCTCTTCGATTTTGACGGCACGCTGGCCGAATTGAATGTAGACTTTATCCGGATGCGTAAGGCCGTACTTGATCTTATGAGTAATTACTGCAGCGTCCCCGATAATATAAAAGACTGTTATGTGCTGGAAATGATAGATGCAGGGAAAGAGCTTGTCTTCAAAAACAATCCGGGCAGGGAAAATGATTTTTTCAAAAAGGCACACGAGCTCATATGTCATATTGAGACTGCGGGATCAAAGAAAGGAAGACTGCTGGCAGGTACCAGAGAGGTACTGCAACTGCTGAGGGAAAAACGAGTAAAAACCGGCATTGTGACAAGAAATTGCATGGCGGCGATAAAACAGCTCTTCCCCGATATAGATTTACATTGCGACGCGGTGATAACCCGGGAATTCACCACGCAGGTAAAACCGCATCCCATACACCTTTTGACGGCACTTGATGCGCTTGATACTGATGCACACTCCGCGGCAATGGTGGGAGATCATCCCATGGATATCACCGCAGGGAGAGAAGCAGGCACATATACCATCGGTGTCCTGACGGGGTACTCGGGTTTTGCGGCCCTCCGCGATGCGGGTGCCGATATGATTATCGAAAAAGCCGCCGATATACCTCAGGTTCTGTAACAGCAGTCGGCAGGATGAATTCAGATAATTACAATCCCGAACGGTTTGTTACCCTATACTTCTCTTTTCAAAGGATTTATAAAAGGACTAAAGCATATGTATGAAATCACGGTAATAAAAACATTCTCCGCCGCCCATGATCTGGACATAGGAGGCAAGCATGAAGGGATTCACGGACACAATTTCAAGGTGGAAGCCACGATCGAATCCGAAGAGTTGAATACGGACGGTCTTGTTCTCGATTTCAGGGTATTGAAAAAATGGCTGAATGAAATCCTCGAAGAGATGGATCATAAGTTTCTCGGTAATCTTCCACCATTCATCGACATAAGCCCTACAGCGGAAAACATTGCCAGATTCATATATGACAGACTGGGAAGGAATGCGGCTTCGATGGATCTGCAGGTATCAAGAATCGTGGTATGGGAATCCGAAAATTCAAAGGCGTTATATACGAAAAGCTGAATGTCCGGATTCACAGGGAACTCAAAGGCACGGGGAAAATGGTAGACGTACAGAATCTAAAAGATCACAGAAATATAGATATCCAAAAGGTGGGTGTAAAAGGGATAAAGTATCCCATCATCGTTCTCGACAAAGAGAACGGAACACAACATGTCAATGCCACCATAAATATGTACGTCAATCTCCCGCACCGTTTCAAGGGAACACATATGAGCCGTTTCGTCGAGGTCTTAAACGATTACAGAGGCCGGATTAATATAAAAACCTTTCGTAAAATCCTGAGCGAGATGAAAGAAAAACTTAACGCCGAATCCGCCCACATGGAAATAAATTTTCCATACTTTGTTGAAAAAACAGCGCCCGTCTCGAAAGCAAAAAGTCTTATGGAATACCAATGTTCTTTTCTTGGAGAAAACAGTGGAGAAAAAGATGATTTTCTCGTAGGAATTGCCGTACCAGTCACAACAGCGTGCCCCTGTTCAAAGGAAATAAGTGAAGCAGGTGCACATAATCAGAGAAGCATCGTCAGGGTTAATTTGAAGTTTAAAAAATTCTTCTGGATAGAAGATATCATCAGACTGGCGGAAGAATCGGCAAGCAGCGAGATCTTTTCTCTTCTCAAACGCGCGGATGAAAAGTATGTAACGGAAAAAGCATATAACAATCCAATGTTTGTAGAAGACGTTGTGAGAACCATTGCTGAGAAACTCAACAGGATCGAAAATTTCACGTGGTACAGCGTTGAAGCGGAAAACATGGAAAGCATACATAATCACAATGCGTATGCCTATATAGAAAAGTCCTGATGTTGAAAGCTCTCAATCAAGCCGTTTTTGTATCCATGAATGATTCTACTGACTGACACCTATCAGTTCATAGACCTTAAGATTCCCGATTGTACCGTCTTCACTTATCGTTACTTCCCGCACATCCAGATGTGTTTTCGCGGCGCTCAGCGTTTTCTCACTGATCAGGATACTGTTGGGATAGGCTTTCGTACACGCCTGTAACTTGAACACTACGTTGACGGAATCGCCGATAACGGTATAGTCCATCTTCTTCTCAAAACCGATATTCCCTACGACAACTTCACCGGTGTGAATACTGATCCCGACATTTACAGAATTGCCTATCTCTTTCAGGCAGTAATCGTTGACTTCAGCGATGGCTTCTCTCATCCCGATTGCGGCGGCAATGGCGTTATCGGCATCCATGATACTCGAGACCGGAGCGCCGAAAATTGCCAGAAAACCATCACCGAGATATTTATCAACAATGCCGTGGTGTTTGAATACGATTCCGCCCATAATGGAGAAGAAGTGATTGAGCATCCGCACGGTCTTTTGCGGACCGATCTTTTGGACGAGCATTGAAAAACCCCGTATATCGATATTGATGAGGGTAAGCATCCTGAATTCCTCGACCGCAAGTTCTTCCGTATCAGTGCCATAGACAATCTTATCTACTATCTCCTTGGGAACGAATTTCTGGAAAATACGGCGAATTTCACGTTCACTCTCCGCCATGGATACCGTCTCATTGTAAAGATTGGCATTTTCTATGGCAACGCTGACAGAGGATGCGATGGATTGCAGCAACTGCTTGTCCCCGGCATTGAAATCTCCGTCCGTCTTGTTAAATACCTCGATAACACCCGTAACCCTGCCCTGGGATATCATTGGAACACACAGAATGGCTTTAGTATTAAAACCGGCAACTTCGTCGACATCGGGACAAAAGAGAGAAGATGCACTGGTATCGTTCACTATTACCGGATTACCCCGGGCAGCGACGTAACCGGCAACCCCCCGACCTACCTTTATCCGGATCCCCTGCAGCGTATCCATATCGATGTTCAAGGCAACGGTAAATTCGAGCCCGTCTTCACGCATGAGAAGAACGGCACCTGCTTCAACGCTCATGGCAGTCCTTATCATATCCATGGTGTACTTGAGAACCTGGTTTATATCGAACGTGGATGACGCGAGCGCACTTCCTATCTGTTTCAACGTGTCCAGTTCCCTGTCACGTTTGATGACATAATCACTAAGCCGGGTTCGCTCCATCGCGAGCGAAAGGGCATCCGCCATTCTCTCCGTCAGGTCCTGTAAATCATAAAATACGTCGGTATCATCCGCACACAAAACCAGTATACCGGCAACACCACTATATGTCTTCAAAGGAACAAGCATGCAGGAATTATTCCCGCAAAGGATTGCCCTCTCACTTTCATGTACAAGGGAAGAAGTGTCCTTTTCGATTAACGTAATTCCCTGTTTCAAAACTTTGTCAAAAATTGATCCCTGACAGGGATAGTATACATCCTTCGAGATGTTCACACGTCCGGTGGTCACAAAATCAAGGACACGTATATTTTTCGGCCTGGTATCATCCTCTACCAGAATAATCGAAAGGTCAGGCGAAAGAGTTGACTGTATCTCACCGAGTATTACCTGCAACAATTCCCCGCCTTTGAGACTGGAATTAATAGCCTTGACGATCTTCTGAACGGAGTCGAGATGAGTTTCACTGTCGTTCTTTTCTTTCAACAAACGCAGGTTCTCATAAGTAAACGCCGCGCTGCTCAAGAGTGGCGTCATTATATCTACTTCTTCCCCCGTGAAAGGATGGGTGTTATTTTTTCTGGAAAGCGTGAATACCCCGACAATATCCCGTATAGTCTTAAAGGGCATGCAGATAAATGACTTTGTACCGTACTGCTGGCGGTTCTTCCTGCCAAACCGGCTGTCCGTTTCAATATCTTCAACCAGAAGGGGGGACTTGTTGATGACCGCATATTTGGCAATGCTGTCTGCAAAATCCACCCTGTCGCCCAATTTCAGATGTTCTCCGAGACCGATGGTGGCCTTCACCACAAAAGACTTCCTGTGAGGATGCTCCAGGATCAGCACAGAACCGATATCGGCGTTCGTCAACTTCAGGGCTCTTTCCAGGGTGACGTAAAGGATTTCCTCTGGGTCAAAGGTCACATAGCAGAGGTCCGAAAGTTCCTTGAAAATAGCTATCTCAGAAATCTTTTGCTGAAGCTGCCCGAAGGTTATTCCAAACTGGTTCTCCAGCGCACTGAAGGTATCAACGATATTACCGATTTCATCAATTCCCCTTTTAGGTTGCTCGATGAGAAATTCCGAAGCCACTTTCTCGGAAACCTCTTTAGATATAATTCCTACCCTGTCAAATATCCTGCGGAGAAGGGTAAATCCAATCAGTGAAAAAAGGAGGAAAAGGATAAGAAAGACAAGAAGGTACTCGTCGGACATAATGTCGTATCTGATGCCGAAAAAGATAATCCCGCCGACAGGAAACAGGAAAAAAAGGGCGAAGATAAGGTTCATCCAGTTGTACAACCCTCTGCTCTCGGGAGCGAACCTTCTGAAAAAACCGGTCGATCTCATTTCGTAGTCCTTTTTTAATAAAAGAGTCCGATAAATATGACGAATCGCAAGTGTTGCTCAAGATACCAGCAAAATACCTGAAAACCCCCGGCAATGCAACTACCAATAAATTACTTAAGCGGTTTTATGATTTCCTCCGCCATGAGCCTGTATCCGTCAGAAAGCGGGTGCACGTGGTCGGACTGAACCAGGTCGTCAAATCGTAAGCCCTGCGATATCCTGGTTTTCCAGTACTTGTGCACTTGTGCTAGCGGGAGTTCATAGAGATCGGCTAATTCCTCGAGCTTCTCATAATACCTTTCCAGAAGCATATTATCTTCCCGGTTGCCGAGACATACCGAGGTCACAAGGATGATCTCCGAGTCGGTACTACCCATAATCCTTTTTATAATCATTTCGATGTTGTTTCTGAACGCTTCCGGCGTGTATCCGGAAAAGGCATCGTTGATGCCAAACTGCACAAAAACACAATCAGGGTTGCGACTCAGTACATCTTTCTGTAACCTGTTCAGGCCGCCCAGCGCAGTACCCGCGGGTATCCCGCAATTTATCAAACTGAATATGGCATCGGGGAACCTCTCGGCAATCATTTCACCCAGAAAATCCAGGTATCCTTTCTCCACCATCCAGCCATATGTAAGCGAATCACCCAAAGCCACCATGACAACGGGAATGCCCGACATGAGCTTTTTTATCGTTTTTATCGCTTTTCTTCCGGGTTCCATTTCAACAGGTTCTGGTAGTTGCACTTTAAAAATTTGTCAAGAATAAACAGAACTACGAGACGTGAATGTCAACAATAGATAAAGAAAATAATAAAAATTCAGAATTATGATCAAGTTTTGGGGTTTCGAGTTGAAATTTCCGAAAGGATGTTTTATGTTTGGCACATCCCATATAGAAACCTCAAGGCATTTTGCAGGACAAAAC
Organism: Syntrophaceae bacterium UBA2210; assembly: GCA_002327865.1. Classification (GTDB taxonomy): domain Bacteria; phylum Desulfobacterota; class Syntrophia; order Syntrophales; family UBA2210; genus UBA2210. The sequence continues at coordinate 105,800 of DCUQ01000010.1, forward strand.
ATATATGAGTGTCTTTCAATCAAAAACCAGCCAGGGAAAAACAAACCGCTACAGCAAGACGGCAAGAGACCAGATAACAAAGCTCGAAGAAGAGCTTCATTTCAGCAAGGCATTGCAAGATATAACCAATCGCATACATGCCGCTACAAATCTGAGGCATATCCTTGTTGATATGAGAGATGATATCCTCGACCTTTTCAGTGCTCATTCTATTACCATCTACGTCGCAGACAGGTTGCGGAATGAAATATATTCAATGTTCCTGACAGGATCCGAACTGAAAGAAATACGATTGCCCATAGATAACAAGAGCATAGCAGGATATGTAGCCAATAGCAGAAAAATCGCCAACATAGCCGACGCCTATAATAAAAACGAATTACATGACATATCTCCCGAGCTGCATTTTGATTCCAGCTGGGACAGGAAATCCGGATTCCGGACCACTCAGGTGCTGGCCGTACCGATCCTGCATGAGAGCGTGCTGATGGGTGTTATCCAGATACTGAACAGAGAGGACGGAGAGAAATTTACCGAAGAAGATCAGATTTCCCTGAAGGAGATGGCCAATGTTCTAGGAACCGCCTTTCACAACCAGGAGAGGGTCAGCCGGAAGAGAAAATCCCGATTCGATTATCTGCTGACCCACGGGATTATCACGGAAGACGACATGGAAAACGCATGGAAGGAGGCGAAAGATAACAGGGAAACAGTCGAGACGTATCTGATTAGAAAATTCAATATATTAAAAGACGACATCGGCAGGTCACTGGAAGAATTCTATAATTGCCGATTTGTTCCTTTCAGTAATAAGTATCCGATTCCATTCGATCTCCTGAAAAATTTAAAGGAAGAATACCTGCGCCGGGAACTGTGGGTTCCCCTTGAAAAGCGAGACGGAAAAATAAAAGTTATTATAGACGACCCTTTCAATGTACTCAAACAGGATATGATTGAAAACCTGCTCAGAACAAGGGCTGTAGAATATGATGTCGCACTGTACGATGACATACTGAAATTCATCAATCACTTCTACCAGGCGGGAGACCATTCTGATTCGATCTCCGATATTATCGGAAAACTCGATGCCGAAGAGGAATTTGAGAATGAAGAGGATGAAGTAACCGAATCGGACAGTGTCATAATGCAGCTTGTCAATCGGATAATCAATGATGCCTACATCCGCAACGCCTCCGATATTCACATAGAACCAAACATAAACAGGAAGAACGTAGAGGTACGATACAGGATAGACGGCGATCTGGGAACGTATCAGACTGTTCCCTTCAATTACAGGTCGGCTCTGGTTTCAAGGATCAAGATTATGTCAAATCTCGACATTACGGAGCGCAGGATACCACAGGATGGAAAGATAAAATTCAAGCGTTCAAGGGGAGATGAAATCGAACTGCGCGTGGCCACCATTCCAACACAGGGGGGGACCGAAGATGTAGTTATGCGAATCCTGACCACTGGAGAAATAATGTTGCTTGAAAACATGGCCCTCTCTACCCGCAACTACGAAAGCCTTGTAAAACTGCTAAAAAAACCCTACGGGATGATCCTTGCCGTCGGCCCTACCGGTTCCGGCAAAACAACCATACTCCATTCCGCGCTGCACCATATAAACAAACCGGAAACCAAGATATGGACCGCCGAAGATCCCGTAGAGATCTCCCAATACGGGCTTAGGCAGGTGCAGGTCAATCCCAAGATCGGTTTTGATTTCGCCCATGCCATGCGGGCATTTCTAAGGGCCGATCCGGATATAATCATGGTGGGAGAAATGAGGGATTACGAAACTGCGAAGATCGGAGTGGAAGCATCTCTTACGGGACACCTTGTTTTAAGCACTCTTCATACGAACAGCGCTCCCGAAACGATTGTACGACTGCTGGATATGGGAATCGATCCGCTTAACTTCGCGGATTCAATCTTGGGCGTACTGGCCCAGCGACTGGTAAGAACTCTGTGCAATAAATGCAGGGAGGAATATCATCCGGCACGGGAAGAATACGACGAACTGGCGGCAAGCTACGGTGAGGAACTGTTTGCAAGACTGAATATACCGTATAACGACGACTTCAAACTACACAGGGCCAGTGGTTGCGCCGCGTGCGGCAATACAGGCTACAAGGGAAGAATGGGGGTTCATGAACTTCTTGTAGCAACAGACGAAATTAAACGGCTCATACAGAAACATGAGACCGCTGAAGCAATGCGGGAAATGGCAATCTCCCAGGGTATGTCAACGTTGCTACAGGATGGGATAGCCAAGGTCATAGCCGGTTACACGGATTTCACCCAGGTACGCAGAGTATGTATAAAATAAGGTTGAATTATCAATTTTAATGTTGCATTAAGAAATCAAGGAGTAACCATCCAAGATTAAACAGTGTTCGTCAATATTGCCCTCCTGTTTTAGTTATAATCCTTTTAATCAGACATCCTTCAGTAATGATTGAATCTTCCCGCAACAAGTTGCGTGGAATCTCCGATTGTTAAGGAAAAGGTTTGTTTTCTATTCGCCCGTGAACCCCGGCAAGACAGGCCGCAAAATTATATTACATTACCACTGCTGATGTTTTTTCTGTTGACAAAATATTTTTTCTAGATATATTCTGCTAAAAAAAACAGAAGCAACAAGCCTTCGAGTGCAATCACCTAAAGGTTGGTCCAACGGTGAAGCACTAAAGGGTTCTCCCGGAAACGGGGAAGCCTCCCGTGTTTGGAAAGAAGGTAAATTTTTCCTGACTGTTTCTATTAACTCCCAAAAAGGAGATAAAGAGATGGTTAATTCACGGGCGCTTCTAAACAACTATTCTTCCTATTTTACCCTATATACATTTATACCTCTTCTTCTGCCTTGTGGATTACTGTCTTTAATCAACATCTTCTTCCCCAAAAACATTTCAGCAGATGGGTTTGGCAACAATATGTCAAATCATTTGAATATCAAAGTAATCAACTTTTCGTCTGAATCTTTTTTACGTTTTCCCAACTTAATGCTCAGAAAACAAGAACGAGGCAGCAGAAAGGGGGTGCTAAATTTTTCTTCGAAGCGATAACGCCTCAATCTCAAAGGTAAAAGGCTTCAATCTCACATTTCCGAATCAGGTGAATGACGGGCGGAATCAGGCATTAATCTCCTGATAGGTATCAGATATCCGCCTTTCACCACAGGTATCAATATATTCGTGATAAAAACGAATTTATTGATAATAAAAACTAATAAGCTATCAGGATGGAGGTTATGCCATGGAAACAGAAGAGAAAAAATATCCTGAGGTTCTTCAGAAAGAAACAACCCGTCGTGGATTTCTCAAGGGGGCTGCTGTCGCGGCGGGAGGCGCCGTTGCGTTGGCAACAGTTGGTACCATAAAGCCTGGTATCGGCAGGGCCGCGGAACCAGCATCCCCCCTCCCAATGATCAAGCATCTGTTTGTCGAACGTAATAATTGCACCGGATGCCGGGGGTGCGAATTCGCCTGTTCACTGCACCATGAAGGTGTAGTCAGGCCTGAAGCTGCCAGGATACATGTCAACAAGTATAAAGGTATCGTCGATATACCTGTAATTTGCTGGCATTGCGAAGATGCACCTTGCATTACAGCATGTCCTGTCGAGCCTAAAGCTATATATAAGGATGAAAAAACGAACGGAATCCTGATCAACAAGGACACATGTCTCGGGGCAAAGTGTTCCAAGTGTCTGCAGGGATGCCCGGCACATTTTTTGAGACTGCATCCCGATACAGGGCTTCCGCTGACATGTGACCTGTGCGGCGGCGATCCTGAATGCGTTAAAGCCTGTCTGGCACAATCGGGAAATCCTCAAGGCCCCTGTATCATGGGTGACAAACTCGGTTTCGGTGTAAACATAGCATATCGCGATGTAACGCCGGAGGAGGCGGCTGAGGACCTGATCAGCAACTTCTTCTATCCCAACACAACCGGGGAAAGGAGGAAAATATAATGGCAACATCACGAGGAGGATATTTCGGAAAGGTCCTGGAAATCGATCTGTCAAAAAAAACATTTAAAACACGGACGGTGCCGGAGGATGTTTATAATAACTTTCTCGGTGGAGCGGGCATGGGTGATTACTTCCTTCTGCAAGAGTATAAAGCCCATCAGGATCCCCTTACTGAAGACAGTTTTTTATATCTCGGGGCAGGTCCGCTTAATGGAACATACTGCTCGGCTACTCGAATGAGCGTCGTTCACATGAGTCCGTACACGAAACGGCTCAGCCACGCCGAAGTGGGTGCGCACATTGGTGCCGAGATCAAGTGGGCCGGATGGGACGGCATCTATATCCGGGGAAAATCAAAAAAGCCGGTATGGCTGTATATCCGGAATGACAAGGTAGAATTCAGGGACGCACAAAAGCTGTGGGGCAAAGATACCGCTACCACCGAAGATATGATAACGGAAGAATTAAAGGACCCCCGGGTCAGAGTAGCCTGTATCGGTCCCGCCGGTGAGAATGGGGTTCCTTATTCCTGCCTCATTGTAGAACGTTTCCGAGCAGCCGCCAGGACGAGCACCGGTGCGCTCATGGGAGACAAAAAATTAAAGGCCATTGCTATCAAGGGAACCGGTTTTGTTCCCGCTGCCGACAGCGATAAATTTCTGAAAGCAGCAAAGGAAGCAAAGCAGTACGCCGTCGATCACGAAGGCTGGCAAGGCATCAAACGATGGGGTACTGCCGGTCTTCTAGAGCTGAAAAACTGGGGTACCGGATCACTCATCACGAAAAATTACCAGACTACTTGGTTCCCCGACATTGCATACATCGGTGCCGAGGAGGCAAACAGGCGTTTCTGGAAAAGGCATGTGGCCTGTACGCACTGCCCTGTTCACTGCCAGAAACTGGGCGTGATTCGAGGCGGCAGGTATGACGGCCTCATAGCTGAGGGACCCGAATATGAAACCGGCGGCCTTCTGGGGAGTAATGTCGGAGTTTCTGAATTTGACGGCATGATGGCCGCGATTGAATTGTGCGATGCCCTCGGCCTCGATGCTATTTCAACCGGAGGATGTATCGGTTTTGCCATGGAATGTGTCCAGAGAGAGGCTCTCTCAAAGGCCGATCTTGACGGGATCGATCTCGAATGGGGGAACACGGATGCAGTTGTCGAGATGGTTAAAAAGATCGCTTACAAGGATGGGAAAGCGGGCAAGCTGCTCTCTAAAGGTGTCGTAGCCATGTCACAGGAAATAGGCAAGGGTTCCGAAAAATGGGCAATACATACAAAAGGCAAAGAGATGGCAGCCCATGACCCGCGGGGTGACAAACCACGCGGTGTCAGCTATGCCATGGGTCAGTGCGGCGGTGATCATCACGAAGCCAACGATCCCGCCGGTCAGGCCAAACGATGTTTGCATAATTCGCTTGTCTGCTGTTCGTTTGTCGGCGGGTACTGGTCACCCGGCATGTTCGTCGCAATGTTGAACCCGCTGTGCGGGTGGAATATAACGGAAGATAACCTGATGAAGACCGGCCGGCGAATCCGCACACTGGAACGGTGTTTCGATGTCCGTGAGGGTATCAGCCGAAAGGACGACACCCTTCCGTACCGAATGACACATGAAGCATTGCCGGAGGGGCCCAAAAAAGGAGCTGTTTTCTCCCCTGACGAGGTGAAAAAAATGCAGGATGAGTACTATGCATTCTTCGGATGGGATAGCAACGGGATCCCTACGGATGCAACATTGAAGGATCTCGGGCTCGACTTTCTTGTTGACGATATCAAAGCGGCACGAAAGACCTTGTAGCCATGTGATGTTCAATCGGGGCAGGTATTGTCCAGCCTGCCCCGAAAAATTTCAGGTTAGCACATTGATCAGGCCACGGCTGTCCGAGGTCGTGGTTCATACGTATTTGCCCGGCATCAATACTTGATTTCGCAGTTATGCCAATGAGTTGAGAACAAAACAGGCGGGGGAGTGAAGTAAATGAAACTGTCGCGGCGAGACGCTCTTCATATAATCATCAGTGGTGTCATATCAGGGATCGCTTTTACCTTCTTCAAGATCTCGGGGGCAAAAGCATTGCCCCGTCCACCAGGATCGCTTATTGAGAATGAATTTCTGAAATATTGTACCCGATGCTACATGTGCATAGATGCGTGCCCTGCAGATGCAATTAAACCTGCCAGCATTTTTGATGGCATAGTAAATTTAGGCACACCGGTTCTAGATTGGAAGAAGTGCATCATGTGCATGGAGTGCGTCAGAGTGTGCCCCACCGAAGCCATAAAGAAAGTCCCGAAGGAAGAGGTTGATATCGGAAATGCAGTGATCGATCCTGATATATGTCTCGCCTGGCAGAAAACAAGAAGATGCACAAATTGTTACAAGGCCTGCAAGTACAATGCTATCAAGCTGGAAGATAGACGATTCCCAGTAGTTATAGAGGAAAATTGCACAGGTTGCGGAGATTGTGAGCAACGGTGTCCAACCGATCCCAAGTCTATTGTTGTACTTTATGAAAAGGTAAAGAGGTTTGATCCTTCTGAAAATCGATTTGCCTTACGTCATGAAAATCGTGTAGGACCCTACGATTTTCCTCCACCTGATTTCAAAACATGGCTTGCAGGGAGAATCGAAAAACTGGCCAAAAGTTATGGAATTATGAAATAAGAACCAAGGAAAAGGCAACTTTATATCATAAGGATAGAGGAATCAGACCCGGATGGATGTTTCAGAATACAAGCATAACACTGAAAAAGGGATCGTGCTTGTTATCGGTGGAGGCGTGGCGGGTATTATTGCCTCCCTGGATCTGGCAGGCGCAGGTCATCCCGTTCATCTGGTAGAGAACGAAAGTCATCTCGGCGGTCAGGTTTCGAAACTGGACAAGCTCTATCCGACCGATCACTGTGCCTTTTGTCCCCTCTGGACAGATATTAAGAGATGCATGGAACACCCATTAATCACTGTCCACACCCTGTCACAAGTGAAAGAATTGAAAAAAGAAAACGGCAATTATTCGGCTGTCGTTCTGCAAGCTCCCCGTTTCATAGATGAGAAGAAATGCATTTTCTGCGGACGATGCGAGAAGGAGTGTCCGTCTGGTGCCATCCACCCTGGCTGGGAACATTTATGCCCTCCATCTTTCGTGATCGATGAAATTTTATGTACAAAATGTGGCGATTGCACGAAGCTATGCCCTTCGGGGGCCATTAACATGGAGCTAAAAGGAGAGGAAATAAATCTAGCCGTGAGTGGTGTCATATGGGCGACCGGGTTCAAAGAGGCGGATATCAGTCACCTCAAGGAATACGGGAGCGGAACCCATCCTGATATTATGACATCCATGGAGTTTGAAGAATGGATCTCCGAAGCAGGAACCAACAGGGGAAATATAACTAAAAAATCAGATGGCTCGGTACCGGCAAACATTGCTTTTATACAGTGCGCGGGGGCGAGGGATTTGAGGATGATCCCTTCCTGTTCTGCAGTATGCTGCATGCACGCACTCAAACAGGCATGTTGGGTGAAGAGAAGGAACAGAAAGATTGGCTGTTACATATTTTATACCGATTTAAGAACAGTGGGGCGTGATTATTACAGATATTCCCTGAGAGATTTTGAAGGCGCCGAGATCAAGCTCGTCCGGGGAAGACCTGGTTTGATTCACCCCCTGCCCGACGGTAACGGGATCGCGGTACAGTTTGAAAATACCCTGACCAGAAAAAGAGAGATCAGAAGATTTGACATCGTGATACTGAACGGGAATATTCAACCTTCCCTGATTCAGCTCCGTCCGTTGCAGCCCGGAAGCGCAACAGTTCCACAGACAGACAAAGAAGGTTTTGTTATTGAAGAACCAGGTGAAACTTCCGATTTTGCATGCGGCTTCGGTCTGGAGCCGGCAGATGTTGCCGAATCCGTTATCCAGGCATCCGTTGCAGCAATGAGGATTACTAGTAAAAAATCCAATCCGAGTTAGAGTGAAATATGGCGAAAATATCTGTCTTCCTATGCAAATGTTTCGGAGAATTTGATAATACCGTCGATTTTGATTTTCTCAGCAAGGAATTATCAAAGGATCCCTCGATTGTCCTGATATCGACAGTCGATTCTCTCTGTCTTGAGAACGATATAGAAAAGACCGTTTCCCGAATAAAAAAGAGCAACTCTGATAAGGTATTGATCGCTGCCTGCTCGACCCTGTCGAGGGGCGATCTTGTCGTCGAATCTCTTGTCAAAGAAGGAGTAGAACGGCATAAAATCGGCCTGGTGGATATAAGGGAAGGATGCGCCTGGATTCATGGCGACAACCCTGAAGGTGCCTCGAAGAAAGCAAAAGACCTCATAAATATGGGGATCGCTGCCCTTCAAAATAGAGAACTGTCCGACGACATATCCGTAACCGTTCATCCGAATGCTCTTATAATAGGCGCAGGCCCCGCGGGGCTCGCCGCTGCCGTGTCACTTGCAGAAACAGGATTTAAGGTCAACCTTCTTGAAAGGTCAAAAGACCCCGGTGGAATGCTCAGATTGATTTCCCGCTGTTATCCAGGCGACGAAGATACAGCGGGAAAACTGGAGCCATACATTAAAGAGATTGAGAACAATCCACTCATTACATTTTATCCGCAATCAAAAATCATTTCTGTTGAAGGAAACACCGGTAATTTTACCGTTAAATTTTTATCTCAGGGAAAAGACAGCTCCATCCAGTCAGGAGTTATCATCATCTCGACAGGCGCAAAGATATTTTTCCCGACCGGGCTTTATGGATATGGTGAAATCAAAAATGTGATTACACAGATGGAGTTTGAGAGACAAATTCTGGATGGATCATTAGAAACAAAAAAAACCGTATTTATACAATGTGTTGGCGCAAGGGATAAAGAGAGGCCGTATTGTTCAACTATTTGTTGTCCGATCAGCCTCAAAAATGCCTCAAGGATCGCCAAAGATATCCCGGGCGGATCAGTATTTATTCTCCACCGGGGAATCATGACACCGGGGAGCACCCTGGAAAAATATTACAGGGATACACTCTCGATAGGGGTACAGTTTATTCGTTTCGAAGAGGAACAACCACCTCAAGTCACAGGCAGTGATCACGTTGAATTCGTCGAGGTTTATGATGCCATAACCGGCATTAAAAGGAAGATCGAGACAGATCTGGTGGTCTTAAGTACCCCCCTTGTCCCCAATAATGATAATGTGAAACTGGCGAAAATGCTGGATATCGAAGTTGACCTTTATGGATTTTTCTCGGAGATCTATCCGATGCATCCCCTGGAGACAAAAACCGACGGAATATTTATATGCGGTTCCGCGAGATGGCCCGTTTCTTCAGATAATGCGATATTACAGGGAAAAGCGGCGGCCATGAAGGCTGTTTCGTATTTAAGACAGAGTAAAATCGCCGCATCGACACTCAGCCGGGTCCCCGGTTTGAAATCAGGCCATGCCCGTGTTGTTCCCGAATCCTGCACAGGTTGCGGAAATTGTGTAGCCGCCTGCCCCTTCAACGCCTGTCATCTTGAAAAGATTAAGAACAGATATACCAGCGCTGTTAATATGATGAAATGCAAGGGGTGTGGAAACTGCGTTTCCGTGTGTCCTAACGGGAGCATACAGATTCCTGAACATAATTATCGCATGGTGGGTGAAATGATAAAAATGGCGTTTTAGGATTGGAGCCTTGAAATTGAAATTTGTTATTAATGTTTATTTATCAACGAGGAAACATGGCACAAACAATACGGAAAGCGAATAAAAATGAACCAGCCTAAAATCCTGATCTTCGCATGCAAGTGGTGTGGTTTTATAGGAGCTGATGCTGCAGGGAAGAAGAGACTCTCCCTACCCTCCCGGTTTCGTGTCATTCCTGTGGAATGCGCCTCTCTTGTTGAAACCGATGCAATCCTGAGAGCGCTGGCCGAGGGGATCGATGGCATAGCCGTGCTGGGATGCCACGCAGGAGGGTGTCGTTATAATAATGCGAATCATACTTCTATCAAAAAATTGGAGATATTACAGGATCTCCTGGACACAACAGGCATAGGAAGTAACAGGCTTTTACTCAGTTTCGGGACTGCGCATGAAGATCATCAATTTGAAGAATTAATAAAGAATTTCTTTGATGAGTTAATATCGCTGCCTCCCCTTGATCCCTGGTTATCGCCGTTTGGAGTGACAAGTTGATTATGCTGGAGAAAACAAAAAATATAGCAAAACAGATTCTTGAAGAGAAAAAGGCTGATGGTGTCCTTGGTTTAATGAGGAATGAATGGGGCATTATTCAACCTCATCTCTTTAAAGATACTGCGGAATTAACTAATCTTGTTCTTGAGCCGAAATGGCTGCTGGCAAAGCTTACTATGAGAATTTTACGTTCCGCACCGGAAGATTACAAACTTGGTGTAATCTGCCGGGGATGCGACGAAAGAGCGCTTATCGAGCTGATAAAAAGGAATCAGATAGTCAAAGAAAATCTTCTTACGGTTGGAATTGCCTGCAGCCGGGAGCAGTCTGCCATGTGTCTTTGTGACAGGCCTTATCCTGAGAAACTCGATGCGGGAGAAAAGGTTTCGGGGGAAAATCCTTTTCAGGATGAAAAAGTCCGGAAGTTTTTGATCGGCAATGACAAAGAAAGGATGGAAAGGTGGGCCGATGTGCTGAAAAGATGTATCAAGTGCTACGGCTGCCGTAATTCCTGTCCTATCTGCATCTGTGAGCCCTGCAAGCTGGAAGACGATGTCTGGGTGCAAAGGGGTGTTGTGCCGACTGAAACAATAACCTTTCACCTTATACGTGCATTTCATCTTTCGGATACATGTGTAGCCTGCGGTGCCTGTCAGGAGTCTTGCCCCGTTAATATCCCTCTTCTCTATTTACAGCTTTCGATGCGCAAAACGCTCCGCGAAAAATACGGGTACGAGGCGGGACTTGATCCCGAGACGAAATCACCAATTCTTTCCTGTGCTTTTGGTGAATCAAATGCGGACAAAAACTTTCCTGAATGGATAAATTCGCTTAGGGGAAAAGATGAATCCTGAATTTATCAAGACTATTTGTCCTTATTGCGGGACCGGATGCGGCCTTATTTTAGAGGTTGTAGATGGTGTGGCCGTTGCCACCTGTCCCGACAGGGAACATCCAGTTTCCAGGGGGAGTCTGTGCATAAAGGGGTGGTCTGCCCACGAGTTTATACACCACCCTGACCGCCTGACATCGCCTCTCCTGAGAAAGGGTGATGCGTTTCAGGAAATTTCATGGGATGAAGCCATATCGATGGCAGCTTCTAAATTGCGTGAGATTGCCGCACAATATGGAGGCAACGCAATAGGTGGTCTTTCATCGGCTAAATGTACCAACGAAGAAAATTACCTTTTCCAGAAGTTGATACGAATGGCCTTTAAAACGAACAATGTGGATCATTGCGCGCGCCTGTGTCATGCCCCGACCACCGTCGCCATGGCACAGACTCTTGGCAGCGGGGCGATGACAAATTCCATTTCTGATCTGGCCGGAGCCGAGTGCATTCTCGCCATCGGTTCCAACACAGCGGAGAGTCACCCTATCATCATGGGGGAAATTTATAAGGCTGCCGACAGCGGTGCCGCAATCATTGCAGTAGATCCCCGCGAAACGGCAGTTACCCGGAACGCCAAAATTCACCTCCGTATAAATCCCGGAACGGATATTCCGCTGCTGTGCGGCATGATGAATCACATTATCGGCGAAGGACTGCATAATGAGGATTTCATCAGGACACGAATGGAAGGATTTGAAGATCTGAATGAATCCCTCCGGCTATGGCCCGTCAAACGGGCTGCCGAAGAATGCGGTGTCGATGAAGAAATCATAAGAAATGTGGCGGAGATTTACGCAAAAGCAAAAGAGTCCGCCATAATATATTGCATGGGCATCACTCAACATGCTTGTGGAACAGCCAACGTCCTTGCCATTTGTGACCTTGCCATGTTGTGCGGCCATGTAGGGAAAAAATATTCCGGAATATATCCTCTCCGGGGACAGAATAATGTTCAGGGCGCCTGCGATATGGGTGCCCTGCCTAATGTCTATCCCGGATACCAGAGTGTCAGCGATTCGACAGTTCAGAACAAATTTCAAAATGCCTGGGGGGGTACACTTTCCGATAAGCCGGGCCTTACTGTTACAGAGATTATAGGCCTCGCGGGGAAAGATATACGCGCTGCCTATATCATGGCGGAAAATCCCGCATTGAGTGATCCCGACGTCAATCATGTGCTGGAATCTTTGAAAGCCTTCGATTTCCTCATCGTTCAGGATATTTTTCTCACCGAGACTGCAAAGTTCGCGCATCTGATATTTCCCGGCTCCTGTTTTGCCGAAAAGTCCGGAACGTTCACTAATACGGAGCGAAGATTTCAGCTCTTAAGAAAGGCATTTGATCCTCCGGGGAACGCGAAGGAAGACTTTGAGATTTTATGCCTTCTTGGAAAAGCTTTGGAGCTTGATTTTTCTTATAAAAACACCTCGGAGGTCATGGATGAAATCGCTTCTATGGCCCCTGCTTACGGAGGAATTCGTTTTGACAGGCTGGAGCGGGAAGGGTTGCAGTGTCCCTGCCCTGATTTAGAACATCCCGGCACACAGTATCTTCATAAAGACCGGTTTACTAGGGGCAAAGGACTTTTCGTAATCCCCGAGTATACTCCACCCAGAGAGATGCCCGATGAGAATAATCCTTACTATCTGAGTACTGGAAGAATGTTTTCCCATTATCACACCGGTACGATGACACGCCGCTCACCCTTCCTAAACAGGGAATTGGACGAGGCCTATGCCGAGATCAACCCGGAAGACGCTGCGCATCTGAACGTAAAAGATGGGGAGAAGATAAAGATAACAACCCGCAGGGGAAGTATTATAACAACCGCCCGGATAACGAAACGTGTTTCAAAGGGCTGTATTTTCGCGCCCTTTCACTTTACAGAGGCACGAGCTAATATGCTGACCAACCCGGTTCTGGATCCCAGTTCCAAGATACCGGAATTCAAGGTATGTGCCGCGGATGTAAGGAAGGAATCACAGGATGGTTAGCGGAAAAGACAGGATTGCCGAAGCGAGGAGATCTTCCGGAGCCCACAGTTGTGTGGAATGCGGCAGATGTGTTGCGGTATGTCCAATGGCGGAGATGTACTCAAATTTTTCCATCGAAATGTCACCACGGGGGGTTATAAAAAAAGCCCTGACCGGGGACAACATAATTACGGATGAAAACATATGGTACTGTACCGAATGTAACGCCGGCACTGATTTCTGTCCACAGGGAGTCAGCTGTCGCGATCTGATTCGGGCTCTCAGGGAAATAGCGATCGAAGAAAACATGGTCGAAAATTTAAAACACTGTACCCGTTGCGGCAAACAGTTTTTATCAATCCCCGCGAAAAACTTTGTTTTTGAAAGGTTGAGAGAGGAACCTCCGAATGTTCTGAACATCCTCGAACTTTGCCCCTCATGCAGGAGGGAGATGTACATGTTACGTAATACATAGGTACTGTGATGCAGGAACAAACAAACGAACAAGATAACATTATTACTCTTGAGGATCTCAGACCACGCCAGGAAAAGAAAAGAACCTTTTCCGAGCACTTAATGCCGCGACTTCACCCCGGCATCCTCTTTGATCCTAATAAATGTAACGGTTGCGGCACCTGCGAGATGGTCTGCTCTTTAAGAAATATTTCTAAAATATCCCCCGCTTCTGCAAGCATAAAAGTGCTCAGAGATGAAAGCCGTATCAAGAATTTTGCGATCTTCTGCCAGCACTGCCGCAAACCTTTGTGTATAGAAGCCTGCCCCACAAGAGCGATCGAAAAGGGGGAAGACGGGATTGTCCGTATAAACAAGCTGTTCTGTGTCGCATGCGGTCTTTGTACTATGGCCTGCCCGGAAGCCGCACCGCTTCAAGATCCCATAACGGGAGAAATTAACAAATGCGACATGTGTGAAGGTGATCCACAGTGTGTCAAATATTGTCCATCCGGCGCCCTTACCTTTACAAAGGGGAAAAGTTTCAGATGGATAAAGGGCCTGAGATGGTCCGTTCAAACTATTTCGTTTCTTTTTATGGTCATTGTCCTGATTGGAACATTCTGTTCTCTGAAAGCGGGCGCGCTTAGTTTATCCTGTCCAACCGGAGTTCTCCAGAACATTGCATCATCAGGAACTGTTGTGCTTGTCTGGGTTTTATCAACATTTATGATTCTCGGATTGACCCTGCTTGCTGGAAGATTTTTCTGTGGGTGGATCTGTCCCTTCGGATTTTTTCTCGATCTTGTCGATAAAATTACACCAAAGAAGATTGGCTTACCGTCATTTTTAAAGAGCAGAATGGCAAAGTACGGAATCCTTGCCGGAGCTGTGGGAGGAAGTTGCGCCTTCGGTTTCCAGGCTTTCTGTCCCATATGCCCGATAGGTTCAATTTGTCGTTCATACGGAACGACTGGAACTCTTAATGGTGCAAATATGGGGATAGTGGCCGCACTGGCAGGTCTGGAAGTAACTGAAAGGCGTGTCTGGTGCAGATATTTCTGCCCGGTAGGGGCTATCCTGGCGCTCTTTGCAAAAATTGGTCTGATAAAAATTGTCATCGGAGCAAATCAGTGTAAAAAGTTTTCATGTGTCCAATGCGCGGAAGTATGTCCCATGGGAATTATCGACGCGAATAAGTTGAGAGAAGGCGTATCGCCAGATATACCGATGACCGAATGCATTACATGTATGAGATGCATTGACCGATGCCCTTACGGTGCTGCAAAGATAAGATTCAGATGGCAAAAAACGGTACCCGGGAATATTGAATTATGAAATTATTCAACAATTTCTACAACATGAAGGTCGGGATAGTCGACCTTACTAAATTATCCTTTGAAACAATTTCTCTGGACAAGAAGATTGCCGCTGAGAAGATCGGCGGAGCGGCAGTAAATGAGGATCTTTTCAAACAATACAAAGACGATGTTCCTCTGGTCATCGGCGTCGGTCCTTTGACAGGCAGCTTTGCCCCTGCTTCGTGTCTTGCGGTTGCAACATTTTTATCGCCACGATTCGGTGGAAATCTCTGCCATATTCCTCTTATGCTGCGTACCGGTCCCGATATGAAGTTCTCAGGCATTGATTTCCTGGTAATCAAGGGAATCGCTTCCTCTCCCAAGATATTGCATGTTGATAAGGGATTCGTACGGATACTATCCGCGGAACATCTCATCAGGGTTGATATTCCTGAATGTTTACGGATATTGAAGAAGGAAATGGCCCATTCCCGATCAATTCTGCTTACGGGTCCCGCCGCTGACAACGGGGTGCAGATTGCTTCTGTTTCGACAGGCTTCAATGGCAGTCTGGACAAAGTGGGTCTGGCTTTCTCGATGGCATCAAAAAATCTCAAAGGGATCGTCTTCAATGGAACTGATGGACTTTCCTTCATCGAAGACAATCTTAAGCATAATGAAACAATAGAAAAGAGACTTTTCGCGGAGGAAGGACATAAGAATGAAGGGTTTCTTTCCATGTTGGACAAGATCGGGATCGAAGAAAATCTGAGAGGGGTCATAAAAAAAGCAAAGTGTCGAAATATGGCATGTTATCATTGTCCTTCTCCATGTATGAGTTCTGTCCGGTTTAAATGGTACGACCCCCGGAAGAATGCCAGAGTCGAAGATAATATATTACTTTCAGATCATATGGGATTTCTAGCGCTGGCAAAGAAAAAGGGGAAAGATATTTTCCCACTGTCGGAAAGTTGCCACCGTTTTGGCCTGGATCCGGTTGCTGTGGCGGATAGATTACCGGAGAGCTTATCATTGCTTGAATCTCTTAATGCTATAGAAGAGATATCAGTTACACCGGAAATGCCGGAGATCAGGCCCGAACTCCACCAGTCAGAAGAAATATATAACCTTTTTGGTGGCGGGTTACCGCCAATCCTGCCCGATGAATTGAGGAAGAAAAGGATCGGGATTTCCATGATCCTGGGTGTATGCCCGATATTTTTGCTCAGGTTCCCACAGATTTCGGAACTTGACCTTCTAGAGTTCCTGACAAACAACGAACCTGATTTGGAGTTTTTAGAAAAAGAAATCCAATCTATACTTGGAGAATAACGACATCGCCTCAAAGCGTTCGTAAAAAAAGTGTGATGCCTGTCAGCATATCTCGGCGATCCCTCTACTGATCAGATACAAATACCCTTTCATCTTTCATTAAAGATTAAACATTTAGAATTAAAATTTGTCCTGTCAGTCTTTCACCTTTTTCTGCCATTCGATTATTATGGTGAGAGCCTCCATGGGTGTCATATTCATGATATCAAGTTCTTTCAACTCCCTGACCAGTCGGCTTTCTTCGTCGACGAAAAGGTTCAATTGCCCGGCATTGCCCTTACGCGATGTCTTCCCCCGGGCTATTTTAGGCATGCCTACCTCGTCCAGTTCGCCTCTTTCCAGATTCTTCAACACTTCCCTGGCTCTTAACACAACATCCTCGTGAACCCCGGCAAGACGGGCCACCTCGATGCCATAGCTTCTGTTCGTTCCTCCCTCAACAATGGTACGTAGAAAGATAACCTTGTCACCCCATTCCTTGACCGCGACGCTCAGATTCCTGACTCCATCCAGTGTCCTCGCAAGATCCGTCAATTCATGGTAGTGCGTAGCGAAGAGTGTACGTGCCCCGAGCTTATTCGGATCATGAATATGCTCGGCTACGGCCCATGCTATGCTGAGGCCGTCAAACGTGCTCGTTCCCCTTCCCACTTCATCCAGAAGTATCAGACTTTTTGAAGAAGCGTTTTTCAAGATATCCGCCACTTCGGTCATCTCCACCATAAAGGTGCTTTGTCCCCCCGACAGGCTGTCTCCGGCCCCTACCCTGGTAAATATCCTGTCAACGATACCTATCTCCGCTTCATCGGCCGGAACGAAACTGCCCATCTGTGCCATTAAGACAAGTATCGCCGTCTGGCGTATATAAGTCGATTTACCGGCCATGTTGGGTCCTGTTATTATGAGAAAACGGTTGCCGGCGCGATCCAGAAGCGTGTCGTTCGGCACAAAACCGCCATCGGGATTCATTCGCTCTACAACCGGGTGCCGCCCACCTTTTATGTTGATCAAATCATTATCATTCACACGCGGGCAACAGTAATTATAGAGCTCCGCCACCTCGGCCAGGGAGGCCAGAGCGTCAAGATCGGCAAGACGCGAGGCCGTTTGTTGTATCCTCGTTATTTCACGTGCTATTTGCTCCCGTATTTCTACGAACAGTTCGTATTCCTTTATTTTCCTGCGTTCTTCCGCACCAAGGACAAGCGATTCGTATTCCTTAAGTTCCTGATTTATATACCGTTCCGCATTGACAAGCGTCTGTTTCCTTACATAATCGCCGGGAACCATATCGCTGTTTGCCCTGGTAACCTCTATATAATATCCGAACACGTTGTTAAAGCTTACCTTAAGATTGCCTATACCTGTTCGTTTACGCTCCTTCGCCTCCATTGCGGCTATCCACTTTTTGCCGTCCGTGCAGAGAGATATCAGCTTGTCCAGTTCGTCGTCATATCCACCCCTTATCATGTAACCGTCACGGATACTTACCGGAGGATCATCCTCTATTGCTTTTGATATGAGGTCAGCCACATCGTGCATCTCATCGAGATCATTGTAAATATCCATAATCAAAGGTGATTCCAGAGACGAGACCGTATCTTTTATGGCGGGTATCAGTCGAAGCGACCTTCCAAGGGCGAGCAGATCTCTTCCGTTTGCGACACCCATGGAAACCTTACCACCCAGGCGCTCTAGGTCATAAATACCGGCAAGAGACGAGCGCAGTTTCTCTCTCAGCAGGTGATCATCCCTGATCTCCGAAACAGCGGCCAGCCTTGTTTTAATTTTGTCAGGATCCACAAGGGGATAATTAAGCCACCAGCGTAATTTTCTTCCACCCATGGCAGTGGTTGTATGATCAAGAACATGAAACAGAGACCCGCGCTTTCTACCTCCTTGAATTGTTGCAAACAGTTCAAGGTTTCTCTTTGCGGTGTCATCCAGCACCAGATAATTTCTTATATCGTACCGCAGAACGTTATTTATATGATTAAGCTTATCTTTCTGTGTCTCCCTGACATAACGTAAGACCGCCCCCGCCGCGCTCGTCATAGCCGGGTGTTCTTTAAAATCAGCAGCTCTGTCCACGCCGAAAAACTCATCGATAAGATCCGATGCTCCCTCTGCCGAGAAATAGTCGGAAGAGACATAACTGATGCTGCAACCCGGAAACCTACCGGTAAGGACCTTGACAAGATCGCTTTCCTTCAGCACCTCGCGTACCACAATTTCCCTGAAATCCAGTCTGGCTACTTCATCCAGAAAAACAGCTCTGTCGTCGGATTCCGTAACACGAAACTCGCCCGTGGATATATCCGCAAAAGCAAGGCCGAAAGCATCGTCGCACATCGAAATACCTGCCAGGAAATTATTCTCTTTGGCGGAAAGATTGTCAGAGTCGACTACCAGTCCGGGAGTGATGATACGGACAACTTCTCTTTTTACGATCCCCTTTACATTTTTAGGATCCTCCATCTGTTCACAGACGGCAACCTTGTAGCCGTTTTCGATAAGTTTTGATATATAGGACGAAGCCGCATGCCAGGGGACTCCACACAACGGAATTGCGTCCTCTTTATTCTTGTTCCTGGATGTCAGCGTAATACCAAGTGCTTTGGAAGCGATTTCCGCATCCTCGAAGAACATCTCATAAAAATCCCCCATTCTGAAAAAGAGAATACAATCTCTGTGGGTTTCCTTTATTTCGAGATACTGTCTCATCGCTGGTGTAAGATTTTTCACCCGCCGCTCCTCTTTCATTCACATGGTATAACGCCGCAATAATTACTATCACAAAAAATTCTTTTTTAACAACTCGGCGTCGAATCAGCAAGAAATTCATTTATTCATAATCAAGTACGTCGCCCCCGGACACCTGCGGATAACAATTACAAATCGTTGCAAAAAAAATACAACGCCCGTTGCAGAAGCCTTGCTTTAATAATTGATGACTACCTAAAAGTTAATAACTGTTTCGACCAGGCATATCCTGAAGCCTTAAAAAATTTTAATTCCATGCTCTCTTTTTTGATGTTTTAATGATCAGAGCTTTTCATTTGACAACTGCTATAAATTTGGATAGAGGAGTCGAGGTTTTTGTCAGGTATAGCAAAATTTAATTCGAGGAGGTTTGATATCATGGCGGAAGAAGTCACATGGGGGCATCCCGGTGCTTTAGGATTGGCAGGATTTGGTTTAAACACGATACTTCTACAAATTCATAATCTTGGATTGATACCCGGAGAGGTAGCATTGATTTACGGGTTTTTCTGGGGAGGAACTGCACAGGTAATAGCCGGCATCATCGATGGTCGCAGGGGAGACACCTTCGGACTGACTGCGTTTACCTCTTACGGCCTGTTCTGGATCGGTCTCAGTTTTATTTTCCTTTTGAAATGGCTGAATGTCGCAGAAGTTACCGGGCCGGGGCTGGCCTGGGCGTTTATATGCTGGGGCATATTTACCGCTTATATGACTATCGGAACCTTCAAGATATCCAAACTTCATATATTCATATTCGCAACATTAACGATATTGTTCTTCATGCTCGCCGCTCACTTCTTCGGCAATATCCCGGCGAAACCATGCGCCATTGAAGGTATTATCTGCGGCGCTGCCGCCACATACGGTTCAGCCGCCGTGATTATGCATGCCCAGTTCGGAAGGTGGATACTGCCTATTGGATTATTATAAACTTGTTAAAACAAAAAGGATGATAACATTCACCCCTTAATAAAGAACGCCGGCCGGATGGCCGGCGTTCTTTATTATCTCCGCTTTCGGTGTATTGAAGGAGTTCTATGCACCTTCGGCAAGATGCTTTTCCCGCCTGCCTTTGTATTTATCCCGCACATGCGGTAAGTTGCCTCTGGTTATATCAGAAAGATTCCCGAGATATTACAGTTTATCCATACGCCCCCTTAACTCATGAATTCCAGGTACCATACCCGAACGATGACCGTGCCATTCACAATCCGGTTCTATTGATTTTCCCTCGACTTTTTATTTGACAATTGTTCCAATTCCAGATAGATAAGTTAGTGATTTGCCTTAGCATTATTAATTAACTATTTGGTATTATTAATGTTTTTGGAGGAACTTAATGACAAAGCAAAAAGTGATGAATCGCTGGTATGTCGTGATAGGCGCCGTTTTAATCCAGTTATGTCTCGGCGCTATTTATGCATGGTCTGTTTTTACACCCAAACTGACCGCTAAGGGTGGAATGTACGAGTTCAGTGCCACTCAGGCAGCCTGGATCTTTTCCATCGGCCTTTTAGTGTTTTCAATCGTCATGATCCTTTCCGGAAGGATGCTTGCGGTTACAGGGCCAAGGAAACTGGCTTCAATCGGAGGTATTGTCCTAGGCGCCGGTTATATCCTGGGTGGGCTGTTCGGAACGTCATTCTTTACTCAGTTACTTTTCATCGGAGTTATTGGTGGCGCAGGTATTGGACTCGCCTATGTTGTCCCAATTGCCGTAGGAGTAAAATGGTTCCCCGACAAGAAAGGAATGGTTACAGGTCTTGCTGTAGCCGGGTTCGGTTTCGGGGCGACAATATGGGTTAAGTCGGCAGGTTCCTGGTTCGGTTTGATAAATAACCTGAATTTCTTCGGTCTCGGAGGCGTTCAGAGTGTCTTTCTCCTCTATGGAATCATTTTTCTTATCGCAGTTCTCCTTGGAAGTATCGTTATGATTGATCCCCCTAAGGGTTATGTCCCGGAAGGATGGACTCCCCCCCAGCCTGTATCGTCGGTCTCTGGATCAAAACCGGCCAGCGCGGCTTTGGGCATGACAAATTTTGAATCAGGCGAAATGATGAAAACCCCTCAGTTTTATATGACATGGGTTACATTCCTGTTTTCAGCAATCGCCGGGTTGATGGTAATCTATTGTATCAAGCTGTTCGGTATCGATTCTTTGAAAGCCTCGGGAATGACTGTTGAGGCCGCATCTGCCGCAGCCGGCACCGCCATGGCTCTGTATGCGATTTTTAACGGACTCGGCCGTATTATCTGGGGAACGGTTTCTGATAAAATCGGGCGTAAGATATCTATTTTTCTCATGTGCCTCTTCCAGGGAATCATCATGCTCCTATTTTACAAGATGGGAAGTGCGGTCGCTACACTGATTATCGGCTCCTGTATCATCGGCTTTAATTTCGGTGGCAATTTCGCCTTATTCCCGGCAATCACGGCAGATTACTTTGGCAACAAAAACGTAGGCTTGAACTACGGCTTCATATTCGTGTCATATGGCATCGCCGGCGTCATAGGGCCCCAGATCGCCGGATATTTCAAGGATGCCGCCAAGGGCGGTGGTGATCCTTCCATATGGGTAACTCCTTTTATTATTGCGGGGGTTGTATGCCTGCTGGGGGCGGCTATTACGCTATTGTCAAAACCACCTCAAAAAATATAAGTATCAAGACAACAAAGAACGCCGGTAATCTATCCGGCGTTCTTGTCTTTATTTGAAGTAAAAGCGCCTACCGGCTCTACGCCGGACAAAACCGATAATCAAAACAAGTATAAAAACAACAATCAAAATCACGCCGCAGGCAATCCATGTGACATACGTTCCGCGTCTCAACAAATCAAAAGGATTCCAGCTGGCTTCGATACGCTGCCTTCCAAGCTTACCCCCATATTTCTCCGGTACATCCGGCATCCCATCACCGGTACGATCGGGGAAACTCCCGAGATATTCCAGAACCGCCATATATTCCTTCAGTTCCTGAATACCCGGCGTCTGCCTGTCCGCATCGACACGAGCCTCCTTCAGGTCGGCAATGAAGTTTCCGTTCCGATCCTTCGGGACAATATTAAGAATATTCCAGGTAAAATCCCCCACAATTTTTAAAAATGCGGCATTGTATATATCGGTGGCGACCCGTATGAGTCTCTTGTTCGATCCCGAATAATCGATAGGAGAATAGCCACTCTCTTCATCCCCCAGCCATATCTCCGTGACTCTGTCAAAGATCATCCTGTTGGGATTGTATGCAAATCTGACTCCGGAAACCTGCAGATAATAATCGCTCCCCTTTATAGGATAGATACTGGTCAGAATTTCAAGTGCTTTTTTAACCTCGCACGGATAGATATAAAAGGATACGAGGGGATAACCCATGGAAGATTCTTCATCGAAACCTACTCCCAGGGGAACAGCGCGAAAGGCATCACACACCGCGATATCACCCGTACTGCCGTTCACGATATCATCGCGGATAACCCCGTTGCTGGCCACTCCGATGCCGGCCCGCTCAGCAGGATCACCGGAACCGGAATCATGTTCGTTAACGTACCAGCGGATGGAATCGGCAATAAGATTCCCCAAGTTGCATTCATCCTCGATAATTTTAAGATCAAAACCGGTATGAGCAATTATCTTGCGAAACGCCAGCCCTTTCCCGGCCAGTATCTCTGTATTAATTCGGGATTCAAAATCATCGATCATTGCCGTAATCCGGGTGTCGCCTGTTATGGAATCATCAATATCGATACGTCGATAATTTTCCAAACATACCCCTTCGTTCGACCACGTAATATCCATAACGCCCAGTTGTTTACCGTAACACCAGCTTTGAACGATTATGGTATCACCTGCCTTCCGGACATCGGTTTTCGTAT
This sequence comes from Syntrophaceae bacterium UBA2210, assembly GCA_002327865.1. Lineage (GTDB taxonomy): Bacteria > Desulfobacterota > Syntrophia > Syntrophales > UBA2210 > UBA2210. The sequence continues at coordinate 128,562 of DCUQ01000010.1, forward strand.
GCGTATGGCCGCTGATGATAATATCGATACCGTCAACCGCTTTTGCCAGGATCTCGTCTTCGGATTCTTTCGCATCATCTGAGAGTCCACTGTGCGACAGACAGATTACGATATCCGCCTTTTCTTCTTCACGCAGTTTCTTGACCATCCTTTTGGCCGTGGTAACCGGGGCTTCGAACCGTACAGGAGCAGCAAACGGCGATACGCCGGCTGCGTCTTTTCCCATGAGTCCGAAAAACCCTATCCGGGCACCTTCTTTTTCCATTATCATGTATGAAGTCACAAGCCCTTCGGCAAAGACCTTTTCGAGTTCATCATCCACGCTGCTTTCGGCACTGAACACCGCGTTAGAGAAAACGACGGCAGGCAGACCCCCTTGTCGGTGAGCAGCCAGAAGAATACGGGCCAGCCCCACCGGTTTCAGATCAAACTCGTGGTTTCCGAGGGTAACCACGTCATACCCCATTTCTTTCATCAACCTGAGTTCGAAGGACTCTTCCCGGCTCAACATGTGAAAGAGCGAACCCATGAGAAAATCACCGGCATCCACAACCAGCACGGGATTCGCCCGTTCCTGTTTTATACGCCGTATAACCGTCGCTATCCGGGCCCATCCTCCGACGGTTGTGTCATTGCCGGTTTCCAGAGGGGTGTAGTCGATATTGGGTGAAAATCCCAGAAGATGAGAATGGAGATCGTTCGAGTGAACTATGGTTATCGCCTTCCCGGCGGCGTTAAGCGGGCAGGCGATCGGCAGCAGAAACAGTATCAGACAAAAACAGCATATAAACCTCATAACACACTTTCCGTAATTCGAGGGGCCCAGGGTCCCTCGACCCCTTGAATCCTTGAACCCTTTTTTCAAGGCTCTATAATCATCGCGACTTCATCACAGAAATCGGGATACTTCGGACAGTTGAGGCAATCGGACCATATTTTTTCAGGAAGGTTTCCCTTATCAATCACAACAAATCCGAGTTTCTTGAAAAACTCCGTCTGATAGGTAAGCGTGAATATTCTGAGCAGATCGAGCGTTATGGCCTCGGAGATACACGCCTCAACCAGATTCCTGCCGATGCCCGATCTTCTGTGATCTTCACTTACATACAATGAGCGGATTTCCGCCAGATTTTCCCAGAAAATATGCATGGCGCAAATACCGATGATGGATCCCTCATCGTCCAGATAAACGAAAAAATCCCTTAAACTGCCGTACAGCGCCATAAGTGTCCGCGGAAGCATTTCATTCCTGTTAGAGGAAAGATTGATCATCCGGTGAATCACAGGTACATCGCTCACTTTTGCTTTTCTCAACATCTTCCGCACCATCCCTATTCTCTGCACATCTTCAGCATTTCAGACGCGTGTTCCCTGGTTTTTTCCGTAACCTCGACACCACCCAGCATCCGGGTAATCTCGTCGAGACGTTGTTTTTCCGAAAGCAGGCCGACATCGGTGTTTGTCCTGTTATCGTACACCTCCTTCGAAACAAGGAAGTGCGCATCTCCGAAACACGCTATCTGAGGAAGGTGGGTTATGCATATGACCTGATGGTGCTTTGACACATCTCTCAGCTTCTTTCCCACAACCTCCGCCACGGCCCCGCCTATGCCGCTGTCTACTTCGTCGAACACAACCGTTCCGACCGCTCCGCTACCTGCAAGCACTTTTTTCATGGCAAGTACTATTCTCGACAATTCTCCTCCCGAGGCAATACGATTCAACGGCAACAATGCTTCCCCGACATTGGTCGACAGGTAGAATTCCACTTCATCCATACCGTTAACGTCAAGAAAAGAAAGTGCTTCCGCTCCGGAGTGATCCTCAAACCTGACTTCGAATACCGTATCGGCCATTCTCATCGAATGGATCTCATCCTCCACGGCCTTTTTCAGAACATTCGAAACTCCCTTCCGCTTCCCGGATAATTCCCCGGCTTTTTCAAGGAGCAGTTTCTCTGTCTGTTCGATTTCCTCCGAAACACGGGTAATCTCTTCACCAAGATAGGCCATTGCTTTCAGTTCCGATTCTATTTCTTCCTTTCTGTGCAGAATGGCCTCTATTGCCTCTCCATACTTGCGTTTCAGCTTGCCCAGATACGCAAGCCTGTTCTCGATATCCTCCAGCCGTGCCGGATCAAATGTTATATTCTTTACATAATCTCTCAGCACAAAAGCTATCTCTTCGAGGGTGAAAAAAGCCGATTCCATATCTTCTTCTGAAATCTTCAGCCCCGGATCTATGTTTTTTATCTCCTTTATGATGCTTACAATACCGTCCAGCCTTTCCAGTACGGAACCCTCTCCCGCATAAAGAGCATCATGGGCTCTGCCTGCATACTCATCAAGTTTCTTGGCGTTGACGAGAATTCTTTTTTCATCGTGCAGCGACACATCCTCACCGGCCTCCAGCTTGCTTTTTTCAAGTTCATCCAGCTGGAATCTCAGCAGTTCTTCCCGCTCGCGTTTTTCATTATTTTTCTTTTCCATTTCATCGCGTTTACGCTTCGACGCCTGCCATTCACCGTAGAGACCGGAGAATTCATTCCTAAGAGATATAAGTCCCCCAAACTTGTCCAAAATATCGATATGATTGTCGGCATCCAGAAGGACCTGGTGTTCCCGCTGACCGCAGATATTGACTAGAGATTCGCCGAACGACGAAAGCATCCCAAGCGTCGCCATATTCCCGTTTATATAAATTTTGTTTTTTCCATTCCTGGAAACAACCCTTTTAAGCACCAGTTCATCATGCTCACCCATACCCGCTTCTTTCAGCTTTTTCCGTGTATCCTCATTTTCGCTCAGGTCGAAGAGTGCCTCAACCACAGCAGAATCCTCGGAAAAACGAATAGCGTCGCTCGATGCTCTGTCACCGAGAAGAAGGCTCACCGCCCCCATAATGATGGACTTTCCGGCACCTGTTTCACCGGAGATCACGTTCAATCCCCTGGTGAAGGTCACATGCAGTTCATCGATGATGGCAAAATTTTTTATGCTCAGTTCCGTCAGCATTTTATCAGGGCAATTCACCCCATCCCAGCTTGGTCCGCAGGATCTCCAGATAATCACGGTGAGGAGATTCTACAAGATTTATGTGATTTTTTGATTTCCGTATGCCGACCCTGTCACCCGATTTCAATACAAAAAGATCCTGCCCGTCGAGTGTCACGAATGCTTCACCTTTTTTTGTCCATACAATTACTTCTATGACCGAATCCGGTGGCAGTACAATGGGTCTCTTTGTCAGGGTGTGAGGACAGATGGGATTAATGATAATAGAATCGAGTTCCGGCAGGATAATAGGACCGCCCGAAGAGAGTGAATACGCGGTGGACCCCGTAGGTGTGGATACGATGAGGCCATCAGCCTTGAAGGTACTCAAATACTTGCCGTCGACAAAGGTTTCCAGATTGACCATTCTGGAGAGGTTTCCCCTGTTGATAACAACATCATTGAGCACCGGATACTCTGCGCCTTCGACGGAAACACTCAGCATCATTCTCCGCGAGATTCCACATTCTCCCTTAAGAATCATTTCCATGGTGCCCAGCATCTCGTTCAGATTTACCACCGTCATAAAACCAAACTCTCCCAGATTAATACCCAGGACAGGCACATCAGATCCCATAACAATGTGTGCCGCCATGAGAAGCGTTCCATCCCCGCCGAAAACGACTATCATATCAACCGCCGATGCCAGATCGTTACGCGAAACTCCCGGCACATTCAATTTCCCGGCTATCTCTTCCTCGAAAAAAACATCCAGACCTCTATCGGAGAGCCATCTCCCAAGCCGCAATGAATACTCGGCAGCCTTCTCTTTATCGCTGTTTGCAACAATTCCCACTCTCTTTATGTTCATAAACATCTCCGGATTCTGCCTTATATCGAACACTGATTTAACTGCAATTGACTATCATAAAAAATATAATGTGTCTATCGTAAAGGCTTGACACCGGCTCTCGGACTGGGTTAGTGTCCTCGCCTGACAAACGAGTATATAACGAAACAGAGGCAACATACCATGGGATTATCAAAAGGGACTATGACTTTTACAAGGTATAACGTTGAGGGTCCGTTGCCGGATAAATTTCCGGATTTCGTAGACAGGCAGATAAAGTTGTTCGCCTTCAGGGAATCGTCTTACGGTGGCGAAGAAAAATCCCTGGGCTGGACCGGTTTCGACAATGTACTGGATACCGATTTCGAATACGCGAATTATTCGATAGCCGATTATATCGTTTATTCCCTCCGTATAGACCGCCGGACAGTGCCTCCAGCTTTGTTGAAGCTTAACGTCCTTAAAGCGGAAAAAGGGTTCCTGGCGGAAAAGGGATTGAAAAAACTCTATAAAGGCCAGCGGGAAGATATCAGAGAAACTGTAAGATCGGGACTGCTAAACAGAACACAACCCGTTCCTTCATTTTACGAGATTTGCTGGTCGGTTTCGGGGAAATGGCTACTTTTCGGTTCGCTCTCGGAGAAAGTGAACGATGAGTTCAAGGATTTATTCAAGAGATCGTTCAACCTGTCTCTCTCACATTTCGTACCGTGGGACACAGAGTCGGTGACAGGTAATATCCCGCTTCCGGGGAGAGAGTTCCTGACATGGCTCTGGTTTAAAAGCGAGGAACGGGGTGGCAGCATCATGCTTCCTGGGAAGGGCGACGTAGAGGTTATATTCCTGCAGAAGATGGTACTGGAATCGGGCGAAGGCGAGTATGCCGAGACGGTCGCCTGCAGGGGAATTCATGCAGATCTCGACGAGGGGAAATCGGCACTGCGCAAGGGTAAGAAAGTAACGGAAGCACGGATACGTCTCGGAGTGGGAAACGATCAGTCCGAATTCACCTTCAAGGCAGATACGTTTTCCTTTCAGTCTCTGAAACTGCCAGTACCAACGGATGACGAGGAAGAGAACCGTGACGGAAGAATTCTCGAGAGAATCTACCTTCTGGAGGTCTTAACGCAGACAATGGAACAACTCTTCATGCTATTTCTTGTAAAACGCCTTTCCGGGCAATGGGTATCCGAAGAACTGCCCCATATGAAAAAATGGCTGGCCGATTGATACGAGAGACCCGACCGTATCTATCTAATTGAATCTCCCCGCAACAAGTTGCGGGGAATCTCCGACTGTTAAGGAATTTTTCATTTTTTATTCGCTCGCTAACCCTGCCGCAAGCAGCGGGGAATGCGCTCGCTGTTCAGTTCAAGCATCGCGTCGTCCGTCACGGTTTTTTCAGGAAGCGACAAGCCGGGACACTGCTCTGAGAAACAGACTAAATCCCCAACCCTCCACCGCCGGAATCGCATGGCAAAAAGTAAACTTACGGCCCAAAATTTCGCAGTAAAATTATACTGCCTTTTTCACTCTACACTTGACGTTTTCACTGATTGAAGATATAGCAACCAGATATATGTGAAAAACCAGTCTGGACAGTACGCGATAAAGGGGTGAGGGATTATGAAGAAAGCATTGTACGGCATTACCGCGATAATGATTGTTTTCATCTTCGGGTGTGCGGCGGAGATGGACAGCATAAAGGCGGAGATCGATCAACTGCAGACAAAACGAGAGTTCCGGGACAATATATTCTACTCTTCATCCCCCCCCGTAAAGTTGAAGCTGCCCCCCGAGTTCGTATTCCGTGGAGAGACCCGCGAAAAGCGTGATAGCGACCGGTTGAGGACACACTCATCAGACCCGATGGAATATATTTTTGAAAGCGCATCATATCTGTTCGAACAGACAGGAGACGACGGTGTTTTCAAGCGGGGAGTACTTATACGGATCTATCGCGTTATGGGGAATCCCGAGCAGGAAGTTCCCGACATGTTTTCTCGTGTATGGAAACCCATCGAAACGGGCTCCATGAAGATTCTGAAAGATGACTACACGTACCGGGTCCTCACATGTCCGCATATACTGCTGCCACGGGAAAGAGAGATCCCCTCAACCCACGGAAAATCCGAATGTTTCCTGGCAAAGGGACTCGAGCGGGCAGCCGGCTTCGGTAACAAATCGCGCGTGCAGATCATCTATTTCGAACCGCTCCCGCAGGGCACGCAATGCGATGCCTGGAAAAATGTGAATGATCTCTCGCCGGAGCAGAAAACTATTCTGGCAGGGTTTATCGACAGGAGTTACCAGGGAATACGATTCATGAAGAGTGATTCCGTCCTCGACACTACTTCCCGCTACGTGGACAAGGTGGATATGGACGGCGGTGACGCCACAACCCGGTATACGTCACCTCAAAAACCGGCCGAAACCCCGTCTGAACCCGCCGTAACCCAGGAACCAACACCCGCAGTACCTGAAGCGGGTACGGAAATGACGGTCGAAACGCGGCTCGAAATGTTGAAAAAGCTTCTCGACAAGGGGCTGATTACACCTGAGGATTACGAAAAGAAAAAAGTACAGATACTGGAAGACCTGTAATCGTGCAAAATTGATTGGAAAAGGTATGCTTCTCCGCCTTCATTTCGTGTGTAAAAACAGCACTTGACATTGTAAATCGGCGGTGTTAGCTTTGTTCGGTATGATATCGGTATGATAAAGGAAAAAAGGGGAAATAGACTTTAAAAAATATAAGAGAGGAGGTGCCGGAGGCGTACGCGAGCGAGGGGCAGGTTTGTTGTAAATCGTAACATGCAAAGAACAGGGGTACATAAAGATCAGGAGGAGGAAACAATATGAAAAAACTGTTAATCGGTTTTCTGGCGTTGAGCCTGGTCGCGGTGCTTGCAATCCCCGCGGCGGCAACGGATATCGACGTAAGTGGAACCTATTATATCAGAGGCTGGTATGATGATAACAGTGCTCTGTACGAAGGCAATACGTCCAACGCCCTTTATGAGCAGCGGCTGCGTATGCAGAGCGTCTTCAAGGTCGTGGATGGATTGAAACTGACGGTGCAACTCGACGCGATGGAGCAGGTATGGGGAACAAACACCCCTGAATCACAGGACTCGGCGGACTCCTGGGGGATCCACTACGGTATGAAAGACGATACGTATGATGGCAACGTCTCGATCGAGATGACGCGGCTGGATTTCGTGACGAAGCTGGGTCTCATCAGCGCGGGGTACTGGGATACCAACGTCTGGGGATGCGAATTCGGAGATAACTCTTTCAAGGTCGGACGTGTCCAGTGGACGGTCCCGATAGGTGAGAAATTCTACGTGATAGCAGGCCTGGAAAAGGACTATGAAGGCGACGCCAAGAGTTGGCCAGGGGATGATCGTTACTCAGATCGCGACAACGACGCCTACATTCTTGCCGGTATCTACAGAGGCGAAAAGGTAGAAGCAGGACTTTTATGGAAATATGTAAGAGTCGCTGCCATGAGAGATTATGGATACTATATAGGCCCTCCGTACTACTATGCCTCTATCACAGGAGAGCTCAATGTTCTTTCCCCATATTTCAAGGCAACGTTCGACCCCTTCTATGTCGAGGGACAGCTCTACTGGGCAGACGGAACCATATCGTTTGAAGACTTGTTCGCAGGACAGCCTGATGTGGATGCAGAAGGGTTGAGCTGGTACCTGATGGGCAAATTCTCCTTCGGTTCCGCATACATAGGTGGTCTAGTTGCCTACTCGCAGGGGGATGACCCGAACACGAGCAGTGCAGAAGGATACGCCGTCAATGGCGGGTGGGACTGGAATCCCTGCCTTATCCTCTGGAACGACGACTTCAACTACAAGGCCTACGGCACCTTGGGGCATAATCCCTATGCCCTAACCGACGGCCAGATGAGAAACGCCCAGATATACCAGATCTTCGCCGGGTGGAACCCGATGGAGGATCTCGCGCTCAGAGCATCTTACACTGTCGCGTTCGCCGATCAGGACATGATCGGGTATCCAGGATATGGCGTCATGCAGGTTGACGACGACTACGGAAGCGAACTGGACATCACCGCCAATTACAAGATCTACGCCAATCTCGACTATATGATCGGGTTAGCCTATTTCTGGGCGGGCGACTTTTACAAAGGTGACACGGTGTTAGGACCTATCTACGGCGAAGGCGAAGCAGATTACGATCCCGAGGTGTCCAATACCTATCTCCTCGTGCACAAACTGACACTGAGCTTCTAAAAAACGATGGTTTATATCACAGGTAAGTCCAGGGCCCCGGGTATTTTGCTTCGGGGCCCTTTTTTATCCGCCGTTTCGGCGGATCACACAAATATACCCCGAAATCCGAAAGGAGACGTTACAGATAGACAGGATCCACGGCAATACCACCGGCCTTAAGGCGGGCGAGATAAGGGAACTCCAGCGATTCTACGGAAGGAGAATTCCTCCGGAAAGGATTATCACACACGAATTAGCGAGGGGGCTTTCCGACATCTCGCGCCGTCTGAACCGGCAGGTCGGAATCATAGTCAGTCGGCGGGGGGAAGTTCTGTACGTGATTATCGGGGATCACCGTCAGATAGTTATCCCGGATCTCGGGGCGATCAGGTCATCCTCCGCGCGCCTAAGGGGGCTGCGCCTCATCCATACCCATCTCGACGGAGAACGGCTTACGGGCGACGATCTGACCGACCTCGCGCTTCTGAGGCTCGACATGGTTTCGGCCATCGAGGTCGGCGAAAACGGCTTACCGGGAATGATGCATTCGGCGCACCTTATCCCCGAAAATCCCGGCGGCGACTACTGGCTCCTGATGGAGCCCGCTTACGTCTCCGAAACGGATCTGAACTTCCTCGCGTTCATACAGGCTCTAGATGAACAGTTCGCACGAAGACAGGGCGTCAGAAAGGTGGATTCAACCGAACGGGCCATTCTGATACGCGTGGAGATCGATCCCCTGTTCGACAGCGAGGGATCCATTGCCGAATTGAAAGAACTCGCGAGATCAACCGGCGTAGCGGTATTCGATTCCATAATACAGCACCGTCACCAGTATGATCCCCGTTATCTCATGGGAAAAGGAAAACTTTCGGATATCGTGATACGAGCCCTTCAGATCGGCGCCAACCTCTTGATCTTCGACCACGAGCTCTCACCGGCCCAGGTACGATCCATCGCCGATTTCACCGAGCTGAAGGTGATCGACCGTTCTCAACTGATCCTGGATATTTTCGCGCGACGCGCCCACAGCCGCGAGGGAAAGATACAGGTCGAACTGGCCCAGCTGCAATATCTCCTCCCTCGGCTCGCCACGAAGAATACCGCCATGTCACGTCTTACGGGAGGAATCGGCGGAACCGGTCCGGGAGAGACAAAGCTCGAGATCAACAGGCGCCGGGTGAGAGAACGGATCGGCCGCCTGGAACGGGAGTTGAAAAGCATACAGAAAGGGAGAAGCCAGCGAAGACGGCTAAGACAAAAAAAGGCCCTCCCCGTCATTTCCATCATCGGCTATACCAATACGGGAAAATCCACACTACTCAACACGCTTACCAGGAGCAGTGTCCTGACCGAGAATCTCCTCTTTGCAACACTCGATCCGAAGAGTTCAAGGCTCCGTTTCCCGCGTGAACGGGAAGCGATCATTACCGATACGGTAGGCTTTATCAGGAATCTTCCCAGGGAACTCGCCGCCGCCTTCCGCGCGACGCTCGAGGAACTGGACGAGGCAGACCTGCTGCTTCATGTAATCGACGTGAGCAATCCGGGTTTTGAGGAGCAGATTCTGGCCGTGGAAAGAATATTGGAAGATCTCGATCTGAACAGAAAGAAGTGCATACGCGTATTCAACAAGGTCGATATCTTTCCGGACAGCGGCGTTCTCGACAATCTTTGCCGCCGGTTCGACGCGATTCCCATATCCGCACTGAATCCCGAAACCCTCCACCCGCTGCTCGAACGGCTGGAATCGAGCCTCTACCGGTGCCGGCAGGATCACAACGCTCTTCCCGGATCGAATCCAGATATTACTAAACATTAAAGGCCACTGCAAAAGTGTGTACGTTCCGTGGCCGCATCTTGTTTCATTCCGGCGTATGCTTGTGTCTGATTTTCTGGTATAGTCGTTAAATATTTTACACTAAAGCGTCGGAGGTACTCAATTGATCGATTTCTGGCAGCATATTCCCGAACACATCAATCCGGTGTTTCTGGAGGCGGGGTCGTTTCAGCTTCGCTACTACGGCCTCATGTATCTCATCGCTTTTTTTACTATCTATTTTCTCGTCATCTACCGGATACATGACGAGAACATCGGCTACTCGAAGGAAACCATCCAGGACGGCTTCGTATGGGCCATAGCGGGACTGCTGATAGGTGCACGCCTGGGATATGTCGTTTTCTATAACCCCGGATACTACGCGGCGCATCCTCTTGCAGTTATTCTTCCCTTTGACCTGTCCGAAGGGTTCCGGTTCGTCGGAATCAGCGGCATGTCGTACCACGGAGGTCTCGCAGGCATTATTCTCGCTGCTTTATGGTTCTGCAGACGTCGTTCCATACATTTCCTTCAGTTAGCGGACCTGTTCTGCCCCGCGATACCACTCGGCTATACATTCGGGCGAATAGGCAATTTCCTGAATGGTGAACTGTACGGACGCGCAACGGATGTGTGGTGGGGCATGTATTTCCCGCTTGATCCTCTTTCAAGGCTTCGTCATCCTTCCCAGTTGTACGAGGCATTTTTCGAAGGCGTATTTCTATTCGTGATACTCTGGAGCATAAGAAAAAAAGGATGGTTTGACGGTTCCCTGCTATGTATATATCTTGTCGGTTATGGGACTGTTCGCTTTTGTATTGAATTTTTCAGACAACCGGATCCCCAGATAGGTCTTTTCGGGGGATTAATCAGTATGGGGCAGTTACTCTGTCTCGCAATGATCGGCGCAGGCATCACCATTATGTTTGTAGAAAGACGAAAGGGGAAAACCGCATGAACAGGAAACTGGTTGTAATCGGAGGCGGCGCGGGAGGACCTTCCGCCGCCGCAGAGGCGAAAAGAAGAGATCCATCCCTGGATGTAACGATGCTGGAGATGGGCGAATTCGTTTCATACGCCGCCTGACCCGTTCCCTATTACATCGGCGATGTAATCAGGGATTCAAAGAAACTGATTGCCAGAACTCCCGAAAAATTTGAAGAAACGGGTATAAAGGTGAGACTTAATACGCGCGTTGAGGGTATCGAACCCGACAGAGGCGAGGTTCTTCTGGCGCACGGGGAACGGCTGTCGTACGATGCCCTCGTAATCGGAACCGGCGCCGAGGCATCCCTGCCAGATATACCCGGGACAGCGCAGGATGGAGTATTTACCCTGAAAAACCTGCGGGACGGCATCAATATCAAGGAATATATAAAAAGGAACCGTTGCCGCAGAGCACTGATCGTGGGGGCCGGGTTTATCGCGATGGAGATGAGTGAGGCGTTGAGAAATCTCGATCTCGAGACCGCCATAGTGTACAGGGGGGAACTTCCGGTCAAGAAGTGGGACCCGGTATTCTCAGGCGTAGTGCTGGAAGAGCTTACGAAAAACGGGGTGTCATTTATCGCCCGTAAATCACCGGTTGCCGTCGAGAGAGACTCACAGGGACTGCGGCTGCTTACCGACGAAGGAAAATTCGAGGCTGATATTATAATATTCGCCCTGGGCGTAAAACCCGATACGGGGCTGGCGAGCGAAGCGGGTCTCGCTACAGGCAAATCAGGCGCCATCAAGGTGGACTCATCTCAACATACATCACGCGAGGAGATATTTGCCGTCGGCGACTGTTGCGAATCATATCACCGGGTAAGCCGGAAGTGGACACATATACCCCTGGGAGATATGGCAAACAAACAGGGACGGGTTGCCGGTCGTAATATCGCGGGGTATTCCCTCGTGTTCCCGGGGGTTGTAGGCGCTCAGTCTTTCAAGGTATTTAACCTGGAAGTTGCCATGACCGGTCTCGACGAGAAAGGAGCGGAAGCGAGCGGATATTCTCCCGCCGGCACCATAATCTGGGGAAGTCCCGTGGCCGCATCCATGAACAGGGGAGAGAAACTGGGACTCAAGTTAATCGCCGACAGGGTTTCCGGAACTCTGCTGGGCGCTCAGGCGGTGGGACAGAGCGGGGCGGTAAGCCGTGTCAATATTTTGTCCGCATGCCTGTGGTCCGGTATGGGACTTGACGAAATAGGGTACATGGATTTTGCATACAGTCCGCCATTCAGCGGGGCATGGGATATGATTCATACGGCCGCACAAGTCCTGGAGAAAAAATTGTGACGGACCCCGGGAAAAAGGAACGGATGGCTTCAGGTTAAGGATCGTAAGCCCTCATCATTATAACCATGATCAGCAATCAATCTACCCGGCAGTTACAAGTTATGAAACAGTTACGGCGAAGGTGCTACAGAGAGTGAATTTCATATTGAAACCGGGAGTTACAACCCCGCAAGACAGTAATTGCCGCCTGGTATGGAGGATCGGGATTGCCACGTTGTGCAGATTTCTTCTCAACACGGCCAAGCGATTCCCCTACCCTTTTGCACCCATGTTAGGGCGCGGCATGGGAGTCCCACTGGAAGCGGTTACCTCAATGATTGCCGTCAGTCAGACAACTGGTATCCTGAGTCCCCTTTTCGGCCCTGCAGGTGATAAATGGGGTTACAGACGCATCCTGCTTGCGGGTATGGGAATGCTGGCGGGAGGAATGCTGGTTGCCGGTTTTCTGCCATTCTATGTCGTTGTAATGGTCGGCCTGTTTATAGCGGGTCTCGGAAAGGCCGCCTTCGAGCCTGCGATACAGGCGTATGTCGGACAGCGGGTTCCCTTCAACAGGCGTGGAATGGTAATCGGAATAATGGAGACCGCCTGGGCGGGGAGTTCATTGATAGGAATACCCCTCACGGGTCTCTTCATAGCGCACCTGGGATGGCGATCCCCTTTCTTCATGCTCGGAGGGATGGGCCTCGCAGGAATGGCTGCCATTGTTCTCCTCTTTCCGGATGGACTCGGCAAATCGGTTCATGGCACCGGGCATCCCGGTTATTGGCACGTGTTGCGACAGTTGAAACGAGAGAAAGCCGTCCCGAAGATACTTGGATTCGCGTTTTTCATCAGCGCCGCCAATGACAATTTCTTCGTCGTGTACGGAGCCTGGCTGGAAAAAGCTTTCCACCTGGACATCGTAACCCTGGGAATGACAACGACCGTTATCGGCCTTGCCGAGTTATCGGGAGAGGGGTTGACGGTTTTCCTGGCCGACCGCTTAGGCCTTAAACGATCCGCGATTACAGGTTTGCTATTGTCGGTTATCGGTTACATGGCCCTTCCTTTTTCCGAAAAAACATTTTTTTCATCCATGGTTATCTTGTTCCTGGTTTTTATCGCCGTCGAGTTTTCCATTGTTTCTTTTCTATCCCTTTGCACTGAAATTCTGCCCGGCGCCCGCGCGACGATGATGTCCGGCGTACTGGCGGCGGCCGGTATCGGACGTGTTACAGGGGCGTTGATCGGGGGACCCGTATGGATAGCCGGAGGCATATGGGCTGTAGGTTACGTTTCGGCCGTTATCAGCATCCTTGCTATGGTATCCCTGTTGTGGGGTTTACATGACTGGTTACCTGAAAAACATTGACAACGAACTGCAAATATTTTATGACTCAAAAATATCCACCCTGTTTAAAAGAAGTGTCCTGCAATAAAACTATCTGAAGGGAGAGGTGTTATGTCTAAAAAGAAAAATCTTTTACTGTTTGTTCTGCTTATCGCCGCTTTTTCAATGAGTTTTATCAGCCCGGCATTTGCAGCAAAGAAGAGTTTCTTTGCGATCGTCACGGGCGGCACAGGGGGAACGTATTATCCCCTGGGTGGAGTCCTGGCACAGGCTTTGTCCAACAAGATTCCCGACCTTATTGTTACCGCTCAGTCAGGTAACGCATCCGTGGCAAACTGTAACCTCATAAAGAATCATCAGGTCGAATCCGGGTTCGTCCAGAACAACGTTGCCTATGCGGCATATAACGGGGTCGCCCAGTTTGAGGGAAAACCCGTTAAAAACCTGAGAGCCATCGCCTCTCTTTACCCTGAAACAATTCAGATTGTTGCCAGAGAGGGTTCCGGCATAAAAAGCGTCAATGACCTGAAGGGTAAACGATTGGTCCCCGGTGACAGAGGAAGCGGTACCGAAGTGGATTGCAAGGCTGTTCTTTCAGGTATAGGCCTTACCTATGATGATTTCTCCAACGTGGACTGGCTCAGCTTTTCCGGCGCCGGCCAGCGATTAAAAGACAGACAGGCCGACGTGGCGTTCGTTACTGCTGGATGGCCCACGGCAGCAATAACAGAACTGGCCACAACGTCAAACATTACACTCGTTCCGCTTGATGATGCAACAATAGCAAAGATTATCAAGGAATATCCCTTCTATTCCAAGGTTATCATACCCGCGGGGACTTACAGCGGAGTGGATGTCGACGTTCCGGCCATAACCACTATGGCCCAGTGGGTAGTCGATGCAGCTGTTCCGGAAGAGGTAGTTTACAGCCTTACCAAGGCACTCTGGGATAAGGGATCTTTCGTCCTGCGGAAAAACGGAGGAGAAGCCGACGAAGCGCCGAGTGGAGCCGAACTTATGGCAAATGCCCATGTAAAAGGTAAAGACGTTACCCTTAATACAGCGCTTGATGGGGTTGCGATTCCTCTTCATGCGGGCGCAGCTAAGTTCTACAGAGAGAAAGGGCTGATTAAATAGTTAGAAAGTTGATCTGTTCAGGAGATGACCGGGCACCGGAAAACCGGTGCCCGGTTTTTATGAATAAGAAAGGCATAGTAGTTTTCTCTTCTATTGTCGCTTTCTTTTTATTGTCTCTTATTCCCTGTCATGTGTTGCGAATAGAAACGCCGGGGAAACATCGAACGGTCTTCGTTCAGATAATTCGGCCGGATTACAAGTTTTCAACAACATACATCCACTCGGTTGAATTGTGTCCTGTCCGTGAATATTTCATAATCGACCAGGATTTCAGGATCGTACTCTATGAGACGACATTCTCTTCCTGCAATACCGGTCTCCCCACTACCCTCTCCGGAGATGAAAAACTCTTTATCGAAGATGATCAAATATGTATCTCTAACATGCACAGGGTACTGAGAGAACTTGATCTATGGGTTAATAAAAAATATGATAATATCCTGACACTGGAAGATGGTGAAACATTGGAACTCCCGTCTCTGGCTGGAGACGTGCTGTTACGTATCACAGTAGAAAAGCTGCCCCTTGCAAGTCTGTTGTATCTGAAAGCGAAAATCTAAGAGGATCTTATGGAACCACAGAGACCGGCAACTATCTACGAAAACATAGCGGACATTGCCAAATATGATCCGGAGTTTCGATTCCGTCAGCTTACCGGTATCACATTGAAACTTGTTTTTTTTATGACGCAGGTTCTCTCGATATTTCATATATATACGGCAGGCTTCGGTGTTTTTCAGGAATGGCGGCACAGAGCGTTTCACCTGTCCTTCGTTCTTCCGCTTGTATTCTTTCTGTATGCGATACGAAGGGATAATACTGAAGAGAAAAAGCATCTCGTTTATGACATCATCTACGGTATTATCGGAGCCGTTATTACAGGTGCCCTGTTTCGTGAAGTTCTGGAACTTTCAGGCAATGCCTCACTTACTCTCTCCGCGATATCGTTCCTGTTTATTCTCTACTTCAAGCGCAGAGAATTCCTGCAGAACAGAGCTTTTGTATATGCGGATTTTGTTATATTCACCGCAATGATCGTCGCGCTGGCATCAGGTGCAAATATTGGTTTCCGATATATGCATCTCGGAGAAGCTTTCGAAAATTCCGGGACATCTCTGTTTTTCTGGAGCATTTTCCTGTTCGGCGTGTTCTTCAGCATCATAGTGCTTTTTGCCCTTCAGTGGATCAGAGCACTGCTTGCCATAATAAAGAACACAAATTTCTCCTATAATCAGAATAACATCCCCTACTTCGATGTATTCTTTGCAATTATCGCGTCCTTTATATCTGTTTATATATTCCTGGAATTCAACAGTCTGGTCATGCGCGCGGGCCTTCCTCTCAAGATGGATGTTATTGTCGGCGCCTTTGCCATCCTCCTGGTGCTGGAGGGGGCACGACGCAGTATCGGACCTCCGCTTCCCATTATCGCCTTTCTTGTTCTTATAAACTGCTACCTGGGACCATATTTTCTCGATATCCCCGGACTCAATTTTTTCGCACACAGGGGATATTCCATCGAACGGATAGTCGAACACATGTATCTCGGTACGGAAGGTATATATGGCATCCCTCTCGGTGTCGTTGCCACCTTTGTATTTCACTTTGTACTGTTCGGAATCTTCATATCAAAGACAGGCCTGGGACAATTCTTTATGGATTGCGCGATGGCCATTGCCGGCTGGTCTGCCGGCGGTCCGGCCAAGGTTGCCGTTATAAGCAGCGGTTTCATGGGGTCTATCAGCGGAAGTTCCATAGCGAACACGGTTACTACCGGAGCATTTACGATTCCCTTGATGAAAAGTGTCGGATACTCACCACGGTTTGCCGGCGCCGTGGAAGCAGCTTCATCTACAGGTGGACAGTTGATGCCACCTATTATGGGTGCCGCCGCGTTTATTATGGCGGAATTTCTGGGTATACCGTATATAAAGATCGCTGCATGCGCGATTGTCCCTGCCATACTGTATTTCTTCGCTGTAGGCACCATGGTGCATCTGGAAGCCAAGAAACAGGGATTACTTGGACTCCCTCGCGAGATGCTGCCTAACCTTTGGCGGGTCGTGAAGAAAGGATGGCTGCTGCTAACACCTCTGTTTGTCATTATATATCTACTGATATCGGGAAGCAGCCCGTTTCTGGCGGCTTTCTGGGGAATTTTCTTCTCGGTTGCAATAGGCCAGATTCACAGAAAAACATACCCCCTGCTGATTACCGTTTTTCTTGCAATCCCTTCCGTCCTGGTCAGAGCAAATCCACTGGAACACATATCCCTGTTCTCGATAGTGTGGTTTGCCCTGCTTGTCGCCGGGTTTGCCTGTTCCTTTAAAATAATGGAACGGATTTCATTAGTTACGGGGCTTGTGCCCCCTATTGTCCTCTTGCTGTTGCTTGCATGCGGACTGGAACCGTCTCTTTGCGCTTTCTGGGCGATTACAACTGTTATCGCAATAGGGGTTTGTTACCGGGAAAGTAAGATGAGAATACCGGATATAATGGAAACATTGGAACTGGGAACAAAAAATGCCCTGGCTATCGGCGCCGCCTGTGCGTGTATCGGTTTTATCGTCGGGGCAACAACCCTCACCGGCCTGGGGCTCAAATTTGCGGCCGCGGTTATAGAACTTGCCCACGTAATGACATCTTTCGTCATGAGCCTCGATATATTTCATCTCCTGAGTACAAACTCCGTCGCATTGTTCATTACACTTGTGCTAACCGCCGTAGCATGTTTCATACTCGGCATGGGAATCCCCACAACGGCACAGTATATTATCGCATCCATGATAGCTGCTCCGGCGCTCATGCAGTGGGGTATTCATCCCCTGGTATCCCATATGTTCGTGCTGTTTTATGCAGTCCTCGCCGATGTAACTCCTCCCGTAGCTCTTGCTGCCTACGCGGCGTCGGGAATTTCCGGAGCCAACCCGTTCAAAACCGGCTTTACCGCTTTTGGTCTGGCCTCCGCAGGATTTATCGTCCCTTTTATTATCGTGTCCGCCCCGGTAATCCTCTGGCTGCCGTCGCTTCTCAATCCGGAAGTTCCTTTCGACTATCTCAGGTTTGCGCACGTATCCGTAACCCTGCTGATGGGTATTGTGGCACTTGGAAGTACCGTCATAGGATATTTCAGGATCAAATCGACCATTATTGAAAGGACATTGACAGGTATAGCAACCATTTCTCTCTTCTCACCGAATGGTTACAGCGACATGGTAGGCATGGCCATACTGATATTTCTGTACATAGTCCAGGGCAGGAAAAGCCGTATAAAAATAAAGGAGAAATAAAGTGAGCAATAAAGCGATACGAGTGGTGCAATACGGATTGGGCCCTATCGGGAGTGCCGTGGCACGCCATATTGTCGAAAGAGATGGTGTTGAGCTGGTCGGCGGAGTGGATATTGACCGGGCAAAAACAGGCAGGGATATGGGTGAGGTAATCGGTCTCGACAGCCTCTTGGGATTTCCTGTGGTTAACGACCTGGCTCTGGTGATGGAAAGGACGGCAGCAGATGTGGTGATGCACACGACCGGCTCTTTCTTTGATATTTTTGAATCTCAACTTGTTGAAATTCTTAAAGCCGGGCTGGATATAGTATCGACATCCGAAGAGCTTTCCTTCCCCTGGCTGGCTCATCCGGATGCCGCAGCAAGAATAGATGCCGCAGCAAGGCAGGCCGGCAAAACCGTATTGGGGACAGGGGTCAATCCCGGCTTTCTCATGGATTCGCTTCCGCTTAACCTTACAGCCATCTGTCAACGGGTTGATCGCATTGACGTGACCCGCCGCATGAACGCCTCACTGCGACGAGGACCTTTCCAGGCAAAAATAGGTTCGGGAATGACGGTCGCAGATTTCATGTTAAACATGGAAAATGGGCGTATGGGACATATCGGACTGCCGGAATCGATGGGAATGGTCTTTTCCACATTGGGTAAAACTATGGTAAAATACGAATCAGGTGTCGAACCGTTAATAGCCGATTCCCCTGTCACTACCGATTATTTTGAGGTACAGGCCGGCCAGGTAAGAGGTCTTAAACAGGTCGCCCGCGGGTATACACCGGACGGCGAATTCATGACGCTCACTTTCATAGCGGCGCTGGATGAGAAGGAAGACGGCGATACCATTCTGATTACCGGGAAACCGGATCTGGAGGTCCGGTTGAGAGGTACAAACGGTGATACCGCTACTGTGGCCATCGCGGTAAATGCCGTGCATCGTGTATTGGATGCTATGCCTGGTCTGGTCACAATGCGTGATTTGCCCATCGTAACAATCTGGTAACTAAAAATGGCAGGCGAGGTAATCTTATGAAAAAATCGATTGATTTATCAAAAAGAGAACTGCTTCAAAGACTATGGAAGGCGGAGCCCAAACTCAAGAGCATCCTTTGCGATGCCAAACATGTGGAAGAGGCACGGTATGTGTTCTTCGATTATCTCGATCGTTTCAGAAGAGATTTGTACAATATGAAATCGGATACACTCTTCGCGAATTTAAATGTCGTTGAAAAGAGAAACGCCCGGGAATGTATCAGGGTACTCTCAAATACGATGCGAACAGAAAACGAGCATCTGACTAAGGCATCACCCCTGGGACTCCTGTACGATCTTGCGACTGATGAGGAAAAAGCTCTCGAAAAGGTAAGCGAGGGATTTCTTCTGGAATACATTGCCCTGCTGGAGGGCATCAGAGGAACGTATGGAAAACATTCCAGATATCACGAACTGCTGGATCAGAAAGAGGGAAGAGATGCGGCTATCGAACGATCTTATCAGTTGGACGCTTACGGTAAGATGATAAGAAAATACTTCAAGCGGTATACTACAGGTCTTAACCCTCAACTGATCAAAAAAAGAGGTGAACTTAAGCATAAGATACTGGATTATTTCGGAGCCGGGGAAGAGGATTGGAACAATTATCTCTGGCATATGAAACATATCATCAGGGATATTGAAACACTGTCCGCTCTTGTGAAACTCGATGACGACGAGATAGAAGGTCTGACCATGGCGACAAAGAATCATATCCCTTTCGAAATAACACCTCATTATCTATCTCTTTTTAATGAAGACGGGAGATGTGATCATGACCGCGCTATTCGCGCACAGGTTATACAGAGTACTCGGTACTGCATAAACGTCCTCGCAAATCAGGGGGACGGAAGAGACATGGATTTCATGGGCGAGCGTGCCACTAGCCCGATAGACGGAATTACGCGCAGATACCCTCAGATTATCATTATGAAACCTTTCAATTCGTGTCCCCAGATATGTGTTTACTGCCAGAGGAACTGGGAGATAAAGGATATCAGCGACAACCCCATGATGCCCAGAAACAAGGTGGAGGATATGATAAGCTGGGCCAGGGAAGATAAAAATCTCTCGGAGATCCTGATAACCGGAGGAGATCCCCTTACGTTGAACAACAAATATCTCGACTGGATGATAGGAGAAGTTGCGGCAATCGATCATGTAGACAGAATAAGAATCGGGACCAGGACTCTCGTAACCCTTCCGCAGAGAATCAATGACGGCCTGATTGAAATCCTTGAAAAGCATCACGAATGGGGAAAGAGAGAAATCGCCATCGTTACACATATCGAACATCCTGCCGAGATATGCCCGGAAGTTCTGGACGCCGTAAAAAAAATACGAAAACTGGGGATCAATATCTATAATCAACAGGTTTTTACCTACTATAACAGCAAAAAATTCGAAACGGCCTTTCTGAGAAAAACGCTCAAGGTTTGCGGTATCGATCCATATTATACATTCAACTGTCAGGGCAAGGGAGAAACCGTGGACTTTCGAGTCCCTATAGCAAGAATATTGCAGGAGAACAAAGAAGAAACAAGGCTTCTCCCCGGTCTTGTCAGGACGGATGAACCAGTCTTCAACGTGCCGAGGCTGGGAAAATCACATTTGAGAGCTTGGCAGGATCACGAGGTCATCATGATTCTGCCGGATGGCCGGCGGGTATACAGATTCTATTCATGGGAAACAAAATTGACAACGGCGAATGATTATCTCTATACGGATGTGTCCATTTACGATTATCTCAAGAGGCTCCAGCGGGATGGCGAAAATATAGAAGATTATTTTGCCATGTTATACTATTTTTAAAGTCAATCCCCTTAAGCCTGTGTCCTTGAATTCCTTAGAGGTTTTCCTTTAAGTTCCTTATACAGCTGTGTTCCGATTTTCAGGCCGAGAGCTATAAAATCGGGGCCGTATTGTCTGCCTGTAGAAGTTCGAAAAGTATCTATGATCCTTTCCAGGCTTTTCAGCCCTGCGGGGAAATGGTCCAACAAATTCTCGATGGAAGTATTCATGGTCTCTGACATGTCCCATACCATCTCCGTGAAATTATCGGGCCCCCACCGGAACTTGTCTGCATCGTACAGAGCATTGGAAAGAAGTTGAGCACCCGGATCGGCGAGAGGAACAGGCGGTTGAAAGGCTTCATGGTTTCCTATTGCGTCAACCACGGCTCTGCGTTCTTTATCACTGAGTTCAAATTCTCTCAGAATCTTCCTTGCCTCTTCAGCTCCCTGGCGGGCGTGATCGTTGCTTGATCGTTCTATATCATGCAGAATACCTGCTATGTGTGCCAGGCCGACAGCACGTTCAATGCCGTCATTTTCCCCCGCATCCTGCCTTTCTACAAATATTATGGCACCCGCATCTATGGCAACCTTTATTGCGTGAGATAATCCATGACCGGAAAAATTCACACGTGCCGATAGTATCTTTATACACACCGGAATTATTGGATTACTTTCAAACAGACGGAGGGATTCGTTAATTTCATCCACTTTTTCCAGATGAAACCTGGGAGCAGGCAGGATGCGGGCGATCATTTCTGACAGGATTCTCGCATCGGAAAAAGTGTAGACTACCATCGAATATTTTTTACTCCTTTAAGGAAGTTACTGATTTTCCGCAATCCCCTTTCGGATTTCCTACAAACAAAAGCGGAAATATTATATCACTAATACAGCAGGGAATCAGGACGGCAATAAAAAGAAATACAAAAACCGTAATATACGACAGCAAGTTCAATGTACCCCCTAAAGCCATAATTATATGGAAAAGAGAGGCCCAGGTGCTGAGAAGAACATGTCCCGCATGGGGAAACTGTGTCGAGGGCCGGAAATAAGCGATCGCTATCCCCAATACTGCCAGGGGGTTCACCAACCACCATTTCTCGATAAAGCCTATATGGAGCCCCCGATTGGGCATATCGAGCATAAGTTCGCCGAGATATGGTATTAATGAATCGCTCACGGTAGCAATTCCGACGGAACCCATGTAACCAATAGCCAACAGAATCCAGATATTACATCTACGTTTGAATCCGCCGCATCTATGAAGTTCGTACATGGAGGCTGTGACAAGGGCGCTCAGGACAACGTGTATCGGATGGAGAATATAGAATATATCTGAAGCGGTTGAGTGGTGTATATGCTGAAAGAAAATCATAATGACTATTCCGGTGATTGCGCCGAAGAAGGTGAAGGGTGCATGATTTTTTAGTTCTTTCAGTATTTGCCCGACCATAACTATCTCTTCTTGTCAAAAAAGACGCTTTTTACAATCTTTACATGAGGTTGAATTTTGAAAAGCTATCTTAAACAAAACGCATATGCAAGCCTTTTGTTCAGGAATGGCATATTGCGACACTTGATCTGTTGCGTTCCTGTGACAAGCAGGTTATAAGAAAGCTTTTAATTATATCAGGCGAAACAGAATCGATGGAGGAATAAATGACAGCGGAATTGTTCGGGTTCGAACTCTTGCAGGAACAATATATCGACGAATTAAAAACACGTGCAATGTTTTACAGGCATATTCAAACAGGAGCAGAACTGTTATCGATGATAAACGATGACGAAAACAAGGTGTTCGGAATCACGTTTCGTACACCCCCTCATGACTCAACGGGTGTGGCACACATCATAGAACACTCGGTTCTCTGCGGTTCCAGCAAGTACCCTGTTAAGGAACCTTTCGTTGAAATATTGAAAGGCTCTCTGCAAACATTCCTGAACGCTTTTACCTACCCGGATAAAACCTGTTATCCTGTAGCCAGCCAGAATATCCGGGATTTTTATAACTTAATAGATGTCTATCTCGATGCGGTCTTCCATCCGCGTATTACACCGGAGATCTTTCAGCAGGAAGGGTGGCACTACGAAATGGAGAAACCGGAAGGACCCATTGAGTACAGAGGCGTCGTCTTTAACGAAATGAAAGGCGCGAATTCATCTCCGGACAGACTTATCGCCGAATACTCACAACAATCACTCTTTCCCGATAACACATACGGTCTGGATTCAGGAGGAGATCCTGCGGTAATACCCGAATTGAGTTATGAACAATTTCTGGATTTCCACCGGAAATACTATCACCCTTCCAATTCACGCATCTTCTTTGCCGGAGATGACGACCCCGAAGAGCGGTTGCGGCTCACAAATGAATGTCTCAAAGAATTTAGAAAGATAAATGTTGACTCGATAATACCGCTCCAGCCGCAATTCGACAGTCCCAGGAAAATCTCACGTCCGTTCGCCGCGGGTAACGAATCATCGAGCGGAATAATGACCGTGAACTGGATGTTTGGAAAAGCAGAGAATGCTGTAATGAATATGGCATTCCATATCCTGAACCATATCCTCCTCGGCACACCCGGTTCACCGTTAAGAAAGGCGCTTATTGAATCCGGGCTGGGAGAAGATATCACAGGGGGCGGCCTGGAAAGCGAATTGCAACAATTGTTCTTTTCTGTGGGGTTAAAAGGAATTAATGATGAAAAAGCGGATACCGTTGAAACATTGATACTCCAAACGTTAGAAAAGCTGGTGGATGATGGTATTAATCCGGACGCAGTAGAAGCGGCCGTTAATACCATGGAATTCGATCTGCGCGAAAATAATACAGGTAATTACCCGCGCGGGCTTGTGCTGATGCTGAGAACGATGACGACATGGCTTTACGACGGGAATCCGCTCGCCCTGCTCCCATTCGAATCTATCCTGTCAACGATTAAATCACGCATAGCTTCGGAGAAATCATTCTTTGAAGACATGATAAAAAAACACTTTCTGGATAATCCACACCGAACAACGGTAATAATGAAACCGGACATACGGCTCAAAGATGAAATGGATGCGCTGGAGAGACGAAAACTTGATGATTTCCAGGATGCCGTAAGCCCTGAAGAATTAGAGAATATTTTCAAGAACTCCGAACGGCTTAAAAAAATCCAGGAAACACCTGACACTCCTGATGCCCTTGCAACAATACCAACCCTTAAGCTCTCTGATATGGAGAAAAAAAGTAGAATAATACCACTTGCCGTTATGGAGGAAAGGGGCACTACGGTTCTGTATCATGACATACCCACAAACGGCATTGTGTACGTTGAGACAGGGCTGGACCTGCGGCTGCTGCCCCGGAAATACCTGCAGTATATCCCCTTGTTCGGCAGGGCACTTCTTGAAATGGGCACGAAGAAGGAAGATTATGTCGAGATCTCCCGCAGGATCGACAGGGAGACGGGCGGGATCAGTCCATCACTGTTCATATCAGAGGTAAAAAACAAAAAAGAGCCCGATGCCAGGCTATTTCTCTGCGGAAAAGCAACGCTCACACAGGCCGGCAAACTTTTCAATATAATACGTGATCTTATTACTAATGTCAGTCTGGATAACAGGGAGCGTTTCAAACAAATGTTGCTGGAGGAAAAGGCACGACAGGAACAGTCTCTGATCCCCGGAGGGCATCAGGCGGTCAACATGCGCCTGAGAGCGCATTTCAGCGAAACCGGCTGGTTGACCGAACAGATGAGTGGAATCTCTTATCTCTTTTTCCTGCGCGAACTTACGGGCAGGGTAGACCGCGACTGGGCCTTCGTCCACTCTGTCCTTGAAGACATAAGGCGTGAGCTTGTCAACCGTGAAAACATTTTGTTCAACATTACCATAGATGACACAGGCTGGAAAGAATTGAGAACTTACCTCGCCGACTTTGCAAGTGAAATTCCTGCAGGACTAACCGGAGACAGGGTCACCACTCCCCAAAATTTCTTAACCGACATGAACCTCCCTGATCACGAAGGACTAATCGTTCCCTCTCAAGTCAATTACGTAGGAAAAGGGGCAAATATTTACCGGTCAGGGTATACATATAACGGCTCTATCAGGGTTATTACCCGTTATCTTCGAACTTCCTGGCTGTGGGACCGTGTGCGTGTTCGCGGGGGTGCGTATGGCGCTTTCTGTAATTTTGACAAATTTTCCGGCGTATTGACCTTCCTGTCTTACCGCGATCCGAATCTTCTTAAAACACTCGAGACATTCGACAAAACAGCCGGGTTCCTGCGAAACTGCAATCTTAGCAATGACGAACTGACGAAGGGAATTATCGGTACCATAGGGGATATCGATGCCTACATGTTCCCCGATGCGAGAGGATTCTCATCAATGGTTCGTTACCTCTCCGGCAATACCGAAAATGATATTCAGCGCACTCGGGACGAAATTCTTTCTACAACGGCCCGGGATTTCAAAGAATTTGCGGGTGTGATAGACGAAGTAGCAAAAACCGGATTGGTTAAAGTCCTTGGCTCAGAAAATATCATCAGAGAAGCCACCAATGGCGAGTCGCTGTCACTTAATATTTCAAAGGTCCTCTAAAATTACGAATCTCAACCCGGGACCATGAAATTAAAACAGTTCGTTTTTAATGATCAACTGTTCATACATTATCATCTTCAGTAGACAGCAATTGAAGTCTCTTACCAAGGCGGGCATCTCTAAATGCGTAAGACAATCTTTGGAAACGGGTAATTATTTTATTGACACACAGAGTTGTTCATACTATAAGCGCATATGATATCCAGTGAGTATTAGCTGATATATATTGACACCTAGAATTTTTCGTATTACATTTTCACGCAACACATATTAATTTCCGGTTAAGTTTCTGCATGAAAGCGTCAGTTATTCTGTTCTTTCAATTTTTGTAAGATTTTCTATCGGAATTTATTATAAAATTAAAATTTCTCAGTTCGTTCTGAACCTGAATACTCAAATACCACACACATCATCTCTACATATACACTCTTCTCGAAGCATACGCTCCTCATGACACTGTTCCCGAGACAATAGATCGCACAGACATGGAGGGTAGCGACCCTACACTCCGCAACAAGATTCTCAAAGAAACAAGCAGGTTACTTAATACGTTGATATAGATAATTTTCCCCGAATTCAAGAATGTAACCCGGAGCTGTTGATTTTTGTTATTGGTTTGCCTGCGAAAAGTTTTTCAACACTGTACTTCTGACCGGAAAAATTAGAGCGCATGATCCGTTGTAAACGAATTTCTCCTCTATTCGTTTGTGCTGAAAGATTCACAATTCCGGCTTTTCGCGGGTTCATTGCCGTTTAAGTAACAGAGGGTAAAAAATCTTACGCAAAAAGGAGGAACCATGGCAACGATAGGAGGCAAAAAAGAATTGTTGGGTAAGTTTACGCAACAGGAAATGATGTGTTGCGCCTGCGCCAGGCACGTTCCGGATGAAGCGATCATGGATATTGGTGTGGGATTAGGCCTGGTTGCGGCAAATCTGGCCAAGGGAGTTTACGCGCCTAATGCCGTCTTCATGTATGAAAGTGGCTCCATAGATGCCACCGTAGTAGGTGACAGGCTGCCAGAGGGAATCGATGACTCCGTAATACAGGCGGATACGCCCTGTATTACGGATGTGCTTCACGTCCTGGGATGGGCTACCATGAGCGGCAGAAGTACTCATACCTTGCTGGGGTTCGCCCAGGCAGATAAATTCGGTAATCTGAATACTACCTGCATGGGCAATTATTATGCTCCCGATGTCAGATTTCCCGGCAGTGGTGGCGCCCATGATCTGGGCACCGGCGCCCTTCACCCGATACTGCTGGGGCCACAATCAAAGAGAACCCTGGTAGAAAAGCTCGATTACAAAACCACACTGGGATACGGGGAAGATGGTCATTTCCGCGACAGAGTATGGTACCCCGGGAAAGGTCCCATGGTAATAGTAACAAATATGGGAGAATACAAGCCCGACCCTGTCACACATGAATTTATTCTCACTGGCGTTATGGCCTACAGCACCGTGGAAGAATGCATAGAGAATTGCGGCTGGGATTTGAAAGTATCGCCGGATGTGAAAGAAGTTCCCCCTCCAACAGCTGAAGAAACAAAGCTGCTCAGAGAAGTCCTGGATAAAGATGGCAGGAATACCGGATGGACCAAGCTGGTCAATAAATAAACCAAGTAATGTTAAAACGTTAGGAGGTAAATAATGGCAAGATTGAAATTAATGCGGGTGGAAGACGCTGTTAAACGCTTTATTCATACCAGAACGAGTATTGCCTCTTCCGGCTTTCCCTTGATGCGAAAACCCCAGGTTTTCATGCGAGAAATTATAAGACAGCACATTAATGACCGGATGGATCTTCAAATCATCAGTCCGGGGATGGGAGATGAACTGAATGGCTACCTGGTCGCTGCCGGACTGGTTGAAAGTTGCATTACCGTATTTATATCCCAGGAACGACCGGGGACAAACCCCAATATACGTCGAAGTATTGAAAAGTGCATACCGCGCAGAATAAGAATTGAAGATTTCAGTAACCTGACCATGAATCTGGGACTAACGGCTGCCGCTTTAAACGTACCTTTTATGCCTTGCCTTTCCGGCAGATGGGGGGATTTCAGAAAACAGGGCTTTGGGAGAAAATTCAATGAAGACGGAACCATCCCGGTTCATCACTATCCAAAGGATATTGTAATAAAAGATCCCTTCGGCTCAGAGATCGACACAGCCTTGATCCAGGGAATTTATCCCGATGTTTCAGTCCTTATGGCTCAGGCCGCTGATCCCTATGGCAACGCCTTGGTGGTTGGACAGCTTGCTTACGACCAGTGGACGCCATTCGCGGCCAGAAAACATATTATTGTCGTTGCAGACCGTATAGTAGATACCGCTGCCTGCAAACGATTCCCCAATCTGACATTGGTACCCGGATTCGCAGTCTCCGCCGTAATTCCATGGTATGGCGGCGCCTGGCCCTGCAATTCCGTAGGACACTACGGCGAAGATATCGAACACATGAATGAAACGCTAGGACGAAGCAAAACACAGGAAGGAGCTGAAGAGTGTATTAAGGATTATTGTCTATCCTACAAAAATCATGATGACTACATGGAAATGATAGGCAGAGACAAAATGAAGGAACTGGAAAAAACTCCCACGCGGCATCTTGTGGATCCGTTCCGTGAGTGGTTCATGAGTGATGCCGAGGTGGAGAAACTGATGAAACAGGCTGAGGCAGAGAGAGCTAAAGCCGAAGCGGAAAACGAAGCCAAATAAATCAAAAAACATTTATTTTATATTGGAATCGACTGGGCGGGATTATATCTCGCCCAGTTTTGAATCGACCCCAGAGTTTTTTCACATAACCCAGGGGTAACAGCTTTTATCAACAGATAATTCCCTTTAGGTTCCAAACTTCTCACAGGGGGGGTGCGATACGTGAGAGCAAGGCAGGTTTCACAATTACGACTATAAATATTCAAAATCAAGGAGAGTGATTCTATGATCGAACCTGTTAAAAGAAAGATTGCTTTTGTGTTCCCCGGGCAGGCAACCCAGTACGCAGGTATGGGAAAAGAAATTGCCCACGCTTATAAAGAGGCCATGGAGTTTTATGAATGGGCCAATGACCTTACCGGGGTCAATATCGCCAAGCTATGTTTTGAGGGTCCAGAAGAAGAGCTGGTGTTAACGGAGAATTCACAACCGTGCATTCATACCACCAGCCTGGCTATTCTCCAGGTCTTGAAGAAATACGGCTTCGAAGCCGAGGCTACGGGAGGATACAGTCTGGGACAGTATAGCGCCCTGGTCTATGCCGGGTCTCTGAAATTTGAGGAGTCGGTAAGGGTGGTAAAATACAGAGGTCTATTCATGCAGACCGCCGTACCCGTGGGAACCGGAAAGATGGTCGCCCTGCTCGGCATGGACGCGGAAGCTGTGGAAAAACTTGTACGCGACTGCGAGCCAGCGGGCCATATATCAATCTCAAATTACAGCTGCCCCGGTGAGTGCATCATATCAGGACATATCGCATCAATGGATCTAGCTTATAAACTGGCGATCGAGAGAGGCGGCAAGGCTGTTTTTATACCGGTCAGCGCTCCGTTTCATACCGTATTGCTTGTTCCCGCGGCGATTAAACTTCTTGCAGAACTGGACAAGATGGAAATAAGAGAACCGCAGATTCCATATGTTGATAATGTTCCTGGAGATTATTTTATACCCGGGAAAGACTCTGTCAAACTATTCCTGATGACACATGTTTATAAACCGGTGAGGTGGGAAACCTCCATGTACGCCATGCTGGACCAGGGAATCAATACTTTTATCGAAGTGGGCTCTAGAAGTTTTCTGACAAAGGTTAATAAAAGGTGTGCCATAGCAAAAGGCAAAGAGGACGAAACTCTCTGCCTGAATGTGAGAGACGTAAAAGGTCTGGAAAACATGATGAGGGTTATGGAAAATCCGAGTCTTTACGATAAATCTATCAAAGCCGAGTACTAAAGTAATCGAGAACTCTAACGTAAATTTTAATTATTATGATTTTATAAAATAAGCACGCTTATAATAAAAAGGCCCTCATTCAGATCATCAAAATGAGGGCCTTTACTCTGTTTATCAGCACATCATATTATTTCCCGGAAAAAGATGGTTTTCTTTTATCCACAAAAGCCGACATGCCTTCTTTCTTATCATCGGTCGCACATGTAACAGCAAAAAGTGTCGCTTCATATTCCTGGCCCGAAGCCAGATCAATATCCAGCCCCATATTAATGGCATCCTTGCAAAGCCTTACGGCATAAGGACCATTTTTCATAATTCTTTTAGCCATAGCCTTGGCTGTTTCCATCAGTTCCTCCGGAGCAACGACTTTCTGCACCAGACCGATCCGCAACGCTTCCTGGGCATCAAAAATGTCACCCGTGAAGATAATCTCCTTGGCTTTGCCTTTGCCTACCAGGCGCGGCAAACGCTGTGTCCCGCCGAAACCGGGGACTATCCCAAGACCCACTTCGGGCTGACCGAATTTGGCTTTCTCCGAAGCGATCCTGATGTCACAGGCCATGGAAAGTTCACAACCTCCACCAAGGGCAAATCCGTTGATGGCAGCGATAACGGGTTTGTTCATCTTTTCAATTTTAAGAAATGTCGCCTGCCCGAGCTGTCCAAAAGTGCGTCCCTCGGCAGCGGAGAAATTCAGCATTTCAACAATATCGGCACCGGCAACAAAAGACCTTTCCGCCCCTGTTATAATTACGGCCTTAATGGAATCATCCGCCGCGATCTCATCCACCAACGATGAGAGTTCACTCAGAGTCTCCGAATTCAGAGCATTTAGGGCCTTTGGTCTGTTCATGGTCAGAATGCCTATACCGTCCTCGTTCTCAAAGAGCAAGTTTTTATATTCCGCCATAATATGTATCCCTCCGGTTATTATTTTTTATAATCGTTGTAGAAACCACGTCCTGCTTTTTTGCCAAGCCAGCCCGCCTCAACGTATTTTCTCAGCAGGGGACAGGGACGATATTTGGTATCACCGTATTCCTTGTACAAAATTTCCATAACATACAGGATGGTATCCAGACCGATGGCGTCACAGAGGCGGAGAGGTCCGATGGGATGATTGAATCCCAGGAGGGCAACATTATCGATAGTCTCAGGCTCAGCCACACCTTCAAACAGGGTATAGATAGCTTCATTCATCATGGGAACCATAATGCGATTGCCGACAAATCCGGGGGAATCCGAAACTCTGATGAACGTTTTATTGGGAAGGCTGTTTCCCAGAACTTCAATACTCTTGACGGTTTCCTCATCGGTTGCCAGACCAACAACACCTTCGATGAGTTTCATGATAGGTACAGGACTGAAGAAATGCATGCCTATCATTTTGTGGGGTCTGCTGGTAACACTCCCCATTGCGGTAACTGGAAGAGTAGATGTATTGGTGGCAAAAATGGTTCGTTCGGGGCACCATTCGTCCAGCTTTTTGAAAAGAGATTTTTTCAGGTCCATGTTTTCGATGACGGCTTCCATGGCGAGATCGACATCACAATCTTTGGGACCCCATTCTACTCCTGTAGTGATACGACTCAGAGTAGCGTCTTTCTCGTCCTGTGTCATCTTGCCTTTTTCAACGCTTTTACTAAGATTTTTCTCGATAGCTGCAAGACCCTTATTGACAAACTCTTCTTTAATATCAAACATAGCCACCTGACGCCCGGACATAGCCATAACCTGGGCAATTCCGCTTCCCATCTGGCCGGCGCCGATAATCAGAACTTTCTTAATTTCCATTCTCAACACTCCTTTCTCATATTTTGTTAGTGTTTTTCATACAAGAAGAATTCTTTAAAAAAAAGGTCCAATCTGCGACAGTCAAACAGACTGTTTCCTCTGATTTTAATATTCCCCGGAAAAACCTGTTTCCAGAGCACATAAGAACGATCTCTGATCGTTTTGAATGCGACTTTAAATCATTACGATATCAGACGCCGTTTAATCCCTCTGCAGATGCCTGCCGAGAGTCAGGATTTCCGCTTCCTTTGTCCCTTCATAAAGTTCGAGGATTTTGGCATCGCGGTACCACTTTTGAACCTTATATTCTTCGAAGTAGCCATAGCCACCATGGAGTTCGACAGCGTAGTTGGCGCAGGAGACAGCCGTCTTCCCGCCGAAATATTTTGCCATTGCCGAGAGGCTATAATCGGGACGTCCCTGATCAACCAGCCAGCCGGCCTTGTAAACAAGACCTCTGAGGGCTTCGATCGCGACGGCCATTTCCGTCAGTTTCAACTGGGATATCTGGAAACTGCCGAGCGGTTTGCCGAAAACTGTTCTTTCCTTTACATACTTAATGCTCTCTTCGAGGCAGGCCTCTGAGAGACCGAGGCATTGACCCGCGATCCAGACACGTGTTGTGTCGAACAGGTCCATCAGCTGGCGGAAACCGTTTCCTTCTTTTCCGACAAGGTTGGACTGGGGAACGCGTACGTCTTCAAGCACAACCTCCGATGTATCGCTCGACCGTAGTCCCATCTTTCCTGTCAGATGATTTGTAGTTACCCCCTGCGTTTTAGTCGGGATAATAATAAGGCTGAATTGGTCGTGTCGTTTCGCTTCGGGATTGGTGATACACTGTGTCACCAAAAAATCACTGTTCGAAGCGTTGGTGATAAAAGTTTTGTTGCCGTTGATTACGTAATCGTTTCCATCCTTGACAGCCCGTGTCCTATAACCTGCAACGTCGGTACCGGCGTTGGGCTCTGTGAATGCTCCGGCACTTATCCACTCTCCGTTGCACACACGCGTAAGATATGTCTTCTTCTGTTCCTCGGAGCCAAAATGAAGGATCGCCTCGCAGCCGAAACTTGCGGCCCAGATGTTATGACCGATTCCCATGTCCACCCTGGAAATCTGTTCGGTAATGAGAGCATTTCCCAGGCTGCCCATCCCTGCTCCCCCGTACTCTTCGGGGATCCACGCTCCGACAAGGCCCAAGGCTGCAGCTTCCGTGACAAGGTCCCGTGTGTACTTTTCTTCCCTGTCGCATTCTTCCGAAAGAGGGGGAAACTTGTCCTTGGCAAAACGGTACGTCATGTCACGCAACATCTGATGTTCACTGCTTAACTCAAAATCCATACTCCTTTCCTCCTTATCATTTGTTTTTTAACTCAGATTCCCTGTGGCATTGAATTCACAAGGGGTTTTTAGCCATCCGGACTTCTTTCGGTACCCGATACTTATCTTTTCTTTCCGTCCGAGGTTGCGACATATAAAAACCATACGCAGAAGAACAGCATAGTTAAATGCTCAGCACATTTCACTATAGAGCCTTACCCTTCAGCAATAATCGTTTACCGGACCCGATATAATATCGGACAGTATCTTAAGCTATACCTTGGGAAATCCGAAGTCCAAAACCAAATCAGATACCTCGCCGCAGGTAGCGAGGTATCAAGTTTGAAAAGTTGTAAGTGATGTAGCGAGAAGTTGTAGGAGATAAAATCCTGCTCAGAATTCGCACTGGATGTTCGCACCATATAATTAATTACTTTAATTACGTCAAGAAATATTTTTCTTTTCCAAAGAAAACAGGGCTTTGCCGGGAAACATACTGATTAATTTTCAGTACCCATCTAGGATCATTCCCTCAGGAACAATAAGACTTATAGTGAAACAAACTGACACGCCGTAGTGGGTCGACAGCGCAAATCCCGAATTAACTTAATCGATTGCCTTTGGGGGGCATCTCAGAATCGTCGAAACTAAATACATTGAAAAAGAATGCTGGGTGGTGTATATGTCCAAGGCTGATGTAGGATGCATGGAGCTCAATGTTATTGACTCTGTGCATTGTTGTTTTATGGCAGGTGAACATCTCAAATGGTACAAATCGGAGAAAAAGAACTATGAATAAGGCCCCTATAACAAGAGCCGGATTTGAAAAATTAAAGAAAGAATTGGATCATCTGAAAAAAGTCGAAGTTCCGGCAAATATAAGGGATATCGAGGAGGCCAGAGCCCATGGCGATATTTCAGAAAACGCCGAATACGCTGCGGCGAAGGAAAGACAGTCATTTATACAGGGAAAGATTCAGGAGATAGAAAATAATCTTGCCGGATCAAGGATAGTCGATCTGAAAAATCTGACCGATGATATGGTCGTCTTCGGTACAACGGTGACAATAGAGGATACCTCTACAGGAGAGATAACCCGCTATCAACTTGTCGGACCATTTGAATCCGATATGAGTCGGAATCAGATATCCGTAACCTCTCCCATAGGGAAAGCACTCTTAAGAAAAGAAAAAGGGGATGGGGTTACAGTCAACACTCCCGGGGGTATAAGAGAATTCGAGATCGTGGACATAGCCATAGAATAAAACATATTCCACAATGAGACCTTGCCATATAACAACGATAACAAAACCTATACTATATAGCTGTAAGGAAAAGTTGTGATACTAACACTCTGAGAATCCTCAAAGCCAAAATGCGGCTTTCAAAAAATTCAGCTAGAGATCATCATCTCATCTTCGTTTACCTGATTTTCCATGTGGTCGAGGTGGGCGTATCTTTCAGAACTACTCCCCTGGCAGCCAGAAGATCCCGCAATTCGTCCGCCCGGTCCCAGTCTTTGGATTCTCTTGCCTGTCTCCGTTCATTAATCAGCCGTTCTATTTCTTCCACATCCAGTCCCGATTTTGAGGCTTCTCTTTTTTTGTCCTTTTCGAGATACTCATCAGGATCCTCAAGTAACAGGCCTAATACCTTGCCGACACTTCTAATCTGCTCCTTTGCCTCGCTCAGGACAAAAAGAGCCTCTCCCGTGGGTACAAAATCCTTTGTAACATAACCATTTATCAAACGGACGGTGTCAAATATATATCCTATTGCCCTCGCGGTGTTAAAATCATCATCCATGGCCTCTTTGAATTTATCGGGAAGCATGCTCACCTTTTTGAACATCACTTCATCTTCACCGGAAAGATCATTTTCGGAAATACCGGAGAAGTCCGCCCCCTCTTCAAGCACTTCTTTTATCTTCTTCAACACGGCATACAATCTTTCTACACCGGCCCTGGCTTCGGCAATAGAAATATCGGAAAAATCTATATAACTCTTATAGTGGCTTTGGAAAACGAAGAATCTGAAAACTTCCGGATGGCAGGTGGTTAGGATCTCTTTTATAGTAAGGGTATTTTTGAGAGATTTTGACATTTTCTCATTGTTTATCTTTATGAAACCATTATGTATCCAGTAATGGGCGAAGGGTTTTCCCGTAGCGCCTTCAGATTGAGCTATCTCATTCTCATGGTGTGGGAATATGAGATCTTCACCACCGCCATGGATATCGAAGGTGTCTCCCAGGAACCGCTGGCTCATTACGGAACATTCTATATGCCATCCCGGTCTGCCCCTGCCCCAGGGGCTGTTCCACCAGGGTTCCCCCTCTTTGCTGGCCTTCCACAGTACAAAATCGAATGGATTCTTTTTCTTTTTATCCACTTCGATCCTTGCGCCTGCCAGCATGTCGTCCAGCCCCCTTCCGGAAAGCTTTCCGTATTCCCCAAACTTTTCCACCGAATAATAAACATCTCCGTCGACAACATAGGCAAACCCTTTCTCTATTAGGGTATCTATAAGACGGATCATTCCATTTATGTTATCAGTTGCCTTGGGAGTAACCGTCGGCCTGGCCACCCCTAGACGATCCATATCCTCATTATGTTCCTTTATATATCTCTCCGATATATCGTATATATCAGAATTCTCAGCAATCGCTTTCGCGATAATCTTGTCGTCTACATCGGTAAAATTCTTAATATAAGTAACATCATACCCCGCATAGTTGAGATACCGGCAAATAACATCAAAAACCAGCGCCGACCTGGCGTGCCCGATATGGCATACATCATAGGCAGTAATCCCGCAAACATATATGCCCACTTTCCCCTCATTGATGGGAACAAATGTTTCCTTTTTCTTTGTCAGCGTATTATAAAATCTCAAACTCATATGCATAACCTCTCAATTCATCGGGCAGGCAATTGTATGGGGCTCACATGGAATATTTTTCAAGGGAACAGGGATATATGATTCAGACCGGTTTCCTCCGGGAAACCACACATAAGATTCATGTTCTGCACTGCCTGACCGGCAGCGCCTTTTATCAGATTATCTATGGCGGATACAACGATTACTCTTCCCGTGCGCTTATCGACAGCCAATCCTATATCACAGTTATTGGAACCCCTGACTGAAGAAATATTCGGCAGGCTGCCCTGTCTGCATATTCTTACGAACCTCTCATTCCTGTAGAAATCTTTATACATATCGACTAGTTCCGACTCGGATATCTCTTCTTTCATATTGGCATATATCGTACTGAGAATTCCCCTGTTTGCCGGTGTGAGGTGGGGGGTAAATGAAATTTTGATAGCTGTCTCCGCAACACGTCCGAGCTCCTGCTCTATCTCTGGGATGTGACGATGTGAGGCTACCTTATATGCCCGGAACCCCTCGTTTACTTCACAGAAAAGCGAACCAAGTTGAAGATCACGCCCGGACCCGCTTGCACCCGACTTTGAGTCCGCTATAATCGACGCAGTATCGATGCACCCCCTACGTAACAGAGGTGCAAGTCCCAGAATAATCCCGGTAGGATAACAACCGGGGTTGGCGACGAGACATGCTTTTTTTAAATCATTTTTGTACAACTCCGGGAGTCCGTAAACAGCGTTTAGCAATAGATCCGGAGAGTTATGTTTTGTATACCACTCCTCATATACCGACACATCCTTCAAGCGGAAATCGGCGCTGAGATCGATAACTTTCACTCCGGCTTCGACAAATTCCGAAGCCACGTTCATGGCCTCTCCATGCGGTAGTGCCAGAAATACAACATCACAGGATGATACAAGATTTTTGGGTGATGAATCCACGAATCTCAGATCCGTAATACCGGCAAATGCAGGGTAAACCTCGGAAACTCCGATGCCCTTCAACTTTCTTGAAGTAACGACAACAACATTTGTATTCGGATGACCTATCAAAAGCCGTAAAAGCTCCTGCCCGGTATAGCCGCTTGCCCCATATATACCTACATTAAGCATGAAGACCACCTCCAAACAAAAAAAGGGGGCCCTCAGGCCCCCTCTGTATGTCGTTGCATTTATCTCTTGGAATACTGGAATCGCTTTCTGGCACCGGGTTGACCGTATTTCTTTCTCTCTTTTACACGGGCATCTCTTGTCAGAAAACCGGCTTTCTTGAGGGCAGGTTTTAACTCTTCATTATATCCTACAAGGGCCTTGGATATACCATGTCTTATAGCTCCGGCCTGACCCGAAATGCCTCCTCCACTGACATTGATATAAAAATCGAAGTTGTCCTTCTTATCGGCTATATCAAGAGGCTGCAATATCAGTCTTTTTAATATATCACGGGTAAAATAATCATCAAAGTTTCTCTTGTTGATTAAAAAGGTACCGTTCCCCTCTTTCATCCATACCCTCGCTATCGAGGTTTTTCTCTTACCTGTAGCATAATAACTTTTTTGTGACATATTCTTTTCTTCTCCTGATCTACACTTGCAGCGGCTTGACCATCTGGGCCTCATGGGGATGCTTGTCGCCTCTGTATATTTTAAGTTTCTTCAACATCTGTCTTCCCAGGCTGTTTTTCGGAAGCATTCCCCTGACAGCACCGAGTAAAAGATCTTCCGATTTTGACTCAAGCATCTTGCCGGCTGTCGTTGATTTCAAGCCTCCCGGATAACCGGTATGATGGTGATAAATCTTGTCGGTAAGTTTGTTGCCGGTAAGCAGAATCTTATCGGCGTTCACAACAACTATAAAATCTCCCGTATCAACGTGAGGAGTATAGATTGCTTTGTGTTTTCCTTTCAAACGCTTCGCAATTTCGGCAGCAAGCCTGCCGAGTGGTTTACCTTCGGCGTTAACAAGGTACCAATCCCTTGCGATGTCTTCCTTTTTGGCACTATATGTTTTCATAAAACCCCACCTGTATCCCTAGAAACTGAAGGGACTGAAAATATGTAATTAATGCTCATTTGTCAAGAAAAAAGACAAAAAACTTTCTGTAGGCCACTACGGCAAATTACTGACGATTCTACCGACATTTCCAATACCGTAAAGAGAAAACAGCAGCATGACCGTTTTGTCGTCAGACGAATCGGAATAGCTTAATTCCGCACTCCAGCATTGTTTATGGTAATTTATACCGTAAGTGGTTTCAAGTGTTTTATTGTCAAACTCATCCTTCCTCAAGACATATATTAAATCAAGGTCCTTCGTTGCCCTGCCTCTCAGAGAAAGATTTATTTCCTCGATTGAATCCTGCGTATACCTGTATTCGGCAGTCAAAGAATCGGCACGCCGGTCGTTTATGCCAAAACGGGAATTTATCTCTTTCCACTCACCCGAATCGATATCGAACCGTGCA
The DNA here is from genome assembly GCA_002327865.1 of Syntrophaceae bacterium UBA2210. Lineage (GTDB taxonomy): Bacteria > Desulfobacterota > Syntrophia > Syntrophales > UBA2210 > UBA2210. Next base: position 166,354 of record DCUQ01000010.1, read on the forward strand.
TCGGCGTCGAGGGAAAGATATTTAAAAGGGGTAAAATCAAGCTCAGCGTCTATATCACCAAACGGCCTTCTTTCTCCCGGCGACACGTCGGTATTTCGTCTGGCTTCCCTGATATCATAGGTCTGGCTAAGCTTCAGCCTGAAAAATTCTCTATATGTAATTTCCCCTTTCTCATCCCGCTGCCTCGCAATAAGGGTATTGGTAAGCGAGCAAGTCAGACTGTTTGTTTCCCCTATTTCAGTCATAAAATCCGGAATGTCGTCCTGAGTCACGAATGGGATATACGTGTATTCCAACTCCGGTTTGATACCATGCCGTATCTTGTCTATGGTTTTTCCACCGATATCGAACACCTTGTACATTTCGCTGGAAATGGTCGCGCCTATGTCGTACATTTCCCGGCTCCCGTCCGTATCCTCTACAACGACGGGATCACAGTCATACGAACTCCTCCATGTTGTCTCTCTCAATCCGAAAGAAGGGGTAAATTCCAGATAATCAGCAAGCCTCAGAGGAAGAGAGAAAACCGGGTGCGCGTCGAGCAGGTGCCCTTTGTATCCTGTAGTTCGATAGTAGTAGCCATACGATGATTCCAGCTCGAAATCCAAGGGAAGACCAGGCAGATTATGTTTTACGCCGGTAAACGTAATCTGCGGATATTTCTGCAACGTTTCATCGTTGGAAACGCTCTGGAAATTATCGGTATATTCAACAAGGGCGGTAGCGTTAAACAGGCTCCAGTCTTTTACAAGACGAACCGTTGAATTCAGGGAGGCCAGAGATTTGTCACCATCGAATGAAACTCCGTCGAATCGCTGTGCGCCATCTCCTCCATAATTAGCCATATAGTAATTGTATGAATCAAAATCTCTGAAATACCATCTGTCGGACACCCGTTTTATATCTGCTTTCAAGTAAATACCGGACTCGAATATCGTCTCGTGATCCATATAATATGACCACCGCCTATGGTTGTCCTCCCAGTCTCTTTGCAGAAAGTCATCTTCTCCGGAGTCCGATATCTTCATACTATCATTCAGATAATCTCCATACAATGTTCCGGACGAATTTTTACCTGTGATATATCTCAACTCAACTCCCTCTTGAAAGCCTCTCTTGTCCATATATCGCTGATAAAAGGTCGCATCGATATTATCTGAGACGGCCCAGTAAAAAGGGACTACGACATCCAACCCCAGCTTGTCACGGGAGTAGGCGATGTGGGGGAACAGCAAACCTGTCTGCCTGGTAGTCTTGGCAGGGAATACGAGATAGGGCATGTAGAGGATCGGAATACCTTTGACCTGGAAGGTTCCGTGTTTCATAGTTCCATATCCATCGACGGTAATCTCCACTTCCTTGCCGGCAAACATCCAGTCGGGGTTCTCCGAATCGCACGTTGTAGCCTGACCGTTCTCCAGGAAATACGTCTTTTTATCCCTTTTTTCGATCGTTGATCCCCTGAGATAGAGGTGATTCTTGGCAAAAAACACCGTTCCGCCGGATATGATGCCTGTTTCATCGGCAATATTGAACCGTATTTTATCCCCCTCGAGTATATCTTTACCGCTCTTGATAAATACATGCCCTTCGGCTGCCGCCTCGTTTGTAGCCCTGTTTAATACGACATCATCGGCTTTAATCTGCCCGTTATCAAATGTGATGATGACATTGCCGCTGGCCCGGTATGTTTCGGTATCGTTCTCATATGTCAGGCTATCCGCTTCTATGTCCACCCGTTCCGGAAGATCCCGTGAAGCAAAAGAAAAATCACCGTACAGGATTAAAAACATGAATATGAAAACCAGTACACATCTTTTTCTCACGAAACATTCTCCAGACAGGATTTAAGCGTAAACATGCTGTATTCACTATCACAAAAGCCGATCTTTCGGAAGATTGGATTCCAGATTTTCCTTTATTTCTCCCACTAGATAAAGCGACCCGGTAATACACACAAGATCGTTCATACCGGCGAGGGAACCGGCCCTTGCGAGAGCTTCCGCAGAATTATCCATAGCCTCAACCTTATCATGATACAGTGAAGCGACCGGCAATAAATCCTTTAAGCATACGGCTCTTTCCGATTTCGGCATTGTAAGTATGATGGTATCCGCCAGAAGAGCTATGCTTCTCAACATGCTTCTGTAATTCTTGTCACGAAGTACACCGAATACTACAATCAATTTATCGTAAGAAAAATCTGTTATCAGAGCATTACAGAGGGACAAGATACCTGCCGGATTGTGGGCGCCGTCCGCTATGATTTTCGGGTTGCATGAAACAAGCTCCAGCCTTCCATCCCATGTGACATCTCTTATCCCTTCGATCACGGAACTATCATGCACGTTCATACCCTTCCCCGTCATGATGTCGACGACTCCAAGGGCCAGAGCGGCATTTTTAAGCTGGTGATTTCCCAGAAGAGAAATTCTGAGGCCTCTGTAACGTTTATTAATTCCATAGTAGGAAAAACTTCCTTTTACAGATCGCCTGATTCTTATATCCCTGCCTGCCCTGTAAAACGAAGAACCACGCTCGATACAAATCTTTTCAAGAACATCGATAACTGTGCGTCCCTGAGCAGCAGTTATACATATGCCGCCTCTCTTGATAATTCCACCCTTTTCAGCGGCAATTAATTCCAGTTTATTGCCCAGGTACTCCTGATGCTCCATGGAAATGTTTGTTATTACGGAAACTTCCGGGAGCACTAGATTTGTGGCATCCAGCCGTCCCCCCATGCCGACTTCAATAACCGCGATATCCACTTCACACCGACAGAAATACTGAAATGCCAGAACCGTCGTAAACTCGAAATAAGTAACGGGCTCTTCGACCGCCGCCTTTACAGTGTCTATGAGGGTGCACAGCGCATCCTCCGGAATCATGCGTCCGTTTACTCTTATCCTTTCTCTAAAATCTCGAAGGTGCGGAGATGTATAAAGTCCGACGTTCATACCCTCCTTCATTAATATAGAAGAGATAATCGCCGCCGTTGACCCCTTGCCGTTCGTCCCGCCTATAAGAATCGTCTTATATCTGGTCTGAGGGTGGCCAAGGCGGGCGACAAGCCTGGATACAGGGCCGAGATTCAAGTTTATTCCACTTTGCTTTAACCCTTCAAGGTAAGAAAGAGGATCTTGCATATAAGAACTCCAAACAAAAAGGCCATGGGAATTATGATATACCAACCCATGGCCCTTAAAGCTTTCTGTCATCTAACGTACATAAATCACCGTCAGGGACCGAATCCATGCTTGATCGGGGGGAAAAGATCTTCAGCAGTATTATTCAGGAATGACCTTGAACATCTCATCTCCGGGACGAACACGATCTGAAACCTTAATACCTATATAATCGCCCGGTACCGCTTTTTCTATCTGTTTGTTGTCGATTTCCATTGAATCAATTTTATCTTCAAAATCCGTGGTATGGCCGGTAAATTTGACCGTATCACCTACCGCCAATTCTCCTGATGTAATCTTGACTGCCGCGACACTGGGCTTCGCAAAGAACTTCATTACTTCACCGATTTTCTCTTCTGCCATGATCTATAACCTCCTTTTTATCTTTAAAACCCGCATAAAAAGACTTTTGTAAAAAAGTGAAAGAATATTATACCTCTATCCCGGAAAAATCAAGTAATAAAAAAGGGGCAGGATTTCCCGCCCCTTCAAATTCAGAGTATACCGCGCCGTTATTTGGCAGCTTTTTTCTTTTTTGTGCTCTTTTTCTTCTCTTCTGCCGGCATTAATTCTATCATGGAAAGGAGCGCATCGTCTCCCTCTCTGTTACCAACTTTTACCACCCTTGTATACCCGCCGGCTCTTTCAGCGTATCGAGGTGACAACTCCTCAAAAACTTTCGCGGTAACCCGGTCGTTTCTTATAAAAGACAGTGCCTGCCTTCGCGCATGAAGAGTCCCCCGTTTACCCAGAGTTATCATCTTGTCGGCAACTCCCCTCAATTCTTTGGCTTTCGCATCGGTTGTGGTGATCTTCTCATGCTCCAGAAGAGATGTTACCAGATTCCTCATCATGGCCTTTCTGTGACTTGATGTTCTGCCTAGTTTTCTCCCGGCTTTTCTATGGCGCATTATACATTACTCCTCTAAATATTATTCTTCTGTAACATCATCCTCACCGGGAAGATGAAAATCCACTTTACTGCCGAGTGCAAGGCCCATCTCGTTAAGCATATCTTTGATCTCGTTCAAAGATTTCTTTCCGAAGTTCTTTGTCTTGAGCATTTCCATTTCCGTTTTTTGCACAAGGTCTCCTATATAACGAATGCCGGCATTCTTAAGACAGTTAGTCGACCTTACCGAAAGCTCAAGGTCTTCCACACTTTTAAACAGGTTTTCATTTACATGATCTTCTTCCAAAGACTCTTTTGGTTCTTCAACTTCTTCCTGCTCATCAAAATTGATAAACACATTCATCTGTTCCTTTAAAACCTTTGCCGAATAGGCTACAGCGTCCTCTGGTAAAATGCTGCCGTCGGTCCAGACTTCAAGAACCAGCTTATCGTAATCTGTTATCTGACCTACTCGAGCGTTAGAAACCGTATACGCAACCCGCTTAATAGGTGAGAATGTGGCATCAATGTTTATAGTCCCCTCAGGTTTCCAAGGATCCAGTTCCCGCTTTGCAGGAACATATCCTTTTCCCATCTCCGCAACAAGTTCGGCTTTGAATACCGCGTTATCAGAAAGAGTCGCTATGTAGTGATCGGGGTTGAGAATCTCAACCGTTTCGTCACCGATAATATTTCCGGCCTTAACCGTTCCCTCCTCGGAAACGTTTATATGAAGCTCTCTCGGGCCATCTTCGTTCAATTTCAGCCGTACTCCCTTGATATTCAGTATTATATCGGTAACATCTTCTTTAACTCCGGGAATAGTAGAAAACTCATGAAGAACACCTTCAAATTTGACAGACGTTATAGCTGCACCAAAAATGGAAGAAAGAAGTACTCTCCTCAAGGCATTACCCAGCGTGATAGCAAACCCTTTTTCCAAAGGTTGGCATGTAAATTCACCGTAAAACGAAGTACGAGTTTTTTCATCAACTTCTATTCGTTTCGGTTTTATAAGGCTGCGCCAGTTTCTTTCCATATATTAATTCCTCATATAAAACTGCTTGGCTTACTTAGAATAAAATTCAACAACTAATTGCTCCTGGACCGGCATAGTTAACTCTTCCCGGCTGGGAAGCGCTTTTATGGTACCGGTGAAAGTATTTTTGTCCAGATCGAGCCAACCTGGCACACCTCTTCTTGCGACAGTTTCTACGGCATCAAGTATAGGACCAACTTTCCTGCTTTTTTCTTTGACCTGTATCTTGTCATTAATATTAACCAGATATGAAGGGATATTAACCTTCTTATCGTTAACCAGGAAATGATTATGTTTTACAAGTTGTCTTGCCTCACCCCTGGAACTCGCAAACCCAAGCCTGTAAACCATGTTATCCAGCCTTCTCTCCAGCAACAGCAGCAGGTTTGTACCTGTTACACCTTTTTGCCTTTCAGCCTTTTCGAAATAACCTCTAAATGACTTTTCCAAAAGGCCAAATGACCGTTTCAATTTCTGCTTCTCTCTCAACTGGGTGCCATAATCGGATGCTTTTCGCCTGAACTTAATCTGTCCGTGTTCTCCAGGCACATAACTTCTTCGCTCAAAGGAACACTTATCACCATAGCACCTGTCTCCTTTAAGAAACAGCTTGACACCCTCCGTGCGACACAACCTGCATAAAGATCCTCTATATCTTGCCAAAATATTCCTCCACTAACATATAATTCGATAAAGATAATTCATCACACTACAAAAAGAATGATAAAACCTAAACTCTCCTTCTCTTAGGCGGACGACAACCGTTATGCGGAATCGGCGTCACGTCTTTGATAATACTTATATTCAACCCGGCTGCCTGCAAAGCTCTAAGTGCTGATTCTCTTCCTGAACCGGGACCTTTTATATAAACTTGAACGCTTCTAAGCCCGTGAACTTTTGCCTTTTTAACAGCGTCCGTAGCTGTTAGCTGAGCGGCAAAGGGGGTACTTTTTCTGGATCCCTTGAACCCCTGCCCGCCGCTGGAAGACCAGGAAATAACATTTCCGCTCAAATCCGTGATGGTCACTATCGTATTATTAAAGGTTGACTGAATATGAGCAATCCCCTCAGAGATATTCTTCTTTTCTTTTTTCTTTACGTTTCTATTTACTGGTCGAGCCATTTCCCCTCCAAGAATAAAACCCGTCTCATGACAGATCGTATATTATTTCTTTCTCTTGCCGCCCACAGCTCTTTTCGGGCCTTTTCTTGTTCTTGCATTTGTGGATGTTCTCTGGCCTCTTACCGGAAGTCCCTTCCTGTGTCGCAATCCCCTGTAAGCACCTATATCCATAAGACGCTTTATGGACATGGCAACATCCCGTTTGAGATCCCCTTCGATCTTGTAATTCTTGTCTATAATATCCCTTATAGCAGTCACCTGTTCATCGAGCAGGTTATCTGTTTTCATATTAAGGTCAATTCCGGCCCCTTCAAGGATCTCACGAGACCTAGATTTTCCTATACCGTATATATACGTTAGGGCTATTTCCATTCTCTTGTTCTTGGGTAAATCGACTCCTGCGATTCTTGCCACCTTGCAACCTCCCGATGTTTATCCCTGACGCTGTTTATGTTTAGGGTTTTCACATATGACCCTTACAATACCACGTCTTTTTATAATTTTACACTTATCACATATCTTCTTAACAGACGCTCTTACCTTCACGGCTCTTTCACTCCATTTCTATCTCATTTCGACCGGTATGTAATTCTCCCCCGAGTCAGATCATAAGGCGATAGTTCTATTGTTACCTTGTCTCCCGGTAATATCTTGATAAAATGCATCCTCATTTTACCCGAAATATGAGCCAGGACACGATGACCGTTTTCCAGTTCAACGCGAAACATTGCATTTGGCAATGGTTCCAGCACCGTACCTTCAACAACTATCGCTTCTTCTTTAGACATTTGATCATCACTCCGCCTTATACTGCTTATGCCCTGCTGCTTAATATCACAGGCCCGTCTTCAGTGACGGCTATTGTATGTTCAAAGTGGGCTGACAGGCTGCCATCATCCGTTTCGACTGTCCATCCGTCAGGTTTTATCTTTACCGGGTAAGCCCCCTCGTTAACCATCGGCTCTATGGCTATTACCATGCCTGTTCTCATCTCGACACCCCGATCACTCATCCCGAAGTTTGGAACAGGAGGATCTTCATGAAGATTTTTCCCTATACCATGACCGACGTAATCCCGTACCACCGAAAATCCGGCATCTTCCACACAACTCTGCACCGCAAACGATATATCGCCTATCCTTTTACCCGCTATCGCCGCCTCGATCCCTTTATAAAGGGATCGCTCCGTAACCTCCATCAACCTGGCAGCTGAAGCGGAAACTTCGTTCACAGCAACGGTTATAGCAGAATCTCCATAGTATCCATTGTAATGAACTCCGTAATCGAGGCCTACAATATCACCTTCTTCCAAAACTCTGGATGAAGGGAAACCGTGTACCACCTCTGAATTTACGGACGTACAAAGCGCGAATGGGAAACCCCTGTATCCCTTGAAAGCGGGCCTAGCGCACATTTTTTCTGTAACCGTTTCGGCGTAATTATTCAACGCTAATGTTGTTACACCAGGCCTTACCATATACTCAAGACCCGCAAGTACTTCAGCGACAATCGCATTGCTTTCTCCCATTTTTTTTATCTCTTCGGGAGATTTCAGGATGATCATCCGGTTAATTGCCTCGCAAGAGAAGGAACTATCAACGTCTTCTGCCTATCTTCCCCTTCTTCATAAATCCTTCGTACTGTCTTGTAAGCATATGGGTCTCTATCTGTCCGGCAGTGTCGAGGGCAACCCCGACAACAATCAAAAGCGCCGTACCTCCAAAATAAAAAGGAACATTAAACTTACTGATCAGGACACTCGGAAGAACACAAACAGCTGATACATATATGGCACCACTGAAAGTAAGTTTTGTCAAAACACTATCTATATACTCGGCGGTTTTTTTGCCCGGCCTTATACCCGGCACATATCCGCCATATTTCTTCATATTCTCAGCAACATCCGATGGATTGAATGTGACAGCCGTATAAAAATAGCAAAAGAACACAATAAGTGCGACATAAGACAGTTCATATACCAGTTTTCCGGGCATCAGGAATCCCGCTATCAGGTTCATCCACGGATGAGGGATAAAATTAGCTATAGTCGCTGGAAACATGATAATGGATGAAGCAAAAATCGGCGGGATAACACCCGCAGTATTTACCTTGAGCGGCAGATGGGTCGTTTGACCGCCATACATCTTCCTTCCTACAACCCTCTTTGCATACTGTACAGGAATTCGTCTCTGCGCACTTTCGACAAATACTATCAAGCCGACAACGGCAATCATCGTTACCAGCAAAATCACGACAAAGAATATTCCCATCTCACCGGTTGATAGCAGACGAAATGTATTCGCAATGGCAGCTGGTCCTCTGCATACTATACCTGCAAAGATAATCAGAGATATACCGTTACCGATTCCCTTTTCGGTAATCGTTTCTCCCAGCCACATGATAAAGGCCGTACCTGCTGTCAAGGTAATAACCGTCATCAGGCGAAAAGCCCATCCCGGTGCTATGACAACGGACAAACCGGAAGGACCTGCCATGTTTTCAAGACCGACCGCGATGCCAAATCCCTGTATAATACTTAAAATAACCGTTCCATACCTGGTATACTGAGTTATTTTTCTTCTCCCGGCTTCCCCCTCTTTAGACAACTTTTCAAGATGAGGAACGGCAACGGTCAGCAACTGAAGTATAATAGAGGCACTGATATAGGGCATGATTCCCAGCGCAAACACGGATAGATTGCTCAGTGCGCCTCCCGCAAACATGTCAAATAGTCCGAGAAGAGAATTCTGCGCCTGTGCAAAGAAGGCGGCAAGAGCCTGCGTGTCTATACCGGGCGTCGGCACATGCGCGCCTATCCTGTATACCGCAAGGAGAAGAAAGGTAAACAGTATCTTCTTTTGCAGCTCCGGGATCTTTGTTATGTTTTTAAAGCCACCTATCATGAAACAAACTCTACCATACCGCCCGAAGCTTCTATTTTCTGTCGAGCACTCGCGCTTAACTTGTTCACTCTAACCGTTAAAGGATAATCTATTTTTCCTTTACCAAGGATCTTTATCTCATCACCAACGCTTTTAACAATACCTTTCTTCAGCAAAGAATCCGCATCTACAACCGAATCCTTCGGGAAGAGATTCAACTGGGCTACATTGACAATAACAACGTTTTTTCCAAACCTGTTATAAAACCCTCTTTTGGGCAACCTTCTCGTCAAGGGCATTTGTCCTCCTTCAAATCCCGGCCCGACACCACCGCCCGAACGAGCGTTCTGGCCTTTTGAACCTCTGCAGGATGTTCCTCCATGACCTGAGCCATCGCCACGCCCTACACGTTTCCTTGACTTAGTTGACCCTTTTGCCGGTTTCAATTCGTTCAACTTCATATATCCATCTCACATTCTTCAACGGAAACCATGTGTGAAACTTTGTTGATCATGCCTCTGATCCCCGGGGTATCCTCCAGAAAAACTGTTTTGTTTAACTTCCCCAGCCCCATTCCACGAAGCACTTTTCTCTGCTTCTCAGGTCTTCCTATGAAACTCTTGACAAGTTTGATTTTAAGCCGTTTCAAAATCCATACCTCAATACATAATCTTTTAGATTTCAGCAATATCCTTACCACGCAAGGCAGCTATCTTGGCAGGACTTCTCAAGTTTTTCAGTCCATCCATTGTCGCCTTAACAATGTTATGAGGATTGTGTGAACCTAAACACTTAGTTAATATATTCTGAGCTCCTGCCACCTCCAGTATCGCCCTGACAGCCCCACCGGCTATAAGGCCTGTTCCTTTAGAAGCAGGTTTTAAGAGAACCTTTCCTGCCCCGTAATGCCCTATTACCTCATGGGGTATGGTTCCATCCTCGATGGATACTTTGACAATGTTTCTTTTGGCCATCTCCATGCCTTTCCTGATCGCCTCAGGAACCTCATGAGCCTTTCCCAGTCCGACACCTACGGAACCGTTACCATCACCGACTGCCACGACGGCACTGAACCTGAATCTCCTACCGCCTTTTACTACCTTGGAAGTCCTATTAATCTTTATTACCTTGTCAAGCAGTTCGCTCTCTTCCATATTTCCCTTATCCAGATCAAAAAATTTATAGTTTTACACCCATTTCCCGTATGCCTTCGGCGAGAGATTTAACTCTTCCGTGATAAAGAAATCTGCCCCTGTCAAATACAGCCTCTTGTATGTTTTTTGACAATAATTCCTTTGCCAGCAGTTTTCCTACCTCACGAGCCGTTTCAACTTTTTTCAGACCTTCCGGTTTCCCTCTCAGTTCTTTGTTCAATGCCGATGCCTGTGCCAGTGTCTCACCTGTATCATCGGCTATTGCCTGAACATATATATATCTGGAACTACGAAAGACCGAAAGGCGCGGTCGCAACTTCGTACCATAAAGTTTGCTTCTAACTCTTTTTTTGCGCCTCTCTCTTACCTTATCTATTTTCCTTGTCGATGTCACAGCAATTCCTCTATACAATAGTTTTAACAGCCTCACATAAACCGATGATTCGATTTACGTACCGGCAGATTTCCCTACCTTCTTTCTGACATATTCACCCGCGTACCTGATCCCCTTGCCCTTATAAGGCTCAGGTTTTTTCAGATCCCGTATCTCTGACGCTACTCTGCCGACAAGCTCTTTATCTATACCGGAGACCACCACGTTAACCTGTTTGTCAACCCTTACTGTTATTCCCTCCAGTATCTTATACTTCACCGGATTGGAATATCCGATAAGTAAAACAAGGTTATCGCCTGCTATCTCCCCACGATATCCTACGCCGACTATCTCCAGAGATTTTTCGAATCCCTTACTTACACCAGTTATCATGTTGGCAACCAAGGTTCTCGCAAGACCATGTAGTGATCTTCCCTTGGTATCATCAGATCTTGTACCTATAAGAACTTCGTTTTCCTTTAAAACGATTTCAATCCCTTCAGGAATTTCTCTGGAAAGAGTGCCCTTGGGGCCTTCCGCTGTCACTAAAGAACCGTCCAGCTTGATTTTAATACCATCAGGAATCTCTATCGGTTTCTTGCCAATTCTCGACATTAATAAATCTCCCGCCTTATTTTATCGGCCCACTTTTTACCATACGTTACAGAGAATCTCGCCGCCCACGTTCAGGGCTTTTGCCTGCTTATCGGTAATGATACCCTTCGAGGTCGAAAGAATAGCGATACCGTATCCGTTCAAAACTTTGGGTATATCCCCGCTCCGGGAATATATTCTCCTGCCAGGCTTGCTTACTCGCTGTATATCTGTTATCACATTATCCTTTGCACTCGAATATTTTAAGTGTATCCGTAACATACCATACGACTTCTTATCGGTTTTTCTAACGTCGAAACCACTTATATATCCCGCATCTTTTAAAACCTTCGCAAGACTCAAATTCACTCGTGACAGTAACACATCCGCATTTTTAAACTTCATGCGATTCGCGTTTCTGATTCTCGTCAGCATATCGGCAACGGGATCGGTCATCCCCATCTTGATTCTCCTTTACCAGCTCGATTTTATAACACCCGGGATTTCCCCGTTCAATGAACGTTTTCTTAAACATATTCTACACATGTCAAACTTCCTGTAATACGCACGAGGCCTCCCGCATAACGGACAACGATTATACTCCCTGACGGGAAATTTCTTCTTAGCCTTAGCTTTTGCTATCAAGGATTTCTTAGCCACACTCTTTCTCCCCTAATTACGAAATGGAACACCCATTAATTTCAAAAGTTGCCTTGCCTCGTCGTCCGTCTCAGCCGTCGTGACAATGGTTATATTCAATCCCTTAACCTTTTCGATCTTGTCATAATCAACCTCAGGGAAAATATAATGTTCATTAATCCCCATGGAAAAATTTCCCCTGCCGTCAAACGATTTGGGAGAGATTCCTCTAAAGTCTCTGATCCTGGGGATAGCAATATTAACGAGCCTGTCAAAAAACTCATACATCTTTTCCTGCCTCAGTGTAACCATACATCCTATCGACATGCCTTTGCGCAGTTTAAAGGTAGCGATCGATTTGCGCGCCTTGGTTATTACGGGCATCTGACCCACAATCATGGCAAGTTCGGAAACGGCACTGTCCAGTATTTTTATGTTCTGAATCGCCTCGCCCAAACCCATATTAACGACAATCTTCTCAAGCTTGGGAACCTGCATGGGGTTTTTATATCCAAACTCCGTTATCAATACCGGCATTACTTCTTCTTTATAGTAGTCCTTTAATCTAGCCATTTGTCATCCACACTCGTTAGTCCCGCACTATTTTTATTCATTTTATTTATTGTATCTTAAAGATATATCTTCAAGCGGAATCTTTTTTACTCAACAGATTATCTATCTCACGGAACCGTGCCGCTGCTTTTTGCCATTCGGCACTCCCTCTAGAATTATCTATATCGCTTCCGCTTTCACATCCTCTTTTATCTATCTCAAGTATCCGTGCTACCAATTTCTCACGTTCGGCAAAAAGTGCATTCCTGTCTATGGTTTCCCCAGTTTTCTCATTCACTTTTATTCTCCTTTCCACGCTTTTTTGAAATTCGGTCTCACCTCTTCTTGATTCTTCGCTTTTTCAACTCCGACTACTTAAGTATTAGACCCCTATTTATTCATCAAGCAATTCTTGACATTTTTTACAAATACGCACTTTTCGGCCATCTTCCAGCGTCTTATGTCCGACTCTTATTCCGGTATCGCATTTGTCACAGACAAGCATGACATTGGATATATGTAGGGATGCTTCCTTCTCCAATATTCCACCCTTACCGGCTGCGTTCGGTCGCTGGTGCTTTTTGATCAGATTGACTTTTTCGATTATAACCCGGTTCTTATCTTTGATAATGGTTAGCACTTTACCGGTTTTTCCCTTCTCTCTGCCGGCAATTACCCGTACCATATCATCTTTCTTTATATGCATCGCTGCATCTCCAATACTCTTAAACTCTTGCACAAGGTTTCTTTTGAAAAAATCCCAAAGGCCCCTTCGAACCTTATGCAAAAATTACGTTGTTATGAAATCCGACTCCGTAGACTTCAATGTGCTATTATATCACCTCAGGGGCAAGGGAAACTATCTTCATAAACTGTTTTGCCCTCAACTCTCTGGCAACCGGTCCGAATATTCTCGTACCAAGCGGCTCCAGCTGATCACTTAAAAGGACAGCAGAATTATCATCAAACCTGAGATACGAGCCGTCCTTCCTGCCGATCTCTTTCTTCGTTCTAACAATAACAGCCTTCAGGACATCTCCCTTTTTTACCTTCGAGTTAGGAATCGCCTCTTTTACAGATACGACTATAACATCTCCGACCTGCGCGTATCTCCTTCTCGAACCACCAAGAACCTTTATACAACATACTTTTTTGGCTCCGGAATTATCCGCTACCTTCAAAAAGGTTTGCATCTGTATCATAACAAAAACCCCGCCGTCACAATCCGATTATTTCGCCTTTTCCAAAATCTCACACACCTTCCAACGCTTTTCTTTGCTTAAAGGACGTGATTCAATAATTACTACCTTATCGCCGATACCACATCGGTTATCCCTGTCATGGGCTTTATATTTCACATGTCTTTTTATATACTTGTGAAATTTGGGATGTTTAACCAGGCGTTCCGTCAGGACAACCACTGTCTTGTCCATTTTGTCGCTTACCACCATTCCCTGTATGCTTCTTTTGCTGCTACTATTATTCATATTATTACCTCGGGGTCCCTCTTTCCCTGAGAACGGTTTTCACACGAGCCACATCCCTCTTCAACTCCTTGATTACCGAGGGAGACTCCAGTTGCCCGGTTGCGAACCTGACACGAAGCCTGAAGAGCTCTTCAATGAAACTCCTTTCCTTTTCCTTTAACTCATCGACACTGAGATCTCTCACTTCTTTAATCTTCATCAAATATCTCCCTGGAAAGAAATCGGGTTGCGACAGGAAGCTTGTAGGAGGCTAACCGTAAGGCCTCACGGGCGATATCTTTTGGAATTCCCTCCATTTCATAAAGAACCGTACCCTTTTTGACGATTGCAACCCACCCCTCGGGTGATCCTTTCCCCTTTCCCATTCGGGTTTCTGCCGGTTTTTTTGTGATCGCCTTATGTGGGAAAATGCGGATCCATATTTTACCGCCACGCCGTACCCTACGGGTTATTGCGACACGGGCCGATTCGATCTGTCGCGCCGTTATCCTCCCGTTTTCCATTGCCTGAAGTCCGTATTCACCGAAATCTATCTTGGCACCTTTATGGGCACTACCTTTTATGCGACCCTTATGGGGCTTTCTGTATTTTACTCTCTTTGGTGCTAACATAATAATTCTATCCCTCGGAGTTCAAACCGCTTTTTCTGCCCGGCAGAACCTCACCATTAAATATTAAAACCTTGACACCTATAATTCCGTAGGTTGTACGAGCCTCGGCAAAACCATAATCAATATCAGCCC
>DCUQ01000010.1:181047-181350 GCA_002327865.1 Syntrophaceae bacterium UBA2210
CACAGGCCACTCTGATTCCTTTGACGCCAAACCGAAGGGCTGTCGTTACAGCCCGCTTCATTGCACGCCTGAAGCTCACTCTTCTTACAAGTTGCAGGGCAATATTTTCAGCTACCAGTTGAGCGTCCTTTTCCGGTTTACGTACTTCCAATATATTTATGATAATATCGCCCGACATGACACTCTCGAGATCTTTCTTAACCTTCTCTATTTCCGTCCCTTTTCTACCAATGATTATGCCGGGACGCGCCGTATAGATGTTAATCTTGGCCTTGTCGGAAGCCCGCTCAATCTCTATCCTGG
>DCUQ01000045.1 GCA_002327865.1 Syntrophaceae bacterium UBA2210
TTCAAACAAATGGGACCACCTCTGAGGTTTTTTGATACATTTCAGAAATCTTACATCTTGAGAGCCGATCTCATGATTCCTTCAATTAGTTCCGTAGCAAAGTCATAGATGTGGTCAGGATCATTCACGCCTTGCCTGCCTGCCAGGCGGCAGTTAAATTCGTTTAAATCAAAACCGACCAGTTTTTTCCCGTCTTTTTTGAACAATGATTCAATGACTGCCATAATTTTTTTGATTTGGGCGGCAGCCAACCCCTCCCAGTGAGTAAAGCGAACAGCCTCTACCGCGTTTCTGGATCCGATATCCAGATCGATAGAGAGATATATGTAGGGTGTTTTAATCCTCTGTATAATATTTTTTAATTTAAATGGTGTTGTTCGGTAATCCTTCTTTGTTATGATTTTTACGCCCTCTTTCTTTAAACATGAAAATGCGTTTACATAATCGACGATTCTTCTGTCCTTAATCTGGAAGGCCGTTTTTGAAGGATAGTCGCTTATTCCGATTAAGTACAGGTTCTCAGGTTCTACAATTTCTTCGGAAAGCAGAGTGCGAAGAAAAGAGCTGGCATTGTAAGAGTCTTTGCGATCGTATAAAAGAGGATCATTTTTATCGTGAACGGAATGTCGATTTGTTTCAATGTCGTAGTGAATTGCGCCAAGAGTAGCCGATATGGGAATCGCGTCCGTATGGCTGTCGAGTACGATCAGCGAAACGTTTTCCGGTCCGTAATACTCGGAGACAGCCTTAAAACACCCCCCGGTCAAGCAATGGTCGACTACAATCATTCCCGGAATATCAGGCAAAATTTTATCTTTAACCAGTTTCTCAACTTTGTCCACATATTCCAGGTATCCACTACCTTCTATAAATTTGATGAACGCGTCAGCATTGACTCTGTCCAAAACAGAAAGTGGCGGTTGGGGACGTAACCACGAAGGAACCTCGATAGAACCAAGGGATTGCCAGTAATTTTCGGGTATCTTCTGAGATACAAGATTCATTACTTTGACGAGAGGATCTTCTTCCTGGTCAACACGCCATTTTTGTGCGTGTTTTTCTTCAATCGAAACATGCTGTTCGTCGCAATCGATAGGACAACCAAAAAAAAATACTTTCTTGTCGGTAGTATCAAGCATGCGATAAAATGTTCATAAGAATGACTAATTGTCAAGAAAAATACCCTCCCTCCCGATTTCCTCAGGTGAAGATAAATGCGCTTTTCACGCGATTGCCTACAAATTTTTTGTACGGTGATGCCGTAACGCAAAAGCTCCTTTTTTTGTTTGGGTTGCAATTTTCAGGGTATTATCTTTATGAGATAATACTTTAGAAATAGCACCTTGACTTTTGACAGACGAGTTGACATAATTGGGCAAAGACAGCGTTCCTGCCGGGAAGGGGTTAAAAGCAGACGTGGAATTGGAAAGATTCGGGGAACTTGAGCAAAGGATAAAGAAAATTCTGGAAGAGTATTCCATCTTAAAGAACCGGAACCGTGAGCTGGAAAAATTGCTGGAAGGAAAGAGCGCGGAGTTGGAAGAAGCTAAGAACAGAGTAAGAATCCTGAATGAGGAAAAAGATACTGTGAAAGCACGGGTGGATATTCTTCTTGATATGCTGCACGATATAGAAGTACCATAAGTAGAAAATGGAGAAACAGCATTTGAAGAAGCGTTTCGACATAAAGGTTATAGGACATGATTTTTCAGTTCTGAGTGATAAAGGGGATGAACATGTAAGTAAGATTGTTCAGCATGTAAACGAGAGGGCAAGGGAAATAGGAGATGCCTCAAAAGATGTAACGATTTCAGATATTGCCATATTGGTTGCTTTGAATATTACGGAAGAATTGTTTCGAGTACGAGGAGAAAAGGAAGACCTGCTTAGCAGGTTCGAAGGTGAGATCGAAGAATTAATCAGTTATATAGACGAAAAAAGCAAATCAACCCCCTGCGATGTGCGTGACAGCCTTTAGTTTTTTTGAACCAACACCTTATGATCGTGGGGCCCTTCCTTGTTAGTGGTGTGCATGGCCACCGTCTCTCCGCGAGGATAGCGGTGGAAAGCCTGAAACGACAACAGGGCGCCAATTCTTTTGTAAGGTTCAAAGAAGATGGTTGTTACGGCATAGGCGGGGGAGAAATATGGCAAGATCAGTTTCATTTTTTCTGAGGGAGCGATATTGAGTCCTGTCTCCGGGTGATTGTGTTTCGGGCACAACATATCTTTATTCCTTTACCTTTCCATTTTTAATACAGATCAAAGATTTCTATTCTTGCGCGATAATCGCGGGAGGAGGTAAGCCATTTTGTTAAGTATCAGCTTTATAATACTTGTAATATTGGGGTCCGTGGCAGTAGGTGGTATATTGGGATACCTTGTAAGAAAGAGTATTTCCACCAAGATGCTGGAATCCTCAGAAAGCCTGTCGTTGCGAATTACAAGCGAGGCCAAGAAGGAAGCGGAGAGCATCAAGAAAGAAGCTATTCTCCAGGCCAAGGATAATCTTCTAAAGGCAAAGAATGAATTTGAAAGAGAAACCAGAGAAAAAAGGATAGAATTTGATAAAATAGAAAACAGACTCTATCAGAAAGAAGAAAGTCTGGATAGAAAGCTTGACCTGTTAATCCAGAGAGAGACCGATCTGGAGAAAAAAGAAAACGCGGTCGCGGGCAGGGAAGCGCTTATGGATGAAAAACATCGCATTTTAGACAAGGCTTTAGAAGAGGAAAAGAAAAAACTGGAAAATATTGCGGGCATTTCATCAAAAGAAGCGAAAGAATATCTGGTGCAGTTAATGGTAGATGACGCCCGGCACGAGGCGGGTGGTCTGATAAGGAGAATAGAGGAGGAAACAAAACGTGAATCTGAGAAGAAGGCCAACGAGATATTGGCTTATGCGGTTCAACGATATGCTTCCGACTTTGTAGCGGAGAAAACCGTGTCGGTCGTACCTTTACCGTCGGATGAAATGAAGGGAAGGATCATCGGCAGGGAAGGGAGAAATATACGGGCTATAGAAGCCGCTACCGGAACAGATTTGATTATAGATGATACGCCTGAAGCCGTGGTTGTCTCGAGTTTCGATCCCGTACGGCGGGAAATTGCAAAAAGATCTCTGGAAACGCTGATAAGCGACGGAAGAATTCATCCCGGGCGCATAGAGGAGATAGTCAGGAAAGTCAGAAACGACGTTGAAAAGATGATCCGTGAAACAGGTGAAAGCGTATCATTCGATGCGGGTGTTCATGATCTTCATCCCGATCTGCTGAATCTTCTGGGAAGGTTGAGGTTCAGAACAAGCTTTTCGCAGAATGTTCTGGAACATTCCATTGAAGTTTCTCATCTTGCGGGTATGATGGCCGCTGAGCTTAAGGTTAACGTAAAGGACGCAAAAAGGGCGGGATTGCTGCACGATATTGGAAAAGCTGTTGATCACGAAATCGAGGGACCTCACGCCGCCATCGGGGCTGAATATGCCCGGAAATTCGGAGAGTCCGAGAGGATTGTCCAGGCCATAGCACGTCATCATGACGACGGACGGAATAACACTGTACTGGATGTACTCATACAAACAGCGGACACACTTTCCGCCGCCAGACCCGGGGCGCGCAGAGAAATGCTGGAAACATACGTAAAGCGGCTGACCGAACTTGAGGGGATTGCAACCTCTTTTAACGGAGTAGACAAGTGTTATGCCATACAGGCCGGAAGAGAGATTCGCATCCTTGTGGAAAACGAGAAGGTTTCCGACAACGATGCCGCGATGCTCTGCAGGGATGTTGCGAAGAAAATCGAATCTGAGCTTACCTACCCGGGCCAGATAAAGGTTACCGTCATAAGAGAAACACGTGTATCCGATTTTGCAAAATAAAGAAAAGAGTTGAAAAGTGAGAGTACTCTTTATAGGAGATATCGTCGGAAAACCGGGTAGAAAAGCCGTAAGAGCTCTCCTTCCCGGCATTGTGGGACGGTATGCAGTAGATATTGTTATCGCTAATTGTGAGAATGCGGCCGGAGGCTTCGGAATAACCAGGAAGGTAGTGGATGAACTCTACGGTAACGAAATAGATATCCTGACTTCCGGAAATCATATATGGGATAAGAAAGAGGTTATTGATTTCATTGACGATTACAATACCCTTTTGCGGCCTTCCAATTATCCGGAAGGGACTATGGGAAAAGGAAGCGTGGCGATCAACACCAGACTGGGGATATCTCTGGGAGTGTTGAATCTCGAGGGACGAATCTTTATGAAACCCCTTGATTGTCCTTTCCGTGTTGCCGAAAGGGAGATAGAAAGGCTGAAGCATGAAACGGATATAATAATTGTTGATATGCATGCCGAGGCAACGTCTGAAAAGGAGGCTCTGGGCTGGTTCCTGGATGGAAAAGTCAGCGCTGTTCTTGGGACACATACGCATGTACAGACTGCGGATGAGCGGGTGTTGTCACATGGAACCGCGTACATAACGGACGTGGGTATGACGGGGGCATTTGATTCCGTCCTTGGAATAAAGAAAGAAATAGCACTTGAAAGGTTTTTAAGGATGCTTCCCAACAAGTTCGATGTTGCAAAAGGGGATATCCGGCTCCAAGGGGTTTTGATAGACATTGATAACAAGACAGGCAGGTCTGTTTCAATTGAGAGACTTAGTATCAGTATGGAAGGTCGAGAATGATGGGCGTGAAAAGCGCGTATGACGTACTTTATGAAAGAGGTTTTATTGAGCAGGTAACTGATGAGGAGTCTATAAAGGATCTTCTGGAAAAAGAGACTGTCACCTGTTACATCGGATTTGATCCCACCGCAGCGAGTCTTCATATCGGGAGCCTTGTTCCGATAATGTCTCTCGTTCATATGCAACGATGCGGGCATAAACCTATCGCACTTGTCGGCGGAGGTACCGCTCTTATCGGCGATCCGAGCGGCAAAACCGAGATGCGCCGCATAATGACGCGTGACGAGATAAATCTGAATGCGAGCGCTATAAAGCAACAGCTTTCACAATACCTCGATTTTGAAGATGGCAAAGCGATTCTCTTGAACAATGCGGACTGGCTGTCCGACCTGAACTATCTGGAGTTTTTGAGAGATATAGGATGCTGTTTCAGTGTTAACAGGATGCTTGCCGCGGAGAGCTGCAAGATGCGCTTGGAAAAGGGGCTTAATTTTATCGAATTCAATTATATGCTTCTGCAATCCTATGACTTTTATTATCTCTGCAGGCATTACGGGTGCATTCTCCAGATGGGCGGTAATGACCAGTGGGGTAATATTGTAGCGGGAATAGATCTGACGAGGAGACTCGAAGAGAAAAAAACCTATGGGATGACATTCCCTTTGCTGACCACAGCTCAGGGACACAAGATGGGTAAGACCGAGAAAGGTACTGTCTGGCTGGATGCCGGACTTACCTCACCTTACGATTATTTCCAGTACTGGATAAATACGGAAGATCCGGATGTCTTGAAATTTCTTGCTCTTTTTACGCTCTTACCGATGGAAGAGGTAAAAGAGGCGGAAAAGCTGAAAGATTCCGGGCTGAATATGGCAAAAACCGTTCTGGCCTTTGAGGCTACGGTAATTACACACGGACAGGAAGCGGCGGTTGCCGCCTGGGGTGCTGCGGTGAATACATTCGGGTTAAAACCGGTGCCTTTCGACTTGTTCCCTTCAAGCTCTATACCAAGGAGCAATACTGTTATAGATATATCGGGGATTCCGACAGTGGAAAGGAACAGAGAAGAATTTGCAGCAGGTCTTCCGGCCTTTGAGCTTTTTCATTCTGTTGATTTATGTGCTACCAGAAGCGAAGCGCGAAGATTGATTCAACAGGGTGGCGCATATGTCAACGACCGTCAGGTAGGTGCATTTGACGAGAAAATAGGTCTGGCTGATATCGAAAACGGTGAAATACGCCTGAGAAAAGGGAAGAAACAGCATATTACAGTCCATGTGTCATAACGGACTTGCAATAAACACTTCTTCGAAATTTTCCCCGTTGACGTACAGTTTTATTCGGTATCATTATGATTTTTGTTTCTTGTTTTTCGTGTGGGGAGAGATTCCTTCTGCCAGCGATCTGTTTATAAGCGCCTTGTTATAAGCTGAGAATATATCTCTTCGTGAGAGTATGCCGATAATCTTTCGGGGGTTGTTTTTGTCAACGACCGGAAGCTGTTCTATGTTTTTCAGACCTATTTTCTTCAGGGCTTCATCCAGGCTTTCATTTTCTGTTATGGTTATTACACCGGGTACGAAGATATCTTTCACTACAACGAGATCTCCAAGACTTTCCTCGAAAACCACTTCCTTGAAATCCTGAAAGGTCACGATGCCGCTCAGCAGGCCATCATTGTCAACGACGGGGAAACTCGAGTGCTTGCTGGAAAAGGTATGCTTGAGCAGTTCATTGAGGTGCATATTTTCATACACCGTTGTCACCTCCTTTGTCATGGCATCCTTGACAAGAAGGGATTTCATGATATTGACTTCTTTCCCCTCCCTGATATCGGTTCCCCTGCGTATCAGTTTTAATGTGTAGATGGATTCTCGTTTAATTTGTGATGCGGTAACGGAACTCAGAATGCAGGCGAGCATGAGTGGAAGTATAATTTTGTAATCACCTGTCATCTCGAACAGGATGAGTATGGCTGTAATGGGACCATGAGTGGCGCCGGCCACCACCGCTCCCATGCCGACCAGGCTGTATGCCCCGTAACTTGCCGTGATCCCGGGAAATGCGTAGTGAACCACGTACCCGAACGCTCCGCCCACCATGGCACCGATAAAGAGAGACGGTGCGAAAACACCCCCCGAACCTCCGGAGCCTATGGTAAAAGAGGTCGCCAGTATCTTGATAAAGATGAGGGCAAACAGCATGTACCAGGAAAGCTTTTCCAGCAGGGCAAGCCCGATCGCTTCGTACCCTACGCCATAGACATGCGGGAAGAATATGCCGATGATTCCTATCAGCAGACCTCCTATCGCCGCTTTGGTATAGTCGGGAATCTTTATGCCATCGAATATATCTTCGATCTTATATAGCGATGAAGTGAAGATGACGCTGATCACGCCGGCAATGATCCCCAGTATTACATAAAAAGGGATTTCCATTATGCTTGCCAGCGTGTAATGGGGAACGATAAAAGCGGGATAATCTCCTAGGTATACCCTGGATATGACGGTTGCCATTACGGATGAGACTACGATAGGACTGAACGTGGCAATGCCGAATTCACCAAGAATGACTTCCATCGCGAACATGACACCGGCTATGGGAGCATTGAACGTCGCCGCTATTCCCGCAGCCGCGCCGCATCCCACCAGCGTTCTCATCCTGTCAGCCGAGACCTTCATGATCTGCCCGAATGATGATCCTATGGCGGATCCTATCTGAACGATAGGCCCCTCTCTTCCCACCGAACCGCCTGTCCCGATACTTATGGCGGAGGCAAGCGATTTTATCAGGACAACACGTTTTCGTATAATTCCTCCTTTGAGCGCTACCGCTTCCATTACTTCGGGGACTCCGTGCCCTTTTGCTTCCCGTGCAAAGAAATATATGATGAGGCCGGTTACGGCTCCCCCTATGATGGGAGGGATAAACCTTGCGTAGCAGGGCATTGCCATTAAATGATAAAGAAAGTTTTCCGTCCCGTCTCTGAAGGAAGCCTTCTGGACAAACCAGATCATCCATCTGAACAGAACCGCGCCGTACCCTCCAAGTATTCCGACGATAATGGCCATAAATATCATAACGGCGTGTTCGTTGGCACTCAGATGAGATAAGGATATCTTTTCAAATTTAATTTTCATGCGTTCCTGTCGCCATATGTTAACGTGTAACAACCGGATATATATCAGATTGAACATATTGAAGTGACTGCGTAATATCTCTTATGGTATTTCTTTGCAAGCAGAATGTGCAATGAAATATCTGATTCCGAATGCGGGTCGCTTTGCACTTTAACCTTAAGTTGTGATATTATGCCGCCGCAATAGAGGAGTGCCCATGAAAGTTAAATCCGCGGAATTCGTGAAAAGTGCAATTGATCCTTCGCAGTACCCTGAGGATATGTTGCCGGAAGTGGCGTTTGTCGGCAGGTCGAACGTGGGAAAGTCTTCTCTTATTAATACACTCGTTAACAGGAAACGGCTTGCGAAAACAAGCAATACTCCAGGACGCACACAACTTATAAATTTTTTTCTCGTGAATGATAAGGTTCTTTTTGTCGATCTCCCCGGTTATGGATACGCTAAGGTGCCGCTAGAGGTAAAAAAACAGTGGGGTCCCATGGTGGAACGATACCTGAAGACAAGAAAGAATCTGCGTATGGTGGTCCTGATTCTCGATATCAGGAGGGACCCGACAGAAGATGATCTTTCTTTATTGAGATGGCTGTATAACTACGGCATTAAGCCGGTTTTTGTGCTGACTAAGTCGGATAAACTTTCAAAAAACCGGATTAGCATGAGGCGTCGTGCAATCGGGGGAATTCTGGAAGTATCGACCGATGCGCTGGTGACATTTTCTGCCAGGACACGCGAGGGAATGGATAAAACCTGGAAAGTGATCGAGAATTCAATTACGTGATAACTCATCCTGTGCCATATTATCCATTTGAAATTTATCAATTTTTTATCAAATTTCAAAATAATTTCAATTCCACCTTGACATGAAAAGCAAACTTTGATAGCCACACCTACACTTAGAATTGCTTAAGCCGGAGCTCATTGCTATAGACAGATCTTTATATATGAAACACGAGGTGTAATAAAGGTGGTTAAAGATAATGATAAAGTAGGCGCCGTAATGGTTGTCGGTTCGGGAATAGCCGGTATTCAGGCTTCTCTGGACCTGGCGAATTCGGGTATGAAGGTATACCTCGTTGAAAATGATATCAGCATCGGCGGTATCATGGCTCAGCTCGACAAGACGTTTCCTACCAATGATTGTTCGGCGTGTATTCTTTCGCCCAAACTTGTTGAAGTCGGGCGACATCCGAATGTGGAAATCCTTACAAACAGAACGGTACAATCGCTTGAAGGAGAAGCGGGGAATTTTGAAGTAAAACTCAAAAACGCGCCGCGGTTTGTTGATGTTAATAAGTGTACGGGATGCGGTGATTGCGCGAATGTCTGCCCTGTAACCGTAACAAATGATTTCAATGAAGGGCTGGATCAGAGGAAGGCCATATACCGCAGGTTCCCCCAGGCGATTCCAAGCGCATTCGCAATAGAGAAAATAGGAACAGCTCCCTGTAAGGCCGCCTGTCCCACCCATATCAGTGTACAGGGGTACGTAGCATTGATAGCCGAGGGTAAGTATAAAGAAGCCCTTGAGCTCATCAAACAGGAAAATCCATTCCCCGCCGTCTGCGGAAGGGTTTGTAATCATCCTTGCGAATCTGCCTGTAAAAGGGGAGAAGTTGATGAACCCATATCGATAATGTATCTGAAAAGGTTCGTCGCCGATCTCGATCTGAATGATGAAACGAAATTTGTCCCGGAAATAAAAGAGAGAAAAGATAAGAAAGTGGCAATAATAGGTGCCGGTCCCGCGGGATTGAGCGCGGCTTATTATCTCGCCATTGAGGGATATCAGGTTACCGTGCTTGAAGCGCTTCCAGTTGCCGGAGGTATGCTTACAGTGGGTATCCCCGAATACCGTCTGCCAAAGGATGTCCTTAATGCCGAAATAAAAACCATTGAAGATATGGGTGTCGAGATCAGATTGAATACTAAGGTAGGCACGGACGTTTCAATGGATTCCCTGAAAAAGGATTTTGACGCTGTTTTCATCGGAGTCGGTTCGCATGTGAGTAGTAAACTCAATGTTCCCGGCGAGGAGATGGAAGGCGTTGTCCATGGCATCGATTTTCTGAGGAGAGTCGCTCTCGGTGAAAAAGTATTTCTGGGGAACCGCGTGGCCGTTGTGGGGGGCGGTAATGTTGCGATGGATGCCGTCCGGACCGCGTTGCGTACCGGTTCAAAAGAAGCGTTCGTTCTTTACAGAAGGACGCGTGCTGAAATGCCCGCTTCGCCGGAAGAAATAGAAGAAGCCCTTCAGGAAGGAATCAACATGGAGTTCCTGGCGGCTCCGGTGAAGGTAATCGGCGATAGCGGAAAAGTCACGGGTATAGAATGTATCAGAATGGAACTGGGAGAACCGGATGAGAGCGGGCGCAGACGTCCCGTTCCAATTAAGGGTTCGGAATTCACCATAAGTGTTGATGCTGTTATTCCCGCTATCGGCCAGAAGAGCGATCTTTCGTTCGTTTCGGAAGAAAGCAGTATAGCCATCAACAGATGGAACACTTTCGACGTTGATCCCGTTACCTTCGCGACCAATGTGGAAGGTGTATTCGCCGGTGGCGACGATGTTACCGGTCCGGCCACGGTCGTGGAAGCGATCAACGCCGGTAAAGAAGCAGCCAAATCGATTGACCGCTTCCTCAGGGGTGAGGATATCGCACTTGGTCGGGATCGTGACTGGAAGGAAGGTGTTGCCGATAAGGCGGATGTAAGTGAAACGCCCAAGGAGAGCCGTCCCAGGTTGCGAGAACTTGATCCCGGCGAACGGAAAACGCATTTTAAGGAAGTTGTTGAGGCATACAGTGAGGAAGAAGCTGTAAAAGAGGCAAAGCGATGTCTCAGCTGCGGTGTCTGTTCGGAGTGTTATCAGTGTGTTAACGCCTGTATTGCCGGTGCTATCAACCATGAGATGAAAGAAACTGAGGAAACAATCCAGGTCGGTGCGGTCATTGCGGCGCCCGGTACCGAGCTTTTCAATGCTTCTCTCCGGGGTGAGTACGGGTTCGGTATTTACGATAATGTTGTAACCAGTATCCAGTTCGAGCGGATTCTGTCCGCCTCAGGCCCTTATTTTGGACATGTGCAGCGTATCTCCGACGGATTGGAACCTAAGAAGGTTGCTTTTATACAGTGCGTAGGCTCGCGTGATGTGAACTGTGGAAACAGCTGGTGTTCGTCGGTTTGCTGCATGTACGCTACCAAGGAAGCGATCATCGGCAAGGAACATGCGAAGGGGATGGAGCCGACAATCTTCTACATGGATATCCGTGCTTACGGCAAGGATTTTGATAGATTTGTCACGCGGGCAAAGGATGAATACGGAATCAGGTATATCAGATCCATGCCTTCGTCCGTAAAGGAATTACAACGGACAAAAAATCTTCTTCTTACCTATGTAAAAGAAGACGATGGTACTCTCGTGGAAGAAGAATTCGATATGGTCGTTCTTTCCGTGGGACTTCTTCCACCCAGGGAAGCGAGAAATCTTGCTCAGAATCTCGGAGTCGAACTGGAAGAGCATGGTTTCTGCCGGACCGCTCTGGATAATCCCGTGCAGACCTCGCGTGAAGGCGTTTTCGTCTGTGGAGTTTTCGGGGGTCCCAAAGACATTCCTGAAACGGTTATGGAGGCGAGCAGCGCAGCTGCCTGTGCCGGGGGACTTCTTGCTTCTCAACGTGGCACCATGATTTCCGAAGAAGAACTTCCGCTTGAAAAGGATCTGAGAGGTATTGGTCCGAGAGTAGGTGTATTTGTGTGTCACTGCGGTATAAACATCGGCGGTGTGGTGGATGTGCCCGCCGTAGTCGAATATGCCAGGACACTTCCCAACGTTGTCTATGTTGAGGACAACCTGTTTACCTGTTCCCAGGATACGGCGGTAAAGATGGGAGAGGTAATTAAAGAACAGAATCTGACCCGGGTTGTTGTAGCATCCTGCTCGCCCAGAACGCATGAGCCGCTGTTTCAGGAAAACTGTGAAAAGGCGGGTCTTAACAGATATCTCTTCGAGATGGCGAACATCAGGGATCATGATTCATGGGTCCACATGAATGAACCGGAGGCGGCCACTGTAAAGGCAAAGGATCTGGTTCGCATGGCGGTTGCAAAATCCCAGTATCTGGTGCCGCTGAAACCGGGACAGCTGGGCGTAAACAAGGCTGCGTTGATTATCGGCGGAGGGTTGGCTGGTATTACGGCGGCACTTTCTCTCGCCGATCAGGGATTCGAATCACACCTGGTTGAGAAGGAGGACAAACTGGGTGGTAATTACAGCAAGCTTTGCTATACCCTGGAGGGAATGGATACCATACAGCACCTGGCCGGTCTTCTTGATCGTGTTGAAAAGAGTGAGCTTATCCACGTCTATACAGGTGCCGAAATAAAGAACATCGAAGGCTTTATCGGCAACTACAAAACTACAGTTGAAACCGGTGGGAAAGAGCATCAATTCGAGCACGGTGTTGTAATTGTCTCAACCGGCGCCTATGAGAACAAGACAACGGAATATCTTTACGGCCAGCATGAGCGCGTGGTGACCCAGCGTGAACTGGAAGAGATGCTATATAAAAAGGATGAGAAAGTCGCTAAGGCAAAGAGTGTTGTAATGATCCAGTGTGTCGGCTCACGTTGCGAGGAAAGGCCCTATTGCAGCAGATACTGTTGCAGCGAAGCTATTAAGAACGCTTTGAAGCTGAAAGAAGCCGATCCTGATACGGATGTAACAATTCTTTACAGGGATATAAGGACGTACGGGCTCAAAGAGGATTACTATAAGAAAGCACGTGAAGCCAATGTAAAGTTCGTCCATTACGAAGAAGATATGAAACCGGAGGTGACCGGTAACGGATCGAAAGTAACGATATCATCCTTCGACTATATATTACAAAAGAAGATAAAGATGGAACCCGACCTGCTCGTACTGAGCGTGGGTACGGTACCCAATCCTGATAATGACAATATTGCAATGAGGCTCAAGGTCCCGGTAAACCAGGATGGATTCTTCCTTGAGGCCCACGTGAAATTGCGTCCCGTGGATTTTGCCACCGACGGTGTGTTCATGTGCGGTATGGCCCATTCACCTAAGATGAGTGACGAGGCTATCTCTCAGGCAAATGCCGCCGTATCCAGGGCGTGCACTATTCTGACCAAGGATTTCATTCAGGCTGAAGGAAAGACGGCCTTTGTAAACGAAGCGCGGTGTATGGCCTGTGGTCTCTGCGAGGAAAACTGTCCCTTCGGCGCCATAGCGGTCGATATGAGTAAGGGATGTGCCGTAGTCAATGCTGTATTATGTAAGGGCTGTGGTGTATGTACCGCATCATGCAGGATGAATGCCGTCGATCTTAACGGCTTTAATAATGAAGAAATACTGGCACAGATAGCGGCTTTATAAACGCGATTGCCGATTAAACGAGGATTGTATGACTGATAATAAAGCAAATGAAAACTGGGAACCCAAAATTATAGCCTTTGTATGTAACTGGTGTACCTATGCGGGAGCGGACCTGGCAGGGATCAGCAGGCTCCAGTATCCTCCGAATGTGAGACTCGTGCGGTTGCCCTGTTCGGGAAGAGTGAACCCGTTTTATGTTGTGAAGGCTCTTCAGGAAGGCGCCGATGGCGTTCTGGTCTCGGGATGTCATCCGGGAGAATGCCATTATTTAACGGGAAATTTATCTGCACGTCGCAAGTTTTCCATGCTGAAAAATTTTCTTTCCTATGTCGGCATCGAACCGGACAGGACACTCTTTACCTGGGTTTCGGCATCTGAGGGAGAGAAATTTGCTAAAGTCGTGAAGGGCGTTACGGAGAAGGTGAAGGCACTGGGGCCGGCAAAGAAGCTGGTAAAGCAATTCTAATGATGTGTTAATCGATAAAAGCGAATAACAGGGACGAGGAATCGAAGACTGTGGAAAATATAGAGAAGCAATTGAGGGAAGAGGCAAAAAAACTCCTTGCTGAAAAAAAGGTAGATGTAATTGTCGGGTATGAGGAAGGTACGCTTCCATATCAGGCTGCACCGTGTTTCATCGAGGATCCCGATAGTGTTGAAAAACTTGTATGGAATAA
Organism: Syntrophaceae bacterium UBA2210; assembly: GCA_002327865.1. Taxonomy (GTDB): domain Bacteria; phylum Desulfobacterota; class Syntrophia; order Syntrophales; family UBA2210; genus UBA2210. The sequence continues at coordinate 13,895 of DCUQ01000045.1, forward strand.
ATTCTGTTCCATAAATCTGGCAAAGTATGTCCATGATATAATCTTTCAGCATCGGGAATCGCAGAAGAGAACCAAGCCGGAGGAAAGAACCAGGAAGATCGTAGGTATCGTAGCCCGGGGGTGTACCACCCGGTCGATAGTCCTCCATCTGCAGGAGAAGCAGTATGAAAGGGATGAAGTCGTTATTATCGGTGTTCCCTGTACCGGTTATATTTCAAAGAAGAAACTTGCGGTTTCCGTTGAAGGGAAAGAAGTCACAGGATGTTCCGTCAGCGGTGACAAGGTTTCGGTAACGACAGCCGACGGTTCAAAAGATATTCCGCTTGCTGAGGTCCTCGCAGAGAATTGTCTTTCCTGTCGGTTTAATAATCCCGTTATATCGGATATCATGGTCGGCGATCCCGCTCCGGGAATGGATGCAGACAGCGAATACAAGGAAGTAGACAAGTTCGAAAGCCTCTCTGAAGAAGAGCGGTGGGCATATTTTACCAAGGAAATGGATAAATGCATGCGTTGCTATGCATGCCGTAATACCTGTCCTTCCTGTTATTGTAAGGTGTGTTTTATCGAGCAGAGTCAACCCAAGTGGGTTGGTGCCGGTGTCGACGAGACGGACACGCAGGTCTTTCAATTTATGAGAATGTTTCATATGGCCGGACGTTGTGTCGATTGTGGCTCATGTCTTGAAGTGTGCCCGATGGGTGTTGATTTAAGAACGTTTCTGAAAAAACTCGATAAAGACGCCTATAACCTGTTTGAATACAGAACGGGAGAGGCGCTCGACAAGATGCCGATCCTGGGCGTTCATTCAATGGGCGATAAGGAAGAATTTATTTTTGAACCGTAAAAAGAAAGTGAACTGAGAAATATGGGTACTTTTTTAGAAGATGTTAATGAAAAAATCGGGGGGGTTCCCATCCAGAGTTGTTATCATTGCCGGAAATGTACGGCGGGGTGCCCGATAGCTTTTGCCATGGATTATAATCCCAATGCGATTATCAAGATGATCCAGATGGGAGAGCGTGATGAGGTACTCAACAGTTCTACCATCTGGCTCTGTGCTTCCTGCGAGACCTGTGTGACACGATGTCCCAATAATGTTGATATAGCCAGGATGATGGATGTCTTGAGAGAAATGGCCATCGATGCCAATGTCGGTGCCAGGGAAAAGAACATTCTCAAATTCCATGAGGCATTTCTTTCAAGTATTAAGTTGGGTGGACGGATTAACGAACCGATGATGATAGCGCTGTATAAGATGAAATCAGGCGATTATTTCTCGGATCTTGGTATGGGGATGAGTATGTTTATGAAAGGGAAGATCAAACTTCTGTCCCCGAAAACCAAGGATATGGGATCGGTAAGAAATATATTTAAATCAACCGGTAAAAAGTAGTTTGTTTTTTACCGACGTTGAAGGAGGCTGTAGTTGAAAGTTTCATATTATCCAGGATGTTCGCTTCATGCCACGGGAAGAGAGTATGATGAGTCTGTAAAGGCTGTAAGCAAGGCTTTGGATATAGAGCTGAACGAGATAGACGACTGGTCCTGTTGCGGTGCATCATCCGCCCATATGACCAATTTTAAGCTGTCTGTGGCTCTGTCTGCCAGAAATATAATGGCTGCCGAGAAAAATGATTGGGATGTGATGGTTCCCTGTGCCGCCTGTTTTAACCGTTTCAAGTCGGCGCAGCATTATCTCAATAACGATGAAGCGCTGAAGGCGGAAATCGAAGGCATCATCGGTAAGCAGTATAAGGGGAGTGTCGCTGTCAGAAACCCTATCGATATAATCTACAATGATATCGGTGTCGATAAGCTGAGCAAGATGGTTACCAGGAAACTCGAAGGGCTCAAACCCGTTTCCTATTACGGTTGTCTTCTCCTCAGGCCTCCCGAGGTATGTGAGTTTGATGATTATGAGAACCCGGTTACGATGGACAGGTTAATGGAGAGCCTCGGCGCGGAACCCAAAAGATGGTCCTGCAAGACCGATTGTTGCGGGGGAAGCCTTACGCTGGGAAAGACAGAGATAGTAAAGCGCCTTGTCGGCAGACTGATGGCGATGGCGAGGGAGGCGGATGCAAACTGTATCGTTACCGCCTGTCCGGTCTGCTTTGCAAATCTCGATACAAGGGCGAGTGAGGCTGCCGCGTTGCCTGCTTTCTATTTTACGGAACTCATTGCGCTGGCTCTTGGCTTGAAAGGATCTGATGCGTGGTTTAAGATGCACAACGTAAACCCCGGACCCCTGCTCAGCTCGCTGGGATTGATCTAGATATATGCGGATAATTCTGCATTTTCTTTAAATATAGTTAACAATAATTGGCTTGCTAAGGAACGATATGGAAAAGAGAGTAATTAAAAAGGATGCCCTGGCCGGTATAATAAAGAATATATCGAAAGAAATGCCTGTGTACGCCCCGGTTCAGGAGGAAGACAATGTGCTCTTCAAGGTCCTGGAAGAGGGAATGGAGCCTCTCGTAACGTATGCAAACACTAAGAACGCTCCGAAGAACTTTTTCTTTCCACAGACGGAAACCATGATGAAATTTTTCCGGACTGAGCGCGGAAGAGAGCTCTCGGAAGTAGTGGAAGACTCGGCCGATGCGGTGCTCTTTGGAGTCAGACCCTGTGATGCCAGAAGCTTTGTACTGCTCGATAACGTGTTTGATGATCCGAAATACAGGGATCCCTATTATATTTCAAGAAGAGAAAAAACGATCATTGTTTCACTGGCCTGTGTACACCCCCCATATACCACCTGTTTCTGCACGTCCGTGGGGGGACATCCGGTGTCTTCGGAAGGTTCCGATCTGCTGTTAACCGATCTCGGGGATGTTTATCTGGCCGAATTTCTGACGCCGAAGGGCGAACAACTTCTCAAAAAAATGGGTGATCTCGAGGCTGCGGATGAAGCATTGGATACCAGGAAGAACGATATATACGAGCAGTCCGAAAAGGAAATCAAATCACACATACCGGCGAAAGAAATAAAACCCTGGCTGGATGAGAACTTTGAGAATCCTTTCTGGGATACGATCCACAAGAGCTGTCTTGCGTGTGGAACCTGTACTTATCTCTGCCCCACCTGTCACTGTTTCGATATCACGGATGAAGTCAAGGGGGGTGAGGGAAAGAGAATCCGGTCGTGGGATACATGCATGTCGTGGCTCTTTACTGTAGAAACGTCGGGTCACAACCCGAGAACATCACAAAAGCAGCGCTGGCGCCAGAGACTGATGCACAAGTTTAAATACTTCGTAGACAATTATAACGCTATCGCCTGTGTGGGTTGCGGGCGCTGTGTCATTAATTGTCCGGTTAATATCGATATCAGAAAAATCGTTACCGACATTTCGAAATTATAGTTTTTGGAGATCTCAATGCAAAAAAATCCTTATGTACCCATACCTGTTGATGTAGATAAAATTATAACGGAAGTAACTACTAAAGATATCAAGACGTTTCGTTTTACTTTTGTTAATAAGGAAGATGAAGCGGCCTTTACATATCTTCCTGGCCAGTTTGCCGAACTGTCCATTCTGGGTAAGGGTGAGTCCCCCATAGGTATCGCATCTTCCCCTACCCAGCCGGGATACATAGAATTTACGGTCCAGAAGGCCGGTGTGGTTACATCGGAGCTTCACAGCATGGAAGCGGGACAGCGTATGGGAGTTAGAGGCCCACTTGGAAATACATGGCCCATTGAATATCTGGAGGGCAAAAATATCGTAATCGTAGGTGGAGGGTTCGCTTTTACTACCCTGAGATCCCTGATTAATTATATGATTTTCGAGGAAAATCGTTCGAAGTTTGGAGACATTACCGTGGTATACGGGGCACGGGAACCGGGGCTTCTTATTTATAAGGATGAGATCACGGAGTGGGAAAAGAGGGATGACATAAATATGAATGTCACCGTGGATAAGGGGGATGAAAACTGGTCAGGAAGAGAGGGATTCGTTCCCACCGTATGCAAAGAAGTCGCGCCCAGTTCGGAAAACGCCGTTGCGGTAATATGCGGACCTCCCATAATGATTCGTTTTACACTGCCGGTTTTCTTCGATCTGGGATTTTCGAAGGAGAATATCTACACATCGCTTGAAATGCGGATGAAGTGCGGTATCGGAAAGTGCGGACGCTGTAACGTGGGCAGCAAATATGTCTGCAAAGATGGGCCTGTCTTCTCTCTGGCAGAATTGGATAAACTCACAAAGGAATACTAATTATAAGACGAATACTAGCATGGTAATGTAAATTTTATTCCTTGATGAGGGGAACGTCTATGTTATATGCCTTTCCTCGGAAGTCCCCCCTGGAAGCCGGTGATTTGGTGACCGGCCAAATCACTCGACTCTTTTTTATGTCCAATTTTAATACTTAATTCAGAACAGGAGAATGATCGTTGAACGAAATAGTAAGCTGTATTTCTTTGTCTGAAAATGTTTTCAAGATGGTAATCCGTGCGCCGGAGATTGCCACGAAGAGAAAAGCCGGGCAGTTTGTCGTCATCATGACCGAAGAGAAGGGGGAACGTATTCCCCTGACCATAGTTGATTCGGACAAAGACGAAGGAACCGTGACCATCATATTTCAGGTTGTCGGCAAGACTACGATGTGTCTGGCTGCCATGAAAGCGGGAGAAAACCTCTTTGCGGTTCTCGGTCCGCTCGGAAGACCTACGGAAATGGAAAATTTTGGGACTGCTGTGGTGGTCGGCGGCGGTGTGGGTATCGGTGTCGCCTATCCGATAATTAAGGCCCTCAAAGAAGCCGGTAACGAGGTGATAGCCATTATCGGCGCAAGAACAAAGAATATATTGATTCTTGAAGATGAGATACGGGAAGTCTGTGACAGACTTATTGTATCGACCGATGACGGCAGTTATGGAGTTAAGGGATTTGTGACGAATGTGCTCAAAGAGCTTATCGATTCCGGGGTGACGATTAGCAGGGCATTCGCGATCGGTCCGGTTGTGATGATGAAGTTTGTGTGTGAAGTTACGAGACCGTATAAGATAGAAACCATCGTAAGCCTGAATCCGATCATGGTGGACGCAACCGGCATGTGCGGTGCCTGTCGTGTCGCTGTCGGCGGAGAGACAAAATTCGCATGCGTGGACGGTCCAGAGTTCGACGGCCATGCTGTCGACTTCGATCTTTTGATGAGCCGTCTCAGAATGTATGAGAATGAAGAGAAAGAAGCCAGAGAAGGATGTACGTGTCATGAGTAAGAAAGAAAAAGTTCCCAGACAGGTTATGCCGGAGCAGGATCCGGAGGTCCGCAGCAAGAATTTCGATGAGGTTCCGCTCGGCTATACGGAAGAACAGGCTGTCATCGAAGCCGGCAGGTGTCTGCAGTGCAAGAAACCGCTTTGCATGAAAGGGTGTCCCGTGGATGTCGATATTCCGGGATTCATAAAATTGATTACCGAAAAGGAATTTACGGGAGCAGCCTGTCTGATCAAGGGGACAAATACCCTTCCCGCTATCTGCGGCAGGGTGTGTCCACAGGAGACTCAATGTGAGCAGTTGTGTGTTCTGGGTAAAAAGGGAGAGCCGGTTGCAATAGGGAGACTCGAGCGTTTTGCGGCCGATTATGAGCGCAATGCCGGTGCTGTCCGGATTCCCGAAGCTCCCGCATCGTCGGGTAAAAAGGTGGCCGTTGTCGGGTCCGGTCCGGCGGGGCTCACTATCGCCGGAGATCTGGTAAAACTGGGCCACGGTGTAACCATATTCGAGGGTTTGCACAAAGCCGGAGGAGTTCTTATCTATGGAATTCCGGAATTCCGTCTCCCCAAGGGTATCGTAGATGCAGAGGTTTCTTATCTTGAAAAACTGGGGGTCGAAATCGTCAAAAATATCGTCATTGGAAGGGGTAAAACGGTTGACGATCTTCTTGATGAAGGATTCGATGCCGTGTTCCTGGGGGTGGGTGCTGGTGCGCCGGTTTTCATGAATATCCCGGGAGAAAACCTGAGCGGTATCTATTCCGCTAACGAATATCTCACACGCTCTAATCTGATGAAGGCATACGCGTTCCCCGAGTACGATACGCCCATAGCGCGCGGGAAGAATGTGGCGGTTCTCGGTGCCGGTAACGTAACGATGGACTCCGCGAGAACGGCTCTACGTCTGGGCGCGGAGAAAGTTACTGTGGTCTATCGCCGGACGGAAGTCGAAATGCCGGCCAGGGCGGAGGAGATTCATCACGCTAAAGAAGAGGGCGTGGAATTCAAACTTCTCACCAACCCGGTGGAATATATCGGAGACGAGAACGGGTGGGTCAAGGGGATGAAGTGTATCCGGATGGAACTCGGAGAACCCGATGAATCGGGGAGACGCAGACCTGTTCCGGTAAAGGGGTCCGAGTTTATGATAGATGTGGATATGGTGATAGTGGCAATAGGAACGAATGCCAATCCTGTCATTCCCATCACAACGCCCGGTCTGGAGACAAACAGGTGGGGTTATATCGTGGCCGACGAAGAAACCGGCAAGACCAGCCGGCCTGGTGTATACGCGGGTGGAGATATCGTCACCGGTTCGGCGACCGTGATTTTAGCAATGGGTGCCGCCAAGAAGGCGGCCAGGGCCATAGACGCGTATCTCAAACAAGGCGATGCGTAAGCTACATAACTTAATATAATACAAAATGCCCCGTTTGCAGGATTGGATTGGTAAAAATTCACTGAGCGGGGCATTGTTACATGGCACAACTAAGAAAGGCCATGTAATTGTGGGCGGCAACGATAGAAACAACGCGAACCCCATTCTTTATTCTTTTGAAATATTTTGATGCAGCACCCGTTTAAGCCAGGAGTGAGCAGCGCTGAGGACTCTCCCTGTCTGTTAAGCGTTTTTGTTTCCCGATACTTCCGTTGGGGGATCTGAGTTGTTTATAGCATTCAATCAAAATCACTGTTTTTCATGAAACAGTGTTTATCTTTCCCCTACCTTTTATTTTTTCAATGATCTGTTGACTTTGGTAGTTTGCTTATGGCACCTTAACCGGGTATCTGTTATCCCGGGAGAAAACCTAAGATGATCGGAGCAATAGCAGGCGACATAATCGGATCGATATATGAGAATTACCCGATCAAGACGAAACATTTCCCCCTTTTTCACCCGCAATGTCGTTTCACCGACGATTCGGTCCTGACAATCGCCATCGCCAGAGCCATACTCGATAGTCGTGATTACAGGGATGTTGTATGGGAGATGGGGCGAAGTTATCCTCATGCCGGGTACGGTGCATCATTTATTCGCTGGCTTGATTCCGACGATCCCGAACCGTATAACAGTTGGGGCAACGGTTCCGCGATGCTTGTCAGCCCGATTGGTTTTGCATTTGCCACAGCTGAAACAGTGCTGAGCGAGGCAGTTCGTTCAGCGGAAATATCGCACGATCATCCTGAAGGAATTAAAGGTGCCCAAGCTGCTGCTTATGCCGTATTTCTGGCCCGGACCACACATGATAAGGAAACGATCAAGCGCGAAATATCGGGTCGCTTTGCGTATAATCTTGACAGAACCATTGCCGAAATCCGACCCGGTTACAGCTTTGATGTGTCTTGCCAGGGTACGGTTCCCGAAGCTGTTATTGCGTTCATGGAATCGATTTCTTACGAAGATGCTATTCGCAACGCGATCTCCCTCGGGGGTGACAGTGATACGCTGGCCTGTATAACGGGAGGGATCGCCGAGGCATACTATGGTTCCGTTCCCGCCTGGATCAGGGAAAAAGTACGACTGATACTGCCCCGGGACCTCTGGGAAATAACGGAAGCCTTTTACAGTAAATACATGGCAGATTAGACGGGTGCGTATAGTACGCCACTAAGTCAAGAATTGACCTTACCCCATTACATGGGCC
>DCUQ01000049.1 GCA_002327865.1 Syntrophaceae bacterium UBA2210
CCAGACAAAGTGCCCCGTTATCGCCAACAAGATAGGGTGCTCCGTTGGAGATATCATACTGAAATCACAGTATGATCATATGGCGTCTTCACGGGGAGAAACGAGGCCTGCCTGCGAACAATGAAGACAAGTGGAAAAAAGATATTCACATTCGGTCCTGTTCCTTCGAGACGCCTGGGCAGGTCTCTGGGGATCGATTTCGTCCCCTTCAAGACATGCACCTACGACTGTATCTACTGTCAACTGGGGAGGACAACGAACAAGACGATGGAACGGAGGGAATACTTTCCCGTCGACGCCGTGTTGAAAGAAACAGAGAAAAAGCTTAGAAAAATCGAGCGGCCTGATTATATCACCCTGTCGGGATCGGGGGAACCGACACTTCACAGTCGTATAGGCGACATTATCTCCGGCATTAAAGAATTTTCGGATGTCCCGGTAGCGGTGCTCACGAACGGGTCTCTACTGTGGGATGGTGAGGTACGTGACCTCATCTCCGCCGCCGATCTTGTCATTCCTTCACTCGACGCAGGCAGTGAAGAGATGTTTTTGCGTGTCAATCGTCCACATAGTGGAATTTTATTTAAAAAGATGATAAAGGGGCTACGCCTGTTCCGGGAACAATTCAAAGGGGACATATGGCTGGAGGTTTTCATAACGGGCGGCGTCACCGACACGGAAAGCGAAATTTTGGAAATAAAGCGCCTTGTGGATTATATTGCGCCGGAGCGTGTTCAGCTTAATACGGCTGTGAGGACACCGGCCGAGAAATATGCGGGTCTGGTAGACAAAAAAAGAATGGATGAATTTTCGGCTTTTTTCGGCCGGCATTGCGAGGTTATCGCAGACTATGCCAACGTACATAACCTCAGCGAATTTTCGTCCACCAGAGAAGACGTTCTTTCACTGATAAGGTTGCGCCCCTGCTCCATAGATGATATATCCGCCGGGTTGGGGCTTCACCGAAATGAAACAGTTAAATATGTGCAGGAGCTGGTTGACAAAAAACTGATAAGAATAGAAGAACGCTACGGGAAAAAGCTTTATTCCGGATACCAGACCGAAAAAATTAACAATCGAAGGAAGGATAAAAAGAAATGAGTGAAGAAAAGGGTAACACTCCCGACGATCTTCAAACCCTGGCTCAGAAGCAGCAAACGAAAGAGGCAAGGGAGAAGAAGAATCTCTCAGATCGCATGAGTAAGATAAAGCACAAGATCATGATCCTCTCCGGCAAGGGAGGAGTAGGAAAAAGTACGGTCGCAGCCAATATCGCGGTAGCGCTCGCACTTGAGGGGAAAGAGATAGGCCTGCTGGATACCGATTTTCACGGCCCGAGCATTCCCACGCTGCTGAACCTCGAGGGGAAGCGTCCCGGATCTGAAGAAAATGCTATAACGCCCGTAATATTCAGCGAAGGTCTCAAGGTTATGTCCATAGGTTTTCTCCTCGAGAACAGAGACGACGCGGTTATTTGGAGAGGGCCCCTGAAGATGGGCGTTATCAAGCAGCTCCTGTCGGAAGTGGCATGGGGTAATCTTGATTATATGATTATCGATTTCCCTCCCGGAACAGGCGATGAGCCCCTGTCGGTGGCTCAGCTCATTAACGGAATAGACGGGGCCATCATAGTAACCACCCCTCAGGATTTATCACTCAATGACGTTAGAAAGTGCATCAATTTCTGCAGGCAACTGAACGTTCCTGTTCTGGGAGTCATTGAAAACATGAGCGGTCTTGTCTGTCCCCACTGTAAAGAAGTAATCAACGTATTCAAGACAGGTGGAGGAGAAAAAATGGCCGCCCAGATGGGGGTACCCTTTCTCGGCAGCATCCCGATAGAGCCCCAGATAGTTGAAGCATCCGACAGCGGTAAACCGTTTGTCTATCATTACGGGAATACGGAAGCGGCAAAGGCATTTGCCGCGGTAGTCCGGCCCATCATGCAGATGGATGGCCCGGCCGCACCTGAGACGAAACAAGCCGTATCCGAAGAAGAGGAGAAAAAAGGAATGAAAAAGATAGCTATACCGATCGTAGACGGGCATCTTTCCGCCCACTTCGGTCACTGCGAAGAGTTCGCCATCTTCGATGTCGACCTCGAAAACAAAAAAATAATCGGACAGGAACGCGTCATCCCGCCACCCCATGAGCCCGGTCTTCTGCCGCGGTGGCTTGGCGAGAAGAACGTGAACGTAATTATAGCGGGCGGAATGGGAACGCGCGCTCAACAACTCTTCACCGAAAGAGGCATTGCCGTATCCATAGGCGCACCCGCCGATGATCCGGAAAAACTGATCACAGCTTACATGAACCACTCTCTCGAGTTGGGAAGCAATATCTGTGACCACTGAGGAGTGAAACATGCATAGCAACAAAGAAGAAATCGAAGGAATAAGAATGGGAATGGCCTATGAAAAGGCCGTTGAACTGTATCTGGAAAGACTGGTAGAACGTGGAACCAATCCAAGCAATCACGGTACCTTAGATGATCCGGACGGTTACGGAAAGATAACCGGTATCTGTGGGGATACCGTAGAAATGTTTCTTAAAATAAGGGACAAAAAGGTTGAAAAAGTAAAATTTGTAACGGACGGGTGTATGTTCGCCGTTGCCTCATGCTCTGTCGCGGCAGAAATGGCAGAGGGTAAAACCGTAGAAGAGTGTATCGAAAGTATTACTCAAAGCGCCATACTGGCGACCCTTAAAAGGATGCCTAAGGATCATGAGCACTGCGCACTGCTGGCTTCCCTGGCCATACAAAAGGCATTGAGAAAATACGTTAAAGAATTGCGTTATGAATCGATAATGCGCAAAAAAACTGCTTAAAATAATTAACGACTTCGAAACATTAACCTCTCCAGAGACGGCGGCGTGATCGTTTGATCATGTCGCCGCCTGACAGAGGGGTTTTTGCCTTTAACATATGGGAAAAGCGTATGGGATTCCGGAACAGTTTTCCCCACCCCTCGCATGACATCTGATATGTCTGATTGCCGCAGTAATATGACAGCAGTTCCTCGACCCCTTGGCCCCTTGAATCCTTGAATCCTTGAATCCTTGAGCCCTTGAACCCTCGGCCCCTTGAACCCTTGAACCCCGCCTTTAACCTATTTAATTACCGCAGTAATAATCAAAAATTCAACATTCAACATTAAGCATTCAACATTGCACCCTGCTTAATCGGTACCGATCATCACATTCGACGCCTTTACGACTACATACACCTTTTTTCCTACAGCAAGTCCGAGATTATCACATGATTTTTTCGTGATAATCGATGTCATCTCCAGACCGGGGGCGATTTCTACATCCACCTCCGCATTGACAACACCGATATCGATCGCTTTAACAGTACCCTTTAACATATTCCGTGCACTGAGTTTCATGGTATTTCCTCCTTTCTGTCGCTCCGGGCAGCATCATTGTCGCCTGGAAAGTTATTTTACCGCTTATAAGCCTTAACAACAAATTGTTTATTGCCGTTCTGTTCATTCCGCTATTGTCGTATCAGGCAACTGCAAAACATCCGCCGTTTGGAGTGATTTACCCGCAATACCTTTGATCGACCCGAATAAAGCGGAAATGTTCTCCTGGACTACCCAGATCTGCTTCTCCCTTTCAGCCCATATTCTATGCATCGCCTTTTTCTCCGCGTTCAACTGGGTAATCATCCCGTCGTAGTTTTCGACAATCCTTTTTATGTTTTGCACAAACTCGTTACTCGTCAGGTAGGCGTACAGCAGTTCCATCTTGTCACCCTTGTTCTCCTGCGACAGCCTTACGGAATTGGTTCGTATCAACATCTCGCGCAGGACAAACGAAAGACTCTTAACCTCGTGGAAATTACAGATCCATACTCCGTCTTTCTCTCCGAACCTTGCCATGTCCAAGGGGTACGTTTCAGTTACAATTACCGCGATGTCGGCTTTGCAGAGAATCTGGTCCTGCTTTAATTTATCTATCCACTCGTTCGCGAAATTCTTAGTCCGCTTACTTTCATAAACTATCGAGCCGCATTTCTGCTGATTCGAGTTAACGACAATCTGTATTGCATCGGCGCCACGTACTCCTTTCGGAACCTCTTCGATCACATCGAACGGGTAGATTCTAGCGAGTTGTTCTTTCAGGGCCAACTCCTGGACTTCGCCCTGCAACTGCATAGAACCCTGCTCCGCCTTTCGTTTCATCTCCTCCGCCAGTTTTTTGTTGTCGTCGATCTGCTTCAGAAGCTTAACCTTTTCAAGCTCAAAATTTTCTCTTTCCTTTGCCCTGGCTTTATCTTCAATCTCCTTCTGTTTCTCAAGAAGCTTCTTTTCCATCTGCAGATCCAGGTCTTCCTGTCTTTCTTTCAGGGCCGCTTCCAGCTTAAGAAGAGCTATTTCTTTTTCCCTGAGCGATTTATTTTCCGTCTTTCTTTTCTCGTTTTCTTCCTGAAGCGCTTTCATTCTTTCTTCGACCGATTCGAGTGTATCTTTCTCGATCTTCAGTTTTTCCTGTTGCAACTGTCTGGCGAGTTCAGCCTTAAAGCGTTCTTCTTCCTTTTCCCGCTGTTCTTCAAGTAACCGTTTTGCCTCTTCAATCTTTTGTCTCTCCTGATTGAATCTTTCGGCCTGTTCGGCCACCTTTTTTTCATACTCGGCTTTAAAACGGGCTTCCAGCTTTCCTGAAAGCGCTTCCTCGACATCGAAACTGTGTCCGCAGTTCGGACATGTGATTTTATTGTTCATACCGTACCTCTATGAAATAGATGGAAACTCTTTTAAAAGCTCAAGAGTCACGCCTGGAAAAATAGCCGATAAAATATGTCAAATTCGTCATTCCGGCCTGTCACCCCGGTGAAAACCGGGGCGGAATCCAGAAATTGCCTGATAACACTGGATTCCGTGTCGTGCTTCGCGTGCACGGAATGACAAAAAAGGCATGTTCTATGAGGTTATGCAAGCCTATTTAATTACCGTAGTAATATGAAAGCAGTTCCTTGGACCCTCGACCGCTGGAATTCTCTGCCTGCCTTTAACCTCTTTAATTACCGTAGTAATAATCAAAAATTAAACATTCAACATTCAACATTCAACATTCAACATTAAGCATTCAACATTGCACCCTGCTTATCAGAGTCCTGCATAACACATGTGCGGCGTTGCCGAACAAATAAAAACAGCCGCTGCGCCTCCGGACATTCCGCTACTGTCCTATCGGCCCTTAAACGTGGCGTCCCGCCGTTCAATAAAAGATTGAATCCCTTCCTTGAAATCTTCGCTTTCCATAAGTGGAATCAGATCGGGCAGCAACCTTCCGGCAGCAGCCTGTTCCCCGCTGGCGCGAGCCAGCCTGGCGGAAGAGAGCGTAGCACGGACCCCAAGAGGGGCCTGCCTCGCCACGGTCGCCGCTATATCAAATGCCCGGTCTTTCTGCTTGCCCGGCTCGGTCAGTTCCTGCACGAGACCGATACGGAAAGCCTCTTCGGCTGATATCTCATCCGCAGTCAGGAGATACCGCATGGCGTTACCCCACCCCACCTCCTGCATCAGGCGTATCGTCGCGCCGCCGACGGGATATATCCCCCGCTTGATTTCGATTTGGCCGAATCGTGTGCCGGTGGCGGCCACGCGAATGTCCGTTGCCAGGAGCAGTTCGATCCCTATGGTCAGACACAAACCCTGGACCGCCATCACCACCGGCTTGCACAGCCTGTCTCCTTCATGCAGGCCCAACGGATCGATCGAGTTTTCCGGAAGATCGGGAAAACGACCTTTGCTGAAAAAAGGCGCCCATTCCGCGAGATCCAGGCCGCCGGTAAAATGATCACCGTGCGCGAACAATAGCCCGCAACGTAAATCGGGATTCCGGTGCAGTTCGCCATACGCCAGGCTGATATCACGGTACATTTCAAAATCGAACGCATTCCTTTTTTCAGGCCGGTTGAGCCCTATCATTAAAACATGATCAATTTCTTCGACTGATATTTTGCTTGTTGCCATGAAAAGGGGCCTCCTTCATGTCAAAAACGAACCAATACCGGAAACGGAAGGTGGGAACCGCGCCGCCATCATACCCATGCCGTATTTCGGCTGCCGGTTATGTGGCGGAAAAACTCGAAGCCATAATCCTTGCTCTGTTTGTTACAAGAAAGATTATTGTTCTAACGCCGTTAAGTCAATAAATAAGTATGAGTTCTTTGATACATACATAACAAAATTTCCCCGGCGGCCTGCGATGCGCAAAAAGAAGACAGGCAGCCTGGTCGAGAGACTTGCCTGACACGAAGCACAAAACAACTCAATCCCCCATATACCCGACCATCATTACGGGAACATGAGATACGTAAAAACGAAACGAACGTCGACCATTTATTACTCCGGCAACAATATATGTCAAAGCCGTCATTCCGCCCCGTCACCCCGGTGAAAACCGGGGCTGGATAAGCCCCCGTACTTGATACGGTATAATCCGGGAACTGCCTGATAGCACTGGATTCCGTGTCGTGCTTCGCGTGCACGGAATGACAAAAAAGGCACGTTTTATGAGGTTATGCAAACCTCTTTAATTGCCGTAGTAATATGACAGCAGTTCCTTGGACCCTCGGCCCCTTGAACCCTTGAACCCTGCCTTTAACCTCTNNACCTCTTTAATTACCGCAGTAATAACGTAGTTCCAAGGCCGCAAAGTCAAAAAAGTGCCCCGTTTTATCTCCCCGTAATAATTATTTGTAGACTATACGGTCCGGATATCCGTCTAAAGACACAAAGAACAAGAAAAGTGGACAAGCACCCGGCGTTGCGGGTAGAATTGATACACTATGACACGGAAAAACCATGAAGACAATACTTCTCCTCCCGCCCGTAACGCCAATCTCTCCGCCCAGGCAGTGATCCTGGCAGCTGAAGCGATAGACGGCAGTGAGATTGCGTTCAATCAACTTGTCGATCTTTTTCAGGGCGATGTTTTCAAGATGGTATATTACCGCACTCTATCCCGAATGGATGCGGAGGACATTACGCAGAATGTCTTTATAAAGGCATTCAAAAACATCTCCGGGCTGAAATCCCCGGAGCGATTCAAGAGCTGGCTTTTCAGCATAGCCTTGAACCAGACTCGCGATTTCTACAGGAAAAAGAAACTACTGACGATGCTGGGGATTTCGGGCAGGAACGAAGAATACGAACCGGACAGCGAGAAAGGCGATACACCCGATCCGCTGGACGATATGATCAGGCGGGATTTCTGGAAACATGTGGGGTTATTCCTGGATAAACTGCCAGGCATGGAACGGGAGGTGTTCACGTTGAGATTCATGGATCATCTCGCCATACAGGAAATAGGCGACGTGCTCGGGAAACGGGAAAGCACGGTTAAAACCCACCTGTACCGGGCACTTGAAAAATTCAGGAAAGAAACAAAGATGCGCCAATTTTTAACAGGGGAATAACAGTATGGATTTCGATAAAGATAAGCATTTAAATGAAAAACAGCTCCTGATGGCAATGGTCGACGGAAACGACCTCTCCGCAGAGGCGCGGGCGCACCTGGAGGGATGCCCGCAATGCCTTGAACGCGTCAAAGAGATGGAGCAGGAACTGACCGCGCTCGGCAACATGGCGGAGCGGGTTTCCCCGTGGCAACAAAAACGGGTATCGCTGGACGCCAAACCGCGACATGCCGGGAGCTGGTTCTGGAATCTCAGAACCGCCGCCGGAGCAACCGTCATGGTTGTCCTCACCATAACCTTACTGTGGTGGTCTCCGCTTTCTCGAACCACCCCCGATGTTATAAGCGAAGTGACGTTTCAGGAACCCGATCAGTTAATGACGGATATAGACAGTCTTGTAGATAACCCGCTTCCCTCAATATACATGTATATTTCAGGAGAATCGCAACAGGAACCCGACAACGATTCCGGAAAATCCGTTGTACCAAGCGCCGGTAATATTAACAATCCGGCAACGAAAGGAGCAGTATTATGTTAAGAAAGACTTTGAGTGTAATGATCCTGCTGGTCATGATAGGCATGCCGGTTATTGCCATGGGATCGAATTATGCGCCCCCCGGTCAGTGGTGGCACAACCCGGAGGTCTCGAAACAAATGGACCTTACCGAGCAGGAGATAACAAAGCTCGACAAAGCATATCTCGACAATCGGAGAAACCTTATCGATCTAAAGAGTAAACTGGAAAGAGAATGTCTCGAGCTGGAAAACCTCTTGAACAACGAAAAACCTAATGAAGCCGAGTTCATGAGACAATTCGGTCAGATGGAAAACGCGAGAACCCAGCTTGCCACCGAACGATTCAGGTTTGTGATGGAAGTTATGAAAATAGTCGGCCCGGAACGGTACCGGACCCTTAAAACAATGTACGACAAATTTCGCAAGGCGAGACACCGGATAGACAGGGGCTTCAAGAGCGGCCACGGCAAAGGTGGCCCCGACATGAGCGGACCGGGCATTAACGGTCCCCGTTTCGGCAAGTCCGGTGTCGGCGGTCCCTGCACGGCCTGGATGGGCATTGGCAACCACATGACAAGATAAAATATCAAATCCAGACAGTGGATAGGGGAAACTTCAGCCACCCACGGCAATAACCGGTACCGGAGTGGCTGTAACCTTCCCTACCCGCTGTTCAACAAGCCAATCTCTTCACCTCTTCCATATATTTAAATCCGTAATAAATAAAATTCTCCCCACAGCTTTCGGGGTCAATATTATTAAATTGACATGCAATAATATTCATCTATAGTGAATAAATTCGCTTTTTAATAAATATTAACAGGGGTGTACTATGAAACGCATTGCTTTATCAGTACTTGTAGTAGGTGTTTCAATTCTATTCTTTATCGGGTGCCAGAGCGTTGGAGAAGGTGTTCCAAAATATGGGGCGAAGCCTACTTCACCGGCAGCACCCATCGCATCCTCTTTGACGACAACAATGCCATCGGAGAATCAGAATATCCTTGGAATCAGCGTAGGACCAACCAGCGGTCCTAGAGGTGTTACAGTAATAACGGTTGTGCCGGGAAGTCCCTGCGCAAGTGTGTTGAATCCGGGTGATAGGATTTTTACTTTTGATCTAATCGATCAGAATGGTTCAAGAGTAGGTCATCAAATAAAGATAAATGCTAATAATTTTCAGGAAGAGGTTTTAAAAATACAACCGGGCATGACAGTAAAAATGAGCCTCGGTCCTTTTAAATACGCAAATTGCACTATACCGGCGGCTATCTCCAATGCTACGGCCGTACAGGCGCAGTCCGCACAGGCCGACATGTTTATAGGAACCGTTACCGGCGGTAATATGGCTAAAGGAGTGGGATTCTCTAATCTAAATGTTAAGCTTGAGGTTACAGCCGATAATGGCGACAAAACTATTTTTTATGTAAGGTCAGACTCTAAAGTTATCGATGCCGGCGGAAAACAAATAAATTATCTTGAAGCTTCCAGGACCAAAGGCAAAAAAGTAGAAATAGAATATTTCACGATAACAGATGCTACAGGCGGTGACCCATCCCGTAGCGACTTTGCATATGAAATCGGCCAGAAAGGGGTACTTTCAATGCGCATTCTTAATTGAAAGGCAATAACGTGAGATAAATAGCACAAAAAACCATCATTCTATTTGAATGATTGACTGATACTATCGAAACAGAGATTATCAGGGGGAAGTAATACTCCCTGATAATCTCTGTTTTCATAAACGAAAAAACACATTTCAACCTGTAAACCTGAATTTTGACAATTATCCACCACTGAACCTTTGCGGGTGTAACCTGCCTTTTCTTAATTCGATGAGTTGCAAAATTTGATTTTTGAAAATCCGATTACTATCTCCCTGCTGTCACCGGATAATCGTTTTCGACCACAACACAACCTTCCAACCGGCAATAAACAAAAACAGCTGACCTCCAACTTAATATATGGTACGTATTTCCGACACATTTGATAATTAATCCAATTTAAGCGTTGTAAGTGAATAATGAATACAAATCCCGGAATAACCATTGCAGTTGCGACGTATAACAGAAGGAACATTCTCGAAAAGATGGTGAAGTCTTTATATCTGACGGATATCGGCAGCAATACCAGCATAAGGATATATGACGATGCATCTACTGAATTTGATAAAGAATTTTTAAAAAAAGCCTTTTATAATTCAAAAACCATAATCCGGAATCCCGCCAACCTGGGCCCCAACAAAAATATGTACAGGATATTTGCCGATTTTATCGATTGTGATGACGATATATTGATCCTGGCCGACTCCGATCTGATTTTTAACCGGGAATGGTTAGCCGTTGTGGAACGGGTTATAGACCACACCGACGGTGTCATGAGCTTGTATAATTCGGCTTTGCATACCGAGATTCTAGAAACATGCCAGATTAATAATATTAAAATGTTGAGCAAAAAAACAATGGGGGGAGCCGGAACCGTTTTCAAAAAGGATATTGTGAAAACACTGGTATACGACTTACCTCCCCGGGATAATCCGTACGACTTGCACTGGTCGGAATTCTTCGTAAAATCAGGTATAAGATTACTGGTTACCGAACGAAGTTACGTTCAGCACATAGGCATTCACGGTTTTCATTGCGGCAGTTACCTGGGTGGCGATCTCAGCGGTTCCTTGTGTGATTATGGAATTAATTTTATAGCCTGGAACGAATACAACGAAAAAATTCAAAACGATTTCTTCAACGAATTGCTGCACTTCTATACAAAAGAAATCGAGAATTTTAAAAAAATCATCTTCAAACCAGGCTACCGTAAACGACTCAGGTCCTTCTTACGAAATTTAGTCTCCGGGGGAAATACCTGATTGATAAAAATCCAGATGCTACTCAGTTATTACCACGGCAATTAAACATATCGAATGTAATGCCGGCCCCCGACAAGCTTGCCCCGTACTCGATACGGGAGCATCCAAACCAATAAGTCATACCGGACTACGATCCGGTATCCATATAATCCTGGATTCCGGCTTTCGCCGGAATGACGGACTAGAACGATAGCGAAAGCCAGGGTTGGATTCCGGTTTTCACCGGAATAGACAGGTTGACCCCCGATCCGGTATTTGAGCTGGTTATGGATTCCGCCCCGGCTTGGTCGTCATCCCGGACTACGATCCGGGACGGGGTGACGGACCGGAATGACGGCTTTGACAATAATATATTGTTGCCGTAGTAATAATAAAAGAATAGGAGATGAATGGGCGTTGTCCCTGATTTATTAATACATGTACTTACATCCTATATCTTGTTATAATTTTTCAGCTATTTCTCGAAATACGGTTTTTATATGAAGAAACTAATCTTGTCACCGCAGGCGGGCATGTGTAACCGCTTTAGAGCCCTTTGCTCTGCAATTTTACTGGGCGAGTTAGCCGGGCGTAAAGTTTATCACAATTGGACACGGGAGCCCGCTTTCCCGCTCGATATACCAATCATCCGGAATATGAGGGCTGCGTCTTTTGATGATTTTTTCGAACCAAACGATGCCATTCCATACATCGCCGTTGACAGAAATTGAATCTCCCCGCAACAAG
>DCUQ01000002.1:0-13581 GCA_002327865.1 Syntrophaceae bacterium UBA2210
GTATTTGAAGATAGGATATAACAGGGCTGCCCGTATTGTGGAAAGAATGGAGGCGGAAGGCGTTGTAGGCCCCTCGGACGGCGCCAAACCCCGCAAGATATTAGCAGGCAAACTTCCCCGATAAATTGAAAAAGAAAGTTCATATCATAAGCCTGGGATGTCCCAAAAATCTCATAGATTCGGAAGTAATGGCCGCGATTCTGGCCGAAGGCGGTTATGAGATTGTTCCTCTTCCCGAAGACGCGGATATAATAATTATCAATACCTGCGCTTTTATCCTTCCAGCAAAGGAAGAATCGATCGACGAGATCTTCCGCATGGCGGAACTGAAGAAACATGGCATATGCCGGTATCTGATCGTTGCGGGCTGCCTGCCCCAGCGATACGGAGCCTTGCTCGGGAAAGAGATGCCGGAAGTCGATCTGTTCCTGGGAACCGGCGAATTCTCCCGGATAGCCGATCTTGTCGAGTCCCTCTGCGAAGAAAGACCGTTGCAGCGTTCTCTCATAGGAAAGCCCGATTTTCTCATGAGTGCTTCAAACCCGCGCTTGTTATCGACGCCGTCTCATACCGCTTATCTGAAAATCGCTGAGGGGTGTTCCAATCACTGTTCATACTGCGTTATACCATTCGTCCGGGGGAAGTTCAGAAGCAGGCGGGTGGATGATATACTGAACGAGGCCGAAACGCTTGCACAGAGAGGTGTCAGGGAACTGATCATAACCGCTCAGGAGACCACGCTTTACGGAAGCGACCTGGGCGGTAATGCACCCGGACTGAGTTTTCTTTTGAGGAAGCTCGCCCGTACAGAAGGGATCAGATGGATCCGGCTGCTCTATACATATCCGGCGGATCTGGATGATGAACTGTTCCGGACCATTCGCGATGTCGAAAAGATATGCAACTATATCGACATTCCCGTACAACACATAGATGATGATATACTGACTTCGATGAACAGAAGAGGGGACAGCGGGCTTATAAGGCGTGTCATAGCGGATGCCAGGAGGATTATTCCGGATGTCTCGCTGAGAACGTCTCTGATCGTTGGGTTTCCCGGGGAGACGAAGGAAAAATTCGAAAGACTTCTCGCGTTTGTAAAGAATACGCGATTCGATCATCTTGGGGTATTTACATATTCGCGGGAGGAAGGGACCAGGGCGGACACGCTATCCGGTCATCTTCCCGAGCGTGTTAAGAGGATCAGGAAAGATATCATCATGGAGGAACAGTCTTCGATCTCCCGTGAAATAAATCAATCACTGGTCGGTTCCATGATGGAAATAGTCCTGGAAGGTGAATCGGATATTCCAGGGTACGATTATATCGGTAGAGCGAAAAGGCAGGCGCCCGACATAGACGGCATTACCTATGTAAAGGCGGCTCGGAAGGCGATCGGTGATATGGTGACGGGCAGGATAACTTCGACGGATGACTACGACCTGTTCGCTGAAGCCCTGGATTAAAACAGCAGCCGGGCAAAAGGGGTGTGTAAAGACAACTGTCGACACTTGCCGCACGGATGATTTTCTTAAGGCAGGGGGAGAAGATCATGATTGTGATGAAATTCGGGGGAACCTCCATCGAAGATGTTCCCTCTGTTGAGCGGGTTGTGAGAATAGTGGCTTCCCGGCTTGAAGAATGTCCGGTCGTGGTTAACTCCGCCATGGGCAAGACGACGCGGAACCTGCTGGAGATCGCAAGAGCCTCGGCGGATGGAATGGATGAAATGGCCCTCTCGCATCTGGATGAAATACGCGAATATCATGTCGATATGGCACGTGGGCTCATCAAAGATTTTGATAATAACGATGCCGGTACGATCCTTGAAGAATATTTCGAGGAGCTTCGTGAGCTTCTCGGAGGCATATCCATATTGCGCGAGCTTACGCCGCGCAACCAGGACAGAATTCTTTCATACGGCGAGCTGGTGGCTACCACGATAATCGCCTGTGCTCTTCGGGAATATGGCATCAACGCCCGATGGCTTGACGCACGGGATTTGATTATTACGAATGAAGCGTTTACCATGGCAACGCCGTTGAACGATATTACCTTCCGGGGTATCCGGAAGAAAGTGCGCCCGCTGGTATCATCAGGATATGTCCCTGTTATACAAGGATTTATCGGTTCCACCCGGAGCGGTACTACTACCACGCTGGGCTTTGAAGGGTCTGATTTTACCGCGGCTCTCGTGGGGGCGGCACTCGATGTTTCCGGCATACAGATATGGAAGGATGTTAATGGTATCATGACGGCGGACCCGCGCGTTTTCGCTGGTGCACGCACCGTCAGGGACATTTCATTCGACGAGGCGTCGGAACTCACCTTCTCCGGCGCCAAGGTTCTTCACCCCGGTACGATCGAGCCTGCGCGCCGGAAGAACATACCGGTCAATATTTATAACTCAAGACATCCGGACGCTGGAGGAACTACAATAACAGCGCACGCGAAGACGTGTGACGGTATCGTAAAGTCGATCGCGTACAATATGCCTGTAAGTATCGTTAATATCGTCCCTGCTTCTCATGCCGATCCGGCCGGTTTTCTGAGATCGGTTTTTGATGTTCTTGAAAGGAAAAGTATTATGCCTTGTGCGATTGCAAGTACCGTTACCGGGGCGGCAATAGCGGTAGGCGCTTCGGGGGAAATGGATCATGTCGCGGATGAAATGGGACATTTCGGCAGCGTAAGTGTTGTCGATGGAAAAGCCACCGTTTCGCTGGTTGGTGAAAACATCCGCACCACCGGTGGTTTTGCGCCGCTTGTATTCCGGAACCTTGAAGATATAGATATCTACATGGTCTCGCAGGGAGCTTCACCGATCAGCCTGACCTTTGTAGTAAACACCGAGGATGTTCCTATGGTTATTGCAAGGTTGCACGGGGTATTCTTTAAAGATCCCGATCCGGATATGCCAGATTGACCGGTATTCATGCCCCGGCGGCGCCCTTCTCCAGGAGATAGATGTGTGCGATTCCGAAAAGCAGGGGAGATGATCGTATGACTTTAAATCCGCTTTTTTCCATCAATAATTCAAGTTCGCGGGGAGGGGGGAATCCTATCACCGAATCACGCAGATAACGGTAGGCCTTAAAATCTCCCGATACGATTCCGCCGATAACAGGTATCATTACCTTGAAATAGGCAAGGTAGACCCACCTCCAGGGGACGCTTGGAGGTACCGATAGTTCGAGTACCGCTGTTTTCCCCCCGTCTTTGAGAACTCTGTAAACCTCGCCCAGGAATTTGGGAAGATCCGGCATGTTCCTGATTCCGAAGGCTGTCATCGCGCAATTAAAGGTTTCTTTCGGGAAAGGCATGGCTAGTGCGTCTCCCGCGGTTATGAGAAAACGTCCGCAGGCGCTCTTCCCCTTTTTTTGAGCGGCAATGGCGAGCATTTTGCGCGATATGTCTATGCCGGTTACCGTACATCCTGCTGTTCTGCAGGCTCGGATTGCCATATCGCCGGTACCGGTTGCTATATCGAGCACTCTGTCATCTTTCCCGATGTTCAGGGAAGAAATTACGGTCTTTCTCCACTGCTCATCCATGGAGAATGAAAGTGTGAAGTTGAGCAGGTCGTAGGCGGAAGCTATCCGGTCGAACATGGAAGCCATAATCGCCGGTGATTTGTCGATATGAATCATTTTTTCCGTGTTTTTTCCGGAGAAAATCGATGTTGCTACTTTGAAGAATCTATGTATTCAACAATTTTTTCCGCTAATGTATTTACCGTTCTCTCGAATTTTTCTTCATCTTTTTCCAGCAGCGTCAGCCGGAACCCCGGCAGCGAAGTGAAGAATGACGTCAATGGAACCACGCATATCCCGGTAGCCGCAAGAAGATAATAGACAAAGCGTTTATCGTTTTCTATGCGGGCGCTCGTTATTCCTTCCACATATGTTTTTATGGGAGCCTTTTTTATATGCAATTTCTGTTTGTCGTTGAGTACCGCCTCGTTAAAGACGATCGTCATGTAAAAGGCGCCGTTCGATCTGTTCACCACAATGTACGGAACATCTTTAAGGATGTTGTACGCAATATTGGAAAGTCTTTCGTAATGTTTAACCCTGCTGTCCAGGTACTTCTGGTATTCGGGATGACTCATAATTCTCGGAATAGACATCTGGGGCAGGGTAGTCGAGCAGACCTCGGCCATTTTTTGTATTAATATGGCACTGATATATCTCGCGAAGGTTTCGTCCTTGTCGGCATTGTATACCTCTATCCATCCGCATCGCGCTCCGGGCCAGGGAAACTCCTTTGAGATGCCTTTCATACTGATGGCTGGAACATTCCCGACGATGTCCGAAAGTGGGACTGTCTTGCAGCCGTTATACAGCAGATTTCGGTAAGTCTCGTCGAAAACAAGAAAAAGATCGTAATCTTCCGCGATTTTTACAATTTTCCTGAGGCTGTCCTCCGGATAGACAAACCCGGTCGGATTATCGGGGTTTATGACGAGGGCGCCGACGATCGTATTGTGACTTTTTACCTTTCGTTCAAGTTCCGCTATATCAGGATGCCAATTATGGTAAGGGTTCATCCTGTATGTATTCGGCGGGAATGAGGCATGATGAATCTCCGCGAGGAAATGTGTGGAGTACGTCGGCTCCGGCATTATGATGCGGGCATCGATTCTTATGGAGCTGTACGCTCGCGCAATAGCATCGCCCAGCCCGTTGAAAAAAATAATGTCATCTCTGGTTATCTGATATTTTCCCCGTTTGTTTACCTCTTCCGCTAGGAATTCCCTGGTCTTTTCAATGCCCTTGGTAGGGGAATAGGCGTATGCCATATCCTCTTTCATGATATCCGTCAGGACATCCTTCATCCATTCGGGAATTTTTTCCCCTTTCATCACGGGGTCCCCGATATTTTCCCAGGTGATATCTACTCCGTATTCCTTCAGCTTTTCCGCAATATTGACTATATTGCGTATCTCGTACGCTATTCCGGTCCCGCTTTTTGCTATGTCGAATCTCATGGCCGCCTCTATTTTAAAAATATCGAAACACTGTAATATAAATAATAAGAAAATTCTACAAATAATTTACATATTCGGATTAAGGCGAACATCGGCATCGGGAAGAAAGCGGCGGGCAAGTTTTCCTTGACTTATACCTGTTTTACTCTATACACCTTTAATTTACATGATTGAAGAAGATGCAGACGCTGCGACAAGTTCGCTGTATTTTTAGCTTACCCCGTGCTGTGCCACTCGTAAGGAGAGATGTATGGGCAAGGGATACATGGGCAAGATCTTGATGGTCGACCTGACCATGGGAACTCTACAAGAGGAAGCAATACCCGACGATGTGTATGAAAAATATCTCTCAGGTATAGGGCTTGCCGCTTACCTTCTTTACAACAGGATTCCCGCGGATGCTGATCCACTTGGTCCGGATAACATTCTGGGTTTTATGTCCGGCCTGCTGACCGGGACGGGCAGTTTTTTTTCGGGCAGATGGATGGTTGTCGGTAAATCTCCTCTAACCGGTGGCTGGGGTGACGCTAACTGCGGCGGCAATTTTTCGCCCGCAATAAAAAGATGCGGATATGACGGTATATTCTTCAGGGGAATAAGCGAAAAACCGGTGTATCTTCACATGAGGAAAGGAAACGTCCGGATTCGCGATGCTTCTCATATATGGGGCAGAGATACGGTAGAAGCCGAGGAGTTTCTAACCCGCGAGCACGGGCAACGTTCACGTATAGCCTTGATCGGCCCGGCCGGCGAAAAACTGTCTCTGATATCAGGCATATCAAATGACGGGGGGAGAATGGCCGCCAGATCGGGCCTCGGCGCCGTTATGGGCTCTAAGAAACTCAAGGCCGTTGTCCTCGACGGGGCAAAACGAATCCCCGTCCATAATAGAGAGAGGATAAAGAAGCTGAGCCGGAAGTGTAATAAATGGGTTCAATTCCAGCCGCCCTTCCTCACAGGCCGATTAATGCCGTACCTCGGAGCCCTTTTGAGAATGCTTCCCATAGATATTGTGATGGATGGCATGCTCTGGAAAATCATTATTAGAAAATGGGGCACTGGCGGTCTCAATCAGGCCGCCATACAGTGGGGTGTGCTATCCGTCAAGAATTGGAAGGGCAGCCACGTTGATTTTGATATAAAAAAATCCTCGAATACCAATCCGGATTTTATAAAGGATCTTGAAACGATTAAATATCATTGCTATGCCTGTCCTCTGGGCTGCGGAGGGATCTGCTCGATGGATGGGGCGTACACCGAGACCCACAAGCCCGAGTTGGAGACCACCGTGGCCTTCGGCGGACTTCTGCTGAACGAAGATGTGGAGGCCATTTTTTACATTAATGAACTGTTGAACAGGGCCGGAATGGATAGCCTGTCTGCGGCTGGAACCGTTGCTTTTGCCATGGAGTGTTACGAAAAGGGGCTGCTGACAAAAGGGGATACGGAGGGGCTGGAGCTGACATGGGGGAATGCAAAGGCTGTCATTGAACTTGTTCGTAAAATGATAGGGCGCGAGGGGATCGGTGATCTCCTGGCCGACGGGTCCCGGAAAGCCGCCGAGTGCATAGGGGGGAACTCGATGGAATTCGCCATTCAGGCGGGGGGGCAGGAACCTTCCATGTGGGATGGTCGGTGGGATTCTGGATTTGCCCTGCATTACAGCGTTGAACCGACGCCCGGTAGGCATTCTACGGGATCGGATCTGTGGTATGGCATGTTCAGGCTCTGGAAAAGGGTAAAGGGTGTGCCGAAATTCGGGCTGCTTCGTTTCAAGAGCAGCAAATATAAAACCGGTGAACAAAGGGCGGCAATCGGGGCCGCTTCCAGCAAATTTCTCAATGTGATAAATGGTGCCGGCCTCTGCTTCTTCGGTTCTTTTCTGGGCGCGGACAGGATGCCGACCTTCGACTGGATAAACGCGGCGACAGGGTGGAACCGTACACCTGAAGAGTACATGGAAATTGGCGAGCGCATACAGACACTGAGGCAGGCATTTAATATAAAACATGGTATAGAACCTAAAGATTTCAAGATAAGTGATCGTGCCGTCGGAAGACCTCCTTTGTCTGCAGGTGCGAATAAGGGCCGAACCGTGGATATAGATGCGATGATGGAGGGATATTGGGCGCAATTCGGATGGGATGCCAAAACAGGCAAACCGGGCGAGGAATGCATGAAGCGGCTTGGCATTCGAGCGCGATGATACGCGACATGGAGAGAAGAGATGTCATACAGAATAATCGATGTGTGTAACGGCTGTGGCGCGTGTAAAAAGATATGTCCCGTAAATGCTGTGTCAGGAGAAAAAAAGGAACTTCACCTGATAGACGATACACTCTGCATAGAATGCGGGGCGTGCGGCAGGGTATGCCCTAAGGGAGCGGTAACGGACGGCTTCGGCATTGTGTCTGAAATGATAAAACGTTCCCGGTGGAAGAAGCCGGTTTTTAACCGTAAGAAATGCACATCATGTATCATATGCATAGACGCGTGCCCCGTGGGATGTCTCTCGATGTCTGAGGCAGTGCCCCGCGATCCGCACGGTTATCCCCGTCTGGACGTGGAAAAGGCCTGTATCGGATGTGGCTTTTGTGCTTTTGAATGTCCCGTGGATGCAATTACCATGGAGGTGCCGCGGACGGAACCCTAGCTTTTTATTCCGGCTATTGCGTACTTCAAGAGATGCTGATCACGTCATGAAATCGAAACACCCGAAAATAATTGCGAGAAACCGGAGAGAGATTAAAAGAACGATCTTTGATCTCTCTGTGTTTTTTCCCGGGGTTTTATGGTTTAGTGACAGTGTATCTTTATTGTAACCGTTTTACGGGGTGAAACACAGTTTTCTTGCACCATACAACCGGAGAGGGGAAGATCATGAGCCATTTCAAAGAAATACCTTCGGGAAATAAATACATTAAAAAGGCATATGTTGCCGTAATGTTGTGGTTTGTCGGAAGGGCCATTCAGGCGGCGGCCAGGGTTGATAAAGAGGTAAAAAGAGAATTCGAAAAACTCCCGGAGGGGTTTACACTCTGCCTTGGTGTTTTGCCGGGAGGTCCTTATATGATTGTTGGAAAGAATGAGAAGGGACGCGTGAGATACCTCGGGTGGAAACAGAATGGCAGGCATATCGATCTTGATATGAAGATCAAAAGCATCGAAGCCGCTATTCTGATGTTTACCTTCCAGGAGAGTACAACTGTTGCAACCGCCCGTAACCGGCTTATAGTCGACGGTGAAGTTTCTCACGCCTGCGCGATCGTTCGCGTGTTGAATATCGCGGAGGTTTACCTGCTTCCCAAGCATATCGCCAGGCTGGCGGTAAAGCGGTACCCGGTGTGGTCATTAAGTCGGAAGTATATAGGCAGGATTCGGATATATTTCCGTTCGATATTGGGGTATTAGGAGACAAACAAAAAGGAGTATACAATGTTTTTCCCAGATAATCATGAATTCCGGTGTCCGGTAAAAATAAATTCAGGCAACAAAGCACTGGAACACCTTCCCGTCGAACTTGCCGCCCTTAATGCAGACAAGCCGCTTATTCTGACTGTCGGGAGTGTTGCCGGAAAAGGTTTAACAAGGAAAATCACAGGCGCTTTTAAAGATTCGGGGATTACAGTGGGGGTTTTTGATAATATTCCCCCGGTTGCCGATCTTGAACTGCTCAGGAGACTTGCCAACATTTATCGTGACACCGGATGCGATTCGATTATAGCGGTCGGCGGGGGGACCGTGGCCGATACGGCAAAAGCACTCGATATTGTCGTTTCCGGAAGGCCGGAGGATCTTAAAAAATTCGCCGGGAACGCGGAGATAACCAATCCCTTGAAACCCCTCGTCCTTGTATCAACCTCTTCCGGGACAGGCTTTGAAACATCAAGGTTTGCCGCTTTCGGCGGCATGTCTTTTTCTTCCCTTTTTCTTATGCCGAATCTCGTGGTTATCGATCCGCGTATGCTTGTCACCGGAAAGGCGGAAGCGGTTATTTCCACTTCGATGATCGCGCTTGCCCATTGTGTGGAAGCATACGTCTGCCCGGCAAAAAATCCCCTGATCGATACGTATGCCTATCCGGCCATACAGTTTATCGGGGAGAACCTTATCGATGTCGTTAAATCCGGGAATATGAAAGGGCGCCTTGCCCTGGCCAATGCCGCCGCCATGGCGGGAGTCGCTTTCTCAAATACACCAGAAGTTATGATTCACGAACTGGGATGGGCTGCAGGTGATATCTCGGGGCATTACCATGGGATATGCATGGTTATTATGCTTCCGTACGCCCTCGAATACAATATCGACAGGGAGGGGTATCATATGGCTGACCTGCTGCTTCCTATTGCCGGCTCCGAGATATATGCCGGCACGGCCAAGCATTTGAGGGCCATAAAGGCAATAAACTCCATCTACGATATTCAGCACTGCTTACAAGATGTTACTAAAGGAAGCATACCGGTTACATTGAAGGATGCGGGTATTGCGAAAGAGGCGTTGCATGATATGGCAAAAGCGGCCGTGCGGAATGAACGGGGCAAATTTACTACGGACGATTGCATGGTCATCCTGGAACATGCCTGGGAGGGGAAACCGATAGTTTCTTCCGGATAGCGGGTTGACGAAGAAACCTGTTTGTTTAATGATCGTAATAGAGGAGTTGGCCTATGTATATACCTGAATATTATGAATTTTGCTGCAGAGTCAAAATAATTGCCGGTCACGACGCGCTTGAGAAAATTCCGGATGCGCTTGCAAAGCTGCATGCCGGAAAACCTTTGATCATAACAGACAGGGGTGTTGCCGGGGCCGGTCTGGTTACTATAGTCACCGATGTCATACAGAGCGGTATTACCATAGGAGCCGTAGCGGATGATGTGCCGCAGGATTCGTCTCTGGAGGTTGTCAACCGGCTGGCCGGCGTGTACCGCGAGAACGGATGTGACTCCATTATAGCCATCGGCGGCGGTTCGGTAATGGACACAGCCAAGGGAGTCAATATCGTTGTCTCCGAGAACGCGGATGATCTGATGCAGTTCAGCGGTGCCGGAGCTTTGAAGAGGGCTTTGAGGCCGCTTATTGTGATACCTACTACTGCGGGTACCGGTTCGGAAGTTACACTGGTTGCTGTGATAAAAGACCACGAAAGACATCTCAAAATGGCATTTGTGAGCTATTTTATTCTTCCGGATGTTGCAATACTGGATTCACGGATGACACTTACGCTTCCACCGGCTATCACCGCCGCGACCGCCATGGATGCGATGTCTCACGCCGTTGAGGCTTACGGCGGTCTGGCTAAAAATCCTTTAAGCGACGCTCACGCGATAGCGGCTGTCAACCTTATCAGCAGTAATCTCTTGAAAGTTATCAGGAACCCTTCTGACAGGAGGGGGCGTCTTGCTCTTGCAAATGGAGCTACACTTGCCGGAGCCGCGTTTTCCAATTCCATGGTCGGGGTAGTACATTCACTCGGACACGCGACGGGTTCCGTATGCGGCGTTCCCCACGGCGTGGCGATGTCCATACTCCTCCCGTACGGTATGGAATACAATATGCACAAGAACTCGCATTTTATCGGAGAACTCCTGTTACCGCTGGCGGGAGCGGAAGTGTATGCCGCCACACCGAAGCACCTCAGGGCGGAGGGCTCGATTGCCTATCTCCGGAAGATGAATCAGGAAATATCCGAAGCTACCGAGGGGCGCCATCCACGTTTTTTCGGAGAAGTTAGAGACGGTGATGGAAAACAGATGATACCGAAAGAAAAACTTGCAGACATAGCCGAAGCGGCACTTGATGACGGATCGATATTCTACAATCCCGAAGAATGCGACTATGAAGATTTTCTGATGATCATGAATGCCGCCTGGGAAGGTGTACCTCTCGACAGGGGGTTGATCAAAAGGGGATGATGTTATTTTTATTCGGTTTTACGGAACGCAGAAACAAGATTTTTTACAAGACAGTCAAAGCGGCCTGTCTGTTTTCATTTGTTTTATTCACTTTAACGGCAGAGGCGTATTGTGCATCGTCGAAAACTTACTATCTTCAGGGCAATAAATATTTTTCCAGCAAAAAATACGACAGGGCAATAGAGCAATATAAAAAAGCCATCAAGATTAATCCGAACGTGGCCAAATATTATTACAAACTGGCAGAGGCATACAGAGTGAAAGAGTCCGGAGACGAGGCGATCACTTTTTACAGGAAGGCGATAAGCATAAATCCGGCGTATTATTCCGCGTATGCGGGTCTCGGCGAGATCTTCTTAAAAAAAGGAACCCGTGAAGAGGCTGCAGAGTGTTATGGTAAAGCGGTGGAGACGTGCCCCACCGAAAGCACGGACCATTTTTTTCTCGGCAGGATATGCGATATAAAAGGGGATACGGACGGGGCCATCAGGGAATATGAAAAGGCCGTAAAGATACGCTCCGGATTCTTTGACGCGCTTTCCAATCTTGCGGCGGATTATGCGGAAAAGGGAGAGTTCGAGAAGGCAGCTTCATATTACAAAAAAGCGAGGAAGATAATGCCCTACGATGAGCGCGTTGTAGTGGGCCTAGGGATAGCATATGTGAACCTCAGGGAATTCAGCGAGGCACGTGAGATTCTTCTGACCGCTCTCAATATAAATATTTGTAATCGGGATACGCGATTTTATCTCGGCAGGGCATATTATGGTACAGGCAACCTCGATCAGGCAATCAGGCAGACCGAGAAAGCCCTGGAAATAGAGCCCGACAATCCGGAGACACACTTCACGCTGGGCCTTTACTATGATAAGAAGGGATGGACTGATATGGCCGTAGCGGAATATCGTGAAACCCGACGACTGGATCAGAACTATATTCTGAGAAAAGTAACGGAGCTTGAGAAAAAACCGTCGAAAACATTGAATGATACGGGAGATGATTTGAAATGAACCACAGTGAAATGAAGACGAGACTGGCGCGCATGATAGTGGAACGTACTTTTCGTTACCGGGATGATCCTCCGTTTACGCTCGCCTCCGGTAAACAGAGCAACTTTTATTTTAACTGCAAGCCTACAACCCTTGATCCGGAGGGAATGAACCTGGTGGGAAACATTATATTCGACATGCTTGAAGATTCGGAAATTTCAGCGGTCGGGGGACTTACCCTGGGGGCGGATCCGATCGCCAATGCGGTTTCCGTCATATCATATCAGAGAAATCGCCCGATCAAATCCTTCACTGTAAGAAAAGACGTCAAGGGTCATGGTACGAGAAGCGCAATAGAAGGAAATGTGGCGGAAGGAGAAAAAGTCGCGATCCTGGACGATGTCATTACCACGGGAAAATCGACTATAATTGCCATTGAAAAGGCCCGGGAAGCGGGTCTTATTATTGATCGTGTTATCGCGCTGATCGATCGTGAAGAAGAAAACGGAAAAGAGAATATCGAGCAGCAGGTAAAGAAAGTGGAATCCATTTTCACACGGACAGACATTATGTACCTGTATGAGCAGGAAAGAGAGTGAGAATATGAATAAAGCAAGTAATTGTAAATCTTTCCTGCTTGTTTTTGCAACAGTCTTAGTTTTCGCTCTGCCGGGAACTTTGGCGGCCGGTGGAGATGATGTTTTTACCGTCGCGGGATTTGATTCGGGGAAGCTGGAAGAAGGTGTCCCGGCAGGTTGGGATCTCGTAAAGAAAGGTGGGACGGAGGATCTGCGCCTCGAAAGGCAGGGAGACAGGTATGCGCTGCGCATGAAGAGCGATAGTGAGTCCTCTTTCGGTATCAAGAAAGAAATAGAAGCCGGTATGGAAGAATATTCCTTCCTGAGTTGGGAATGGAAAGTCACCAGATTACCTGTCGGAGGAGATGTCAGAGATGCAGGGAAAGACGATCAGGCGATTCAGGTTTACGTCGCGTTCGAATCCACAGGGTGGCCGGAGAAAGTGAATACCCCCATTATAGGGTATATCTGGGATGTGGAATGCCCCAAGAATACCGTTGTCAGAAGCCCTCAACCCCTTGCGGACAAAGTAAGGTACATTGTACTAAGAAACAAAAGCGACATGTTGGATAAATGGTACAGTGAGAAAAGAAACCTTGAAGAAGATTACAGGAAACTGTTCCCGGATATCGACGGCGGTAAGCCTCGAAACATAAAGGGATTTTCCTTCTATATTAATTCTCAGAATACGAAAAGCGAAGCTGAGAGCTACATATATAATATCCGGTTAAGCCGGGATTAATAATACGCGGTAAAAATGGTTCCCATCAACAAGATATGTCAAAGCCGTTGTTCCGCACCGTCACCCCGGCGAAAGGCCGGTATCTGGAATTAGCTGGATGCCGGATCTGGTCCGGCATGACGAAAAGAATATATCCCGGTTCTTTTTTCTTTGTCATTGCGTAGAAAACCGCAATCCAGTGTCCTTTAAGCCTGCCCCGTGCTTGATATGGGGTATTCTCCGTAATCGATACGGTAGAATCCGGAAACTGCCTGATAACACTGGATTCCATGTCGTGTTTCGCGTGCACGGAATGACAAAAAGGCATGTTTTATGAGGTTATGCAGATCTCTTTAATTACCGTAGTAATAATCAAAAATTAAACATT
>DCUQ01000002.1:13586-16981 GCA_002327865.1 Syntrophaceae bacterium UBA2210
TTTCATTTTTTATTCGCTCGCTAACCCCGCCGCAAGCAGCGGGGAATGCGCTCGCTGTTCAGTTCAACATTGCACCCTGCTTATCGGGTCCGGCGTGACATTTGGTATCTTTAATTGCTGTAGTAATAATGCTGTTTCCGGGTCTTCGGCATCCGGGGTTTAATATTCAAAGTGCTGTTCTGTAAATTCGGTATGCGGAAGGGAATGCGCCCTGACTGTATTTTCGTAGCATTTTCTTTTTAGCGGACTTGGTTCAGTCTTATCTCGTTAACGGCTAAGTGCGCCTTTCGTGTAGGTTCGGGCAGACGGTAACCTCTGCAGCTTGAGAGTGTTATATCCACTGCTTTTTCCAGACCTATCTTGTGGCCCTGCGATACGAAAACGGGTTTCACATTCTTTTTTGTCCGAAGGACGGTGCCTTTTATCTCATCATTATGTATGAGAGGGGAGTAATCGCCGGGTTTATTTCCTGTTTCATCGTATGATCCGACCAGTATGGTTTTCGCGCAGCCTATGGACGGTATGTCGAGTAACAGGCCCATATGAGATGCGAGCCCAATCCCCCGCGGATGGGAGATGCCATGTCCGTCGAAGATAATAACGTCCGGGACGCGGCGTAACTTCCTGAAAGCTTTCAGCAGTACGGGTCCTTCCCTGAAGGTAAGCAGACCGGGAATATACGGAAATTCGCCGATTCCGCTGGAAGATACCCGTTCGATAATTTCCATGGTTGAGAAATCGAGAATTACGACGGCCGCGAAGAAGACGTTGCTGTTTTTCGAATAAGAGATATCGGCGCCGGCTATTGTGCGTATGGTATCGGGAAGATTTTCGTCGTGAAGGATGAGATCTGTCCGGAGTTTGTTCTGTAACTCTCTGGCATCGTCATAACCGACGTTCCATCCGTGCAGTTGTTTTACCTTCATCTTTTCCCTATAACTTCGATGTATGTAACATGTCGGCTGTAAGGGAAGACAGAATTTCCCTGGTCTTTTCGATATCTTTCTTTATCTGCCGGGTGAGTTCATCGGGACTTTTGAATTTTATTTCGTCACGCAGCCTGTCGATGAAAAATATCCTGATCGTTTTTCCATATATATCCCCTGTAAAATCGAGCAGGTGAACCTCCGTAGAAATTTCTTCATTACCGAACGTGGGATTGTATCCGATATTGATGACACCCCGATGCCTGACTCCCTCGAGTTCTGCTATTATGGCATAGACGCCTGTAACGGGAATTACTTTCTCGGATTGTATATTGGCGGTCGGGTATCCTATATCGGTACCTCGCCTGTATCCCTTTACGACGGTGCCGCTCACGTCGTAAGGTCTCCCCAGCATTTTCGAAGCCAGTTTGACATTTCCGTCGAGTATCGAGAGGCGTATATTAGTGCTGCTTGTAATCGTCCCGTCTGTTTTCACGACGCCTATTTCTTCTACCCGGAAACCGAATTTTTCCCCGCATGCCTTCAGGAATTCGGCATTTCCGCCCTTTCCTTTTCCGAAAACATAGTCATAACCGACAAACAGTTTACTCAGACGCAGTTTTCCCCACAGGATATGTTCCACGAATTCTCCGGCAGTAATCCCGGCAAACTCCATGGAAAACGTGATAAGGATAACAGCATCCACACCGCAGGATTCGATGAGATCCAGTTTTTCATCCAGCGGGGTCAGAAGGAAGAAAGGCCTTCTTTCGGGTTGCAGGACTTTCTGGGGGTGAGGGTCGAAAGTGATCACCACTGCTTTCCTGTTCCTTTCACTCGCTTCTTTTACGATTTTTCTGAAAATTGCCTGGTGTCCGAGATGTATGCCGTCGAAGTTGCCTATCGTTATGACGGAATCTGACAGATCTTCCGGGATGCTGTCTATATTTTTTATAATTTCCATATATTATTCCATGAAAGCATTTTCTGATGAAACCGCCGTATTAGAAAGAAGGACAATAACATTTATGGCGATATTTTCAAGGGTAATTTCTCTTGACAATATCGGGGTGTATAAGTATAAACACCCGGTAGTTTTGGAATGCCGAAGTGGCGGAATTGGTAGACGCGCNNGTCCGGGTTCAAATCCCGGCTTCGGCACCATTGATGTGCAAGCTGGCGCAATCTTTAGGAGTTGCGCCTTTCTTGTTTCTGAAGGGTGCGTATAGGGTGCTGATCGGATCACATCTAAACAGTTTATCTCCTCCCTGTTCTGGCCGGGTATCCATTTCCCGTAAATATCCACTGTCATCTGAATCGAGGTATGCCCCAACTGCTCCTTGACGTAAACAGGACTCACCCCGTTGCTGATAAGCTGACTGGCAAAGGTGTGACGCGTGTTGTGCAGCTTCATGTCCCTGATCCCCGCCTTTACCAGTATCCTCTTGAATATGCGCCGTATGTAGTTCTGTTCCATCGGCATCCTGTTCCGGTGAAAAACCGTTTCAGTGACATCTTATCCCTGCCCGTTTCGCAGGGCCTCCTGTTGCCTCTGCCTGTATAGCCCTTCCAAGACTCTTGAGAGCTGAGTCGACATATCGATCCGCCTCGTTCTGCCGGTCTTTGTCGATCCGGTGTGGCCCCTCTTGTATGACCGTTTGACCTCAATGAACCACCCGTTCCAGTCAATGTCCCCCCACCGAAGACCCAGGAGTTCACCCAGCCTCATCCCCGTGCGTAAGGCGCAGAGGAAAAAGGGGAACTGGTCATGAAAGTGTTTCTGACAGGTGTCAAGAAAGAGCGTCGCCTCATCCCACGTCATGGGTTCTACATCTGCCCTCTCGCGCTTCAGACCAAGTCTCTTCGTAAGGCCAGTGGCCGGATTTGACTGAATGATCTCTTCATCGAGGGCATATGACAGGGGCCCGCTGATACAGGCATGGACAATGGTTATCACGCTCTTCGACAGGCCGCCATTATGGAGCTTCAATAACAGATTACGGATCTCTCCCCTCGTTATCTCGTCGATCGCCCTGTCGCCGAGGGTTGGATACACATGCTTTTTCGAGGTTGTACTATATCGTTCAAAGGTTGAGTGGCGCCGGACCCCTTTAATGTAGTCGTGCAACCACAACGAAGAGTATTCCTGAAAGGTCGGCATGTGTTTCACAGTCTGTTTCTCTATCTGCAGGTCGCCAAGGATCAGCTTGGCCTCAATCTTTTTTGCCACTTCGATCGCCACTCTCTTATCCCGTCCAACCTTTTTTGACTTTCGCTTGCTGAGATAGGTTGAAAAAAATGGACACCAATGTTTAGGTAAAAACCAAGACGGAGGTGTGAAAATGGAAAGGATACCCAACGCGAGATACACGAAAGAGTTTCGAGAGGAAGCGGTAAAGATGGCAACGGATGGCGGATTGGCTGTACAGGAGGTTTCAAAGCGGTTATCTTTACCGAAGTCGACATTAG
>DCUQ01000005.1 GCA_002327865.1 Syntrophaceae bacterium UBA2210
CTTCCGGAGACGGGGGTTTTGTTTTGACCTGAGGGGAATACCCCGCAGTATATAACTCGTAACCGGAAGTGATATCATCTGGTTATTACAACAACAGGCAACAGCGGGAATAAAATCCGCTTGCATCTACCTTGTTCCATACAATACAATTCACAGAAAACCATATCAGCACATCTTTTTATTATCAGTTATTCGGTTCCTGGTAGATTTGCTGTTACCGCCGGGGTTTTTCAAACGGAAGGGAAACGCCATGTCAGTCATAGAAGATAATATACTGAAGATACGGGAAAATATCGCCGAAGGGGCCTTGAAGTCGGGAAGAAAACCTTCCGAAATACAACTGATGGCCGTAACTAAGACTGTGGATGACGGCAGGATACTGGAAGCCATAGAAGCCGGGGTGGATATAATGGGGGAGAATTATGTCCAGGAGGCAAAGCGGAAGATCGAAAAGATGGATGTGAATGTTAAATGGCATATGATCGGATACTTACAGTCTAATAAGGCGAAATATGCGGTCAAACTTTTCGACATGATCCATTCGGTTGACAGAATGGGGTTGGCGACGGAGCTTGATAAGAGATCGGCAGCCGCGGGATGTGTTACTGATATTCTCGTCGAGGTGAATGTAAGCGGCGAGGAAAGCAAAAGCGGCATTCCCGCTGATAGGGCGCCGGACCTGATCACTCAGATCTCGATGCTTGAAAATCTTTCCATCCGGGGACTTATGACAATGCCCCCCTGGTTTGATGATCCTGAAGATGCAAGACCTTACTTTATCGCCTTGCGGAAGCTGAGAGATGAAATAATCGCTGAAAATATAAATGGTGTCGAAATGAGAGAGCTTTCAATGGGGATGTCGGGTGATTACCGGGTCGCAGTAGAAGAGGGCGCTACTATTGTGAGGATAGGGACTGCCATCTTCGGTGCCCGGGTATACTGAAAAAACATTAAAAACGGGAAGATCAACGACACTTTCCCTGTTTTTTCTCCGTTCCTCAATCTTGTTGCTCATCATCCTGTTTTTCCTGCCCCTTGTATATGAACCGTTCCAGCAGCCTGTGATAAGGTGTCCAGTGCGATTCATCCTGGGAACTGTTTATAAATTCCTCGAATGCATTCACTTTCGCGTCCAAGTCATCGATGAAGTTTACAATGAGGGCCTCTATCGTCTTGGGGCGTTTGGGCGATCCGAATTCCAGGGTCCCATGGTGGCTGAGCAGTATGTGCCGCAGTTCGAGTGCAAGCTGTTTAGGAAAATCCGGAATCCCGGCTATCTTTGAGTCGACAAGTTCTACTGCCATTACGATGTGTCCTACAAGCCGTCCTTCATCGGTATAGTTCATGGAGTCTTTGATTGAAAGTTCGTTGATCTTTCCGATATCATGAAGTACCCCGCCTGTTATGACAAGATCCCTGTTTGCCTGCGGGTAATGAGCCGTAACCATGTCAAGAAGTTGCGTTACGGACAGGGTATGTTCGAGCAGACCGCCTATATACGCGTGATGAAATCCCTTGGCCGCCGGTGTCTTCCGGAAGGAATCGGCTATCTCTTCATCGTTGAATATCGTTTCCAATAGAGTTTTCAGATGCCGGTTTTTTACAGTGCCGATTAGATCCATGAGAGATGCGAACATATGCGAACTGTCCGATGAGGATGAAGGCAGGTAATCTGCCGGGTCGATCGCCGGATCATCGGCGACCATAATCCTTGAGATGGATAGCTGCACCACATCTCTGAAGCTTACCGCCTGTGATTGAATATTTATCACATCGCCCGTCCGGAATGTCTCGCTCATCTCGGCCGCTCTGTCCCATACTCTTCCATCGATTTCGCCGGTCCTGTCTCTGAGCTTAAGGTTAAGGTAAGGGTTTCCCTTCTGAGATATGGCCGTATTTTTTTCCGTGACAAGAAACAGGTCGCTGACCCGATCCCCGGCATGTATATCCTTGACGTAGATGTTTTTTGTATTCAAAACCGTACCCGCCCTTCTTTTGAATATACCTTGAATGTTCCGCCTCTCACGTACCCTGCAAGGGTGATTCCGGCTTCTTTCAGGATACTGACCGCCTCGGAGGTCGGAACCGAATGTGAAATAACGATCGGTATACCCATCGTCCAGACCTTTTCCGCAATTTCCGAGGAGACTCTTCCCGTCTTTACGATAATCTTGTCGGAACAATCGATGTTGTTCAACAGAATGTATCCCCCCAGCATGTCGATCGTATTATGTCTTCCGATATCATCCCTTGAAACTATTATGCCCTCTGTATCCGCGAGAGCGGAACAGTGTGTTCCGTGCGTCATTCTGTGAAGTTCTGATGATGAGAGCATAATTTCCATAAGTTCCAGTACCTTTTTCGCAGGGATGGATATATCGGAAACAACGCTGATCTTCGGTTTTCTAGGACTTTCAGTTCGTGCACCGCTGGACATTATAAACATTCCGGCGGAATCCTTTTTTGCAGGAACTCTTTTTGTCGTGATGACATCGACCCGTGAACTTTCGTAATGTGCTGTAATGTTTTCTATATCCCCCCGTCCCCTGATAATGCCGGCGGATTGCAGAAATCCGGCAGAGAGCTCCTCGAGATGAACCCCGGCGCAGGCTATCGTCGCAACTTTCCGGTTATTAAGGAATATTTCCAGAGATTTTTCCCGTATAACAGGTTCCGAAGTCGGAAAAGCCGCTTTTCCGTCATAAAACGTTATATCGATTTCTTCGGTTGGCACCCTCAATGCTGTTTCTCCCGCAATATCCGGTAATCTTCCACCCGGATAGTCAACTTTGTTTTGTCAAAGAATTCCATAAGTGGAATTATAAATTTGCGCGACAGTCCTGTCAGATCCTTGAAACTGGCGGGTGACGCTTTGCCGTCCCTGATTAGCAGTGCCCGATAATCCTCTCTCAACCGGTCGAGGGCCTCCTTGTAAAAATACAGGTCCTCGTTGATTTTTACCAGAACTCCAGTATTTATCATGACACCCAGGATACCTGTAACAACATCCCGGTTCTTTGGAAATTTTTCCAGGATTTCTTTTGTCAGGGGGGGGGTCAGGGCGGAATCCCGGTAAATGGCCTCGATTTTTTCACTGAGCCGCATTTCTTCGTCTTTCAGATTAACACTGTGTCCTGCTATCCGGACATTCTCTTTATGGGCTGCTATTCTGCCGCTCTCTTCCAAATCTCTGAGAGCCTTGTTGAACAGTTTGGGATCTATGTGACCTCCGAGCGTGGTTCTCAACTCTTCCCTGGACAGTCCTTCTTTCAGGGGATATTTTTTGTGATATTCCTCGATCTCAGACAGTACTTTATCCTGAAAGTTTTTGTATAATCTTGACGATACGATCCTTTGATCATCCCGGTCCAGCAACAGCGCCTTCTTTTTCGACAGCATGTTTTTGAGAATCTTTTCCTGTTCGTCCGGCAGGATTCCTGTTCTTATCGAGAGGGTTCGGCTGGAAATGCCTTTAATTCCGGCCCGTTCGAGTATTATGTCGGTCTTCTCCTCCCCCGTTCCCGTGTGAAGGCGCGCTTCTTCGTCCGGCATTAGATTTTTTCCGCGTTTTTTTGAGAGGGGGTCTATTATTTCACCTCCCCCTATGGTCGTGACGGGGGAGTAGCTCCTGATAACGAATCTGTCTCCCGACATCGCCACCACGGGAGTCCGGGGAATTATCTGTGCGTATATCTCTTCCCCGGGCTCGATATCCTCCCTGTTAAGCAGTATGATCCTGGAGATTGTTTCGCTGGTACCGGCATGGAATCTTACGAGGGTCCTGTTTTTCAGTTTTTTCCCGGCTCCTGCCAGGTATTTCATGTGAACGTCCAGACGGCTCGACGATTCAAATGCGGCAACGCCTGTAAGAACATGCCCTCTTTCTATGGTTGCTTTTTCGATTCCCTGAAGGTTAATGGCGGTTCGCTGGCCGGCCTTTGCCGTCGTGGATGCTTCGTTGTGAATCTGGATGCCCCGTATCTTTGCCTTTGTTCCGGAGGGCATGATTTCCACCGTATCCCCGACATTTATTTTCCCCGATGCCAGTGTTCCGGTAACTACGGTGCCGAAGCCCTTCATGGTAAACACCCTGTCTACCGGAAGCCTGAAGAACCCTGAATCGGTACGATCGGCCAGTGTGGAGATGATTTTGTCAAGTGCCGCTAGAAAATCCGCGATACCGGCACCTGTTAAGGATGACAGCGGGATTATCGGTGAATTTTCCAGAAATGTTCCCTTCATGAAATCTCTGATATCTTCCTGAACGAGGGCCAGCCAGTCCTTATCCACCATGTCCGTTTTTGTGAGGGCTACAAGTCCCCTGCTTATACCGAGCAGTGTGCATATATCAAGATGCTCCCGCGTTTGCGGCATTATGCCTTCGTCCGCCGCTATTACCATGACAACCAGATCTATTCCCCCGGCACCGGCAACCATATTTTTCACGAACTTCTCATGACCGGGGACATCCACTATCCCGATCTTCTGTCCGTTCGGGAGAATAAGAGGGGCGAATCCCAGCT
Organism: Syntrophaceae bacterium UBA2210; assembly: GCA_002327865.1. GTDB lineage: Bacteria > Desulfobacterota > Syntrophia > Syntrophales > UBA2210 > UBA2210. The sequence goes on from DCUQ01000005.1 coordinate 4,524, forward strand.
CGATGGTTATTCCGCGTGCTTTTTCCTCTTTGAGCCGGTCGGTGTCTATGTCGGTGAGGGCTTTGATAAGCGCGGTTTTGCCATGATCGACATGTCCCGCTGTTCCCAGGATAAGATTCATGTTTTTCTGCCTGATATCTATGAGTGTTGTTCCGTACTTCTGGGAGGAATAACAGAAACGCATGGTTTATACAAGTGGATTATCCGCAGGGTTTTGTAATATCATTATCGCGTTTAATATGTTATAAAGCCTCGCTTATCATGAGAATATTAGGTCTTGATTACGGAGAAAAGAGAATAGGGGTGGCGATCTGTGATGATCTTGGCGTAACAGCCAGAGCTGTCGGAACGATTACCAGAAAGTACTGGAAGCGCGATATTGAACTGATAGAGAAGTTTCTCGAAGAATACGGGGCTGAAAGGATAGTTATCGGGTATCCTGTAAGGCTTGATGGTACCGAGGGAATCCAATGCGAAAAAGTGAACCGGTTTATCGACGTCCTTGAAAAAAGTGTCTCCGTGCCTGTCGTAAGGTGGAACGAAGCCCTTTCCACGAAAGAGGCTGAAGGGTTGCTTAGAGAGGCTGATATGAATCGCAAAAAGAGGAAGACGGTTGTTGACAAGCTTGCAGCCGCCATTATTCTCCAGGATTATCTGGATCATAACCCATAACCGTCAAAAGATTATGAGCGCCGGGAGTACCAGGGATCTAGTATGAACGTTGTACGATCACTTAAAATAGCCGCGGTCACATGCATGGCAGTCGCGGCATTATCATGTCTGATTCTGTGTAATTATGCCAGTAGTCCGATAGATTTTAAATACAGGGAATTTACAGTAGAGATACCGCGGGGCAGCAGTTTTTCCACGACGGTCAACATATTGGAACAGGCGGGACTTATCAGGCATAAGAAAAGTTTTCATCTCCTGGCGTTGTTAATGGATGCCTCCAGGCACATCAAACCGGGTGAATACGACCTTGGCAGTTCCATGACCCCTGTCGATATATTGAACAAGCTGTTGCAGGGAAGGGTCAAGGGTTATTACGTTTTCATACCGGAAGGTTTTACACTGGACCGGATAGCCGATCGTTTGGAAGATGAGGGTCTTGCCAACAGAGAAACGTTTATCAGTCTCGCGTCGGACAGTAATCTGTTGTCGTCTCTCGATATCGGGGGAGAAAACGCCGAAGGCTATCTTTTCCCGGATACCTATAGGTTAGATAAGTCGATGGGGGAAGAAGGCATCATAAGATTCATGGTGAAACAGTTCAGGAAGGAGATAACGCCCGGCATGCTGGAGAGGGCTAAAGAGATAAACCTGACGCTGGATGAAGTCTTAATCCTTGCCTCTATTATTGAAAAGGAAGGAGGGCCTATCGAAGAAAAACCAATAATATCGGCGGTTTTCCATAACAGACTTAAAAGGGGGATGAGGCTTCAGAGTGACCCCACCGTCATTTACGCTATTGAAGAATTTGATGGGAATCTCAGAAGGAGCGATCTCAGAAAAAAGACACCTTACAACACCTACACGATAAAAGGATTACCGCCGGGGCCTATCTGCAATCCGGGGCTGGAGGCGATCGAGGCCGCTCTGTACCCGGCACCTGTGGATTTCCTGTATTTCGTATCCAAGAACAACGGTTATCACCAATTTTCATCAAACCTGAAAGACCACCGTAAAGCAGTCCTAAAATATCAAATTGAAAGAAAAAAATAGCGGTTTTTTTTCTTGACAAAGCTGTCCCGCGTCTTTATAGTTCAATCAATTGGTGGAGCAAAGTGGATGATTGTGGAGGATATTATCTAATGTCTGTGTTCAGGGGGAGATATTACCACACCATTGATGAGAAGGGGAGGATCATCTTTCCCGCCAGGCTGTGCCAGGTTTTTACCGAGAAATACGATGAGCGGATGGTAATAACAAACTGGGACGGCTGTCTGCTGGTGTTCCCTTACAATGAATGGATTGCTATCGAAGAGAAGGTATTCAGCCAATCCATAATAAGAAAAGAAGTGCGTGCCTTTCAGCGTCTTTTTATGTCTGGCGCTGTTGATTGTTCTTTTAATGCTCAGCGAAGGGTGCTTATACCGCCGCCTCTCAGGGCGTACGCGAAGCTTGAAAAAGATATCGTCATTGCCGGCATGGGGCGGAGCATAGAAATCTGGAACAGAGAGATGTTTGAGAAAGAAATCGACGGCTCCAGCCAGAATGTAGAGGCCTTCGGCGATTATATGGCCGATCTTGGAATATGACGAAGTCATCCTTTCATGAACCGGTTATGCTCAGGGAGACGGTTGATTCACTGGGATGCAGACCGGGCGGCGTGTATTTTGACGGAACTTTAGGAGGTGGGGGTCATGCATATGAGATCCTTACAAGAACGGCCCCGGATGGAGTTCTTGTAGGTGTCGATCGTGACATCGATGCACTCTCTGAAGCACGGCGCAGGCTGGAAACCTTTAGCGAACGGATACTGCTTGTAAAGGGGAATTTTGCCGATATCAAAAATATATTGTCGGGTCTGGGAATTGAGAAAGTAAGAGGGATTCTGCTGGATCTGGGCGTTTCTTCTCACCAGTTCGATACACCCGACAGGGGGTTCGGTTTTTCTCTGAATGCGCCGCTTGACATGCGAATGGATCAAGAAGGTGGCTTGACGGCGTTCGATATAGTGAACAGTTTCCCGGAAGAGAAACTGAAAAAGATCATAAAAGATTATGGTGAAGAGATGATGCCCGGAAGAATTGTAAGAGCAATTTCGGAAAGGCGGAAGCTGTCTCCCATAAGGACAACGGGTGAGCTTGCAGCGATTGTTGCCGGTGCGTTACCCGGCCACCTGAAGAACAAAAGGATCCATCCCGCCACAAAAACTTTCCAGGCCCTTCGAATCGCCGTCAATGACGAACTGGCGAACCTTCATGAAGCAATAGAAAACGGAATCGATATGCTGGAGCAGGGAGGCAGGTTTTCGGTGATATCGTTTCACTCGCTTGAAGACCGGATGGTGAAAAATCTGTTCCGTTCATGGGAGAAGGGTTGTATCTGCCCTCCGGGTTTTCCGGTATGCACGTGTAACAGGAAGAGCAAACTGAAAGTACCGGTCAAGCGGGCGATAATGCCCCGGGATGCCGAGATAGCTTCCAACCCGCGGGCAAGGAGCGCGCGATTAAGGACAGCCATAAGGATATGAGATGTTGGCGGCCGTTAAAAAAAGGGGGGGATTGAGACTTTCCCATTTCATCTTTGCAGCTTTTATGTTCATGTCTGTCACGCTTGTTTATGTGTGGTTCCGGATAAGTATTACAAGCATAGATTATCGGATAGCCGAAGAGATACACCGGAGAGACAGTCTCATGGAAGAGAACAGAAAATTGAAGGTTGAAATCGCAACGCTGAAATCTCCGCACAGGATAGAATCTATTGCCAGGACCAAGCTCATGATGTGCTATCCGGAAAGGGATCAGGTAATTTTCTTAAAATGACCGCAAAATCGGGAAGATGGCTTAGATTCAGGATGGCGTCGATATTGGTTCTTTTCTTTGTGCTGTATGTGGCGCTGGTATCGAGAGCGTTTCAACTCCAGGTTGTTTCAGGTGAAACGCTGGGAAAACTCGCCGACAAGCAGCACAAAAAGAGTCTGACGCTGTATCCGGAAAGAAGATTTATTTTTGACAGGAACGGGCAAAAGCTCGCGGCCACCGTAATGGCGGATTCCGTTTACGTGGACCCCTCGAATGTCGAAGATCGCAGGAAGGTTTCGACTAAACTTGCATCCATATTGGGTGTCAATCGGCAAAAGGTAGCGGAGGCTGTCTCGAGTGAAGGTAGCTTCCGCTGGATTGCCCGGCAGATTTCACCCGTAAGGGCCGACCGGATACGCGCCTTGCAATTGAAGGGTGTTCATTTGATCGAGGAACCCAGAAGATTTTATCCGCATAGAGAGATGGCCTGTCATCTTCTCGGATTTGCCGGGATAGACTCCACCGGTCTGGATGGTCTGGAGTCGAAATACGATGAATACCTGAAAGGTGTTCCCAATGAGGTGGTTTGGGGTAGAGATGCCAGAGGATACAGGATTTATCTGGATGATAATTCGAGCAGTATTGAGGACGACAGGAGTTGCAGTCTTTTCCTGACGATAGACAGTAAGATTCAGTATATTGTTGAATCGCAGTTGCAGGGAGCCATTGAAAGCACCGGCGCGAAGGGAGGGACCGTTATTGTTATGGATCCCGGTACGGGAGAGGTGCTGGCGATGGCCAACGGGCCACGGTTCAATCCCAATACCTTTTCCACGTATACCGCCGATTCCAGGAGAAACAGGGCGGTTACCGATTGTTTTGAACCCGGTTCCGTGTTGAAGCCCTTTGTGGTGGCTGCAGCTCTCGAAGAAGGTCTCGTTACCGAAACGGATATGTTCGACTGTGAGAATGGGTCCTACAGAGTGGGAGACAGGGTTATCCATGATGCGCAGGATGAAAGGTTCCAGAAACTGAGTTTGCCTGAAATTATCAAACATTCCAGTAATATAGGTTCGATAAAAGTCGCGGAGCGGCTTGGAAGGGAAAAACTTTATCAGTATATTACACAGTTTGGGTTTGGTTCAAAGACAGACATCGACCTTCCTGGTGAATCGAGGGGCATTCTGAGGGATTCCGGAGAATGGCGTGATGTCGATTTCGCGACGATATCATTCGGACAGGGTATCTCGGTTACGGCGATACAGCTCGTGACGGCGATGTCGGCTATAGCGAACGACGGTGTACTTATGAAGCCGCATGTAGTTCGCTGTATGGTTGATAAAAAAGGCAGGGTAATAAAAGAATTTAAACCTGAGGAAGTGAGAAGGGTTTTGTCTCCTGAGACGTCGCGCAGGATTACATCAATCCTTACCGATGTGGTTGAAGGCGAGGGCGGAACCGGTGGAAATGCCCGTATAGCCAATCTTTCCGTGGCAGGTAAAACCGGCACATCGCAGAAGTTCGATTTTGATATGGGACGATACTCGGCTAAAAAAGTGGAAGCTTCTTTCATAGGATTTTTCCCCGCCGAAGACCCCCAGATGGTAATTCTGGTCATTCTGGATGAGCCGAAGACGTGCCGGTGGGGCGGAGTGTCAGCGGCTCCGGTTTTTAAAAAGGTTTCGGAACAGATATTGAGATGTTCCAACAAGAATGTGGGATTGATGGAGGTTGCTACTAACGGAAACAACGAGAATGTGGACATAATTCAGGCATCGACGACGGAAACAATCTATCACGATACGGAAGTGGATGAATCGGTTATCCCCGATTTCCGGGGCATGTCGATACGGGAAGTTCTCAGGATTTCTCAAAACAGAGGAATAGATGTAAAGATCGCGGGGAGTGGCTGGGCCGTGGGCCAGAAACCGGCTCCGGGTGTCCGGATAGAGGAGAATCAACCCTGTTACGTTCTTTTTGACAGTGATGTTTGAAAAGGGGTGAGTTCGGTATGACGAGACTTTCACACCTGCTGAGAGGAGTAGATGTGCTGGAAGTATCGGGGGATGTCTCCGGGGACGTTGTCGATATCTGCTACGACTCCAGAAAATGCGTAGAAAGATCCGTCTTCGTCGCGATTACCGGTACCGTCTTCAACGGTCATGATTTTATTCATGCCGCGATAGACAAAGGAGCCAGGTACATCTTGTATGATGAAGGAAATTTTCCCGACAAACCGGGCACGGCTTTCATAAGAGTGAGAGACAGCAGGCTGGCGTTGGCCGAACTGGGGAAAAATTTTTATAACAACCCCTCCGGCGATATCTGTCTTGTAGGGATAACCGGAACGAATGGAAAGACGACGATAGCTTATCTTCTCGAGTCTATCTTTAAAACTGCAGGGTTTTGTACGGGAGTGACAGGGACGGTAAATTACAGGTACGGAGACAATGTGTTGCCGGCTTCGCATACGACACCCGAGTCGCTCGATCTTCAAAGAATACTGAGGGGAATGGCCGATGCCGGAGTAACGCATGTTGTTATGGAGGTTTCGTCTCACGCGATTGATCTGAAGAGAATCGACGGGTGCGAGTATGATGTCGGAATATTCACGAATCTTTCCAGGGAGCATCTTGATTACCATCACACTATGGAAGAATATTTCACGGCAAAGAAGCGATTCTTCACCGGTATGTCGAATGGAAAGGTGGCCGTTATAAATGCTGATGATCCCTGGGGTATAAAGCTCCTCAATGAGATAAAAACACCGTCGGTAACCTTCGGCATCGGGGGATTATATGATGTGTCATCCAGTGATTTTGAACTTTCCATTGATGGAATAAAAGCCGACATCAAGGTGTCGAACGGAGTATTTCCGGTATCCTCCGCCCTGGTCGGGAAATTCAATCTTTACAATATCCTGGCGGCTGTCGCAGCCGCTACGTCGCTGGGGGTGTCGGAACAGTATATCCGGTCGGGTATACTGAAGTTAAGGAACGTTCCCGGTCGTCTGGAAAGGGTGAGCGAAACAGGCGAATCCCCGGTGTTCGTGGACTATGCCCATACCGGCGATGCCCTGGAAAAGGTGCTTGAAAATCTGTCCGATTTTAAAAAGGGCAGAATCATAACGGTATTCGGATGCGGGGGGGACAGGGATCGTACGAAGAGGCCTGTTATGGGGAAAATCGCGTCATCGTTAAGCGATCTCGCCGTTGTTACTTCGGATAATCCGAGAACCGAAGATCCCGCTGGAATCCTTCGAGAGGTGGAGGCGGGAATCGGCGCGGACTCAAGGAAGTATTCCCCCGAGGATATCGTTAACGGTTTCGATGAAAAGGGATATCTCGTTATAGATGACCGGCGGGCGGCTATAGAACTGGCGATATCAGTTGCCGGTCGATCCGATATCGTACTGGTGGCGGGAAAGGGACATGAAGATTACCAGATCGTAGGGACCAGGAAAATTCCTTTTGACGACAAGACAGTTGTCAAAGAGACGCTTTCCCGTCGCGGATCGCGAGGTATGCAGTGAACGATACACGATATCCCATATTGAAAGCTGAAGAAATAAAGACCGCAACGGACGGGGTCCTCATCAGGGGGAATTCCGAAGGTGTATTCGAGGGATTATCGGCAAATTCAGGGGATATAACAGGTGGCAATCTCTTCGTTCCGCTCAGGGGAGAACGGTTTGACGGACATGATTTCATCCCGGATGCGGTAAAAAACGGCGCATCGGGTATACTGGTTCAGCGGGGGTATGAAGAGATTGTCGAGAAGATTCCCGAAGGTATTTCCGTGATCCTCGTCGACGACACCCTGCGGGCGCTGGGCGATATAGCTCATTTATGGAGAAGTAAATTCAAGATTAATGTCGTAGCGGTGACCGGGAGTTCCGGTAAGACGACAACGAAAGAAATGATAGCCACGGTAGCTGGACTTTACGGGAATCCTCTGAAGAGCAGGGGTAATTATAACAACCTTGTAGGGCTTCCACTCAGCCTGCTTGAGCTCAAACCCGAACACGAAATGGCCGTTATCGAAATGGGGACCAACCGGAGAGGAGAAATCGAGAGACTCACAAAAATTGCCGAGCCGGATATCGGTGTTATCACCAATATCGGTCCCGCCCACCTGGAAGGGTTCGGGTCGGTGGATGTAGTGATGGAAGAAAAAGGCGATCTCTTTTTCAATATGAGGAGCAACGGCGTAGCGGTTATCAACAGGGACGATAAATTTTCAAGGATTCTGGCGGATCGGTGGATGGGGAGAAACATCGGCTTCGGAATAAATGAAAACGCGTTTGTCCGTGCCGAACGCATCTTTATGAGAGGTGAACGGGGGGTCAGCTTTACACTGGAAGTAGGGGGGACAGGAAAAGGCGTCGATATGACCGTTGTCGGCAGGCATAATATATATAACGCCCTGGCCTGTACTGCGGCGTGCCTGGCGATGGGTCTTGAATATGATCTGATTTGCGAGGGACTCTCGGCCTTCAGGCAGATACAGGGCCGTATGGGTGTTTACCGGTTGAAAAGTGGTGGAACCGTTATAGACGATACCTATAATGCCAACCCGGCCTCGGTAATCGAAGCGCTCAGGACGCTGAACGATTTGAAGGGTAAAAATGAAAGTGTGGTTATTTTCGGGGACATGCTCGAGTTGGGAGAGAATACCGAAAAACTTCACGAAGAGATCGGCAAGGCAATGGCGGATACTGGTGCAGGCACTCTTTTCCTTAAAGGAGATTTTGCGGAGTCGGTAGCGCGCGGTGCGACGAATCGCGGTATCGGTGCAGACCACATACATTTTGTCGATACACCGGATGAAATAATGAAAACGCTCCGTTCCTTGCTGCGTGAAGGGGACTGGATACTTGTAAAGGGATCGAGAAAGATGAAAATGGAAGAATTCGTCAGGGCGATAATAGAGGAGTTTGATTAGGACGTCATACATGAACTGGTTGTGTCCTTAGGAATCTTGAAGGTTTGACAGGGAGAATTTATAGATGATCTATCACTTCTTATATCCGCTCAGCGACATATATTCGTGGCTTAATGTATTTCGCTATATAACCTTCAGAACAATATACGCCACGATAACCGCTCTGGCGATCTGTTTTATTTTCGGTCCCTGGGTGATCAACAAGCTTCAATCTCTCAGTATGGGACAACCTATCCGGGGTGACGGTCCCGGTTCTCATCTTTCAAAAGAAGGAACACCCACGATGGGTGGTACGCTGATCATCTTTTCCGTTGTCGTATCAACACTCCTGTGGGCGAAACTCAACGTGGAATATGTGTGGATTGTTCTTATGGTGACGGTAGGATTCGGTCTAATCGGTTTCTGGGATGATTACAGGAAACTGATAAACAGGAACAGCAAAGGTGTTCCTGGAAAAGTCAGGCTTGCCGCCGAGATTTCGATAGCGTTTTTTGTAAGTGTCGTTCTGTACCGGGATCCCGGTTTCAGTTCAAATCTCACGGTGCCGTTTTTCAAGACGATTCTGCCCGATCTGGGTTGGGGCTATATAATACTCTCCACCTTTATAATCGTGGGTGCGGCGAATGCGGTCAATCTTACCGACGGCCTCGACGGCCTTGCAATAAGCCCTGCGACTATATGTTTCGGAACATATATTCTGTTTGCCTATTTTGCCGGCAATATACGGTTAGCCGGGTATCTGCAGATACCCTATGTCGCGGGAGTAGGAGAAATCACGGTTTTCTGCGGGGCGATGGTCGGAGCGGGGATCGGGTTCCTCTGGTACAACACATATCCCGCTCAGATATTCATGGGAGATGTGGGTTCGCTTTCTCTGGGCGGAGCCCTGGGAACCATAGCCGTTCTTACGAAACAGGAGATACTTCTGGCGATAGTAGGAGGCATATTTGTCGTTGAAACCTTTTCGGTTATCTTTCAGGTAGGATGGTTCAAGATGTCCAAGGGGGAGCGTATATTCAGAATGGCGCCGATACATCACCATTTTGAATTGAAGGGGTGGGCGGAGCCCAAGGTCATTGTTCGTTTCTGGATTATTTCCATTATCCTTGCGCTGATCGCGATAAGTACGTTGAAGCTGAGGTAATGACAGCAGTTTTGAATTGCGGGTTATTGAATATTCATGAATGTGAATGGAAAGCGGGTTCTGGTGATCGGGTTAGGCAAGACGGGCGTGGCAACCGCCGGGTTTTTGCTCGACAGGGGGGCCGGGATCATGATTGCGGATGAAAAACCTGTTACTGAACTCGGAAATGCCGTTGAGGTTTTTCAGGGGCGAAGCGGCGTAGAATTAGGCATCGGTCACGATGATGTGAATATCCTTTCGCGAACGGATATTATCGTACCTTCGCCGGGCGTTCCGCCATTCAACCGCCTGCTTACGGAAGGGCTGAAAAGGGGGATTCCTATTCTAAGCGAACTGGAACTCGCCTGGCGGTATCTGAAAATCCCGGCTGTCGCGATTACCGGAACAAACGGTAAAACGACGACGACAAGTCTGCTGGGCAGAATACTCGAGCATTGCGGGAAAAGGGTCTTTGTCGGCGGGAACATCGGCAATCCGCTTATATCGTATGTGAACGGGACACAGGAGGATGACTATGCGGTCATAGAAGTAAGCAGCTTCCAGTTGCAATGGGCCGAAAATTTTCACCCGTTCATTGCCGCGCTTCTGAACGTAAGTTACGATCACCTCGATTATCATGGTTCTTTCGAGGAATACCTTTGCGTGAAGGAGAGAATATTTGCCCGTCAGGGAAAAGGGGATCTTGCCATTCTGAACGCGGATGATCCTGCGTTAGCGGATCTTTCGAAGAGATTGCCGGCACAACATGTTTCATGCTTCAGCTCGTCGACAAGACTGAGGGAAGGAATGTTCATAGACGGCGAATCGCTGAGATACCGTTCCGCCGGTGTGGATGAAACATATCCCGTCCGGTCGATACGTTTGAGAGGCACCCACAACATGGAGAATGTAATGGCCGCCGTGCTTGCTGCCAAAAGGTGTGGATGTCCGCACGGAAAGATCGTCGACGTACTGGAGGTCTTCGAGGGCATACCGCACCGGGTGGAATTTGCCGGAACAGTAGACGGAGTCGCGTATTACGACGATTCAAAAGGCACGAACGTGGATGCGGTCTACAGGGCGCTTGAATCATTCCCGGGACCGGTTATCCTTCTCCTGGGAGGCAGGTACAAAGGAGGCGATTTCGGGATACTGTCGGAACTTATGCGGGAAAAGGTCAAGATGCTGATAACTTTCGGTGAAGCCGGGAAGAAGATAGGAGCCGCCATAGGCGGTATTACAAGGACTGAAACTGCGGATAACATGATAGATGCCGTTGTCATAGCCCGCGATAATTCGACACCCGGCGACGTTGTGCTTTTATCGCCCGGCTGCTCAAGCTTCGATGAATTCAAGAACTATGAACAGAGGGGATCTGTTTTCAAGGCCATGGTCGATAACATGGGGATGAAATAAGGATCGGTGGAAATGGACGAACAGTCATTATTGACAAAAGGCAGACCTGATATCGCGCTGTTTATTGTTACAATAATTCTGGTTGTTATCGGAACGGTGATGATTTACAGCTCGAGTTCCATCATTTCCATGGAAAAATACGGCGACGGATACCACTACATCAAGAAACAGATAGTCTTTGTTTTAATCGGACTTGGCATAATGATCGGAACATCCAGAATTCCCTACCGGCATTGGAGAAAGGCGGCTTATCCCGGCGTACTGATATCCATAATGCTTCTGTCTCTGCTTATTGTTCCGGGTCTGGGTATGAAGGTCGGAGGCGCCACCAGGTGGTTTCGTGTAGGACCCGTATCGTTCCAGGTGTCCGAAATGGTAAAAGTTATGCTGGTTATTTTTATGGCCCATTATCTTACTAAAAAGATGCATCACATAAAGGAATTTGCACGTGTCTTTGTGATTCCGCTGATCATCCTGTTTGCCATTACAGGTCTTGTATTGTGTCAGCCCGATTTCGGCACGGCTGTGATCATAGTTGCGGTGTTTATGCTCATGCTATATCTGGCTGGGACCAGAATCGTATATCTCGCCGGATTTATGGCGGCCGTGATGCCAGTGGGGGTTGCCTTGATTATTCATGAAAGTTACCGTGTGAAGCGGCTTATGTCGTTTCTCAATCCCTGGGAAGATCCCGCGAATACCGGTTTTCAGATAATACAGTCGTTTATTTCCTTCGGTTCGGGGGGAGCTTTCGGCGTAGGGCTTGGAAATGGAATGCAGAAACTGTTTTATCTCCCGGAACCGCATACCGACTTTATTCTTTCGGTGATTGCCGAGGAGGGCGGCTTTATCGGGGTAGTAATAGTTATCCTGTTATTCTGCCTTCTTATTTACCGCGGTTTCGCGATTTCTTTTACCTGCAGTGACCTGTTCGGCATGCTCCTGGCTTCCGGATTGACCACGGTTATCGCGCTGGAGGCTTTTATAAATATGGCGGCTGTTATGGGACTGGTTCCCACGAAGGGACTGGTACTGCCGTTTCTCAGCTATGGAGGCACATCGCTGATGATGTGCATGATCGCTGTGGGGATATTACTGAACATATCCTCCTGTCGGGTAAAAGACAATGGAACGGCGGAGGAGCGGTCTTAATCGATGTATACCGAAGGCAAAGATATCAGGATCATTATAGCGGGCGGCGGCACCGGTGGACACGTATTCCCGGCCGTGGCGATTGCCGGAGAATTTATGGAGAGGCCGCAGGTGAACGATCTTCTTTTCGTGGGAACGCGGAAGGGTCTGGAAGCGCGGGTGCTCGGCGATATCGGATTCAACCTTCGTACGATAAACGTGGAGGGAGTGAGAGGCAAGGGAATCGCAAAGATGATCGTCAACCTTTTAAAGATTCCCTGGAGTATCGTTCAGTCGGTATCGATCATTCGGGATTTTCATCCCGATATCGTTCTGGGAGTAGGAGGATACGCCTCGGGGCCGGCTGTAATAGCCGCTCATTTCATGGGGATAAAAACGGCAATCGCTGAACAGAATGCGTTGCCCGGTTTCACTAACAGAATGCTCGGCAGGTTTGTTGATAAAATATTTCTCTCATTTCCCGACAGACAACAGTGGTTCGCGGAGGCCAGAAGTATCGTTACAGGTAACCCGGTGCGAAAGGGTTTCGTGAAGGGTATTAATAAGTACCAAAGGACGGAAAATAAATTTTCCATACTCGTATTCGGGGGAAGTCAGGGTGCCCGGGCTATCAACAGGGCTGTTATCGAGTCGATCGGATATCTGGAGGATATAAGGGACAGACTGTCGATTACACACCAGACAGGTGCTCAGGATATGGATGAAGTGTCTGCCGCCTATCGTGCTTACAGGATGAATGCGGACGTGCAATCATTCATTACCGACATGTCTTCGGCTTACGGGAAGGCAGATCTCCTGATATGCAGAGCCGGTGCCACTTCCATCGCCGAGATAACGGCGAGCGGGAAAGCATCGGTGCTTATTCCCTATCCGTTCGCTGTGGGGAACCATCAGGAATTGAATGCCCGAATGCTGGCGGATGCGGGAGCGGCGGAGATGATTCTCGAACGTGAACTTGACGGCAAGACACTTGCCGGTATTATCAGAAAACTGTTCGACGATGCCGGGGTGATCATGAAAATGGAAAAAGAGTCTGAAAAGCTGGGGAATATAAAGGCGGCTGAACGGATCGTCGATGAATGTATCGGCATGCTGGGCCGGGAATAGAAAGCCGGAAAGAAAAATATGATGTACAGACGTGTAAAACATATACATTTTGTAGGGATAGGCGGTATCGGAATGAGCGGCATCGCTGAAGTCCTTCTGAACCTCGGTTATACGATCAGCGGGTCCGATATAGAGCGTTCCTATATAACGTCGAGACTGGAATCTCTCGGGGCCTCGATTTTTCAAGGCCACAGATCGGCAAATCTTACGAATGCCGATGTGGTGGTGAAATCGACGGCGGTAGGAGAGGACAATCCCGAGGTGATGGAAGCGCACAGCAGGAATATTCCGGTTATCCCGAGAGCTGAAATGCTGGCCGAGCTGCTGAAGATGAAATATTCCATAGCCGTATCGGGCTGTCATGGAAAGACAACGACAACTTCCATAATTTCAACCGTACTCGCTTATGGCGGTCTCGATCCCACGATGGTTATAGGCGGCAGGCTCGACAGCATCGGGAGCAACGCCAGACTGGGAGAAGGTGATATTATTGTTGCCGAAGCGGATGAGAGCGACGGGTCTTTCCTCAGTCTGAATCCGTATATCGCCGTAGTAACTAATATAGACAGAGAACATCTGGATTATTATCAGGGAATAGGAGAGATAAAAGATGCCTTTCTTAAATTTGCCAACTCGGTTCCCTTTTACGGGTCTGCCATACTCTGTGGTGATTGTAACAATGTCAGAGATATATTGCCCATGGTGAAGAGAAAGACCATAACATACGGCATCTATGAAGAAGTCGACTTCCGGGCGGCCGATATTTCCTTCAGCGGAATGACATCGCAATTTTCCGTGTACCACAGGGAAAAACTCCTTGGAACAGTCAAGATGCGGATTCCGGGTCTGTTCAATGTTTACAACGCGGTGGCCGCGGTTGCCGTATCCATGGAACTCGGTATGAAATTTTCTACCATACAGGAGGGGCTAAACACTTACAGAGGAGTAAACCGCCGTCTCGAGATCAAGGGACAAACCGCGGCCGGTGTCACGGTAGTCGATGATTACGGACATCATCCCACTGAGATAAAGGCAGTGCTGGGAGCCGCGAAAAACGCGTGGGGAAACAAAAGACTTATCGTTGTATTCCAGCCTCACCGTTATACACGCACAAGAGATCTTTTCGATGAATTTCTGGATGCATTCGATGATGCGGATATGCTTATCCTTACAGACATATATGCGGCGAGTGAAAAAGAAATACAAGGTGTCCATTCCATCAATCTAAGTAAAGGCATGAGAGATCGCGGTCACGACAATGTAGCGTACCTGTCTGGTTTCAACGAAATCGTCGAGCACCTGTGTGCCATAACGGAACCGGGCGATGTCGTGATGACCCTGGGGGCGGGGAATGTGTGGAAGGTAGGAGAAGAACTGCTGAAAGCCGGCAGGCTGCAACAGGATAAAAATAAGAAAGAGGAAAGATGATGATAGCGGATCGTCAGCTCAGAGACAGTATAAGCGGCATCGTTGCCGGAAAGACGCTTTTCGATGAACCCATGTCCGCGCATACTTCGATGGGCGTCGGGGGAACGGCTGACGCGCTTATCTTTCCGGATACCGTGAGTGAGCTTAAAAAACTGGTAGATCTTCTCCGCAGAGAAGCGATTTCTTTTCTGCCTGTCGGGAATTGCACGAATCTTATCGTGAGGGATGGCGGTTACCGGGGTGTATTGATTTCACTGGAGAAATTCCAACGGCTGGAGATACGGGAAGAGATCATTTCCAGGGAATTTTTTCCGGAAGAAGAACATACGGGCAATATTTGTGTTTACGCACAGGCGGGGGTTTCATTTTCCACCGTCATTGAACTCTGTATCAGAGAATCCCTTTCGGGGATGGAGTTTTGTGCCGGGATCCCGGGCAGCGTCGGAGGAGGTCTGAAAATGAATGCCGGCGCGTGGGGAAAAGAGATGAAAGACGTACTGAAATCGATCTCTATCCTCGATGCCGACTCGAATATACGGGATATGGCGGCAAAGGAACTGCGGTTTGAATACAGGAATCTAAATCTACCGGAAGGAACGATTATTACCGGTGCAGGCTTTAATCTTACGAGAGGCGACAGCGATGAAATCCGGGAAAAGATTTCCGGCATTATTTCTGAGCGCAGGATAAAACATCCGCTCACGTACCGGAGTGCGGGATCGGTTTTCAAAAACCCTCCGGGTTACCCGGCCGGGAAAATGATCGAAGAGGCCGGACTCAAAGGTCTCAAGGCGGGCGATGCGGAAATATCCGAAAAACATGCTAATTTCATTATAAATAAGGGCAATGCTAAGGCAGAAGATATTATTGCTCTGATTGAAACGGTTCAAAAGAAGATTCTGAGTGAGAGAGGAATCTTTCTTGAGACCGAATTGAAGATAATCGGAGAGGAACGATGAAGGCGTTCTTCAAGAGAAAGAAAAAAAATTCGATAAACAGGGTGAAAAAGCAACCGGGAATAATTCCGGGTGAAATTTTCAGAACCCTTGCCATGGTAGGTGTCGCCGGGTTGTTGGCCTTTTTCATGGTGTATGCGTATAACTTTGCCATGTGTGCCGATTATTTTCAGTTAAAAAACACAATCGTCAAAAACTGCAGCAAAGTCAGCAAAGAAAGGATTATCGAGTGCGCGGGTATATCGCCTTCCATAAATATTCTTACGGTGAATACCGGGAAAATAGAAAGAGAGATAGAGAAGGAACCGTGGATCGAGCATGTATCTGTCGGAAGAGAATTCCCCAACAGACTGGTTATCGAGGTTGTTGAGAGAGATGCCGCCGCGCTTCTCCAGAAAGACAAAGATCTTTATATTGTCGACCGGAACGGAGAAGCATTTAAAAAATTTGAACCGGGCGACAATACGGACATCCCGGTGCTGACGGGATTCTACAGGGATGGAACGATACGGGGTGATCTCCTGAAAAAAACATTCGAATTCCTGGATTATCTTTCGGAAAAAGACAATTTCCCCAGGGCGTGGAACATATCCGAGATCTATGTGGATGATGTATACGAATTCTCCGTTGTTACGGATAACAGGCTGTTTCTGAATCTCGGTTTTGGCGATTACGATAAGAAACTTAAGCGGCTGAAACGGGTTATGATGGATTTGACACGAAATAATCAAGACGAGGCGTCTTTGAGTATCGATCTCATTGATTGCAGCAGGATTACTGTCCGGCGGGGAAATAGCGTGGGGCCGAAAAATCTGACGGGGGGTCATAAAACGAAGATATGATGTCGGAGAGGATGAGTGAATGGCAAAGAAGGAAAATATAGTCGTAGGACTGGATATAGGAACGACCAAAACATGTGCCATTGTCGGTGAGATCACGAATGAGGGAATAGATATAATCGGGATCGGCACTCATCCGTCAAACGGTATTCGAAAGGGTGTAGTGGTCAATATCGACAGCACCGTCGATTCGATCAAGAGAGCCGTGGAAGAAGCGGAATTGATGTCGGGATGTGAGATAAGGTCGGTTTTCGCAGGTATTGCCGGGAGTCACATCAGGGGGTTGAACAGTTACGGTATTGTGGCGGTCAAGGGTGGCGAAGTCGATGAGTATGATGTCACGAGAGCCCTGGAAGCGGCCAAGGCGGTTGCCATTCCTCTGGACAGGAGGGTAATCCACATACTGCCTCAGTATTATATAGTCGACGATCAGGACGGAGTAAAAGAACCCGTGGGGATGTCGGGAGTCAGGCTTGAGGCCAAGGTACATGTTGTTACCGGAGCGGTCACGTCCATACAAAATATAATAAAGTCGATTAATCGTGTGGGGCTGGGTGTAAATGGTATTATTCTGGAACCCCTGGCATCCAGTGAGACTATTCTCAGTCAGGATGAAAAAGAACTCGGTGTCGCTTTGATCGATATCGGCGGCGGTACCACCGATATCGCGGTGTTTGCCGAGGGAAGCATTAAACATACGGCTGTTCTGGCTCTGGGAGGCGATTACATTACCGGTGATATTTCCGTAGGGTTGCGCACCCCGGTAACGGAGGCCGAGAGAATAAAAATACGGTACGGTTGCACCTATATCCCCCTGATACCGCAGAATGAGATCATAGAAGTCCCGAGCGTAGGCGGGAGAAATCCGAGAACTGTTTCAAGGCAGGTACTGGGAGAAATCATCGAACCGCGCCTGGAGGAAATTCTTGGTCTCGCACATCGGGAGATCGTCAAATCGGGGTACGATGATATGCTGGCCGCAGGCATTGTTCTTACCGGAGGGACAGCAATTCTTGAAGGGATAACCGAACTGGCTGAGCAGATATTCAACATGCCGGTGCGGAAAGGATGTCCCGTCGGTGTGGGGGGTGTTACGGATATAATTAACAGCCCGATGTATGCGACGGGAGTGGGGCTGGTTGTACATGGAAGTAAAAACCAGCCCGATTATGCCGTGAAAAAGGGCGAGAAGAATATACTGGGCGGAATGACAAAGAAAATAAAGAGATGGTTTAATGATTTTTTCTAAAGAAGGGAGGACAGGGAAATGTTTGAATTGGTAAAAGGTGGTGCTCCGGACAATGCCGCCAAGATCAAGGTCATAGGCGTAGGAGGTGGCGGAGGAAATGCCGTCAACATGATGATTGCCTATAATCTCAGCGGGGTAGATTTCATCATAGCCAACACGGATTCTCAGGCTATGGTAGCATCGAAAGCCCCGATAAAAGTGCAACTGGGCGCGGAAATTACAAAGGGCCTCGGCGCAGGGTCCGACCCCGAAGTGGGCAAGAAAGCCGCTATCGAATCCGAAGGCAGGTTGAAGGAGGTCCTCGCGGGAGCGGACATGGTTTTTGTAACGGCGGGTCTCGGCGGAGGCACCGGAACAGGCGGCGCTCCTATTGTGGCGGAGATTGCGAAAGATCTTGGTGCTCTCACTGTCGCGGTCGTGACAAAGCCGTTCCAGTTTGAAGGGAAGAAACGGGAACGGCAGGCCGAGGAAGGGCTTGCCGAATTGAAGAAAGTGGTTGATACGCTTATTGTCGTTCCCAACCAGAGATTGCTGAGCATCAGCGGCAGAAGCATGTCCTTGACGGATGCCTTCAAGAAAGCCGACGATATTCTCTACAACGGCGTTAAGGGGATTTCCGACCTTATCATGGTTCCCGGATTGATTAATCTGGATTTTGCCGACGTAAGGAACATCATGTCCGAGATGGGACTGGCCCTTATGGGAACCGGCGTGGCACGCGGTGATAACAGGGCTATCGAGGCCGCGCAGAAGGCGATCTCCTCTCCTCTGCTGGAAGACAATTCTATCCAGGGAGCCCGTGGCGTATTGCTCAACGTGACGGGAGGACCCGATATGACGCTTTTTGAAGTCAATGAAGCATCGTCTCTGGTACAGTCCGAGGCCAACGAAGATGCAAACATCATATTCGGGACGGTCATCGATGAAAGTATGGATGACGAGATTCGTATCACTGTCATAGCCACGGGATTTGATTCAAAAGATCGGGGTTATGCCGGAGTGCCCGATATTCCCAGCATCCCTACGCATGTAAGGAAAAGAGAGGATTTTGCCAAACCGGCTTTTATACGGAACAAGGACGAAAAAAGGAGCGGAGAGAAACCTGTTGTTGTCAGAATGGGAATGATAAATGACGACGACAACCCGGATTTCGAAACTCCCGCATTTCTGAGAAAACAGGCTGACTAGAGCGACGTGCGGGGTATACATCCCCCGATTTTGAAGTTCTTGCAAAAACGACAAGGTTGGACTGCGGCAGCCACGGGATCACGTGAAGAGAAGACGCGCTGAAGTGAACATTTCCCTGTCCTTGCGCCTCCCTGTTTTCACGGTGATATTTTTAATAAACCATGCCGTGCAGTCGGTCGTGCTTTTGTAATAAAAACTTGTTTTGTCTCCGCTTCTGTCTTGTTCTGACCGGCGGATTGAAGTTGTGAGCAGATTATGAAAATCATTTTTTTAACTCTTTGCGGTTTTCCTCCTTGAAGAACAGGGACAAACGCTCCCGTAACTTTTTCCGCAAGAAGCGGGAATAACGTACTCCTTCAGGACCCGCAAGCAACAAGCCCAGTCCGAGCAATCCCCAACTCAGCGAGTAAAGGGCTATTCCGAGGTAGAAAAAGAACTCGTTGTTCTTGCTGATGGCAAGAACATCACACGCAAGCATGACCCCCCAGCCGATCGGCTGATTGGCTGTCAGCAGTACGATTCCTATCCAGAACTTGAGGCTGAATTTCATGGTTTCAGTATTCCGCGCAGACGTGAGTATGATTTATTCATCATCGTTTCTGATATCTTGCTGTTCAGTGGGCGTTATCATCGAGCGTAAGTATTGCGGAAGGAAGTTTCGATGTGTCCTCCTTTCTTATATATGAAAGACCTCTTTTTCCCGCGGTGCAATACAGATGGTAGAGGAACCTCTTTGCTCTAAAACAGCCTGTGCCATTTTCAGTTTGTTGTCTATATCATCGTCGGTCTGATCGGGGTCATGGTGAAACAGGTAGAGGTTTTTTACCCCGGCCCGGTCTGCCAGCTCCGCCACTTGATTTACCGATGAATGCCCCCATCCGATTTTCTCCATATATTCCTCAGCCGTGTATGTGCAGTCTGTTATCAATACATCGGTATCGGAGACAAAGTTCGCCAGCTTATTCAGATAAACCTCGTTGTAATCCCTGCTGTACTCCGGGTAAATTTCATTATCCGTGACATAGCAGATGGACTTGCCCCCGTGATCCATACGATACCCCAGACATCGTCCCGGATGATTGAGAAGAATAGTTCTTATCTTTATCGTGTCAATATGGAACGCTTCTTCTCCCAGATCGCGAAAAGAGACAGCCGTGCCGAATCTTTTTATATTGACAGGAAAATATATGCCGTCCATCTGCCCGGATATCAATTGCCGTATCGACATGCCTCCGTTTGACGGACCGCAGATCTCGAATCTGTTTTCATTCATATACAGCGGCGCGAAAAAAGGAAGACCGTTTATATGATCCCAGTGCGGATGCGATATAAATATCGTGGCGTTTGTAATGGTACGTTTCTCGGAAATGATACGGTTTGACAGTTCCTTGATTCCGGTTCCCGCGTCGAAGATAAACAGTATATCATCCGGAAATTTTATGCTGACACAGGATGTGTTCCCCCCGTAACGCACCGTGTTTCGGCCCGGAACCGGCAGTGTTCCCCGTACACCCCAGAAAGTAATACTGACAGTTTCTTTCATGCCTTGTTCATGTCCCGTATTTGTGGTGTTTTTGATGAGAACAGATAATACTATTTAATACGTTATCGGATTGTAAACAAACTGAACGTTTTCTTCTCGCATGATTCTTTGTTTGTGTCAAAATGTTTTATGAAAATTTCAAGGCAATTGTGTTACATAGAGCGAACGAATTGTTTTTTACTCGTATATTTCCCGGAATGAATCGCATTGGGATTCAATAGGGTAAAAGCGGCGATATTTACAGTATAAGGAAACGGTTCCTGAAGACCCTTTCATGGAGGAATGGCAGGATGAATGAACAATGCGGATCATTGCCGGCGACCATAGAAGAGGCGGTAAAAAGACTTCTCGCCGATCTGTCTTTGCGGGAAAAGGCCGTTATCGTTAATATGGAAAGAGCCGATCTTATGGATCTTCATTTTTCGATCGGGATGTCGATGTTCATACGCAGAAGATTTAACCTCTGGGTGGATAACGATGAATTCATCGAAGCCTGTTGTTTATATTCGGGTAAAAAGCAGCTTAATATTATCGATATCCCCCCTGTAATTGTAGAAGCATTGTGGGAGAAGCTGAAAAACGACCACGCTATTGCAGGGTTGCGGTAAGTTGTGTATATGGGATGTAAAAAGCTCAAGGAAATCCAGGCCCGGACACACACGGGCAGGCAGACCGTAACTAACCTGTGTCGCGCTTCAGTATTATTAAAAAGAGAAGATCCCGGAAGGACGGAGAAAAACGTCATCCGGAGTTTCTGCAGGATAGAACAGGTTCCATGTATGCCGACAGGGAACTCGGGGAAAATTCTACCACTACCGTCTGATAAAGCGAGGATCGATTATGCCCGATAAAACGACCCGGATAAAACAGGAAGCCATGGCCGTTTATTATAAACTCCAGAGTTCCGACCCTGAGGAAGTTAAAGAAGCCATGGGTGAATATCTGCAACTGGTCGACCGGTTCTACGAAGATAACCTTGATTATCTGACACCGGAGCAGTGTGAATCGGCAAAAAAAGATTTTGAATATTTCATGTGGCTCATAGCACTGACAACGGAATTTAATCGATAAGATTGGTCGGTAGACAACAGCTTGTTCTCCTTATTGGCTACATCTACGAGACCTCAAAATCTTTTCATCAGAAAATCAACGATTACCGATTGAAAATCTCACGGTAAAACCTCTTGACAATACACAATCCGTAGAGTTACCTAAATGGCGGTTTTGATCTTTTTTCTGCTTTGAACGACTGTAACCAAAGGGGAGATGATGCTCTGATCATCTAAAGCCCTGTTTATGAAAATGAGAAGGGAATGAAATGGTTCGTAGTATCTTTGTTTTATTTCATATAGCCTTGATGTTCTTTGTTTTTGTAAGCAATTCGTATTGTCAGGACAGTGACTGGTCTGTTCGTTTAGGAGCAACCGGAATGTATAAACCGGAGTATGAAGGTTCCGATAATTATGAATTTCAAGCCATGCCTATGATTGATGTCAATTGGCGAGATACGATTTTTTTAAATCCAGGCAGTGGCTTAGGGGTTTATTTGTGGAATCGCAATGATGTGAAGGTAGGCGCATCTATCGGTTACTCTTTCGGCCGAGATGAGGATGAAACAAGCGATCTTCACGGGCTCGGCGATATCGATAGCGGTGCAACCGCCAATATTTTATTCAAATGGAAAATTGAAGATGTCTTCTTTGACACCCGTTATGAACATCAGTTTACTGGTGAAAATACTGGTTACCAGATCCATATCGGTCTGGGATACGATCTGCAATTGAGGGAAAAAATCATCTTCAAACCATCGGTAAGAACAACCTTTGCAAGCTCTTATTATATGGAGAAATATTTTAGTATCTCACAAAGCCAATCTTTAAGATCTGGGCTGCCTGTTTACGACTCGGATTCAGGGTTCAAGTCAGTTGGATTTCAAATTATGTCGATGTATATGCTTAACCGTCACTGGGGGCTTCAGGCTATGGCGAGCTATGAATGGTTGGTTGGCGATGCCGCTGATAGCCCTGTCGTAAAAGACGAGAAACAATACCTTTTGGGTATAGGGGTATCTTATACATTTTAACTATATGAAACTATAGTTAAAAGTGTCTCAAAAGGTAATTTTAGAGAACGCAAAAAACGCGTTGCTGAATTGCGGCATTACTAAAAGAAATGTACAGTAAATTAATCAAGTGTGATTTTGTCGGTCATCAGGAAGAACACCACGGGAAAAGCCATAGCAGAGTTTGTCTTGCCGATTCTATGGCAAATCTCACACCCTACACCTACAAACAAATGATTTCGATCAAAGGGGATTGCTGATGATTGCCGTTGGAAGTGTAGTAGAACGGCCTGTATAACAGGCCGGCTTTTTAGCATAGCGGAAAAGCCGGTCCTTGTTGAACCAGATGTTGGTGTTACTTTAATTGAATAATTCCGTTTATTATTGCGACAATGAAAGAAATTCCACTCGCCCAACCTATTAAGTGAAATATCCGGTCGAGTAGTTTACTCCTGATAGAACTTTTTGTGACAAAATCTTCCCATTCCATTTCATTGTCATATAGGTTTTTGACATAGGTCTTATAATCAGATAAATATTTTTCTACTGAATAATAATCAATCACGGCATGTAAGACAGAGAACAAAATTCCAATAGCGAAAACGCAAATTGAAAAATTAATGTCGGCATTATTTTTTTAGCGGCAACATAAGTTAATGAAGCCAGTAGTGCACCAGCATTGAGTGTGAATAGATAACTGTTAATTCTCGTTAATGTTGTCTCACGCACCTGTCGCCAACCAGTCCATAATTCTTTAACATAATTCAGCTTGCTTCTCCTTTCGGTTTCATTCGTAATTTCATTAAATTTTGTCATTATTATCCTTTTCGATACCAACGTTTTAGCTCAGCGGCCGCCAAAGGTGGTCCGTGCAGTTCCCCCAAAGTGATGGAC
>DCUQ01000041.1 GCA_002327865.1 Syntrophaceae bacterium UBA2210
CACCGGACCTTTATACGCCTTACAGAAAAATTAATGGTGGAGGGGGGAGGGTTCGAACCTCCGTAGGCTGAGCCGTCAGATTTACAGTCTGCTCCCTTTGACCACTCGGGAACCCCTCCACACTGCTTCCCAACTGCGTAAAACTTTCATGGAGCTGGCGATGGGACTTGAACCCGCAACCTGCTGATTACAAATCAGCTGCTCTACCAATTGAGCTACGCCAGCAAGCTAACTAACATATATTACAGCACTTTCAGTTACTCAAGCTAACTATAAAGCTACCTCCCTAAATGGGAAAAGCGGAGACTAAATCCAAAAGATATATTTGTCAAGGGTTTTTTGCCAAAAATAACAACTTGAACGATAAAATCAATAATATTTATTCTTCACCGAAAACCCTCGCAGAAAAAATAAATATTGCCGTGTCCTTATCTTTCCACGCGTCCCCCGGCAGACCCGCCTTGCCGCATGTTTCCCTCAAGAACGTAATCCTGTCCCAGTTATATTCGGTGGCAACCTGCGGCAACAGCAATCCCGAATGGAAACCTTTTACGACATAAATTCCATGCTTCCCTGCTTCTATTTCATCTATATTCCGTATCCGTCTCAAGGGTGTCAATACAGATATCTCTATATTCAAGTCATCGAGTTCATCCCTCGTTACGGGACGAAACCGCGGATCCCTGAAAGCCGCAGCCCGTGCCATTTCTTCAACAGTCTCATGCAGGGCCTTTCTTCCCTCGATAAACCCTATACATCCCCGCAACCGGCCATGTTTCTTGAGCGTGACAAAGGCTCCCATCTTTTCTTCCTGAGCTTCCGAAACCTTCTCAACGGGAGGCATGGTTTCTCCGTCAAGCCCGGTCTCGATACTCTTTCTCGCTCTCTTCAGCAGCAGATCCTCATCGCGTTTTGTAAGCATATACGGAACCTTTTTACTATTTATCCCTGTTTCTGTCTCTGCCGTAAAAAACGACGGCGGCATATCCCACAACACCGCTCTTGTCTCCGGTGATGTCACCGGAATTCACATACTCCAGTATCCTGACTCCGGCGCTTCCCATGGCCACAGCCACAATCATCATCACTACAATACCCCCGGCTCCACACGCCTCGAATCTGTCGTTTGCAATCCCCCGCAGGAATCCCTCAATATCCATCTTTTCAATATACTCAAGCGTCGCCGAATCCATCGTGACTGCCGTATCGTAATCATGGTAATGGGAAAAATCCGAACTGGCCACAATCAGCACTCGCCTGTCTCCGACCGTTTTCATAATCGCGTCGGCCACTCCCCTGCAGGTATTAATGTCCTGTGTCCCTAAGAGTATGGGAACAAAAGGGATATTGCCGAGTACGACCTGCAGGAAAGGAATCTGAAGCTCGAGAGAATTTTCAGGGGAGCGATCATCCGGAACAATTGATATCATATTATTACTGCGCGACACCATTTCCCCGGCAAGAGATATATCAACCGGCATAATGCCTAACGGAGTTTCATATCCTGTCACGTTATATATGGAAGCCCCCTTGAAATACGCCCGGTGACTGGGGCCGATAACTATCACCGCATCAAATTCGTTCCCCCGTACAGCCTTGTAAGCACAGGCAGCGATCCGTCCAGAATACACATACCCGGCGTGGGGTGAAATAAGTCCCATCACCTTTCCATCAATCTTTTCTTCACCCGTATCAGCAAGGTACCGTTCTATATCGGACCTTAGCCTTATCGGATCTCCAGGATACCATGTACCCGCAAGAATCGGTTTTTTGACATTATCCATTTGCCTTCTTTCTCCTTTATATAAATCCGGAACACAAGAGAAACGGCACCGATTAACATATTATTTTAAACGGTTTACCCGTTATCCGCGACAATCATTTCCAATTCTATGCATCTTATAAATGATTACCCCCACTGTCAAGACCGACTTGAGGTACGGGGAATAAAAGACAAAAATTATTGACTAACGTTCCGTGTCTATATAAAATCCGCCCGACCGCTTGGAGAAAGCGTGGTTGAAAAGAAAATGGAGGTTTATAATGAGCGTTAAAGTTGCCATAAACGGTTTCGGGAGGATCGGCAGATTTCTTGTAAGGGCCTGCCTTGGTAGAGACGACATTGAAATCATTGCGGTCAACACGAGAGCGAATGCGCAAACCCTGCTGCATCTTCTGAAGTATGACTCCGTTCACGGCAAGATCAAGGCGGATGTTGCAGCAGATGGAGATTTCCTGAAAGTCGGGAGTAAAAAGATACGAGTTACAAATGTAACCGGCGATATATCGTCCCTTCCCTGGAAAGAACTGGGCATCGATATCGTCATGGAATCCACGGGAAAATTCCGGACAAAGGCCGAAGCTGGCGGGCATATCAACGCAGGTGCGAAAAAAGTTATAATCGCGGCGCCCGGGAAAGAAATAGACGGCACATTCGTCATGGGTGTAAATGAAAAGACATACGATCCTGAAAAGCACAATATTATCTCCAACGCATCCTGTACTACCAACTGCCTCGCGCCGGTTGCCATGGTAATAAATGACAACTTTTCAATCGTAAAAGGTCTTATGACGACTATCCATTCATATACTATGGACCAGAGGATCCTGGACGGCTCGCACAAGGACCTCAGAAGGGGCAGGGCCGCCGCCATGTCCATTGTTCCGACATCCACCGGTGCAGCAAAGGCGGTAGCCGAGGTAATCCCCTCTCTCCGGGGAAAACTCGACGGCCTGGCGTTGCGCGTTCCGACACCGAACGTTTCTCTAGTTGACCTGACGGTAGAAGTAGGGAAAACGGTGACCGCGGATGAAGTAAATGCAGCCCTGAAATCAGCGGCCGAAGGAAAACTTAAAGGAATCATGGCATTCTGCGAAGAAGAGCTGGTATCCGTTGACTTTACCAGCGATGATCATTCATCCATAGTAGACGCGCCCTTGACCAAGGTTATCGACAAGAACTTTGTCAAGGTCTTTTCGTGGTATGACAACGAAAGCGGTTACGCATGCAGGATGAGAGATCTTGCCATCTATATCGGGGGGAAATTATAGTTATCCATAATCACTAAGGAGGGATACAATGACAAGACCCCTTATAGCAGCTAACTGGAAGATGCACAAAACCATCTCCGAGGCAGTCGCATTTTCAAAACAGTTAAAGAAAGATTTTACCGAATCGTGTGAGGTAGACATAGTTATCGCACCTCCCTTTACGGCATTATTTTCAGTCGCGGAAATTCTGAAGGATTCAGCCATCCATATATCGGCTCAGAATATGCACTGGGAAGATAAAGGCGCCTATACCGGCGAGATTTCCGCTGCCATGCTCGTTGACGCAGGCTGCGAATTTGTAATAATAGGTCATTCGGAACGGCGCACTCTGTTTGAGGAAAACGACTCCATGCTGAACAGAAAAATACGCGCGGCCCTGCGATCCGGGCTGAAACCCATATTCTGCATAGGGGAAACTCTGGATGAAAGGGAATCGGGAATAACATTCGAGGTTATTAAAAAACAACTAAAAGAAGGATTGAATAATACAACTTCTAGTGATATAGGGAAAATTGTTTTTGCATATGAACCTGTCTGGGCCATTGGCACAGGAAAGACAGCGACCCCATTCCAGGCACAGGAAGCGCACAGTTTCATCAGGGAGACGATAGCCCGTGATCTTGCGTATGGTCGTGCCTCCGAAACGGTTATCATCTACGGGGGCAGCGTCAATCCGGAAAACGCCGGCAGTCTTATGGATCAGCCTGATATAAACGGCGCACTGGTGGGGGGGGCCGGTCTCGATTCAGGATCATTTGCAGACATTATAAGGACTTCAGAGAGATAAGGAGACCAACAAAATTGCACACGGCAGTAGTCAGTTTTCATATTATAATTTGTATAGCGATGATTCTCATCGTACTCTTACAAACAGGCAAGGGAGCAAGCATGGGAGCGGCGTTCGGCGGTTCCAGCCAGACAGTCTTCGGAAGCAGCGGTCCGGGAACGTTTCTGGGGAAAATGACCACCTTTGTGGCGGTATTCTTCATGCTGACATCCCTGTGGCTTGCCTACGCGTCGACACATAAAGCCAGTTCCATTATGGATAATGTCTCCACACCCGGAGTCGAAAAGACCATACCGGCAGAGAAAGAAGACAATGCTGCGACCGGCAACATGGTTCCCTCGACTCAACCGGCTCAAGAAAAGGCCGAGTAAATTTTTGTATTGACAAAAGCACAGAAAAAAAATAGGTTCCGACGGAACAAAGCCGAAGTGGTGGAATATGGTAGACACGCTATCTTGAGGGGGTANNCGTCCCGGTTCAAGTCCGGGCTTCGGCACCATAAACAATAAGGGGTTATCTGAAAAACAGGTAACCCCTTTTCTTTTAATTCCTTTCATGGGGATTTCAATCAATGCCTGTCACTGTGCTGCGCCGCTCTACCAGAACAACGTCTCTCCATCCGGCGAGATAACCATATGTCATCCTGCCAACCTTCTCACGTTTACCAATCTCTCTGAAACCATGTTTTTTGACGAGACGCAGGCTTGGTATATTCTCGGGGAAAATGCCCCCCTGTAATGTCCATAAACCGGCATTTTCCGTTGAGTGTATAACCGCCCTCAGCAGGTGCGACCCCATACCTTTGCCGCGTTGTCCGGCCGCGACATAGAGGCTGATTTCCGCCACACCCGAGTAGACGCAACGGGTGGAGACAGGGCTGAGTGCCACCCACGCCGGAACATTATCGCCTTCCCTGATCACAAACCGGTGATCCGGCAGGTGGTCGCGGTCCCATCTTTCCCAATCGGGAGCATCGACTTCAAAGGTAGCATTGCCTGTAGCTATACCTTCGAGATAAACAGAACGAACGTGATTCCAATCTCCGGGTTTCATTATGTCTATCAGATATTCCATTTATTTTGTTCTCTCATGACATCCTGCGCAGGGTTACCTGTAGTTTTGCGCATTCTATGCGGCAGAAGCTGATAACGTACATCCCGAAGAAAGAAATCCGGCATAATTTGTATCTGTCGCTTTCACTGTGAAAATCTGAGTTAAGTACGGATGACAAATGTGTCTTATAACCCACCTTCCATTCCCGGGGCAAAGATGACTCCATCCACGATACCGGGATGGTTCAAGAGATCTTCGTTACGGCGGCAGTGCCCGGGATAACCGTTCAAAACTTACAACATGTCGATCTTGCCGAGTTTCCTCAGGGAACATGCCGTCACTTCCAGCATCCGATCATATTCTTGCAGCGCCGCTGCGATATGATCGACTGTCTCCCGCCATAATGCCCCCACGTTTTCAACGAATGCTTCTATAATCTCATCAGTCGTTCTTTCAATGAGACCCAGATATCGACGATAAAACCAGAAGCCGAACAACAGGTTCATGAGTGTATAGCTCCCCAATGCCGCCAGGCCGGCCGGACTGAAAAGATTATAAAAGGCGGTAATAATGAAATTAAGCAGTTGTGCCAGCGAAGGGTCTGCAAAAAGTGACTGCCATGCGCCTTTTCCCGCAAGTGCGGTAATTAAAGCCAGAAGCAGGAAAAGATACGCAATACCTTGACCGGCACGAAACATCGCATGCCCGGTCTCATGAAACGAGACGAGTCTGCCGCCTGCATCCCGCTCAAGTTTTTCTTCGAATATTTCCGTACAGTACTCCGATTGCAAAATATCCCTGACCTGCCCGGCCATCGCCGGGTGAGCGTTCTTTCTCATGATGCCGCTCATAATATTGTTTACGAGATTTTCACGTCGTCTACGGAAAACCTGAGATATCCGCTGTGTTACGAACCCGAACAAACCTTCTGCCGCTTTGTCCCGGCTGCGCGGCGACCGGTATTTCCATTGACGCATCAAGGCAGCCACGCCATAGCCCGGTCCTTTCAAAAGGGAGATATTGTCGATTTTCGATCTAATCTCGGAGCGGATGTTTTCATCCATGATCGAACTGATATCTTCATTAATAAAACTTTCCCCGGAATCGGGTTCTTCCACCACCGTTATCACACCGGCGAGAATATCGTGCATGGACTCAAGGTGAACCAGTTCGGCTTCAAACAACGAGATGTAGTGGTAGTATTCTTTTTCCAGGTTTGCAGCCTTGATGCCTTTTATCTCCTTCAATTCTCTCTGACGAAAAATCTCCCGGCGAAAGCCCGGAAACTGATTCCAGGGAGAAAGTATCTGTTTGTTGAAAGCTTCGACCGCCGAAAGCGTATATATGACCGGATTGACGATACCGGTCTTTCGCAGATGTTCCTGAAAATCGGCATGAACACGTTGCATTTTCTCAAACCCCTCTTCGAAAGAGGAGCCGTCGAAAAACAGATCCGATTTGTTAACGGCAAAATAGAAATTCCGTTCAGATTTACGAACCAGCCTCAGAAATTCATAGAAACCGCCGTCGCCGTATTTTTCCGGGGAGGTCAGCCACACAAGAATATCCGCGTGCTCCATGAATCCTATAACCTGGTGCCTGTGCTCCGACAAGAGACTGTCATAATCGGGAAGATCACACAGTATAATCTGCTTTACGGTTTCGCTGTTGTGCACAAACTCTTTCCAGACCATTGCCGGATCGGATGCAAAAGGTAATGAAGCGTCGCTGTGGCGATATATGAGAATCGTGTCGGTGTGCGGCCTGCGATGACTCGCGGATGAAATGGAAGCACCGGCAAGGGCGTTCATAAGGGTTGATTTTCCCACACCGGTACCACCCAGCAGTCCGACTACCAGATAATTCCGTGACACGTCATAAAGCTTGTCGAGCAGGGTCTGAGCCTTTTCCAGTATATGCCGCCGATCGTCATCTGAAACAGTAATAAAGTCCGCATTCCGGGCGATGTCCCGGGCTTCCAGGATACTGTCGCGCAATCGCGAACCGGAATCGTTCATTCTTATTCCCCCAGTTCCGCCTTAAGGGCCCGGAGCCCTTCTATCGCTTCTTCCTTTATCATTAACGGTTGCAGACGGGATACATAACGCTGTTTTTGTTCTTCCAGTATATCCATTATCCCTTTTTTGTACTTCTTATCGAGCTCACGCGCAACGTTTTGAATTTCATGAAACGCGAAGATATTGACGGATCCTTTTGTAACCAGAGGTGCCAGGAACGAGTCCAGCGCCACTTCTATAAACGTTATTCCGCCTCCGAGCACGATTTCAAACGACAGTATCAATCCTCCCCACACAATGGCAGTCGAATAAATACCCAACTCTTTATATTTCGGGATTCCCCGCGCAAGCTCACTGAATTTCCCTTCGAGCCATTCCATCATTTCTTCCTGCAATTGCTCGATTATGCTCCGAACTCTTTTGTCGGAAAGGGCTATTTCATCTCCGCGCAATTCCCTGAAAAATAAAGAATCATGATTTTCAGGTGAAAGCGTTTCAAGAACAAGACGGTTACATGCGCTTACAGCCGAAAGAATAGGCGTAATGTCCGTCTGTTTTCGTATCTCCGACAGTTCCCGCCTGTGCGCCCGGTCCGGTTTTTTCCCACGAAGCCCGAGCAGACGAAAAGGAGCAAGAAGCAATTGCCTTACATAGTGCCGGGGTTTCGACAGGATATCGTACCGGCTATATATATTTTTTATTTCCTGCTGAATATGCCCCTGATTGTCTTCTTTGAAGCGGGCTTCGCATTGATTAATCAAATCTCTGCCCTGTCCTTTAAAAAGCATGTCCAGCCGCTCCAGCCATTTATCCCCGGCCGTACGCTCTAGCTCCACCAGATCAAGGAAAACATCGATGGATTTTTTGAGCATTGCGCGCCTTTGTTTAATTTGTTCAATCAGGAAAGAATTCGAATCCTTCTTTTGCAGGATTTCATGAAAACTCGTCGAGAAACGGCTGAAATCTTCCTGCCGGGCAAGTGAATCAACCAACGGGGAAGCCGTATACGGTATAAACCATATCCGTTTATCGTTAATTACTATCCCCCGAGCCCTGAAAAAATCGATTATCTCTTCCGGTGTGTTCGCAGGATCGGCCTTATTGAAAAGGAAGAAGAGGGGCTTACCCTCTTTGCCTAGAAGGCTGAGCGTTCTGGACGGAATTTCATCGGCATATTTTTCCTGACTTGCGACAAAAACAATCACATCGGACAGACGATGCAGATCTTCGGCCATCCGGCGATTTTCAGCTTCCAGGCTGTCAAGATCGGGGTTGTCGACCAATACGAGGTGCTCCAAGTCATCCCTGTCGTGTTCGATAACGATCAGCCGCTTACCCGCACCATTCACATCGGTCCTGCCGTCTTCAACATCCCCCGCATACATAATCCGGAATTCCGGGAATGGGAAATTTTTCCCCAGGGCGTTCTTTCTGTGAATGTATAGCACCGGGGCTTCCGTCGTAGGCCGCTCCAGACCGGTTCTGCTTATGGGAGAACCGCACAACGTGTTGAATAGTGTCGATTTACCGGTCCCCGTTCCCCCGGTAAAGACCGCCCAGATCGAAGGGCTTTTCCTTTTATAAAAGAAGACCGCCGTATCTTTGTACAGGCTGTCCCTTGCCGCATGAAATTCCTTTTCCCGAATCGTCAGACCCGGAATTTTCAAGGTCTCCAGTATCACATTATAAGAGTCTGCCGACACCATATTCATTACCGAACCGATCACAATTCCCTGTATAGCAAACGTTCCCGACGGGTTACATATTGTTTTTACTGTATCAAAAGGGTCACTAAACAGCAACACATTATCGAGGACGAATGTTTTGGGGATACGACCGATATGCCCGTACAAGAGCATAATCCGGTTGAACGTTTCCTTTGCGCAACAACCCGTATTAAAAACAATCACCGCCGGATCGGCAGATTTACACTGAAGGAAGTTAAAAAAATACTTGTATAAAATCGATCTCCCTGTTAAAAATTTCAAAGTACTTTTTCATAGAGGATTGTGATGGAAAACATATCTGACGCTACCAAACAGTTTATCGATCTGAGACGGCACATGTGGATGGCTGGTATCGAAATAGACTTGAGAAGACTTATCTGGCAGATAGCCGTTACTGCAAAATATATCTCCTCCAAGATTCAGGAATCCAACCGGAAACTGGCCGGCCTTGAAAACATATACGGAGAAGAGCAACTCGCCCTGGACAGAAGTTCCGACGAAATCATCAAACATCAGCTGGCATTCTCGGGTTTCGTAAGGCAGTACGCCTCGGAAGAGCAGGACTCCATAATTCAGGTAGGCAAAGGCGGGGAGAAGTACATCGTGACCGCAGATCCCCTGGACGGTTCTTCTCTGGTGGATGCGAATCTCTCAATCGGGACCATAATCGGTATCCACAGCGAATCCATCCTGTCGGGAGGTGATAAAAGCCTGGTGGCAGCGATGTATATAACCTACGGTCCACTGATCACAATGATCTATTCGGCAGGCAATGGAACGCATGAATTCGTCCTTAACAGGGAAGGAGAATATGTGCTCTCCGGAGAAAATATAAACCTCGGTGAAAAAGGAAACATATACAGCATCGGAGGGCTCAGAAAAGACTGGTCTCAGGAACACCTAAATTACATACGTTTCCTGGAAAAAAGAGGCTATAAACTGCGCTACAGCGGTGGATTCGTCCCGGATATAAATCAAATTCTCATAAAGAGAGGCGGTGTTTTTACATACCCTGCACTTAAGGGAAGTCCTGACGGAAAACTGCGACTCATCTTTGAACTCCAGCCCATGGCATTTCTCATTGAACAGGCCGGGGGAATGGCTACGGACGGAAGACGAAGTATACTTTCAATAAAACCGGAAATTCTTGGCCAGAGGTGCCCGATATATATAGGAAGTAAATACGAAGTGGAAACCGCAAGGTTATTCCTGGAGGGCAATACACCAACATTATAACCACGACAGAGGAACCCGGCATGACCTACGAGACTATTGAACAGTTGAAAGAGGATCTTCTTAACGTAGTAACAATCGAAGATGATGACATAGTCATCGTAGACGAGAACCGTCTGCGCGACACGCTTATCGACGACTTGATCTATTCTGCAATATTCAGTCCCGAGGACGAAGTTAAATCGGCCGCGAGATGGGTTATACGGATGGCAGGGGAACAGATGGGATGCAGAATCGCATCTATCCAGTCTCTATACGATGCGATGGGTAACGATGAGGTCTCAGGATTCACCGTACCGGCAATTAATCTCCGCGGAATCACCTATTACAGCGCCCAGGCCGTGTTCAGGGCGGCGATGAAAAGCAAATCGGGTGCCTTTATTTTTGAAATCGCACGTTCCGAGATCGGCTATACCGATCAGCGCCCGTCCGAGTATGCGGCGGCTATTACCGCAGCTGCGATCAAAACAGGTTACCGCGGTCCGCTCTTCCTTCAGGGTGATCATTTCCAGATTAACGCGAAGAAATATCGTGCCGATGCGGCCACCGAAACGCAGGCGATCAAAGCACTTGTCAGAGAAGCAATCAATGCGGGGTTTTACAACATCGATATAGATGCTTCCACCGTTGTCGATCTTGGAAAACCCTCCATCAAAGAACAGCAGAAGGATAATTATTCGATAACTGCGGACATAACCGCCATGATAAGACAGGTGGAACCTGAAGGTGTTACTGTATCGGTAGGCGGAGAGATAGGAGAAATAGGAGACAAGAACACCACTGTCGAAGAATTTACAATATTTATGGACAATTACCTCAAAAAATTGAGGGAATACAGCCAAACCCTGAAAGGGATCAGTAAGATCAGTATCCAGACCGGGACTACGCACGGGGGAGTTCCACTGCCGGACGGTTCAATAGCGCAAGTTAAAATAGACTTTGAGACATTGAAACAAATTTCACATGTCGCGAAATCTGCATATGGCCTGTCGGGGGCGGTTCAACACGGGGCATCAACGCTCCCTGACGAGGCATTCGACAAGTTTCCGGAAACAGGGACATCGGAAATACACCTGGCGACCGGATTCCAGAACATGATATACGACAGTGACAATTTCCCCGTGGATTTGAGAAACAGAATATACTCATACATAAAAACAGAGCTGGGGAGCGAGAAAAAAGAAACCGATACCGAAGAACAGTTTATCTACAAAACAAGAAAAAAGGGGTTCGGGATATTCAAGAAAGATATGTGGAACCTGCCGTCCGAGGCACTTAAGTCAATCGGAGAGGAACTCGAAGCCCAATTTTCATTTCTGTTCGGCAAACTCAACCTTACAGGAACGAAAGATATTGTAGATAATATCGTAAAGCCTCTTGAAGTTATTCACGAAGTGCCTTTGTCATTAAAAAAGCAGATACGTTAATTACAATAAAGCATTTCAAGAACCCGATATCTGCGGCAGATATGAGAAAACCTCTACAGGATAACATGCGCACAGCAGACTGATCCTGAAGGCAATATGGGCATAAAACCGTCGAACCTCACCTACAGCGTAGACGAAAAAACACCCCTGTGGATAGCATATTTCATGGGGTTCCAGCATGTCTGCATTATCGCGATTGCCTTCATATCCCCGGTAGTGGTTGTACGGGAGATCGGAGGCACGATAAGCCAGGCGACGAATCTGGTTGCCGTCTCCATGATTGCCGGAGGAATCGGTTTCATCGTACAGGCTTTCTCCAGGGAACCGATCGGTTCCGGTTATCTCTGCCCGCAGGTGTGCGGCCCGTCTTTTCTGACCGCGTCCATTCTCGCCGTAAAGACAGGAGGGTTATCTTTGCTTTTCGGCATGACAGCGGTCGCTGGGGTTTTTCACGCTATATCCGGAATCTCGACGTGGGCTTCGGGTGTGTATTTGC
This sequence comes from Syntrophaceae bacterium UBA2210, assembly GCA_002327865.1. Lineage (GTDB taxonomy): Bacteria > Desulfobacterota > Syntrophia > Syntrophales > UBA2210 > UBA2210. Next base: position 11,793 of record DCUQ01000041.1, read on the forward strand.
GCTCCAGTCTGCGTGCAACCATACTCATACCGTAGCAACAGATAAAGTACAGCACGGCAATCGTCGTATAGATCTCAAATGGATAGATCATAAGGCGGTTATTGATAGTCTGGGCCACTGTCGTCAGTTCGAACACCCCTATGATATACGCGAGGGAAGTATCTTTGAAAAGTGCAATGAACTGCCCCACAATGGCGGGAATCATCATTTTCAGGGCCTGCGGAAGAATCACAAAGCGCATTGCCTTGAAATAGTTTAATCCGGAGGCCGTCGCCGCCTCCATCTGTCCCGGAGGAATGGCCTTTACACCGGCACGTACAATCTCAGCCAGATACGCTCCTGAGAATATCGTGAACGCTATCGTGGCACTCCAGAAAACATCCATCTGCATCCCGGTGATGATGGGAGAGAAAAAATATATCCAGAATATAACCATAATGAGGGGGTTGCCACGTATAAGCTCGATATAGAGAACGCTCGGGGTACTTATAAGAGGATTTTTACTCAGACGCCCCAGACCGGCCAGAAGACCTATTACAAAACTCGCAGTCAGTGATATGAAGGCCAGGATTATACTGAGACTCAACCCTCCAAGTCCATGGAAGATTTCACCACCCAATCCTCCGGGGAATGTCCAAATCAGCAACGAACGGAAGTTGGAGAATATAACATCCCAGTTAAAACCAAACAGCCCGTATCCCGCTGCAACCAGCAGGACAAGCAGAATCACGAGAAACAGGATTTTTCCTGCAATTGAAACAACCCTGACCATACGCTCCAGAAACTGAGCGCCGCCGGAGATATAAGCGATTTCTACTTCCGGCGATTTGTCTTTCGCGGGTATCAATGATCCGGCGAACCATTGCAGACCCTTGACGACATACGACACCAGACAAAGCAAGGGTTTCACCATACAACCAAGTGCCCTGTCCAGCAGGCTAAGATCTTTTTCTTTTCCTATTTCCAGATGGTGATTCACACTGTTCATCAGCACGCTGATAATCAGTGAAAGGCTGAGGTAGATAACCGTCGCCGCCGTGGTAGCCTCGAAACCTCTAAAGGTAAATGATTCGATCTGCTGCGCCTGCCAGCAGAGATCGGCCACACCGATGGTCATGGCAAGCGAGGAGTTCTTCATGTTGTTCAACAATTCACTTCCGAGTGGCGGCATAATTACGCGAAAGGCCTGGGGCAGGATAACAAAGCGGAGCGCCTGGATCCTGCTCAGCCCGCATGATGCCGCGGCCTCCAGGTGTCCCTTGGGAATAGCCTGTATCCCCGCACGGATAATCTCGGCGATGAATGCGGCGGTATAGATGCTCAACCCTCCGGTCGCGGCTATCAGTTCATAGTTGTGGTCGTACAGAAACTCGCGAAACGTATCCGGAAGTCCCAGAGGAAAGGCGAAATACCAGAAAAAAAGCTGCACCAGGAGAGGAGTGTTACGGAAAAACTCCACATATACGGTGGCAAACCAGTAGAGCGGTCTAAAGGTGGAAAGACGGGCTATGCCGAAAAACGTTCCCAGTGTCAGAGAAACAGCTGTACTTATCAGCGTGATTTCGATCGTGAGCAGCAGCCCGCGTATCAACCAGACACCAAAAACTTCCTTATAGGTGGAATTCACTTCCCAGAGAACAGCCCAGTGGAATTGATATCCAAAATCGATATGGGTAAAAAAGAGATATATGACAAGGGCTATCCCTGCCACTACTCCAAATTGCTGAACCTGGCGTCTCCAGGATTCCATCATTCTTACGTTCACTTTCTCGAGAGGAAACAGCGCACAAAAACTGCGGCCCGAGCTGTCCCGGACCGCAGTTTACAGTCACTCAAAACGAATCGCGATCTTTACGGCCACATTTCGATTTTTTCAGTCATCGGGAAATAGTAGGGGGTATCGGCACCATACCATTTATTGTATATTTTCATGTAAGTACCGTCGTTCCACATATCCTGGATAGCGAAATTGACGGCGTCCCGCCAGTCGCTGTCATTTTCGGGAAGTCCGATTCCATAAGGCTCATCGCTGAAAAAGTCGCCGACCAGCTCATACTTTCCGGGTTCCTTGGCGGCATATCCGATAAGGATCGTACTATCGGTCGCCCAACCTGCGACTTTATCCTGCTGCAGCGCCAGGAAACACGACGGTTCATCCTGAAAACTGATTACCTTGGGATTCTCGTCCCCCAGCGACTTCAGGAGATTGATTGCATTCTTCTCGCTCGTTGTGCCCTGCATGGAAGCTATCTTCTTGCCCACGAAGTCCTTGTGATCCTTATATTTACCCTTTTTGGCCAGAATTTTTTCACCATCGAAGAAATACGTAATTGAAAAATCGATGGTTTTATCCCGCTCACGTTTGTGGGTCATATTCGCTGTACTCATATCGATCCGGCCGGATGTCAGGAACGAGATACGGGTTTTATTATTAAGCTTGATCTTTTCCATCTTAAGCTCTTTGCCCATCGATTCCCCGATACGTTTTACCACCTCCTCGGCGATATCGACATCAAACCCCACCCATTCATTCTTATCGTTGAAATAAGCCGCGGGGATACTGTTGTACATCAGGCCGGCCTTGACAACGCCAGTCTTCTCGACATTGTCATAGGTAGGACCCGCAAAACAGACATACGGCACAAACATCAATGCCACGACCAGCACCAATACAGATTTCCATATTCTCTTTTGCATCAGATGACCTCCCTTATTAAAATAGTTAACAAAAAATCCCTGATAATGATAATCATCATTACAAGGTAACATCTACCGGCTAATGCGTTAAAATCTTGCTTAAAAACAGTTTGGTGCGTTCATTCTGCGGGCGATAAAAGAAATCGTCCGGTTTCGCCTCTTCAATTATTTGCCCGTCATCCATAAATACCACCCTGTCGGCGACCTCGCGGGCAAATCCCATTTCATGTGTAACCACGATCATTGTCATACCATCACGCGCTAGGTTTCGCATGACGTCAAGAACCTCGTTTATCATCTCGGGGTCCAGAGCCGATGTCGGTTCATCAAAAAGCATGATTTTGGGATGCATTGCAAGACCGCGCGCAATAGCCACGCGTTGCTGCTGCCCCCCGGACAACTGGGAGGGATATGAATGGGCTTTGTCGAGAATGCCCACCCTCTCCAACTGCTTCAGGCCAAGATTCCGGGCTTCTTCCGGTTTGGTTTTTCTGACATTGACAGGGGCGAGTGTGATGTTCTGGAGGGCGGTCATATGAGGGTACAGGTTGAACTGCTGGAAAACAAACCCTATTTCAGCCCGTAAATGAGTGAGGTTTATACGGTTATCATGTATCGGTATGCCGTCAACAACAATTTCCCCGCTTTTTATCGGTTCAAGCTTATTGATACATCTGATAAGGGTGCTTTTCCCCGATCCGCTCGGGCCACATATAACAACTACTTCTCCTGCGGTTACGTGAAAGTTGATATTGTTAAGGACGTGAAGCTTCCCGAACCATTTATTCACATTTTTAAAATCGATCATCGGGAGATATCTCCGAACACGTATTTTATTGCTTATACTGCCTGGATTTATCATTGTCAATAGCGAAAACTCCAAAGATCAAATAGTTAGAATCAAGGTAACGGCACTAAAAGTATTTTCTCCGGCTATTGACAAAAGACGGTTATCCTAATATCCTTAACAGTCATCGCAATTAAAAGACTTCACAAAGAGTGCCTTAACGGATCAGAGAAGATAACTGCAAGGATTTTGGAGAAAATGAAAAATCTGGATCCATCCAGGATAGCAATCATCGGACCCGGGAGACTGGGAACCGCTTTTGCCTACAAGTTCGGACGAGACGGGAAGAATGTAACTTTATACTATCATAACGCCGAGATATGCAGAGAAATCAATCAAACTCACTTAAATCCCCGTCACCTTACCAACGATCTTGCAAGGATATCGGGAGGTATGGATAATATTCAGAGATTATCAGGAGTTACTGCGACCAACGACCTGGAGAAGGTTGTTGCTGAGAATGATTTCATCATTCTTTCGATAACAATGAACAGGCTCCGGGAATTACTGGATTATATAAAGCCGTTGATCGCAAAGAAGAAAAACGGGACATGCCTCGTATCTCCGATAAAAGGTCTGGCGTCGAATGAAAAAACACGGGAGCTTATAACACCGTCTCAAATGATCAAGAATCATCTCTTCGATATTAAATACAAATTCGACGTTATTTGTATCGGAGGTCCTTTCTTCGATGTTGATATCGCCACAGGTAAACCGGTATGCGTGACCGTGGCAGGTGACAAACGTGCCACGAAATCGTTTAACCTTAACTTTCTCAGATTGAATCGCAGAGAATTAAACTCCTACTATAATTTTGATATTGTAGGTATCGAGGCATGCGGCGCCCTTAAAAATATAATAGCGAATATAAAAGGGGCCGCCGACTGTCTGAACCTGGGAAGTTCACTCCCAGGAACGATATTCGCCAGATCCGGCGTTGAAATAAGGGCCCTGGTAAAACTTCTGGGAGGAAGCTTCCAGGCATTCCACAGCCAGGCAGGGGTGGGTGACATGTATGTAACCGTCTCATCGGAAGCCAGCAAGAATTACAGATACGGCAAATACTTTTACGAATTGTTTAACGGTAATCCGATAGAAACGAACATCAATACCCTGGAAAAGATAGATGGGACTCCTGAAGGACCAAATACGATAAAGAGCGTGCACAGATACCTGGAAAAGAAAAACATGTACAGTCCCCTCCTCCGTTGTGCATACCGGATATTTCATGAAGAAACCAGCAGGGATGAAATAATCGAACATGTTATCCGGGCCTGCCAGTTCGATAAAAGAGACAAAGAATATATCGGACCCTTCTCAAAACTGCTGTACAGGATATTTCCCGAAATCTGGTACAGGAGGCATAAGGGATTCTTGTCTAAAGTGGACTTCCGTCAGTCGCGGATGTAGTCGAATTCACTTCCGTGTATCTGCAGGTTCTCTTTCTTTCATAAAGGGGGCAGGAAAGCGGTATAATCTTGAATTCAGACTGTCGATATGCTAATCATGATTCATGCCTGTATATGAGTATAAAGCCCTTGATATAAGGGGAAAAAATCTCAAAGGTATCATTAATGCCGAGAGCGTATCCGCGGCACGGCAGAAACTGAGGGAAACAAACCTTTTCCCATCCGACCTGCGTGAAACATCTGCAAAAGAGAAAGGTACCATACCGGCCGGTAGATCCGTAGGGACATTTCTCTTCAAGAGAATCGGCCTGCGCGAAGTTTCTATTATGACGAGACAACTTTCCACGCTGCTGAGCGCCGGGCTTCCGCTGATCGCTTCGCTGGAAGCGCTTATCCCACAGACAAACAACCCACAATTGAAAAAAACTCTGGCCCAGATAAAAGAAGCGATAAATGAAGGCGGCAGCCTTGCCGGCAGCATTTCGTATTACCCGAAGATTTTTTCAAAATTTTACATCAACATGGTAAAGGCGGGTGAGGCATCCGGGGCACTTGATATCGTGCTGGAAAGGCTGGCGGACTTCAATGAAGACCAGCAGGCGCTCCACGGGAGAATAAAAGCGGCGCTTGCCTATCCCCTGTTCATGTTTCTCATCGGCAGTTTTGTCCTTTTCTTCCTGACGACCTTTATCGTTCCGGAAATTACCGGCATATTCAGCGAAATGCACCAGACACTCCCCGGTATAACCCTCTTTCTCATCTCTGCGAGCAGTTTTCTGAAATCCTTCTGGGCGGTGATTCTCCTGGTTGTCATCGGGGGTTCCGCAGTATTGAAATATGCGTTTACGAAAACGATACGGGGACAGTATATCCTGGACCGTATCAAATTAAAGATCCCCCTCTTCGGACCGTTGATTCACAAGATGTCCGTGGCGCGTTTCAGCAGGACCCTCGGAACGCTTCTGCAAAGCGGCGTACCGATGCTCACTGCGCTTTCCATCGTTAAAAATGTCGTCGACAACAGACTCATAGCGGACGCTATCGCCAACGCATCTCAAGATGTCGAGGAAGGGCAAAACCTCTCTGCTACACTCTCCAGGAGCGGTATCTTCCCCGCCATCGCTACCCAGATGATATCTGCGGGAGAACATAGCGGGATGCTCGAGAAAATGCTCTATAAAGTCGCAGACAGTCTTGAAAATGAGGTGGAATCGGATATAACAATGCTGACATCGATGCTGGAACCTGTTATGATCCTGATCATGGGCCTTCTGGTCGGATTCATCGTCATATCCATACTGCTGCCGATCTTCGAGATGAACCAGTTGATACGATAGAAAAATAATTGTACATTGCCGGTATTAAATAAAAAACAGAGGATGACCATGAAAAGAAATTTTAACAATCTGGGATTTACCCTTATCGAACTGATGGTGGTAATCGTTATTCTCGGTATCCTGGCGGGCCTTATCGTCCCGAGAATAATGAACCGTCCCGAAGAGGCGCGACGGACAAAAGCCGTGTTGCAGATCGAGGGTCTGGAAACAGCACTGAAATTGTACAAGCTGGATAACGGAAGTTACCCCTCAACCGAACAGGGTTTGCAGGCACTGGTTGAACTTCCGGAAGTGGGAACCCTCCCCAGGAACTGGAGAGAAGGCGGCTACCTGGAAAAAGGCAAACTCCCCAAAGACCCATGGGACAACGAATATGTCTACCTGTGCCCCGGGACGCATGGAGATTACGACATTGTATCTTATGGTGCCGACGGAGAGTCGGGGGGTGAAGGTGAAAACAGCGATATAACAAGCTGGAATGTCGAATAACCAAACAAATATACTGCCAGAAGCGAGATCAGGGGAACGAGGTTTTACCCTTATCGAGCTTGGTGTTGTTGTATTTCTCATCGGGCTGATGCTGTTCGTCGCCGTTCCGAAAGTACGTGACACAATGCTCACGGACGACCTGGAAAAGATCGCCAAATATCTGACAGTTACGGCACGTGAGCTGAGAAACGGTGCGGTTCGTAACCAGATCGACTATATTATGCATCTGGATCTGGACGACAATATCATCTGGATATACAGTGCGGATATGACACCGGAAGCGAAAAAGGAGCGAAAAAAATCCGCTTTTAAACTTCCCGGTGAAGTCGAGATTACGGACGTTTGCTTCCCCTATGGGAATATCACGGATGGTGACGCAACGATCAGGTTTTCCAGAAAGGACTACACACAGCCTGCCGCCATACATCTTGCCGAAAAGGACCGCCGCTTCACGGTGGTACTTGAACCATTTCTGCATTCCGCCAAAACCTACGACGGATATGTTGATCTTCCGGATTATATGGTCGAAAGATAACGGGAGATACCAACGCACATACAGGCAGAGACCCGCGCCTACACCAGGGAAAAACTGAAAATAGCCATATTACCAAGTACATGAATGACTATGGGAACCAGCAGGTTCCTTTCCTTTTCATAGGCCACGGCAAAGAGGATGCCGCCCGTTATCTGGGGAAGCGGGATCCCGGAACCTCCGGGATGAACCAGGACAAATGCCAGTGTACTCAGCGTTACGGCAACGAATATACCCCACCGTCTCAAGAATCCGTACACGACCCCCCTGAACAGCATCTCTTCCGCCACGGGAGAAACAATTCCGCCGACAACGAAAAAAAGCACGGTTCCGCCCTTTCCCACCGGAAGACGGGTGTGTAACAGATCGAGGGGGTTTATACCGGAAGCAAACATTATTACCGAAACAAAAAGTACGACGATGCCGAAGCAGACCGACCATACCAAACCTTTTTTGAATCCGGAAGCCGCATGAGAAATGGAAAGACCCAGGGAGGACAGGTCCCCTTCCAGGATCAGGACTGCAACTGCAATGGCGATTGCCTCGAGGAAACGGGTAACACCCAGGACAAGCAACAGATTATCGGCTCCCCCGGAGGAGGAGTATACAAACCCTGCAGCCAGTTCCATAGCGATGACCAGAGCAAGAGAGACAAGGAGTGTCTTTATTTTGATTGTGCCTGTTTCCATCCCAACGCTTTCAACGCCCTGTACGCGTACCACTGAGTATACCAGTCACCGGAGGTTTCGATCCTGCGCATGATTTCTCCCTTTACAGAGACATCTCCCCTCCTGCCGAGCGAATAAAAGGCCATGCAAGCCACATTCCGGTGCGGATCATCGATCAGGCTTAGTAGAGCACCGATAGTTTCGGGTGTCCGGCTCTTGCTCATAGCCTTTGCCAGCCAATAACGCTCGGGCACAGTGGGACTTTTCAGTATTTGTTCGTAGGTCTCGAAATCACTTACTTCCATATCCTTTTGTCCGATAAATTTCAGGGCCGCAACCCTGTTTTTCCAGCTTCCGGATCTCATTGCCTCGGATACGTTTCCTTCATCAACCATTTTGCCGCCACCGCAGCAAAGCAGGATAAGAAGAGAAACTCCTGTCAGAAAACAGAGGACGGTAGCCATAAAAGAGACTCTTCCGGATTTTACAAACGGAGTTAACACGAGAGAAAAAAGAGTGTGCAGAACGACATAAAGGATAACGGGAGACCCGGTAAGAAGACAGAAGAAAACAAATTTCCGGAAGAAATCATACCTGTCGGTCTTCATGGAGAAGTCTTTCAGCACGGAACCGGGACGGGAAAGAAAGACCGCCGGCGTGACTCGAAGCACGGTTTCCCCCTCGTTCTTGAAAACAAGCATATTCCTTTCCATAGATATATCCAGGTCGACCGACGCGTACCCGTTTACGGGAAGGTAGTCATGAAAGAGCAATGTTCGTTTTATACGGTTTGCCGCTACGCCCTCCCCGACCCCGCCGGTGTCACATGTTCTGATCATCTTCTGCTCAAGTGATTTGAAAGCTTCCGCGGGATACAAGGTATAGTCGTAATAGAAGTCATTCACCCATTTTCCCGGGGGGCCGGCCAGAAAGAAGCTGTCCCTGATATTCAGGAACACGTTGCTGCCGGCCATCGGCACCCAAATGAACGCCAGCAAAAGGAGAGGGACGATATGGATCAGTTCGTTCCGGCGGGTTTTCGCTGTAGTTTGTTCAGGCATCCATATAACTGCAGCGATGAAAACCACAGGGGGGATAAAAAGGAAATAAGAGGTAGCGGCAGGACAGAAACCTTTTAAATTCACCGGCACGAGAAAGCCTATCCATGCTATCAGGAGAAAGACCAGCGATACGCGGCTACGGGAGAGAATCCGGTCCCATATCCATGCCGCGGCAAAGGCAAGGATGGAAAGACCGGCGCCCGCCGACAGTGTAAAAAACAGTCCCCCTAAAAAAGCCGAATCCAACGCGCCCAGATTTGCCATGGCATGCCGGTTGGGTATCGCGAGATAGCCTGCATCCCTTATCGCGACGAGAGAGCGATAAAGCCCGGCATTTGACAGGTAGACCTGTACGGCGGCTATAATATGGGCCGTAAACAGCCCCGGCAGAAGTATCTTTAACACATTCATCCGGCTACCCGTCATAATAGTGATTTATACTTGATCATACCGGTAAACCTATACCATATCCACACCTGCAATTGCCAATGTACAGATGCAATCCCCTGTTGAAAAAATCGCCCGCCCTGTGATAAAAATTTTTTATGAAACGAAACATAGCCATCCGAACGAAACGGTATTCCAACTTCGGGGGGTTTACCCTGCTTGAAGTCATGATCGCCATGGCAATTCTCGCCACGACACTTGTCGTGGTTTTTCAGTCCCAGTCACAAAGCATATCCACTACAGGCATAGCGCGGTTTCAAACCACGGCATCCCTCCTCGCTAAGATCAAGATCGCGGAGATCGAAGCCGCGAAACCCGAATTCATTGTTTCCGACAGCGGGGATTTCGGTGATGATTTCCACGGTTATTCGTGGCAGGTTAACGTAACGGAAACCGGATTTGATAAACTGAAAAAAATCGAGGTGCAGGTCATAAACGAAATTATGACATCGAACAATTCTTTGCTGTTTGTGTTTTACCGGTGAAGCAACATGAATATATCGAGAGGGAACGGTTTTACGCTTGTCGAAATACTCGTCGCCACACTAATACTGGCGACAGTCCTGACGACGATATACGCCGCGTATACCGGAACGTTCAAATTAGAAAAAAACGTCCGGTCGAGCGATGATATCTACGGCATGGCGAGAACGGCATTCAACAGAATGACGGAAGATATCGAGTGCGCCCGCGGATACAAAAATTCTTTCAAATTCGTGTCGGGAGAATTCGGAACAGAAGATTTCATGGAGCTGTCTTTTCTTTCATCTTCGCACCTTAACTTCGGCGATGAACGGTCTTCGGGTATCGCGATGATACGATACTACATCATAAAAGATACCGACGGGGACAACTATAGCCTTAAAAGGATGGATGAGTTGTATCGGGGTGAAGCAATAGAATCGGGAGACAGGGGATACATACTCTGTACCGGGCTCCGGTCCCTGGCCTATACCTTCTATGACAGGAATGGAACGGAATCCGACTCCTGGGACTCCGAGTCTCCTCTGACGTCCCAGTCAAGTAGACTACCTTCCGTTGTTCTCATAAAAATGAATTTTACAGATCCCTACGACACAGACAACCCGTACCGATTCATGACAAAGATATCTCTGCCGATGGGGAAAAATCCATGAGAAAGATTATCATGAACGACCGTGGAATGGCTCTGATACTGGTAATCCTCATGGTGAGTATCATTACAGCGGTAACACTCCTGCTTAACAAGGCATCGAGGTCCCAGATCGATGAAGCGGCGAACCTGAGAGATGGGATCGAAACGGCCTGCCTGTCGAAATCCGGGTTTTGCATTGGAGAGGCGCTCCTGTCCGAAGACGATAACGACTTTGATTCGCTGAACGAAAGCTGGGCCAGATCGGAGCAGCTTTCCTCATACTCGGCGGAGCTGTTCGACGCGGGGCATATCGGCCTGCGCATCGAGGACGAGACCGGGAAAATTCCTGTTAATGCTCTCGTGAACGGTACTGAATACAACGAAAAGATAAAGAATCTTTTTATACTCTTTCTGAACCTGCCGGAATTCGATCTCACCGAACAACAGGCAGGAGAGATCGTCGACGCCATAAAGGACTGGATAGATGAAGATGATGTGACCACCGGTTTCGGCGCGGAAAATATGTACTATGAAGGGCTGGAAAACCCATACCCATGCAAAAACGCTCCTCTGGATTGTATTGAGGAACTTTTAATGATAAGAGGAATCACGGAAGATTTATACTACGGTACGGACAATACGCCCGGCATCGCGAATTACGTCACCCTGTACGGCAAAGGCGTTATAAACATCAATACCGCTTCGAATATAATACTGAAAGCGTTGTCCGATGAGATTACGGATGAAATGGCGGCCGATATGGACGAGTTCCGAAAAGACGAGGGAAACGATCTTTCAAGTCCCTCATGGTATAAGAATGTCCCGGGGATGACCGGCATAACCATAGATCCCGGGCTTATAACCACTAAAAGCAATACATTCAGGATCACTTCCACGGGTTATCTGAACGATATGAGCAAGAAGGTATGCGGTGTAATAGAGAGGGATAGCGGAACAGTAACAAGGTTGACCTGGAAGGTGGACTGATGCCGGAAAAAATTCTCGGTCTCGATATCGGCAGTAACAGCATAAAGGCTGTCAGGATCACAGCCGGCCTGCGGGGATACGAAATTACCGGCGTATCTCTTATCGATATTAATGAAGCGGGCGGGACAGAAGACGCTTTGAAAAAACTGCTTGAAGGCGACCCCTCCAGGAACATTGTGTGCATAACATCGCTTCCCGCAGAGAGTTTTTCCTTCCGCAGCATAAAACTCCCCTTCAAAGACAAAAAAAGGATCGACAAAACAATAACGTATGAACTCGAACCGCTTCTTCCCTACCCCGTCGGTAACACACTCATAGACTATGTGGTTGTTGACCAGGGAGATCAATCGGCAATATTCGCGGCAGCCATTCCCGAATCCGTTGCAGGAGAACTGACCGGGCGTCTCGAAGGATGTCATCTGGAAGCATCAATAATCGATATAGATCCCGTCCCAATCGTTTCAAGAATCATGTCAGGCGGCGATGTGGAGTGCGGGCTTCTCCTGGACATAGGTGGCAACGCCACTACGGGAGTATTGTTCGGAGACAGGAAAATCTTCCACATACGGCATTTCAACTTCGGCGGATCACATATCACCGAAACCCTGGCAATAGCAGCCGGTATAGAATTGACGGAGGCCGAAGAGAAAAAACGGGCGGGCGACACAGGGAAAAACGCAGAAGATATATCGAAAGTATGCCGGAAATTCTTCCTCGAGATAAGGAACACCCTGGAATTACTGAAACTGAAGGGAAATCTTGGTAAAGAACCCGGGATGATCTTCCTGACCGGAGGTGGAGCGCTCTACCGGCCGCTCAGGGAAGAAATGGAGGAATTTTTCTCTCTTCCCGTGGCGTTATGTGACGTCTCCGCTGCGAAAGACATCACCATGGCAGAGGGCATTGAGACAGGCTTCGATCCCATGCTTATGAACCATGCACTGGCACTCGCCGCCAGGGAGCCTAAAAAGGACGCCGGATTCAATTTCGCCAGGGGAAAATTTAAACCGAAAAGGACATATGAGAGATTCCGGAAAGATTTTAAATGGGTAGCGGTACTCGTCTTCGCAGTTCTTTGCACCCTCGGAGCCGACATGTACATAGACTATCATTACAGCAGGGTTCGCCTGGACAGGCTGAAGACTGAAATAACCTCCGTTTTCAGGGAAGCCTGCCCCGAAGTCACAAAGATTGTCGATCCCGTCCAGCAACTTACCGTCAAAATCGCACAGGCCGGGCAGTCCTCCAGCGGGTTGAACGGCATCAGTTTCAAGATAAAAACACTCGATATCCTGAAAGATATTTCCGAGGCTGTTTCGGGCAATACTAATTTTCTTATAACAAGCTTCGCGTTTGACGGAGATACGGTGAAGATCAAGGCCGAAACCGACAATTTTAACAGCGTTGACTGCATAAAAAGCGAACTCGACAAGTCAAGTCGTTTCAGGGACACGACGATAAGCTCGGCGAACCTTATCAAAAAGGGAACACGGGTCGGATTCGATCTGAGGATGGAAATCGCCGGGGATTAGCACCTCGGTGAAAAGAAAAATAAGGGCATAACGGGAAATGGACTTCCGGACACGATTTAAACTGACAAAACATGAGCGGTACTATTTATCGATCGGTTCCGTTGCGTTAATCCTTTTCATTGTACTCCAGTTTGTTCTGTTCCCATTTGTAGAAGAAAAGGAAAGGGTCAAACGATCCATCAACGCTAAAGAACAGACCCTCAAGGAACTTGTTTCTCTCAGCTCAAAATACACGGTGCTTAAGAAAAATTCGGTTAATATCGAAGAAACCCTCGCCGCCAGGACCGGCAACTTTACCCTTTTTTCTTTCCTTGAAAAACAGGCCGGGCGAAGCGGGGTAAAACAAAACATAACATATATGAAACCATCAACCGCAACGGCCACGGAATCATACCGCGAATCATCCGTGGAGATGAAACTGGAAAATGTAACCCTGGAGCAGCTTGTCGAATACCTCTATCTCGTAGAATCTCCCGAAAATCTGGTCGGAATCAAGAGGATTTCGATAAAACAAAGCAATGGAAGCCCGCAATATCTCACTGTCCTGATGCAGTTGGCAACATATATAAAATGAGAAGCCCCGGATTCGGGCATCCGGAACTTACAGGATAAAAAACAGGATGCCGGTAATCAGCGAACCGTAACCCGGGAATTATTACAATCATGAAAATAAAAAAATGGATTACATATACGATATACGCCATATTGATTACCGGAATATTCCTGTATGTCCGCTTTCCGTCCGACACCGCGGCGAATTATATAAAATTAATTCTTATGAAAGGTAACCCCGACATCGTGTTTTCGTTTGATTCCGTGGATCTCTGCCTTCCACCCGGCATAAAACTGGGTAACGCTGTAATCGGTTTCAGGAATAAACCGGATGTAAGTTTCAGGACGAACACACTGAAAATCCGACCGGTCGTTTCGCACCTTCTTTCCGGCAAACTGTCATTTCTCCTTGAGGCGGACACATACGGGGGTAACATACGCACAGACATACATTTCGCGAACCGTTTGTCGACCGAAGGTCCTTTCAGTATAAATGCCGTCCTGAGCGATGTCGACCTGGGCAAATGTTCCTGTCTCGAAGCGGCAACGGGGCGCCGGATCAACGGCATATTGAGCGGGTCGCTATCGTATCATGGAAAACAGAGCGGCATTACAAGCGGCACGGGCAACGCCAGGTTTTCCCTTCTCGATGGAAGAATACAACTACTGAAAGACATTTTCAGTCTGGGCGAGCTCGACTTCGACACGATGGGGGCGGAGATAACTCTAAGAAACCGTACCCTGAAGATAACCGACATGGAAATAGCAGGAAAACAATTGAGCGGGTCTTTCGGCGGAAACATATTCCTTAATAAAAACATTATGCGAAGCAGGCTGGCCATAAAAGGCAATATAAAGATCAATGCCATGGAGACAGAGATCCCGACAACCCTGAACGGAACCCTCGCAAATCCAGTGCCGAGGTTTATGTAAAACAATGAAATCCGGATACCGTACGATAGTCATCCTGCTCGTAATTACCGCCCTGTCATATCTGTCAGTGGACATTTTCTACAGGTTGATTAACGGAAAACTTGCCGGTGTCGAACCAGGGATGACAGTTGTCGAGAGGAAAACGCTTCCGGTTGTCAGGAAACAATCTCTCGATTCTTACAGTGTTATTTTCGAAAGGAATCTGTTCGGTTCAACCCGTGGAGCCACGGAAGAACGACATATCAATGTCGATGAACTGGAATCCACAAAACTTAACCTCGTTCTTATGGGAACGGTCTCCGGGATGGGGGAATTAGACTGCGCCGTCATCGAAGACAAAGATCACAGGAGTCAGGAAATCTTCAGGGTTGGGGATACAGTTGCCTCCGCCACAGTCGTCAGGATAATGCGCGGCATGGTCGTACTGAACGTCGAAGGCAGAGACGAGATACTGGCCATGGAAGTCGGAACCGATAAAGACATTGCGGAGGGAGGTCCGGAAAGGACAA
Organism: Syntrophaceae bacterium UBA2210; assembly: GCA_002327865.1. Lineage (GTDB taxonomy): Bacteria > Desulfobacterota > Syntrophia > Syntrophales > UBA2210 > UBA2210. Next base: position 26,907 of record DCUQ01000041.1, read on the forward strand.
CTTCCGGCACCGGAGGTCCCGTCGTTGTAAAAAAGGGCGAGATAGACGAAGCATTGAAAGACATGAACCAGATACTTACTCAGGCCAGAATTCGTCCATACTTTTCCGCCGGAAAATCTGAGGGGTTCATAATAAGCAGGATAAAAAAGGGGAGCATATTCCAAAAGATGGGTATGCAAAACGGCGATATCATACAGGGTGTCGACAACCAGCCAATCAAGAGCCCGGATGAAATTCTGAAACTGTACAACGATCTGAAATCGGGTTCGTCAATACACCTTAACATCAAGAGGAAAGGCGAAGAGCAGAACCTGGAATATCTTTTCCAGTAGAAGGGCTCCCGCCGGAACCTTGAATAGTTACCCGTAAACCGTCATTATGTACACATCATACTTCGGCTTAAAAGAAAATCCTTTCAGTATGACACCGGACACGAGATACCTTTTTCTCGGCCCGCAGCACAGCGAAGCGCTCAATCATCTGCTCTACGGCATACATGAAAAGAAAGGGTTCATGGTGATTACCGGAGGAATAGGGACAGGGAAAACAACTATCTGCAGAAAATTGCTTTCCATTCTTGATAACTCGGTCGACAGTGCCCTTATATTCAACCCTGCTCTCTCTGAAATGGAACTTCTGGCAACTATCAATCAGGAGTTCGGCATTAAATCGGGAATGGGGAGAAAGACCAAAAAGCGATATATCGACGCGTTAAACAAATTTCTCCTTAAGAATTTTTCTGAAGGCAGGAATGCGGTATTATTGATCGACGAGGCCCAAAATCTTTCACGCGGAGTAATGGAACAGATCAGGATGCTATCCAACCTGGAAACAGAACGTGAGAAACTGCTGCAGATAGTACTCATCGGACAGCCGGAGCTGAAGACGCTTCTGACCTCGCCATCTCTGAAACAGCTCAATGAGAGGATTACAGTCAGATATGATCTGACCCCGTTCAGTCATGATCAGGAAGATCACTATATACGGCACAGGTTCGCGGTAGCCGGCGGGGACAACGGAACATTCCCCTTCTCCGGTCAGGCATGCAGGACTATACACCGCTATTCCGGGGGTATTCCACGGCGCATAAACGCCATTTGTGACAGGGCGTTGCTTATAGCATACAGCAGGGATTACGGCACCATTACCAAGGCGATCATCAGGGAAGCCATACACGATATAGGCGGCGGCTATCAGGCTTACACGACAAACCCGGGAAGAAAAAAGAATCGCCTGTTGCTTCTCTCGGCACTGATTATTATTGTCCTTCTGGCGCTGGCAGTCGTGGCAAACCAGGATGTGATCTTTGATTTCTTCTCGAATACGGGTATTTTTACGGGGAACAGATGAGCCATATAGATAACGCGCTTAAAAAAGCTCAGGAAGAGAAAGACAGCCGCTACGGATCCTACAGCCGCATATCGCCCGCGACGACTAATCGAAGCAGGAACGGCCGAAAGGGATTCCGGACGATCACGGCGGCTTTTATCCTGACGGCACTTGCCTTGATTGTCCTCCTCATGTCCTGGGACCGTGCTTCGGACGTACACGAGAAAACCATTCCACATAAAAATCTTACGGAGAAAAAGGCCCTGCTGTCAAAGCAAAAAGATACGATCGTTACCCGCGCGGAGACACTTCCCCCTCCGGAAAAGAACTTGAAAGAACCGGCTTCCGCCCCCGTTGCCGTGAATGAAAGTAATGCGACAAGGGGCACTGATACAATAGCGAATATCGATACTCTTTATAGAAAGGCATTGGGCTACCAGCAGGAAAACAACCTGGATAAGGCAACCGAAGCATATAAAAACGTCCTGGAGATAGATCCGGAACATGCCTTCTCCCTGAATAACCTCGGCGTCATCTACCTGGGCAGGGGACACAATAAAACGGCGGAGCTCATGTTCAAGAGAGCAATCGACCGGGAGAACAATTATGCCAACCCCTATTATAACCTGGCCTGCCTCTGCTCTCAGGAGGGAAATATCCCCGGAGCCCTCGATTATCTGAAGAAAGCTGCGCAGATAAATAATGACGTGAAAAACTGGGTAAAAGATGATAGAGATCTGAAAAATGTTCGAGAGTCGGAGGATTTCAGAAATCTTTTCAAATGATACCGAAAACAAAAATACTTACAGGAAACGAAACAGTTACGATATGAGAAAATCAATCAAAACGTGTGTATTGCTTTCTGTTATCACCTTGTGTTTAGTATCGCTTTCTTCGCCCGTAAGCGTAAGGGGAGCCAAAGTTACAGGCGAGGAGAAACTCGTTACCACATCCTCAACCGAAACGCCCCCCGCGGAAGCGTCTGTTACCGGGACTACTCCAAGAGTAGAAGACGTAAAGAACGCCTCCCTCCCGAAACAGGAGAAACCGGCGGACACGGGCAAATATGTCGCCATAGATTTCAACGATGTCGATATAAGAGTATTCATTAAATTCATCAGTGAATTGACGGACAGAAATTTCGTGGTCGACAATGAAGTCAAGGGAAAGGTTACCATAATTTCCCCGAAAAAGATCTCGGCCGTCGAAGCGTACAAGGTATTCGAATCCGTCATGGAAGTGCACGGTTACAGCACGATTCCATCCGGAGATATCATCAAGATAGTTCCTTCGAGAGATGCGAGAACCCGGAACATCGAAACCCGCCTCAAGAAAGAAGCGATCGTTCCCGAAGACAAGATCGTAACGCAAATCGTTTCTCTGAATTACGCAAGTCCCGATGAAATCAAGAAGGTTCTCACTCCGCTGGTATCAAAATCAAGCGTTATCCTTTCCTATACTCCCACGGGCATGCTGATCATAACGGACCTGCTCTCCAATATAAAGCGGCTTCTTACAATTATCAGCGCCCTGGACATTGAAGGGATAGGAGAGCAGATTTCCGTAATTCCGCTGGAGCGCGCCTCTTCCTCGAATATCTCCAAATCGCTAAGCGAGATATTCCAGAAAACGTCCCAGCAGAAAAAGGGCGATATCACCCCCGCCATAAAAATCGTTTCCGATGAGCGGACAAATACCCTTATCATCCTGGCGAGTGAAAATGACACGTCACGTATTAAACAGCTGATAGAGCTGCTGGACAGGGATATACCCAGGGGAGAAGAGCGATTGCGTGTATACCGCCTCGAAAACGCCGATGCCGAGGAACTGTCGACGGTCCTGATGAATCTTCCCTCAAAAGACGCACAGGATGCCCAGAAAGGGAAAACCCCGCTGCTCTCGAAAGACATAAGCATCGTTCCCGACAAAGCATCCAATTCTCTAATAATCACGGCCGACAAAGACGACTACAATGTGATCGAAAGCGTCATAAAACAACTCGACATTCCCCGTCCCATGGTCTACATCGAGGCCCTTATCATGGAAGTCAACGTGAACAAGGATTTTAATCTGGGAGTGGAATGGCAGGCCGGCGACAAATTCGACAGTAACAAGTATTACGGGGGCTCGTTTATCGGTAAAAGCATACTGCCGACGGTGAATTCCACCACCGGTGCGGTTTCTTTCCCCGAGGGACTTTCACTAGGAATATTCAGTGAAATGATCAGTATAGGCGGCGTGCAGTTTCCCAATATCGGAGCGATTCTTCAGGCTTACCAGAAAGATGAAGATGTGCATATACTCTCGACACCTCAGATACTTACGCTCGATAACGAAGAGGCGGAGATATACGTCGGGGAAAACGTCCCCTATCAGACCAGGGCGGAAACGACCTCCAGCGATATAGACTACAGCTCTTACGAATACAAGGATGTCGGCGTAACGCTGAGAATCACACCGCAGATCAACCGGGAGCGTTTCGTCAGGCTTAATATTTTTCAGGAAGTCACCAAGCTCGTAACGGAGGCTGGCACACAGACGGTACGTCCCACGACACTGAAACGCACCGCCAAAACGACTGTCACTATACAGGATAAAAACACCATCGTTATAGGGGGCCTGATAGGGGAAGACATCAACAATACCGTGTACAAAACTCCCTGTCTGGGAGATATTCCAGGTCTGGGACTGCTGTTCAGATACAACAGCGAATCACATGAGGAACGAAACCTCTTCATATTCATCACCCCTCATATCGTGGAAAACCCCGGAGAAGCCGGAGAGATCTACAAAGAGAAACAGAAGCAGATCAAAGAGGTAGAAGAGGGTGTGATCAAAACTTACGATAAAAAACGTAAGGAGTGAGAGGTGCGGAATTCCCACAATGAATATAAAGGGCGGCTCGCGGCATCATTGACCGGAACCGCTGAAACAGATCTTCTCCAGAGGCTCAGTCTCCGATTCGGCATTCCGTTTCAGGCCGAACTTCCTTTGGGAAACCTGCGGGTTGATTTCACAAAAAAGATTCCCATCCAATACCTGAAGAAACACATGATGATACCCCTCGAAATCCCCGACGGCATGATAATAGCTGTAAACGATCCTTCCAATTTCGAGGCTCTCGACGATCTCAGGCGTATCCTCGGATATGATAAGGCCGGTGTTATCCTTTCCACGCACGCAGCCATTATTTCCGCCATAAACCTCGCATATGATCAGAACACCGGCTCCGCCGAAGAGTTTATACAGGATATGACCGAAGAATCTCCGGACAGCATTATTTCCGAAATCGGGAAAACCGCGGACCTGCTCGACGATACAAGCGATGCGCCGGTAATAAAGCTGGTTAATCTTATGTTATCACGCGCCGTCAAAGACCGGGCTAGTGATATTCACATAGAACCATATCAGAGTTCCCTCTCCGTCAGGTACCGGATTGACGGAGTATTGTACAATGTCCTGAACCTTCCGAAGAGGATTCAGTCTTCTCTTACTTCACGCATAAAGGTTATGGCAAACCTCAACATAGCCGAAAAGCGGCTCCCCCAGGACGGAAGAATCAACATCAAGATAGGGGACAAAAGCATCGATATCCGCGTATCGGTAATCCCCATAGCCTTCGGTGAACGGGTCGTTATGAGGCTTCTCGATAAAACGGACACCAACTTCAAGCTGATCGATCTGGGAATCGACAATGATCGTTTCGAGTCCTTTGACAGTCTTATCAGGTTGCCATACGGGATCATTCTCGTGACAGGGCCGACGGGAAGCGGTAAAACCACTACTCTTTATGCGGCCCTTTCCACCATAAACAACCCGGAGATCAATATCATAACAATAGAAGACCCTATAGAATACCAGATCGAAGGGATCGGACAGATCCAGGTAAATCCCAAGATCGGCCTTACATTCGCCAGTGGTCTGAGATCGATTGTAAGGCAGGATCCCGATGTGATCCTGGTGGGAGAAATCAGGGATCTGGAGACCGCCGAGATTGCCATCCAATCATCACTCACGGGACACCTCGTGTTCTCCACGCTCCACACCAACGACGCAGCCAGCGCCGTCACGCGCCTTATCGACATGGGGATAGAACCTTTCCTCGTAACATCTTCTGTCGTAGCCATCATAGCCCAGCGGCTGATAAGAAGACTCTGCCCCGAATGCAGGGAGGCCTATGAACCGGATGACAAGGCATTGTCTAAAATAGGTATTACCAGAGATGCACTGGGAGCCCGTAAATTTTATCAAAAAAAAGGGTGCCCCGCCTGCACGAACACCGGCTACAGGGGAAGAACGGCCATCTTCGAAATGATGCTGCTCGACGATAATCTTAAAAAGCTTATTCTGAAAACGTCGGATACAAATCAACTAGTCAGAAACGCGGTTAAATCCGGAATGACAACACTGCTTCAGGACGGCATACGTAAAGTCCTGGAAGGAATAACCACCATCGAAGAAGTATTCAGGGTCACACGGATCTGACCGACTGCGCCGTCGCCGCATACCGGATCATCGCCGGAGAGCGCGGGCAGGTATTTAAAAGTTACATGGGCATAAAAACATTTTGAACCAGGAAGATGAAACAGATGGAAATAAAAAATCTCATGGTTACAGGCGGATGCGGGTTTATAGGAAGCAACTTTATACACTATCTCTTCAAGCAAGATGATTTTAAAGGCAGAATTATAAATGTAGACAAACTCACCTACGCGGGAAATCCGGATAATCTGAAAAAAATAGAAGAAGATCATCCCGACAGATATATATTTGAACGGGCGGACATATGCGATCTCGAACGCATCGAAGATATATTCTCCGGATATGCGATAGATGCAGTCTGCCACTTCGCCGCCGAATCGCATGTCGACAGATCAATAAAGAATCCGGGTGCCTTCATATATACAAACATCGTCGGCACATTCAACCTGCTGGAAGCGACCCGCGAGCATGTTGGAGATTTTGTTCTTTTTCACCATATAAGCACTGATGAAGTATACGGGAGCCTGGGCAAAACAGGGCTGTTCAGGGAGACGACCCCCTATCGTCCCAACAGCCCCTATTCCGCGGCAAAGGCCTCATCCGATCATCTTGTGAGGGCCTACGGCAAGACGTACGGACTGCCCGTGACCGTTTCCAATTGCTCAAACAACTACGGGCCATATCAGTTCCCCGAAAAGCTTATCCCGTTAATAACACTGAACGCAAAGAACGGAGAGCGGTTGCCCGTTTACGGCGACGGCAAGAATGTGAGGGACTGGCTTTACGTGGAAGATCATTGTGATGCCATATGGACCATCATGAGGTCGGGCAGGCGCGGGGAGACATATAACATAGGCGGCGATATGGAGATGGAAAATATAGCCATCGTCGAAATGATATGCGACATACTGGATGAAATAACAGGCACAGGCAAAAACGGCCCCAGGAGAAACCTCATAACATTTGTCAAGGACAGGCCCGGTCACGACAGAAGATACGCCATCGATTTTACGAAGATCAGGAATCAACTGAACTGGTCACCGGAAGAATCGTTTGAATCGGGGATACGGAAAACTATCTCATGGTACCTTGAAAACGTCGAATGGGTGCGGCGGGTAAGAAACAACGAGTATCGTTCCTGGATATCGGAACAATACGGCGGATAACTGTTCGCGGAAGTTCCGGATGGAGTTATTTCCTGATACACCCTCAATTATCTGTGCGTCGTGTCCTCGACAATAAAGGGTGCGGACCGAATGGCAATGCTTCCCTTCCTTACCCACACGCGGCATATTTTTACCGACTCCCCTTCCATGGTAACCAGATTGGGCAGCTCTTCTACTCCCGCAATATCGGCGGTTGTAAATTCGTAATATAATATGTTCGCACTGAACGGATCAACAATAAGTATAATCTTGTCTTCCGCATAGGGATGCTTTTCGGGTGTACCGGTGAACGCGACATGGCTTTCTTTAAAATTCCGGGACAGATTATATTTATCTACTTCAAATTTCTGAGCCTGTTCGAGTAATTCTTTTATCGTCATTTTTACCTCCGGTGCCTTATTATTTAATTATTCCGTCCGCTATTGTCAAGCCGTCAGTTTTTATGCACTCGTAGAATTTAAGCTCCCCGTAATAAGTTGCGGGGAATGAGCGCGCTGCTCAACTTATGAACGGCAAAGTAAAAAGCTTCAAGGTCAAGGCGCGCAAGTCATGAGGAATGAGGCGTACTTAAGGTACGCCGCAGTGACGAAGGACGAAGCGGAACGCAGAAGTTGGACTTTTTACAAAGCCGTCAGTTTTTATTTGATGACTGTTCTACCTTATGCTAGAAATCTTCCATGACACACATAGGGTTAACGGGCGGGATCGGCAGCGGGAAATCGACTGTCGCAAAACTGTTCCGGAAAAGGGGCGCTTATATCATCGACATCGATGCCATTGCTCACCTGGTGGAAAAACCGGGCGGCATGGTGTGGAACAGTATCGTCGAATGCTTCGGGAGCGAAATCCTTAACAAAGACAGCACAATAAACCGTGAAATTCTGGGCGGGATCGTGTTTCAAGATAGTGAAAAGCTGAAAAAATTGAACGATATTGTACACCCCGCTGTATTTGATGAATGGCTGCGCGAGCTCAACAATATCGCCGGCAAGGATGAAAATGCTATTGTAATATCGGATATTCCACTGCTTATAGAAACGGGCTGGAACCGGGCAGTAGATGTCGTAATCCTTGTTTACGTATCACCCGATGTGCAGGAAGAAAGAATTATGAAGAGAAACGGTTACAGTTACAAAGAAGCCCAGGAACGTCTCAAGTCTCAGATGCCCATGGATGACAAGGTTCCGTTCGCCGACTTTGTTATAAACAATGAGGGAACAATGGAAGAAACAGGGGCGATCGTTGACAGGATATGGGAGAAACTTTCCGATAAGGAGAGAAATGCGAAAGATCGGGGGATGACTAAATGATAGGAAAAAATGTGCTTACGGATTTCAATACACTTGTATCAGAACCGGAAATCGATCCTTCGACCTTTGTCCATCCGCTGGCATCCGTCATTGGAAGAGTCATTCTCGGTAAAAACATAATGGTTTCACCGATGGCGTCTCTCCGTGGCGACGAAGGGCAACCCCTGTTTATTGGTGATGATTCAAATGTTCAGGATGGGGTTATCATCCATGCGCTGGAAACAGAGCTAAACGGGAAACAGGTCGAACAAAACCTCTACACGGTCAACGGTGAAAAATATGCTGTTTATATCGGGGAAAGGGTTTCACTCGCCCATCAGGTTCAGATACACGGTCCGGCCGTGGTCCATGACGATACCTTTGTCGGGATGAAAAGCCTGGTCTTTAAATCCCTGGTAGGGCATGGGTGCGTTATAGAGCCGGGTTCGCTTCTGATGGGAGTGACCGTATCAGACCATCGTTACATACCGGCGGGTTCGGTAATAAAAACACAGAAAGACGCGGATAATCTACCGGAGATTACCAAAGACTATCCTATGAAAGATATGAACAGGGGTGTTATCCATGTTAATGTTTCACTGGCAAAGGGATACCTGGCATCCACCCGGAGATAAGTGTTCTCAAAAACAGGCCACGATCAGGGGAACGGGAGTGTTGCGGATATTGGACGGGAACAGGCTGAGTAATCGCGTATATTTTAAGACTGCCTGTTGAAGACCTTAGAAGGCTGCAAGAAATGGAACCCGTGAACGGGCCTGCCGATTTTTTATAAATGCCCCGCTTCCCTCTTGGCGTTTTTGAACGTACTGTAAAAGGCCTCATTTTCGGCAATGCCGCGCTCCAGTATGGCGCGCGCACCATCAATATTATCCAGGTTGATAATGAGATTGACACTCTCTTTGAAAGCGATCATGGCGTCCATCGTTCCGATACCGACACTCAGCATGACAACAAAGATATCTCTTCGTACGGTCATGGGCAAATTTCTTATATATTTCAGAAGAACGTTATCAACGGAATTTTCCGTATCAAAGCTCTCGTTTACCACAATCAGCTGGTACGCGTGATCCTGCATGTGAATAACAGAATCATGAGCGTTTGCAGCTTCCGTGATGTAATAACCCATCTCCTCCAGGATATTACCGATCTTTACACGGATAAGTGGACCTGACTCGCAGATAAGGGCTGTTTTCCTCCCCTCTTCTGCAAAATCAAACGGCTTATCGAGCGCATTATACAGCTCGGTTTCTACCCCATCAAAAACTTTTTTCCGCTTGTCCATAGTACACCCCTACCATTCCACTTCGAGGTTTTTTATCGCCGTTGTTTCTTCTCCCCGTTCACTCTTGACCGTATCTATCCCACGTCCGACAACCCCTTTTGTCGTCGCATATGAGAGAGCCGTTTCTTCAGTTATAAGTCCATCCCGGTATAACCTGATTATGTACTCATCAAAGGTTACCATGCCGAAAGGATGTCCTGCTTCTATAATATCCTGGAATGTCTTGCCCTCCGATTCTCCATGAATAATGGTATCCTTGACCCGCAGATTGGTTTTGAGGATTTCAAAAGCGGCGACTCTTCCTCCTCCCACTTTAGGAAGAAGTTTCTGACATATTATCCAGCGAATGGTATCGGCCAGACGTGCCCTGATCTGGGATTCTTCATCCAGGGGAAACATGCCGATAATACGGTTTATTGTCTGTCCCGCATTCATCGTGTGGAGAGAACTGAATACGAGGTGCCCTGTTTCCGCTGCGCTCATGCCTATTTCCATCGTTTCTCTGTCACGCATCTCACCGACGAGTATAACTTTGGGCGCCTGGCGCAACGCGGCCCGAAGCCCGTTTGCGAAACTCGCAAAATCAATCCCGAGCTCCCGCTGATTAAAGGTCGCTTCCTTATGCGAATGCCTGTATTCCACAGGATCTTCGAGTGTTATTACATGAACCGGCCGTTTCTCATTTATCTCATCCAAAACGGCGGCAAGCGATGTTGTCTTACCTGTTCCGGTAGCACCGACAAACAACACAAATCCGTTTCTTTCCCCGGGGATTTCGTGAAATACCTTCGGAAGCCCTAATTCTTCACATGTAGGCACCTTATCTTCCAGTTTTCTCAGCACGGTGGAATAATGATTGCCCTGAGAAAAAATATTGATCCTGAATCTTGCCTTTCCATGCAATTCATAGGAAACATCACAGGAACCTTCTTCGATAAGATCCCTCATAAGCCTGCGATCCCCTCTTATGAGATTCAGGGCGAATATCTCCGCCTGAAACGGCGTTATTTCGGGCAAGGGAAAACCAAGATCGACAGCCTTCAATTCCCCGGAACTCTCCACCTGAGGAGGTTTTCCTACCGTGATGTTCAGATCGGAGATGTCCTTATGGGAATCGAGCATACTGGTAAGTATATAGTCAATATCCTGCTGTTTCATGGCAATCTCCCCTCTTGATCAAACATTATAAATTATAAGGCAAGCAATCAAAGTTCTCTTTACACCTCCGTAAAGTCAGCGGGGGACGACTTTAAAAACATTCTGAACTTCGCCTTATCGTTAGACTTTATATACGCTTCTTCCGCGCTTATCCATCCCTTCTGAAGAAGACCCATGATAGAATCATCCAGTAATTGCATGCCATACTTCTTGCCTGTCTGTATCGTCGAGGGAATCTGAAAAGTCTTGGAGTCGCGTATCAGGTTACGTACCGCCGGTGTGGCAATCATTATTTCGAGCGCGGCGCACCGGCCCTGTTTGTCAACCCGCTTGAAAAGGACCTGTGACAGAACGGCGCGTATGGAGTCCGCCAGTGTCGATCTGATCTGCATCTGTTCATTGGCAGGGAACACTTCTATAAGACGGTCTACCGTCTTCGAAGCGTTTGACGTATGAACGGTCCCGAACACCAGATGCCCGGTTGAAGCCGCTTCGATGGCAAGAGATATTGTTTCAAGATCTCTCAATTCCCCCACAAGAATGATATCGGGATCTTCTCTCAACGCACCGCGGAGAGCGGAGGCAAACGACACCGTATGCAACCCTACCTCTCGCTGGTTGATAATACACTCCTTGCTCTCATGGACAAACTCGATAGGATCCTCGATGGTAATGATATGATCCTTGCGAGTCCTGTTTGCTTCATCGATAATAGCGGCCAGCGTTGTCGATTTTCCGCTTCCGGTCGGCCCCGTAACCAGGACAAGCCCCCGTGGAAGCGACGCCAGTTTGGCGGTAACCGAGGGAAGCCCAAGCTGCATCGTCGTGAGAATCTTGCTCGGTATCTCTCTGAACACGGCTGCCACACCTACTCTCTGTTGAAAGAAATTTGCCCGATACCGTGCAAGGTTTGGTATTTCGTATGCGAAATCCACATCGCCCGTTTCTTCGAATTTTTTGATCTTATGCTCAGGTGTTATTTCATACAGCATGGCCTTCAACTCATCGGTCTCCAGCGGGGAATATTTCACCCGTTCCATCTCACCCCTGATCCTCAAGGCGGGCTGTTGTCCGGCAATGAGATGAAGGTCCGACGCGCCCTGCTCATTCATTAATTTGAAGAAAGCGTCTATCTTAGCCATACATGCTCCTCCTCCTCCAACGGGCATTATGCATTGCAGAAGTTTAACCTATAGAAGAAAGGAGATAATTGTCAAGAAATAAGAACAAAACAACACCATTTCGGCACAACGCATCTTACCAGGGTCGATCGCAAATCGAGCGAATGTAACCATCTGGTCCTCACAGGATAGTGGAAACACTTATTCTACGATTTTAAGCAAAAGATATATGGATTGTCTTTCATGAAACTTTCAACGTCGCTTCTGTTTATTCAGAGCTTCCGCGATGTCGAGTATGGTTGCAATCTTGTTCTCCGGCGGTCGATTAAAACAGCGATCCCACTCCTGAGGGGTAAGTTTCTCTTTAAGAAAGGATTCCACCGGGAAATATCCCTGCCAGCAGTTGATAACACGCGGGCATGGCAGGTCTCCCCTTTCCTGCATGCAATAACCAAAGGTGACCTCTCCGCCAAGTCTGGGACACCTGATCTCTAAATCGTTATATTTCTCCATTCGCTATGATACCTACCCGGATAATTCGGAGCTGAAAAAGCAATTTTTAATTTTGAATGTTTAATTAAGAACATTACTACGAAAACACAGAAAATAAAAATTTGATTTCGAGCTTTATTTTTAAGGCTTCATTGTGGTTCTTGATTCTTCAGCATTTCACTCGAACCCTCGATTTCTCGACCCCTTGAACCCTTCCGGTAACTACAGCCAATCGGGAGATCGCCCATTAGCCGGTATCACCGGGAGAAATTTCATTAATTCCCCCCGGCGAATTATCTCCGATTTACGGTTTAGGATATTGCCCGACTGTCTTTCTAGCCCTTTCGATTTCGCTTTCCGGAAGTTCATAGTTTGTAAGTTTTCCCGAAAGATATGCGTCGTACGAGGCAAGATCTACAAGCCCGTGACCGCTCCAGTTGAAAAGAATTACCTTTTCTTTTCCCTCTTCCCTGGCGCGCATAGCTTCATCTGCGACGGCCGCGATAGCATGATGCGTTTCCGGGGCGGGTATAAAGCCCTCCGTTCGCGCCCATTTCAGACCCATATCGAAGGTCTCGAGCTGATTATAGGCTCTCCCTTCAATGAGGTTCTCCTTTACAAGATGGCTGATGATCGGTGCCATACCATGATATCTGAGGCCGCCGGCGTGAATAGGAGCGGGAACAAAATCATGGCCCAGAGTGTGCATGGCCAGCAGAGGTGTCGTCATTGCGAGATCACCGAAATCATAAGCGAACGGCCCACGGGTTATTGTCGGACAAGATGAAGGTTCCGCGGCAATGATCGATACGTTTTTACCGTGAATCTTATCCCTCGCAAATGGCAGGCATAACCCGGCAAAATTGCTTCCTCCGCCCGCACACCCGATCACGACATCGGGATACTCGCCGATTTTTTCCATCTGTTTTTGCGCTTCCTGTCCGATAATCGTCTGATGTAACAGGACATGGTTCAGCACGCTCCCGAGCGAGTAGCGCGCATCCTGCTGTCCCATCATATCTTCGATCGCCTCACTTATCGCGATACCCAGGCTTCCCGGTGAATCGGGATTCTCGGCAAGTATTTTCCTCCCCGTTTCCGTCAGGTTACTCGGGCTGGGAAAGCAACTCGCACCCCATGTCTGCATCATCAACCGCCGGTACGGCTTCTGGTCATAACTGACTCTAACCATGAATACTCTGCACTCAAGACCGAACATATTACAGGCCATGCTCAGTGCACTTCCCCACTGACCGGCACCTGTCTCGGTCGAAATCTTTTTTATCCCGAATTCTTTATTATAATACGCCTGGGCGACGGCGGTATTCGGTTTGTGAGAACCTGCCGGACTTACTCCCTCGTTTTTGTAATAGATCTTTACCGGCGCATCCAGCAGTTTCTCAAAATTGTATGCACGGTAGAGCGGACTGGGCCGCCATATAAGATACTTTTCCAGAACTTCTTCAGGGATATCTATCCACCGTTCCGTACTCATCTCCTGCTCGATGAGATTCATGGGAAAGATAGCCGACATATCTTCAGGACTCAAGGGTTTCCCCGTGCCCGGATGAAGAGGCGGACTCATGGGGGTCGGCATATCAGCCAGAATATTATACCACTGCCGCGGCATCTCATCTTCGTTCAGGAATACTTTTACCTGCTTCATACTATTTCCTCCTTCTCCATATTACCCAACAGTATTATTGAATCTCCCCACAACAAGTTGCGGGGGATCTCCGACTGTTAAGGAATTTTTCATTTCTTATTCGCTCGCTAACCCCGCCGCAAGCAGCGGGGAATGCGCTCGCTGTTCAGTTCAAAAGGCTGCTTCA
>DCUQ01000034.1:0-18721 GCA_002327865.1 Syntrophaceae bacterium UBA2210
CCACTATTGACAACCGACCTCAGTTGATATAGCCAAACAGCATCCCAACGTCATCCGGATGAAAATTGTCGGCGCGGACGTTATCCCGGTGTCACGCGGTACAAAAACACTAAAGGACGCGGTTGACGCGGCATTTGAAGCGTACCTTGAAGATCCCATAACCCAGCTTTACGCAATCGGTTCCGTTGTGGGTCCCCATCCCTTTCCAATGATGGTCAGGGATTTTCAGGCAGTGGTCGGTATAGAGGCAAGGAAACAATTTGAAGAGATGACAGGTGGACTGCCTGACAATCTTGTGGCATGTGTCGGAGGCGGGTCCAACGCGATAGGTCTCTTTACTGCATTTCTGGATGACGAAGATGTCACAATATACGGAGTGGAACCTTCGGGCCTCAGCCTTAAAGATGGTGAACATGCGGCAACCCTGACCCTAGGCAAACCCGGCGTACTCCATGGGTTCAATTCTTACCTGCTTCAAGACAATGCGGGAGAGCCCCTCCCGGTATACTCCGTTGCCAGCGGTCTTGACTATCCGAGCGTTGGTCCCCAGCACAGTCTTCTCAAGGATATGGAGCGAGTTACCTATGTCATGGCAAACGATCGGGAAGCACTCGACGCGTTTTTTGAACTCTCAAGGGTTGAAGGAATAATTCCCGCACTGGAAAGTGCCCACGCTGTCGCCTACGCTACGAAACTGGCGAAAACGCTCGACAGCGACAAAACAATACTGGTAAATCTTTCAGGCAGGGGAGACAAGGATATAGATTATGTGGTTGAGACGTATGGGAAGGAGTATGGAATAGATTAGGGCGGAGCAGAGGGCATCGACTCACAGGGGTTGGGAATCAATTCCACAACCTGCTTCGGTATCTATTATTTGTATGATTTTAGTGATTATCTATAACCAGTTTGTTGCCCTGCCATGAATTTCTCTGTTCCAGTTCCCTGTCGATAGCGTTCAGGACCGACATTTTGTTGGTGCCCCAGTCTGGGGCCAGGTAGATATCCTGGTATCCATCGGCTGTCAGCCGCTGTATGACCATTTCCGGAGGCAGGATCTCTAGGATATCGCAGACAGTCGAGACGTATTCATCCTTTGTTATCATACCGATGGCGCCCTTTTCGTAAAGGGTGCCGAGAGGGGTTCCCCGGAGTGCCAGCAGCAGGTGTATCTTTATGCCCTGGATCGGAAGAGATGCGACGGTATGTGCCGTCTGCATGATATCCTGCTTAGTTTCTCCGGGCAGTCCGATAATTATATGAACGCAGATGTTGATGCCTCTGTTTGCGGTTCGTTCCACGGCGTCCAGGAAAGTTTTCGCGTCATGCCCCCGGTTTATCAACTTCAACGTCCTGTCATGGATAGACTGAAGCCCGTATTCCAGCCATACGTGATAGTTTTTCGCGTACTCCTCGAACAGGTAGATTATGTCATCCGGCACGCAATCCGGCCTGGTGCCCACGGATATGCCGACCACATTATCCGCAGACAGTGCTTCGTCATAAAGAATCTTGAGCCTGTCGCGTGGAGCGTATGTATTCGTGCCGGTTTGAAAGTAGGCGATGAACTTGCCCGCTCCCCGTTTTTCTCTGTAGAATGCTTTCCCCGTTTCTATCTGTTCGGTTACGGATGGAAGAGGACCTATTTGCCGGAGTTTTGAAAAACGACCGTCGCAGTAAATACAACCGCCTTTACCTGCCGTTCCGTCGCGGTTCGGACAGGTAAATCCGGCATCTATCGGCAGTTTGTAAACCTTGCAGCCGAATGTGTTAATAAAAAAACTTTTGAGGTCATAGTACCTCTTCGCATTGTTCCAGAAATCCGGTTCAGGCATCGTTCGCCCTCTCGATTTTGTATCTCTCATTTTTTTATTGTCTTTTAACGATTAATGCTATTAGAGTGTTCTTGTTAATTCAAGCTATTATATCCAGGTGAGAGAATGACCTTCCCGGAAAAATTCGATGTTATCGTTGTCGGTGCCGGACATGCGGGTTGTGAAGCGGCGCTTGCCGCCGCTAGAATGGGTTGCCGGACGTTGCTTTTTAACATCAGCCTCGATTCGATTGCCCTGATGTCCTGTAACCCGGCCATAGGAGGACTCGCCAAGGGCCAGCTCGTGAAAGAGGTCGATGCCCTTGGGGGTGAAATGGGGAAAACAGCCGACAAAACGGCCTGCCATTTCAGACTGTTGAACAGCTCCAAGGGCCCAGCTGTTCAGTCTTCCCGTGTGCAGTGCGACAAACAGCTCTACCGGCTTGCCATGAAGGAGGTAGTCGAAAAGGAGCAGAACCTACATGTCAGGCAGGCGCTCGTGGACGAAATCGTTGTCGAAGGGGGAAGAACGACAGGAGTGCTTGATAACACAGGTTTTTTCTATGGCGGCGAGACGGTGGTGGTAACCACCGGCACATTTCTCAATGGTCTTATTCATGTGGGTTCATCCTGCCAGTCCGCGGGAAGGGCCGGGGAGATAGCATCCATAGGCCTGGCCGGTTCTCTCAGACAGCTCGGCTTCGAAATGGGGCGCATGAAGACGGGGACTCCGCCGCGATTGAGGGCTTCTTCCATCGACTTCTCGGTTCTTGAAAGACAGGACAGCGATCCTTACCCGCATCCTTTTTCCTTTACAACGGACAAATTGCTGGAGGACAGACTCCCCTCCTATTTTTCCGGCACCACCGGTGAAACACACAGGATTATAAACGACAACATAAAAAAGTCGCCGCTTTATTCCGGTGCCATAACTGGAATCAGTGCACGCTACTGTCCTTCGCTGGAAGACAAGGTGATGCGATTTGCCGATAAGAAGAGTCATCCCGTAGTACTGGAGTTCGAGGGTCTCAAGACCGAAGAGATCTATGCCAAAGGTCTGGGTAACAGCCTTCCACTCGAACTTCAGGAACGGCTGGTTCATTCCGTTCCGGGACTCGAACGCGCGGAGATAATGCGCAGTGCCTATGCCATAGAATACGATTTCGTGCAGCCTACCCAGCTTTTACAGACCCTTGAGACAAAACTTGTAAGGGGGTTGTATCTCGCCGGACAGATAAACGGGACATCGGGCTATGAGGAAGCCGCCGCCCAGGGTATGTGGGCCGGCATCAACGCCGCTTCAGCGGTGCAGAAAAGGCCTCCGTTCGTGCTCGACCGGTGTGACGGCTATATGGGAGTGCTCGTTGACGACCTGATTACTCTGGGCGTCGATGAACCGTACCGGATGTTTACCTCCAGGGCGGAATACCGGCTGATCCTGCGGGAGGATAACGCGACCATCCGTCTTATGGGGAAGGGGTACGACCTGGGTCTGATCTCCCGTGATCATTATAACGATCTGAAAGAGAGGGTCAGAGAAATCGATATGCGCATCAAGGATCTTTCGAACAGGAGGATCTATCCTTCTCCGACGATAAATCAGACTCTGAGTGAGCTGCATACGGCTCCGGTCAAAAACCCCGTCACATTCCATAACTTGCTGAAAAGACCCGAACTTACGTATGATGACCTGCGTGTACTGGACGGATGGGAGGAGATTCCCGACAGGGAAGTAAAAAGGCAGGTAGAGATAGAGATAAAATATGAGGGATACATCAAAAGACAACGCGAATCCGTAGAGAGATTCAAGGGGCTGGAAAGTAAAAAAATACCCGAAGAGTTCGACTATTCGACTGTTTCCGGCCTCTCGAACGAGCTGAGGAAGAAACTCTCCTCGATAAAGCCCGTCTCCATAGGTCAGGCTCAGCGGATACCGGGTATGACACAGGCGGCGCTTACCGCCGTGCTTGTATCGATGAAGAAGTTTGAAAAAGACAGTGAAAAAAAGAGTGGAATACATAATAGCGATCGATTATGAACGAGGGATTTATGATACCGGATAAAGTTATTGAACTGATGGAGAAAGGGGTCAGGATTCCCAATCCCTGCTGTGTCGAAATCGGAGAGGATGTCGATACGGGAAGAATATCCGGCAGCGGCGTTGTCCTGCACAGCGGAACAAAGCTTTACGGATCCGATACACTCGTCTGTGCCGGCGCCAGGCTGGGTTATGAAGCGCCGGTTACGCTGGTCGACTGTCAGCTGGGAAGGGGAGTGGAGTTGCGCGGCGGTTTCTTCAAAGGATCGGTTTTTCTCGATGGCGTGGAAGTGGCGTACGGAGCGCATGTGAGAGAAGGATGCATCCTCGAAGAAAAAGTGAGAGCGGCGCACGCGGTCGGTCTGAAGCAGACCATTCTTTTTCCCTTCGTAACCCTGGGCAGTCTTATAAATTTCTGTGATTGTCTCATGTCTGGCGGCACGGACACCGAAAACCACAGTGAAGTGGGAAGTTCTTACGTTCATTTCAACTATACGCCTCATCAGGACAAGGCAACCGCATCGTTGATAGGGGATGTGCCTGCGGGTGTGATGCTGAATCAGCCTCCCATATTTCTCGGCGGTCAGGGAGGACTGGTCGGGCCTGTGAGGATCGCATATGGTACCGTGATAGCAGCGGGCACTATCTATAAAAAAGATTGTCTCGAAAAAGAAAAGCTTCTGACGGAAGAAGGCGGGTCTGCCGCCGAACGGGATTTCAACCGGGGACTTTATCCCGGCCTGGCAAGGAAGGTCCGTAATAACATGTGGTATATCTCAAACCTTCTCGCCTTGCGGCAATGGTATATGCATGTGCGCTCTTCTTTCTTTTTTAACCATGAATTCGGCCGGGAATTATACGAAGGAGCGATAAAAAAACTGGATATGGCCATTGGAGAGAGAGTGAACCGTTTTAGAACGTTTTCCGAGAAAATAAGGGATGTTGCAGAGGACGGCATCTTGAAGGGTGCGGAAGTATATGATAACCGGCAGCGGCTTGAAACGTGTTTCACGAAAGGGTCGGAAGATACCATCGCCGTGGAGAAGAGAAATCTGTTCATCGGCGCTCTCGATGCGGTAAGAAAAACCGGGAAAGATTATGTGGAAACCATTCGTTCGCTGGACGATAATACCGTATCCGCCGGTACCGCGTGGCTTCAAACCGTAGTCGACGAGATTATGAGGGAAGCCCTTGATATCGTGCCTTCGTGTAAGCAGTGATTTCTCATGACTCCCGCGATGTGGTGATATGTCTAGAACAATCCCGGGTTCATTCTGAAACTGAAATCCACTGTCTTATATCCGCCGGATCCCGGGATGAAAGTCCTTTCGGTGAATGTGACGTTATTTACCCTGTCGACAAGGATTACGGTTGAGGAACGTGTGCCGTATATTTCGCTCTGTATGAAAATCGGAGAAAGAATTCTTTCCCATTCGAGTCCTACCCCCGTGTCGGGGAGAGATTTGTCGTCGGGTTTGAATGTGTCGGCGAGTATGTGAAATATTTTGTCCTGTTGAATTCCTCCGGTCCCCGATACGATTTTATCCAACAGTCTCCTGCCGCGTTCCACCTTCGGCCAGGGAGTTTCCATAAAGTGATTGCTGAGCCCGTATGTTCCGGGGGATATTTTGCGGAACGGGTCGCCGCCGGCATTTGAGAAATAAAAAAGGCCGCTCCTGTCGCCCAGGATTATGCTGAACCCGTTATACATGTGCGAGCCATGCCGCACGTCATGAATGTATTCGTCCGGATCTTCAATGCCGCGGAGAAACCCGTTTACCAGTTCTCCCCGGGACGGCGCGCTTTCCTTAATGCTTAAGGGGGATCGAAAGTTTGTTATGGCTGCCAAACGTCCGGATTTCGTTATCCCGAGCCATGTGCCGCCCGCCTTCAGGTCTTTCCCTGCCAGTATATAGGGGCAGTCTTTCCAGAAAGCGGCTTGTGCGGTCGGCCTTTCGTAAAATTCGTCACGGTTTGCCGCGAGGATCAGCGGATATACGGGATGAGACCTGTATGAGAAAATTATCAGGCACATGTGTTATTCCAGACTACAATTTTTCCCTGACTTTCTCCATTATGCCCGACAGTATGTCCCCCGCTTTTCCTTCGATGCATATGTCGGCACGCGAATCGTACGGTGTTTCGCCGATATTGATTATAATAAGTCGTGCGCCCGTTTCCCTGGCGTATTCGGGCATGAGAGCTGCGGGATATACGACCAGAGAGGACCCGACAACCATGAACAGGTCGCAATGCATCGCATGTTCCGTCGCGGCATCCAGCACTTCGGAAGGAAGCATTTCTCCGAAGAACACGACATCGGGTTTAAGAATGCCATGGCATGTTTCGCATTCGGGTATATCGACGCCGTTCTGCAGCTTTTCCCTGATATATTCCATCGGATATCGCCTATCGCAATTGAGACATCTGGCCCACTGCATATTACCGTGAAGTTCGAAAATCCTGTCCGCGGAATTTCCGGCTTTCTGGTGAAGATTGTCGATATTCTGCGTGATGATGCAGTCGAGCTTTCCCATGTCCTCCAATTCGGCGATGGCAAGATGTGCCTTGTTAGGCTTTATGTTTGAGAGGAGACCCCCATCCAGCAATAACTTCCATTGTTTTCTTCGAGCTTCTTCGCTTTCCAGGAATTTCTGTATAGTGAAATCGTCGGGGTCGAATTTTGTCCAGATGCCGTCCCTTCCCCGGAAATCCGGAATGCCGGACTCGGTACTGATACCGGCGCCTGTGAATACGACAAGTTTCCGGGAACGCAGAATCATCTCCGCTGCCTCGATTTCCGCTTTGTGATTACTATTGACCATCCATTGTCCTCCGTATGTGTGTTATCTATTTGAAATTGTACTTCTTGAGCTTGTACCTGAGAGTCCGTTCAGTGATTCCAAGCAGCTCGGCGGCCTTTGTCTGATTATTCCCGGTCTCTTCCAATGCCTGTTCTATCCTCCTGCGTTCCAGGGATTCGATCTCATCCTTGAGAGCCCCTACCTCATGGTAATCGGCAAAATGGTTGGAGGAAATGTCCTCAAAAGGCAAATCCCGTATGGATATGACCCTGTCTCTCGTTATGACAACCGCTCTCTCGATAATATTCTCAAGTTCCCGAACGTTGCCGGGATAATCGTATTTCATGAGAATATCCATGGCTTCATTACTTAATCCTTCTATATCCTTATTATTCTCCGAGGCAAATCGCTTGATGAAATATTCTGTCAATACCGGGATATCACCCCGCCTGTCCCTGAGCGGGGGAATTGTTATGGAAACCACGTTTAACCTGTAGTAAAGGTCTTCTCTGAACAATCCCTCTCTTACCTTTTCTTCGAGATCCCTGTTTGTCGCGCTGATAATCCTGACATCCGACCGTATTGTCTGATTTCCCCCCAGCCGCTGAAATTCGCGCTCCTGAAGAAATCTCAGCAGTTTCACCTGAACGGGGGGCGATAGTTCTCCAATCTCATCGAGAAAAAGAGTCCCTCCGTCCGCTTCTTCAAAGCGGCCGATTCTTCGCGCTGTTGCTCCCGTAAAAGCGCCCTTCTCATGTCCGAACAGTTCGCTTTCCAGCAGGGTTTCGGGCAAGGCGCTGCAATTCACCACTATCATGGGTTTCCCTGAACGGGGGCTCGTCGCGTGAACCAGATTCGCAAACAGTTCTTTGCCCGTTCCGCTTTCTCCCATGATTAATACGGTGGCACGACTCGAAGCGACTCTCCCGACCATGTTGACGATAGTTTCCATGCCGGGATCTTTGTAAATAATCTGTTCCTGAGCCAGTCCCTTTTTCCATACTTTCTGGCGGAGTATTTCATTCTCTCTGATAAGCGTTTGCCGTTCTGAAATTCTGTTAACGAGGGTAAGCAGCTGATCCAGATCGATGGGCTTGGTAATGTAATCCACGGCGCCAAGCTTCATCGCGTCGACCGCCGTCTCTATTGTTCCGTAAGCTGTCATCATGATGACATTGATCTTGGGATTGATTTTTTTTATCTTATCGAGCACTTCTATCCCGTTCATCCCAGGCATCTTGAAATCGAGGAGAAGCAGGTCGAAGTAAGAACTCTGCACATGCCGGATAGCCGTGTTCCCTTCTTCCGCTTCGGTCACACGGTGTCCTTCCCGGGCGAGAAAATCTTTAAGCATTTCCCTTTGAGATCGCCCATCTTCAACGATCAATATATTCAATTTATCCATCCACCATTTCCTTCTCGCTCTTTTTAACCGGGAGCAGGACTGTAAAGGTTGTCTGAGAACCCACTGCACTCTCAACGTGGATTTCTCCGCCGTGCCCCCGTATTATCTCGTGTGCCAGGGAAAGCCCCAGCCCCAGCCCCTTCTCCTTGGTTGTATATTCCGGATCGAATATGTGATCTATTTCCCCTGGCGTCAGCCCGCAGCCGGTGTCCGATATCTTTATGCCTACCATATCTTTCCCGTTCGGCTCAACAGAGATGGTTATGGTACCCTTGCCGGGAATCGCCTCCATCGCATTCTTGAAAATATTATAGAATGCCTGTCTGAGCTTATCCATATCCATGGGTATTATGAAAGAGTTATCATCTTTCCAGTCGGTTTTTATGTCGATTTTTCTCAGACTGGCCTCTTCTCTTATAAGTCCGACAATTCTCTCCAATAAATACGTTACGGAATGATTTTTCAGTTCCAGGCGGCGGCTTCGGGAAAATATGACGAATTCTTCTACAATTCTGTTCAAACGCTTGATCTCTTCACTGATAATTCCGGTGATGTACTGGAAATCCTTATTTTTATCAGTATCATCAGGAGCATATTCGCGGCGTACTCTCTGGCTGGCCATGCTGATCGCGTTAAGGGGATTGCGAATTTCATGGGCGACTCCGGCTGCGAGTTTGCCCAGTGCTGACAATTTTTCAGCCTTTTGAAGGCGCTTTCCCATCTCTTCCACCCTCAGCAGGTACCTTTTCTGGCTGCGGTAAAGGGCGAACATCGAAAGCAGCCCTATCGCCATAACGAAGATCATTGAGATGATCATTCTGTTTCTGTTTTCTTTCAATATCTTGTCACTGTTTGTGCGGTTAAGGCCCAGGCGCGCGAATCCTACTATCTTTTCGTCGAGATATACCGGAACCGTAATCTCGAGAAGCCCGGATGTTCCTGATGTGATCTTCCGGCTCGATTTTTTAATCTTTCCTTCCAGTACGGCAAGGGCGACCGCGTCGATGTTTTTAAACTGTTCCTGGACATTGCCTGCCTGGCCCAGTACCCTGCCCGCCCTGTTTATTACCACAAGGTGATCCAACCCCTGCTGATCCCATCCGACCTCTTCGATAGCTTTATTTATTACGATTCTGGGGCCCCACCAGCTGCGTAGCCCTTCGTCGTTGAGTGCTATCAATACGGAGCCGCTTCCGTCCTTTCGGCGTAGCGTAATATATCCCATCTCGTTGAGTTTTCCGAATTTGTGAAAGATATCCAGAATCGTTGCCTCGTTCCAGATTACATCAACATTCGTTCCCGCCGGGAATTCTTTCAGAAACTCACCGCTTTTAAAGACGACATCGCCTGATCCGTTGAGAACAGCGACAAACCATAATCTTTCACGGTCGGCAATCGCTTCCAGATCTTTTTCACCCAAATGCCCGGACCGCCATTCGGCGTCGATCTCACGCGCCATAACGACAAGACTTTTCACGAGAGCTTCTTGTGGAGAAAATACTTTTTTGCTGAGCGGGACAATAGCGTCATCATCTTTCACGCCTTTCTTGAGTGCCTGACGAAGATAGTCGAGATTCTCCTGAGCCACGTTTTCCACGGTTGTTATGATGTCGAGTCCCCTGCTTTCCATAAAACCCACCAGCGTTTTATCAAGACGTCCAAGATCCATGATTCCCATAAAAAGTATGAGAGAGAGAAAAAGTCCTATGATAAGCGTTACGAACAGAGGACTGAGAAAGGCCCTTTTATGTCCCATTGATGAGCTGTTCCACTCTGCGTATTTCGGAAGTTTCATCTGGTTTCCTTCGGATAAGTATCACTTCGGTCACATGTTGCGTTTATATCACAACTTATCCCTGTATAATAGTTTGAAAATCAGGAACAGTCATTTCCGGAACTGCCCGGGGTCGACAATTTTGTCGATGGTTACCGCCAATGACGTTTCCGGTAACAGATTGTAATCTTTTACTTTTTGGGAAGGCATTATTGCTGTCTCGACATTTTGATCTGCAAAGTATATTTCTTTTTAGGGAATCACTTTCTTTATATCCTTACATATCGGAGGGTTACACAATTTGGCATGGAAAGTGCTCATATAAATGGTCAACTACACCGGAAAAAATTCCCTTTTTCGGTTTAAACCCTAAGCAAAAAGAACAGCGGGCTTGATACCTTTACCTCCTGGAGATATCGAGCCCGTTGGAGTTTCAGCTTTCAGTATCTTCCACTCTGAAATTCAATTCAAAGACTTTTAGTATGATTCCCGTGTATTCGTAATGAAAATCTGGTTGACACGGATTTCCTGAACATATAGGGAATATTCTTGTTTATTCAATACAAACAGAAGAAAGGGGGTAGTATGAAAACGCGAATCACCGAGCTTTTCGGCATCAGATATCCCATTATGCTGGCAGGAATGAGTTGGATAAGTGTACCTGAAATGGTTGCTGCAGTATCGAACGCAGGTGGACTGGGCATTCTTGCCACGGGGCCTTTGAGCGTCCAGGAGACTCGGAAATCTATCCTCAGAATCCGGGAACTTACGGATAAACCGTTCGGCGCGAACGCAACGTTGCTTTTCCCGGGAGCGAAAGAGAACGCGAAAGTACTCCTTGAAGAGAAAGTCCCCGTTATCAACTTTTCTCTTGGTAAGGGGGATTGGATAGCGGAGGCCGCGCACAGATACGGGGGAAAGGTTGTTGCTACGGTCGTTAATGAACGCCATGGGATTGCGGCGCAAAAGCAGGGCGCGGATGGTCTTGTCGCCACCGGATATGAAGCAGCCGCTCACGGCGGCGATGTAACATCTTTGCTGCTGGTTCCCAGCATTGTGGATGCGGTCGATATTCCCGTAATTGCCGCCGGAGGTTTCGCGGATGGAAGAGGACTTGCCGCCGCGCTGGCGCTTGGAGCCGAAGGGATATCCATGGGGACACGCCTGATGACCACACAGGAAAGCGGTCTCCACGAGAATTACAAAAAACTTTCTCTCGAAAAAGGGGTAACCGATACGATCTACGGGAATTATTTTGACGGTCTTGGGTGTCGTTCCCTGAAAACGCCGGCCGCTGTCAAGGCATACAGGAAGGGTTTTCTAGGTATGCCCGATTTTCTTGCTGCGCTGGTCAATTCCAGAGATATTGCAAAGATGCTGAATCTTCCGTACTCCAGGCTGCTTGCCGGTGTGCTTCTTTCAGGGATCAAAAACTCGGTGATGATGGCCTATCTTGCAAATGCCTTCAAAGCTATAAGCCTGGCAACCGAAAAGGGAGATATGGATAAGGGAGTTCTTACCGTAGGGCAGTCGACCGGTCTTCTTCACGACATCCCGACAATATCCGAACTGTTCGAACGAATGGTAAAGGAAGCAAAAGATTCGCAGAAAAGAATTTCCGACGCCATGGAATAAGGGTGAAACACACCACATGGGAAAAGTATTACGGGTTAATGTATATTACCTGCGATCCCTTGATTTCTTTTGTAGAGCTCAGGGGACAAACCCCTGACCTTTTGAGCCTCCTGTTGTATTAATAACAATGTGCTATATGATGTGAGCATCGCTTACAAACTATCCTTTCCGCTTTCGATTATAGATCCCATCAGGTTGGTTAGAAGGTATAGCCTATTGAAAAATGAAACCTGTCGCGGCTTTCGCCTTCTCTGGGATCGAGTTTGATTCCGTATAATATACCGATGGGGCCGATGGGGGTTATGTATCGCAATCCGGTCCCTACAGAGGAACGGAATGAATCCGGGCTGATTGCTCCAAAAGAGTCTTCGACTGCTCCCGTGTCAAAAAAGCACGGAAGTTCGAAATTACGGCCAAGGTCGATTCGCGCTTCCACGCTGCCCGAGAGGGCCGCTCTTCCCCCCAGGGGGTTGCTGCTTTCGTCGAATCTGAGCATATTTTCACTGAAACCTCGCACATCCATGGTACCTCCAAGAAAGAAAAGCTGATCATCGGGGACCTTTCCTGCGGAACCATATGTTTGTATATATCCACCGCGGCCAATCAGGGCAAACGTCACCCGTTTAAACGGTGTAAAAAAATAGCGCGCATCGAGACGGTACCGTAAAAAGTCATCCAGAGAGTTCTGAATACCTTTTGATACATCGACGGAGAATGCGGAGACTGATCCTGTCTGAGGGCGGATAAAGGAATTCCTGTTGTCGTAACGTATGGACGGTGTGGTAACAAGAATGCTTCTGGGCTTGAATTCGTCGGCTTCATTTGTCTGAGGGGCGCTTTCTGCCCCGTCACGAAGAAACTGTTCCCGACTCTCGTAACGAAGCCCCAGATCCGTAGTTATGTTCTTATAGAATTTGCGTGAGAATGCCAGTGACCCGCCGTAAACCTGCGTTCCAAAATCCTGGTTGAATTCCTCTCTCCGTTCTGTAAACAGGGCTGCTGTGGCGGAAGCGTGTGAACCGAAAAGTCTTGGTTCGTTCAGCCCGGTGTCCATACGATACCCGATCTGGCTTATTTCGCCGCTTATCCAAATGCTTTTGTTTGTTCCGAAGAGGTTCTGATCGCCCGCCTTTGTATGGGCAAAGAAGCCTCTTTCAGATTCATAACCCCCGCCTGCCTGTATGAAATAGGGTTTCTTTTCCTCAACGTCCACGAGAAGATTCACGCGCGCTTCCTCTTCCTTGAGCCCCATTGTCTTGAAACGGACGCTCTGAAAGATGTTCATGTTTCTGACATTACGCTGCCCTTCAAGCATTCTGATCAGCGAGAAAGGGCTTCCGGTTTCCAGTTCAAGCTCGTTTCTCAGAATCGATTCGCGGGTCCTGAAATTTCCTGTGTAATAGACATTACCCATTTCGACATAGGGACCCTCGGTCACATGGTATACGACCCGGGCTTTGAATTCGTCAGGACTTATCAGCGCTTCACCTTTGACGGTGACGTGAGGATATCCCTGTTCGGCAACCAGGGCCGAGATGGCATTTTCATCACCTTTCATAATATATTTTCGGAAAGGTTCTCCCTGTCTCAAGGTAATGGCCTTCAGGGCTGTCCCTTCTTCTACGGTGCTGAGCCCCTTAATCCGTAATTCCGACACGATGGTCCGGACACCTTCGTTGATGGTAATGATAATCGCGACATCCTGTTTGTCTTCACTCAGGCTGACATCCTCCTTTACCTCCGTATTCATGTATCCTTCCTTGAGATACAGCGATTTTATGGCAAAGAGATCTTCCTGTAGAACTTTCGGCTCGTACAAGCCTTTATCACGGACACCCGCGACGCGGGTCAGCATTTGTTTAAGAATTCTTTCTTCCTCGATAGAGTGATTTCCGGTGATCTGAATCGATTTCACAATTGAACGGGGTCCCTCATCGATGATAAACCGTATCAATCTGACCTGCTCGGTATGATAAGTAGATCGGCGGTCGTCGGTTGCGACAGTCGCTTCCAGGTATCCTGCCTTCCTATATATTTCTTTGATCTTTTTAATACTTTTCTTCAGCCCCCGGTTATTGATGTTTCCCTCTGAGAAGAAAACGAGTTCTTTTCTCAAAACGGGATCCCGGAATTCCTCATTGCCTGAGAAATCAATTTCGTATCGCAATCCTTCGGCAATCGTCAGTGTAACGATAACGTTGCCGGACTCCGGGTCTTTTGATACGGTGTGGCTGATCTTAACGTCGAAATAACCCTTGTCCCGGTACAATTGGACAAGATTTTTGATATCCTGTTTTAAATCGCTTTCGATGAAACGTCCCGCGCTCCCGGGAAACAAGTTATCCCGCCAGACCTTCATTTTTATCATTACAGTGGCGTCGGAATATGCCTGATTTCCATTAATGTCGATTCTGTCAATCCGGTAGTAACGGCCTTTTTCTATCTTTACATGTACAATGAAGGTGCCGTCCTTCCTGTCTTCATCTGACAAAACCGAAACACGGGGTTCTATGAATCCTTCCTGTTTATAACGGTTTTCGATAAGCTGTGCCTGCCGGGAAAGCTCGCCCTGATCATATACGTCACCGGGATACAGTGTCATGACATTGAAAACGTCACGTTCAAAAAGCGGATATACCCCTTCAAGGGAAATGTTTTTAATGTGTCGAAAAGGTTTCAAGTGAAACCTGAGAACCATGCGGTCAGTTTCTTCGTCGGAATCAATGTTGATTTCCTGGAACAGCTTTGACAATTTCAGCGCTTCGATCGACTGGGCCATTTTATCCGGGGAGAAATGATCACCTTCTTTAAGAAAAATAAAATCCCGCGCCATTCCGGCCGGTTTTTCGGGATCTCCGCGATAGTCAACAATCTGTACGACAATCTCCGATATGACAGGCCCGGTTCCAGGCAACGGAAAACCTGCATTATCCTGGGGACTTGCGCATACGGATGGGCCGGGTATGGTGCCCAGCAGGACGAAACATACAAAGCAGGTTAAAAAAATCGATTTCCTTTTTTTACGCATTTTCAATCCCGGCGTTGTTAACGAAATTCCAGCCTGAACAGCAGTTCTCCGCCGAAAATTCCCTCTGAATCCTGAAAACCACTCAGCAATATATTTTCAAGAAGTTTATATTCGGCTATGGCGCGCTGGATCATTTCCCCGTCTTTTGTTTCCGCGTTATACTTCAATGTCATTCTCTTTGTAAGCTTTTTGCCGAGCGTAACCTCGATGCTCTCCGATACCGTTTCATTCTCCTGTGTTCCTGTTTCAAGTTCGAAAATATCCAGGCCTGTTGTTTTCTTGATATCTTCCCCGAAGGTAGTTGCTATCATTTCCGCCAGTATTTCTTTCGTCGAACGGGTTGAACTTCCCTCCAGTTCCGCTAATTCCCTTGTGGTTTTGCCGAGGATCAGCAGCGAAACAATATCGCCGTCTTCTTCCGGCGGTTCGGAAGTGAGTTTGAGCGCGAGCTGATCCGGCGTTCCCGATATATCAAGGGATATCAGCCAGTTTCTTACCTTGACCTCGCCTGAGATATCAATGACCGGCTCAATTTTATAGGGATTAAGGAAGTCGATAACCCCTCTTTTTACTTCAAACGTTCTTTTATTGTACATGATGGTTCCCGAATCAACCTCAGTGCGTCCTTTAATGACGGGATTATTAATTGTACCAACAAATCGCACGTCGGGGCTGACCTCAAGCCGGGCCAGATTGTTGTCGATGACAAAGGGATTACGCCGTTTGACCGACACATCCAGTTCCATATTTTTTACAAAAGAACAGGTGATTTCACGGGGAGGCGGCGCCACTTCCCGCTTCCTTTCTTTTACAAGCTGTAAAAGATTCAGATTAACATCTCTGTAATAAGTTCCTTCAAGAAGAACTATTTCTCCCTGAACTTTGGATTGTTCCGGATTCCCGGAGACTTTCAGGTTAGCGTTCAAGAGCGCGTCCATCGTGTCGGGAATCTGGAGAGGAAGCGTGGAGGCTGTAACGGTGACATCTATCAGGGATGGTTTAAAATCTTTGATATTAATTGTACCGCTCATGTCAAAGTTTCCGGAATCCAGATTACCCTCTACATTGTTAATGGTCACGGCCTGGGGAGTAACCTCAATACGACCATTTACATTATGAAGTTTCTGTAAGAGCACGGGTACAGTAAACCCGATTTCTTCCAGGGTGAGCCAGATCCGGATGTAGGGAGCGGACTGTGTTCCTTCCACCCGCGCCGAGAGCAGTACATTTCCCGTCATGTCGTTAATGTCTTCGATAAACGGCTGGGCGAGCCGCAGGGGAAGATTCCCGTCGATTCTGAGTGAGACAGGACCGCCACGTTCCCCCTTTCCTTCCATCTCGAGATATCCGTCTCTGAGCAGTTCGAAACGACACGGGGAAATGATGTACTCATTGTTCCCGTAGAGTGCCTTAAAGTTTCCTGTGCGGATCAGTTGAAGTCCCTCGAAAGAAAGTATGAATTCGGAGAAATCCGCGGAGGCCTCGATACGGTTAAGAAAATCCGAGTTGCCTTTCACTTTCAGGATGCCTGTGGCGATCCCCGTCAGGTCGTTTCTCCCTGCGATTTTGAAGTATGGAGTGAGATCGCTTTTCTTGAAATTCACGGAACCCTGGAAATCTTTTTTCGTGAGGTGGTATGATCCTTTAAAATCGAAATTCAGTGTGCCAGAGGCTTTAGCGAGACCGTTGCGCACGTCAAGATTAACTTTGAAATTTTCAAATTCCCTGCCCTCTATCTGAATGTCATGAAGCATGACGATTCCGCTCAGAGCGGGATTATCAAGCAAGCCTTCACCGGAAAGATCAAAGGTTATTGTTCCTTCGGCGGTTTTCTGATTTTTGAGCTTGTCAATGGAACGGAGCGAAATGCCATTGGATGCGAGATTGAATTGGTACGCTTTATCACGTGAGAGCCATCCCGATCCTTCTATAATTTCTCCCGGCGCGACACTGACTCTGAGCGGCATAATGTGGAGTTTCTTCCCGTCGAGCCTGGCGGATAATTCAAATCCACTGAGCTGCTGGACGCCAAAATCGATATCGTTGCCCCGGATTTCGATCGTGCCCTGTGGCGCGCCCGGGGTGCCTTCACAGTGACCGGTGAAGGAGATATTCCCTTTGGCTCGCTCGGTAAAGTCGTTCAGAAATATGGATGTACTGTGGAAATCCAATCGAAAGGGCGGGTCCATGAGGAACGTTGTGCCGTCGAAAAGCTGAACCGTGCCCGAGGCTGACAGATCAGAGTTTCCATTGCGCAGGGTACATTTCCGCAGCCGTAAAAGGCCTGATTGATCCAGTACGATCTTTGTTTGGACATCCCCGATACTGAAATCGCGCAGGTGAAGATTATTGGTCTGTAAATCGCAATCGAGTTCGGGCTTTTCAAAAGTTCCTTCTAAACGGCCGCGAAGGGATACCCTGCCTTTCGCGTAATCCACAAAGTCTTCGAGGTAAATACCGGAGGTGTCGAGATCAAGCTGAAAAGACGGATTTTTAATGAATGCGACATCTTTAAGAAGCTGAATCGTGCCGGAGATACGCAACGCCGAATTGCTGTTGTTAATGACGAGTTCCCGAACCCGAAACATCCCCGAATGATCAAGCGCGACTGTTGCCTGTACATCCCCGATTATAAAGTTCTTATAACGAAGCCGGTTTCCCTCCATACTGCAGTCAACGGCAGGCTGTGTAGCTGTTCCCGAAAGGGTTCCGGTAAGGTGTGTTCCTCCTTCGATCCCCTTCACTCCCAGCGCTGACAAGGTATCCGACAGATTCGGGGCGTCCAGTTCGAGATGCGCCGCGATGGCTAGCGAGGCGAGATCGAACGTGCCGTCCGCGCTCACTGTTATCACACCTGCTCCGGCGTCAAGCCGTTCGACCGTGGCAAGACCGTTGTCAAGGTTTGCTGTAACCGACGCTTTAATATCAATAGGAGAAGTGTGTGTTCCGGCGGCAACCTGCTCCACGCTTAGTTCCGCCTTAAGACGCGCCAGAAGCGTTTGGGGGGAGAGCCCTTTCCCTTCGAGGAAAAATGACAAGGCCGCGATGCCCTGCAGTGCGCTGTCTTTAAGAATCTTACCGACATCGATGCCTTTTCCCTGAAATGATATGGTGTAAGCTGTCGTGTCGAGGGCCGGGGCTGAATCAAGGAACCCTTTGGGAAAGGCCTCGCGAAAGTCCATCCACCCCCGCATTTCGAAATTCCCGGCGGCGATCGTCCCCTGAAAAGTATCGAGTGTTACCACTCGGTCTTCCAACCTTATCTTGAGTTCCAGATTGTTAAAGCCGGTATCGACTCCGGGTGTGCGAATGACCCCGTTGCCGATTCTGAGGGTAAGATCGCCGGACTCGCCCACGAGATCCGCATTGGCCAGAAGATTCACATTGTCGATTGCTGTCTGGAAATTATTTTCGGCGATTGAACATCTGATAGAACCTTCTTTGATTTTAAGGTTTTGAATAACAATGCGAAAAGGCAGACCGACAGCTTCACTCTCAAAAGTGGGGCCTTCGATTTTTTTCTCCTGCCCCGTTGCGGCAGGAAATACTTTTGCGAGATTCACGCTGCCGTCTTTTTCGATATGAATTACCACCCGGGGTTTTTCAATGGTGATTGATGAAATGAGGATCTTTTTCTTAAGTAACGCCCCCCACGAAAGGCTGCATGAAAGGTGATCGAAGCGGACAAGATCTTCTTCCGAAGGCCCCTTCAGGATACAATTCGTAACTTCAAACCCACCGGCGATCAAAGAAAAACGGAAGCGTTCCCAGGTAACGGAACCGGGGATATTCGCACTAATGCGATTCTGGATGAACAGCTGAACCCGATCGGTTTCCAGCGTAAGAATAGCCGCACTTATAAAAATAACGACCACAATGAGGCATATGGTTAAACCAATGCCGATATATTTGATTAACTTTAACATTGTCCTGTCTATAGATGAGATTTTTTATCGCTTTATTTTACGTTATTTTATTAAATTGAGCCAATGAGGATTTTCTTAGGGTAAAATGGTTTAGAAAAGAGGCCGAACTGGTTAAGAAATACCCTGGAAACAAGAAAGTGCTCTGACAGGCAGTAATGCTAACCCGGTTTTTTCATTATATGTCAAAGCCGGTGATATGGCGGAACAGGCTGGCTGATAAAAGAAGGAGGTTAGAGAAAAATTCTATAACCTCCCTGATTTTCATGGTGGAGCTGGACGGGATCGAACCGACGACCTC
>DCUQ01000034.1:18726-21018 GCA_002327865.1 Syntrophaceae bacterium UBA2210
ACCGACCCCTTCATCATAATCCCGCTCCCGCGCCGGAGTGGTGAAACTGGTAGACGCAGGGGACTCAAAATCCCCCTTTCCTCGCGAAAGTGTCGGTTCGATTCCGACCTCCGGCACCATAATAAAAACAAGGGCTTGCGGATTATTGAAAAACCCGGAAAGCCCTTTTATTTTTCTGTCCGTTGCCATTCTCTCCCCACTCTCTCCCCACTTTTTATTTCCTGCCCACAAAAAACCCCCTGGCCATGATAGCCAGGGGATCATTTTCAAAATCGCCGTTTTTCGCCGTGGTGTCAATCGGATTTTCGGCCATGCTCTGGCCCGTCCGGGTGCCGGATCGTTCAACCTGGGGCATCCTGTGAAGCCCATGCCATGAAAACCGGGGGCCGGTGGAATAGCCGCCCCCGGCGTCCTATCGTATCTGAAGGTTTTTCGGCCAGGGTGGAACGTCGCGATTCAATCGTGCTTTCTTTGCAAGCTCCGGTGACGAATCGTCAATCAACACGGCATTTTTCGGGATATGGCCCGCGTCCTTAAGCAGCCATTCTCTAAGGTGCCTGAGTTTTGTTTTGAACCGCTCAACATCAGTTAACGGCGCAGGCGGACTATGCGCGTTCAAAAAGCGTTTAGCCGCAAGGATCGTTAAGTCGCCCACTTTAATTTTTCTGTCCATTTTCGTAATCTCCTTATGCGTTAATGCTCGCCTTTGCCTGATCGAACCGGCGGAAAAGGTCATTATCCGGTGACGGCTTGAACCGTGGCGGACGTCGAATATAGTCGGCGTCGAGCATCTGCGCCTCGCCGAAAGTCTCCTGCTCCATTACCCGTCGATCCGCTCCGGCAATCGCAACCCCAACAGCCTGCTTCTCGTTGATGATCGTGTCAATCGAAGCGTGGCAAAGCTCCCCCTTCAGCTTTTCCAGAAAAGCCTTCAACAGCTCCGCGATCCGGGCGACGGCGGCCCTGTTGGTTTCCACCAGGTGAATGATGCGGGTTTTCTCAATCGTCATGCGCGGAACGTCCTCGTATTGCGGCGTGCCTCTTCGCGCAGGATCAAAAATTTTTTTCCGTCCGTCGATTACGGCGATCTCCCAGCCATATCGCTGAACCTTGCTCATGTTGTCCACTTCGACCGTATATGTTTCTTCGCGTTCCCCCAGCAAGTTCCCGCGCAGCAGCGGCCCCAGGTTATTTAAGTCATTCAATACTTCCTCAATGATCCGCCGTCTGACAGGCCCGGCGATCCTTTCCAGTTCCGCCAAAAGCTCGCTCCTTTTTTGATTTGTGATTTCTTGATTTTCCAGTTCTTGACAAATAATTTTTGATCTCTCAATTTCCTCGTCTTTTGCTAAAAAAATACTTTGTAACATTTCACACCTCCTTTAATTTTTATTTCATAAATTCCCAGGCCTGCTTAATATCGCTCGGCCATTTCCTATCGAATTTCGGCATTTTTGCGCCTTCGAACTGAATCTCAGCCCAACAGGGAAGGCCTAAACGTCCACATCCCTGGTATCCCGTGGCATTAAACCCACTTGATCCGGGTTGCCTCCCTGCCGGGTCGCGCCATATCGCTAAAAGCCGCTCGCGGTGCTTCTCCCATATCTCTTTTGCGTCCTGGTTCAAGGTGTAAGGATTAACACCAAGTGCCCGGCTTTGTGCATGATTGCCGCTGCAAATTTGACAGGCAAAAGCGATTAAACATCGCCCTGTCAACAAGTGCATTTCCGTTGCTCCGCTTATTTGCTTCAATCTTTTAGACTTTATCGGTTTCCGTGACATAGTCCCTCCTTTTAATATCTCCTGCGTGGTCTTGAATCTTCCGGCTCTACCAGGTCAAGCCCCAATTCCCTTATGATTCTGCAAAAGATGATTTTGTTCTCTCGGATTGCCTTACTTGCCGGATGTTCCCGTTTCTCTTGAAAACGATTCATAATAAAACGGCCTTCCTTCTTTATAATTTTCTTCGCTTCCTGGATTTCATCAAGACAATGACAGGCCATTTCAAGGCGTTCGAGATCGTGACTTTCCACAAGATCATTTTCGCTTTTAGTCTGTTCTTTGAAACGATTCCCGGCCGCTTTAAGGCCGTTTCCGGCGCTCTTATTGCCATTTAAAACCTTTAAATTATTCATGATTACACTCCAAATTTTCATTCAATCGGGTAGACACCCTCTAACTCTGAAGAATCCACCCGGTTAAGAGGCCGTAGACTCCGGAGGATTACTTAGCCCCCCTGCATGGGTTTGCGCCTCCTGTCTGCGTAGTTGTTCTGCTTGGCCTCGGAGAAAT
>DCUQ01000003.1 GCA_002327865.1 Syntrophaceae bacterium UBA2210
CCTAGTTTTAGGGGGTAAGGTCAGTAGCTATCTCAGCTTATGGCAGCTTAACGGGGTGTCTGTTATTTCGGGGGAAGATCAGTTCTTCATGATGTGTTGTTGGTTTCTGCTCTACTTCTATAACTTCACTTATGCTTGATGAACCAACTTGCCGATTTACAGCTCTTTCATCTGCTAAATCTCTTCTGAGAGTAACTCTTGAAATCCATTCATCTCTATACTTTAGAACCAGTGGGGCATTTAGTTTTCTACCAAATCCGCCTTTCACTTGTGTGTCATTATGACAATGAAGACAGAGAACAGATAAGTTATCTATTGAGTTATTGCTTGGATCTTCATCAATATGATGTATTTGCACCACCTTACCCCTTTCTTGACAAATGCAACAAGTACTGTCTGAATTAAACATCACTTCAGCAGCAATATCAGCAGGAATTGGGGTTCTGATTTTTGTCATAGCTCAACTGGAAACATAACCATTGATTACCAGGCAAACTTGCCCTGATATGATGATATTGGCGGTATTTTCGGGCATATTTGCCTTGCCCTATTATCTTCAATGTTGCTATTGTTTTTAGCAAGTAAGGGATAAATAGGGACACTTCCCCATTTTTCAATATTGTATCTCCGTTTCTACTCCATCATATAATCTTATAACCAAAAGGGTTGTCAACGGGAGCAAGTCTACTCTTGCCCATCAAGAACTTGATCTTTTGTGGTCTTTCCTGTTCGTTCTCGGCAGTTTATTTTCTCCATAAAAACAGGGAAGCGTCCCTATTTATTAAACGGAAAAATATAAGTATCTTCAAATATACAACGATATTAAGGAGTAGGTTCTTGATTGATGTTCTCCGAAATATCGGGATAATCAAGATTTGCGGAACAGGTTTTGATGAGTTTAAGGAATTATGGGAAATGTGGAGTGATATGTCAAGAATAATCTATGATATAAGCAAAAGGAATTATTGAATGTTGCGAAAGATGTGTCGAGATTGAGATATCAGGACGGGACCTGGCTTTCGGGGACGTCTTGTTTTTGCCGAACATTTTCTTCTTGAGGATGCGGAAATAAATGCGGTAAGAGCGAGAAGAAAAGGGATGTAAGGGAAGCGGGAGGGCAAACTGGATACGATATCATCGAGTTTCGACATACTGAAAAAGAAGTTCAAGGGGTATGAGGATCGTCCGGAGCAGTTGGAGATGGCCCGTGAGATCCTGGATTCCCTGGTGGAGAAGCGCAATCTGCTGATCGAGGCGGGGACGGGTGTCGGGAAGTCTTTCGCCTATCTGATTCCCGCGATACTTTCGGGCGAGAAGACGATCGTGTCCACTTCCTCTTTGGCCCTGCAAGATCAGCTTGTGAAGAAGGATCTCGTGTTTCTTCGAAAGGCGCTGCCGGAGAAGTTCTCGTTCGGTATTCTGAAGGGGAAGAACAACTATGTGTGTCTGAAGCGGGAACGGGAATACGGCGGGAGCGGCAAGTTCTATATACGGTTTCGCAAATGGCTGTCGGAGACCGAGACGGGAGAAAAGAGCGACATTCCCTTCACGCCTAAGTTCTGGCCGGAGGTCTGCGGCGATTCCCAGGATTGCGGAGGGCGGAACTGTCCTTTCTTCGGGCGCTGTTTTTATTACAGGCATTACCGCAGGCTCCACGCCAAGGACATACTCGTAGTCAACCATCACCTGCTGATATACGATCTGCTTTCGGATTTCAGCCTGCTGCCGTTTCACAAACAATTGATAATCGACGAGGCTCCCGATATCGAGGATGTCATCTCGACCGTTCTCGGCAGTACCCTGAATTATTCAAGAACGGTCTGGCTGCTCTATCGGCTGAGGGGGTTGAAGGTGGTTGTCGATCATCTCTTTCCAAAGGTGGAAACATTTTTCAAAAAGAGCGATGTTCCGCCCTGGCCCTTGTGTCCCGTACCTGCGGATTTGAGGGAGAAACTGAGGCTGATGCGGGAGGATCTCGCGCTGACCAAAACGGTCGAGTCGCTGGAGAAACGCAGGAACGCCGAATCGGACGAAGAGCTGAAAGACAAGATAACGACGACCATCGGCTACATGCAATCGTTCGCGGCGGATATGGATGATTTCATAGCGCAGGGCGACGGGGATAAGGTCTATTACGCCGAGAACTCGAACGGCGGCATGGAGCTGAAAAGCAGCCTGGTGGAATCGGGCAGTGCCTTCGAGAATCTTACGCGTATCTACGACAGCGTGATCATGACGTCCGCCACGCTGACGTCCGGCGACAACTTCTCCTTTCTGAAAAACAGGCTGCATATAGAGGATTTCGGTGAAAAGGTTATCGGCTCTCCCTTCGATTACCGGACGCAGTCGCTATTGTATATCAACAGGGATCTTCCGAAGCCCGACAATGAAAACAGCGGCCCCTTCCAGAAGGAAAGCCTGAAGGTTATCGAGAAACTTATCGAGGCTTCCCGCGGCAGGGCGCTGGTGCTGTTTACCTCATACAGGAATCTTGGTTTCGTAGCAGAGAATGTGAAAATCAGTTATCCCTTCAAAAAGCAGGGGGATATGCCGCCGGCGAAACTGATCGAATGGTTCAAGGATACCCACGGATCAGTTCTGCTGGCCACGGCCACATTCTGGCAGGGGATCGACATCAGGGGTGACGATCTCAGCCTTGTGATAATCGTCAGGCTGCCGTTCAGTTCGCCGGGCGATCCGGTCTACCAGGAGCGGTGCAACCGGCTGGGGGGCAGGTGGTTCAGCGACCTGGCTCTTCCCCGCGCGACGCTGTTGCTGCGGCAGGGCTTTGGACGGCTTATCAGGGGGAGTGACGAATACGGAGTGGTCGCCATCCTGGACACGCGGCTTGTAAGAAACTCTTATGGCGGGTATATTGTATCATCGCTGCCGCCTGCGGAAATAACTCACGATATCAGAGAGGTGGAGGCGTTTTTTGACAGTCGTGAATAATGATGGTCTTGTAAAAAGCCGTCACTCCGGTAGATCCCAGATTGATTCTGGGAAGGGTCCAGATGTCCCACAACTATTTGAAGAGACTGGATACCGGTTTTCACCGGTATGACGGCGTGGGAGGTTTTGTGGAAAGTCGTCACTCAGGTAGATCCCGGATCGAGTATGGTAGGAGTCCGGATGTTTCACAACTACTTGAAGAGACTGGATACCGGTTTCCACCGGTATGACGGTGTGGGAGGTTTTGTGGAAAGTCGTCACTCCGGTAGATCACGGATCGAGTTCGGGAAGGGTCCGGATGGTTCACAACTACTTGAAGAAACTGGATACCGGTTTTCACCGGTATGACGAGTTGGTGTTCATGCCAATTCTGGATTCCGCCCCGGTTTTCACCGGTATGACGGATTATTAGTGCATCAATAATGAAAGATGAAAGGAGAACCGGGATGTTTGATTATCTGCTTACCGAAGAACAGATAGGGATACGGGACGAGGCGCGTGATCTTGTCAAATGGGTTCCTCGACAGATGATTCTGGATATGGATAAGGATGAAATCAAATTTCCGAAGGAGTTTCTCCGGGAGGCCGGGCGCAGGAATCTCCTGGGGTGCCGCTATCCTAAAAAGTGGGGTGGCCGGGAGATGGACTGGGTGACGACCTGCGTGCTCATGGAAGAGATCGGAACGCTCGGGTACGAGTTCGCCTGCGTTTTCGGCGTGGGGGCGGAGCTTGTATGCGATGCCATTATCCTGCACGGCACGGACGAGCAGAAGGAAAAGTACGTCAAGCCTCTTCTGAAGGGCGAGATTTTTGCAGCCGAGGGTCTAACCGAGCCGAGAGGCGGGTCGGATTTTT
Source organism: Syntrophaceae bacterium UBA2210 (assembly GCA_002327865.1). Taxonomy (GTDB): domain Bacteria; phylum Desulfobacterota; class Syntrophia; order Syntrophales; family UBA2210; genus UBA2210. Next base: position 3,808 of record DCUQ01000003.1, read on the forward strand.
TCGGTGCCACGACCACGGCCGAAGACAAGGGTGATTATCTTCTGCTGAACGGGCAGAAGCGGTTTATCGTCGGCGGGGAAGGGGCTGATTTCTTCCTGCTTTACGCGAGGACCGATCCGGATGCCGCCAACCCGCAGGATGCCCTGTCGGCACTGATAGTTGAACGCGGGCCGGGGGTAGAGACAAAATATCAGTACGGCCTGATGGGGTGCCGCGGGGGAGGTACCGCGCGCCTGATATTCAAGGACGTCAAGGTGCCGAAGGAAAACGTGGTCGGAAGGCTTCACGGGGGTTACGACGTTTTCAATACGATGATGATACCCGAAAGGCTCGGCACGGCGGTAATGACCATCGGCGCGGCCCGGGCCGCCGTCGATATCGCCACCTCTTATACATCTCGCAGAAAGGCGTTCGGGCAGGTTATCTCGCGGTTCCAGGGGGTGAGCTTCCAGGTGGCGGAAGCGGTCATGCTGCTGGACGCGGCCAGGGCTATGGGATACGCGACGGCCCGCGCCGTGGACGCGGGTGTCGATATGAACCGTATCCGCCGTATGGTATCGGAATCGAAAAAATTCATAACGGAGTCTTGTCAGAAGGCCGTTCATAACGCCATGCAGGTTGTCGGGGGGATAGGATATACGAACATATTCCCGATAGAGCGTATATTCCGGGATGTCCGCCTCGCTTCCATATGGACCGGCACCAGTGAGGTCATGTCCATGGTGGTGGCGCACGAATGGTACCGCGAGTTCCTGGCGAAGAAACAGGCGAACCTGGAGCGCGACTTCGAGGCAGATGCCGAAGAAGCCGATGCCGCCGATGAAAAGATATACGAGTAGGGTTAGAGTTGCAGGGGCAGGGATAAGAAGACGGTAGACGTAAATATGAATGGCCGGGGATCTCTGATGTCCGGCCGGTCTTGTTTTACTTTTTCGTGTAGGGGTCCACTTTAAACGCGCGCCCGTCCGGCGCGTATTCCACCATTGTTTCGTCCTTGTCGATAATCACCCTGGTCATTGTGGTTTGCACCTTTTTCCCCTTCGTGGATCGTATGACGTCCTCGATCGTCTTATAGCCGGACAGTTCCTCCATGGTTATAAATGTCGGGAGCACCATCCCGAATGCCTCCTCGTGAAATTTCTTGAGCGCATCCCCCGGCGTTATCCAGATATACCTGGTGAGTTCGATATCGTCGTGCAGGGCTTCCTGGCCAGAGGGGGCTTCCGCCACGAAGAATCTCACATCGTAACGGATCGAGGAAGGTTCGGGTGTTATCCAGTGCGAAAAGTAGTGGAGCCTGTCGGCAGCGAGGATAAGCCTCTCGCTTCGCATGATGTCGTAGAAATCCGCCTTGCCTTCGTGAAGGAGCCGGCGGTGCGAAGCGAGTCTGTCCCGGAGAGGTTCTTCCGAATCGAGGGATACGACCGATTCGTCTTTTTTGTATGCCATGAGAAGGCCGACCTCCTCGAACGTTTCGCGGATTCCGGCGGTCCAAGCGCCGAGCGCATTCTCCGGCGACGAGATGTCGTCCAGGATACTCGTCGCGCGCTCCCTGTCCATGCCCGCGCAGAGCGTTTCCGTCTCCGGCAGGCAGTCCGCTTCAACGATTCCTCCGCCGGGGAAGACATACAGCCCCGGCAGAAACTTGCTTACGGGGCTTCTCAGCACCATCAGTACTTCGAACCCGGTGACGAAGGGGTCCGGGCTGTTTCTAAGGAGGATTATGGTTGCCGCGTCTTTCAGTTTAACCTGCATGGGATAAGTTGTAATCCCAAACACAGTGTAATGTAAAGCGATTTATGACTCCGGCAACAATATATGTCAAAGCCGTTATTCCGCCCCGGCTTTTGACGGGGTGACGGGGCTGGATAGCCCCCGTACTTGATACGGTGGAATCCGGGAACTGCCTGATAACGCTGGATTCCGTGTCGTGCTTCGCGTGCACGGAATGACGAAAAAGGCATGTTCTATGAGGTTATGCAAGCCTCTTTAATGGCCGCAGTAATATTACAATAGCACCTTGACCCTCGGCCCCTCGACCCCTTGACCCCTTGACCCCTTGACCCCTTGACCCCTATCTTTAATCTCATCTGTGCAGCGCGGCGACTACCTCGATATGCTGCGTCTGGGGGAACATGTCGACAGGCTGCAGTGCCTCAAGTTTGAACCCCCTGTCGACCAGGTACCCGATATCGCGCGCCTGGGTGGCCGGGTTGCAGGAAACGTAGACGATTGTTCGCGGTTTCAGCGCGTCGATCCGCGCGAGGGTCTTTTTCTCGCAGCCGGTTCGAGGCGGGTCCACCAGTACAATGTCAGCGCGGTTTTTCTCTTTTATGAATCTTCCCAGCGTGTTCGAGACATTATCTCTGTAAAAGCGGGCATTGGTGATCCCGTACTTTCCGGCGTTGGCATTCGCCAGGTGGACGGATGTTCCGCTGATCTCCACCCCCGACACCGAATTGACACGCGGGGCGATGAAGAGTGAAAAGAGGCCGGAGCCGCAGTAGCAGTCCAGGACGTTGTCCGATTCCTTAAGGCCGCACATTGCGATAACTTGTGCGATCAGCGTTTCTACCAGGTTTATATTACCCTGGAAGAAACCGTCGTTCGCGACCTGCACCTCTTTGCCGTTCACTGTTCTCGTGATGTATTTCCCCGGAGGATAAGCGGTGTCTGACCAGAGAATGTATCGCCTGCGGAGCGGGATTCCGCCGGAGGCGAGTTTTTCCCGCAGCCTGCGGTATTCGCTGTTTATGGACTCGTGCACGATGTCGCATTGTTCAATATCGATCAGTTTCCCGCCGACCGTGTCCATGAAACCCAGGCTCAACTGCCCGTCGTCGTCCGGGGCGCAGTGGAATTCGGCTTTCCCCCTGTAGTTGTACGGCTGCGGGGACGGGATGATGGCCCGCACCGGCGGAGCCGGGATATGGGCTATTCTTTCGAAAGATTCGGCGACCTGTCTTTCTTTTATGCTCAGCTGGGCCGGATACGATATGTGCTGGTACTGGCATCCTCCGCAGACGGAGTAACGGGGGCAGACAGGGGCGACCCTGTCGGGTGACGGTGTGATGATCTCCGTGATCTCGCCGATGAGATAGTTTCTTTTTACCTCCGTGATCTTCGCTTCGACCGTATCTCCGGGAGCTGTGAAGGGGATAAAAACGACCAGATTATCGACCCGCCCGACGCCGTTGCCGCCGAAGGCGACGGTGCCGACATTTGTTCTGATGATGTCTCCTGTAGTGAGTTGTTTATCCATAACGGCCCTTATACATTGATGCGCAGGGTAAAACAAACCTTTATTTTTCTTTACAATCACGGTGAATATTGGTATCTCCTTGCTTCGTTTTTTTGAGTGAAGGATATTATGCCGATAGAAGAAAACAGTAACATTCACCACATCAAGACAGCCGACAAAGAGATAATTCTTATCGGCACCGCGCATGTTTCGAGGGACAGCGCCGAGCTGGTTGAGAAGGTCATCGGGGAGGAACTCCCCGACACCGTATGCGTTGAATTGTGCCAGTCCCGGTATGACGCGATCACGCAGAAGACCGACTGGGAGGATATGGATATCCTGAAGATAATCCGCGACAAACGCACTGCCCTCCTGCTGTCGCAGTTGATAATGGCGTCTTTTCAGAAGAAACTCGCGGAGAGGTTTAATATCAATCCCGGCGAGGAGATGATACGCGCGATAAAGAAAGCCGAAGAAACCGGTGCGCGGATCGTGCTTGCCGACCGCGATATCCGCACGACCATGAAAAGGACATGGCGGAACATGCGGTTTTTCAGGAAACTGCGGTTTATTTACGAACTGATTTCCTCGATCTTCGTAGGGGAGGATATCAGCGAGGAAGACATCGAGAAGCTGAAAGAGCGCGATACTCTCGAACTGGCCCTCCAGACGTTTGCCAAAGAGCTGCCGGAGATCAAGGCCACGCTGATCGACGAGAGGGACAGGTTCCTGGCCTATTCGATCGCCGGAGCGCCCGGCAGCAAGATCGTTGCGGTGGTGGGGGCGGGTCATGTACCGGGGATACTGGAGAATATCGACAAAGATATAGATATCGACGCCATAAACGGGGTTCCTCCGAAGGGGAAGGCGGGGCAGTTTGTCGGATGGGGAATTTCCGCCGTCGTTATAGGGATCATCATAACGGGGTTCTTCCATTCGGGAAACCAGGCCGGCATGAATATGATCAAGTGGTGGGTCGTTGTGAACGGCGTGTGCGCCGGCCTGGGCGCAGCGGTGATGCTGGCCCATCCGGTCACCATTATCGCTTCCGCCGTTGCCGCGCCTCTTACTTCGATAAATCCCATGATAGCTGCCGGGTGGGTCGCGGGGCTCACGGAAGCGTTCCTGCGAAAACCGCGCGTGAAGGATTTCATGGATATCAAAACGGATATCTCCTCGGTAAAAGGATTCTGGCACAACAAGATTACACGCATACTGCTCCTGATAGTCTTTGTGAATATAGGAAGCTCTATCGGGACGTTTGCCGCTATCCCGCTTATGATGAGGTTTCTGAACTGAACAGCGAGCAGCATAAAAAATAAACATTTTCCTTAACAATCGGAAAGTACCCGCAACCTGTCGGAGCAAAAGCCAAGATCCCGCTTATACGGGATCGCGGGGAGATTCAATCAGATGCAGAACGCTGAGAAAAAATCCATGCTGTGTCCCAATTGCAGGAGGCTCATCAACAGCGACGAGCCGCAGTGCCCCTATTGCGGACTTCCGAGGCCCGGATCGAGATGGAAGAAAGCCGTTCTCTCAGGCATGCTGCGCAGTCCCTATGATATTATCAACTACATACTGTATGTAAACGTGGCGTTTTACATCTTTTCTCTCGTATTAAGTCCCACGGCCCTCGGCCTGTCCGCGAATCCGCTTTCGTTTCTTTCTCCGTCAAGCAACAGTCTCGTGATCCTGGGCGCGACGGGAACCATACCCATAGGCAGGCTGCACTGGTGGTGGACGCTCCTGTCGGCCTCTTACCTCCACGGCGGGCTGCTGCACATCGCCTTTAACATGCTGGCCCTGAAAAACCTGGGGCCTTTCATGGTAAGAGAATACGGTGTCAACCGTTTTTTTATAATATACACGATAACCGGCATAGCGGGATTTTACCTGTCGTATCTCGCCGGTGTTTCCCTGACCATCGGAGCGTCCGCCAGCATATGCGGTCTTATAGGGGCCACGCTTTATTACGGGAAGAGCAGGGGAGATCTTTACGGAGAAACGATCTACAAACAGGTCATGGGGTGGGTCGTGGGTCTGGCGCTGTTCGGTTTCATGGTTCCCGGAATCAATAACTGGGGACACGGAGGCGGCATCGTATCTGGAATACTTCTCGGCTTTCTTATGGGATATAATGATAAACACGCGGAGAATCAACTTCACAGGACGCTGGCAACGGTCTGTATAGTGCTGACGGCCGGGGTCCTGATCTGGGCCGTCCTGCAATCCATATACTACTCTTTTGCCTGACACGGTGCCTGCCTTTAAACGGTCGCCCTTTATTTTTCATTTGTATTTTCCCGCTTTCGTGATAGATTTTTACAAAATATCCGCGTTGCGGTACTGCCGTTTCGGCCGAAGGAGAAGTCATATGAGAAAAGCACATTACCGGATGCTGATAATCCTGGCCGGTGTCTTGTTCGCCACGGGCTGTTCGTTGCAGTTGGGGGACAAGGTGGCCGGTGTTCACGGGGGAAAGTTTTTCTACACCGAAGGAAACCTGGTCGTGAACTACGATGTTTCGCTCGAAAGAACCTGGAAGGCCTGTGAAAAAACCATGGCCGATATCCAGGCTTCCGATATCGTGATCGACAGAAAAGTATCGGGCGGTACGTTGAAAGCGGTCCTGAAAGGCGAAGATATCCGCATCTCCCTGCAATATGTCGAAAAAGAGCTGACACGGGTGTCTGTGCGGGTCGGCCTTACGGGGAACAGCATCGCGTCTGAAATGATACAGACGAAGATCAAGGAAAACCTGATCAACTTGTAGGCCGATCGAAAAGCGACCGTAATCATGCAACGTATCTCCGTAAGAAGAAAACCCGTTATTGTCGGGATCATGGGAAGTCACAGGGAGAACGCTCCTTCCGTGAAAGATGCCTTTATCCTGGGGGAAATGGTAGCCCGGCGGGGCCATGTTCTTTTAACCGGCGGAGGAACCGGGGTTATGAGGGCGGCATCCGAAGGGGCGCACCTGGCCGGAGGGCTTGTTATCGCCGTGCTTCCGAATGACAGGCAGCGCGCGCTTCCCGGGTATCCCAATGAATTTGTCGATATTCCCGTATATACCGGCATGTATGAAGCGAGAAATGTCATCAACGCGAAGACTCCGCATGTTATTATCGCCCTGGGAGGCGGGCCGGGCACGTTGTCAGAAATGGCGTTCGCGTTCAAGGCAGGAACACCCGTTATCGGTCTCGGCGCTCCATGGTTTGAATTGAACGAAGAGGCGGTTTTTATACCGGTTTCAACGGTTGAAGAAGCCGCCAGGGAAATGGACCGGATTACCGGAGAATCCTCATGAAAATCATGCTGGCAGGTTACAATGTGGATTATGATGCGATAAAGGAATGCCGCTCGGCTCTTCCGGAGGGAGGGGAATCTCTGACGCCGGAGACCATCTCCGCCGCTTACGCGCGCATAAGCAGGAATCCGCTCCCGGTCGACGAGTTGAGAAAAGTGGCCAGAAAAGAAGTCGAGAAGGCGAGAAGCTCAACCCGTGCTATTGTTTTCGGCATGGGACACAGTTCCATCGCGGAACATGCCGTTTTCAATATCGATATCATAGGGGTATCCCGCCTGATTGTGGAAGAGATCGAAAAATTCCGTCTCTGTTCCTATACGGAAAAGTCCCAGCGATATATACGGCTGGAAAACGATTTTGTTATTCCCGCAGAGGTAAAGGTAGACGGTCTCCGGGAAGCGTTTGTAGAGACAGTGAAAGAGCAGAACAGCCTGTATCATGAACTCTACGCCGGCCTGAAAAAGTACATGTTCGATAAGCACCGGGATATCCTTGCCGATACCTCAAACCGATCCATGGTGGACGGATGGGCGAAGGAAGATGCCCGGTATATAGTTTCCCTGGCGACTCACGCCCAATTGGGGATGACCATTAACGCTAGAAACCTTGAACTGATGCTCAGACGTTCGGCGGCGCATGCCCTGAAAGAAGTGAATGAGTACGGCTCAAAACTGCACGAGGCGACCGTGGCCGTTGCGCCTTCGCTGGTCAGGTACACCAGGGCTACTCCTTTCGATCTCGGCGTACGGAAAGAACTCAGGAAAACGGCAAAAAGCCTGATCGAGAATGTGGATAAATCCGGCGGTGATGCCTTTATAGGGCGGGACGGTAATGTCACTCTCCTGTATGCAACGCCGGACGGAGACGAGAAAGTTATCGCGTCGATACTCCACTCGTCTTCCCGTCTTTCAATGGCCGAATGCCTGACTGTCGCTCACCGGATGAACATGGAAGACAAAGAGGCGGTAATCAAAACCGCCTGCCGTCACATGCAATCGTACGATCAGCCGCTGAGGGAGTTCGAGTATGCCGGCTTCTCGTTCGAGGTCACCGTCAGCGCTTCCTGTTTCGCCCAGTTGAAAAGGCACAGAATGGCGACAATGACATGCCAGGAGTATGATCCTTCGCTCGGTGTGACAATCCCGGAATCGATAAGAGCGATCGGGATGGAGGATCGTTTCATGGAAGTTATTAAGAAAACCGAAGAAACACACGATCGGATCAGAGACCTGTCATATCACGCTGCGCCATATATTCTTACCAATGCTCATCGGAAGCGGGTGGCCCTTAAAGTAAATGTCAGGGAGATGTACCATATCTCCCGCCTTCGCGAAGATAAGCACGCCCAGTGGGACATACGTGAAACAACCGAGAGGATGGTCAGGCTCGGAAAGAACTTTATGCCGCTTTCGTTGATGCTGACCGCGGGCAAGGATACTTTTGTGCCGGTATGATACTCCCGGATTTTCTTCCCCGAAGTAACCTATTTCGCTCCGGCCGCCTTGAGCATTTTTACGATCTCCGCGTACTCTCTCGATTCGGCAAATGTGAGCGCGGTATTGCCGTCCTTGCTTGAATTGACGTCGGCGCCTTTTGCAATAAGCAGTTTTACGATCCCCGGCTTGTTGCGTGCGGCAGCGAACATGAGAGGCGTCCACCCATCCCTTGCCTGGTTGGGATCAGCACCTTTTTCCAGCAATGCTCCGGCAATGACGGTATCGGAGTCGTCTGTCATGCTGGATTCAACGGCATATAACAGTGCGGTTTGTCCGCTGGTGTTTACAGCATTGACATCCGGGTTTTCCCCCAGTAAAAGAATGACTGTGTCCTTTTTCCCGTGATTGGCCGCGGTCATCAAAGGGGTTATATCCATCGGGCATTTGGCGTTAACGTCTCCGCCCTTGTCGAGCAGGAGTTTGACGATCTCAACATTGCCTTCCTCGGCGGCAGCGTATAAGGGTGTAAAATCCCGTTTGCCTGCCCAGTTCTCGCATCTGGCATTCGGGTCCGCCCCCATTGCCAGCAGGTTTTTGACGGCCCCGACATCATTCCTGTTTACGGCGCTGTAAAGATCGTCGTTAATATCCGCTAGAACGTTAACCGCCGTAACAGCAAAAAACAACACCGCAAAGAAAGAACAAACAAACATCCGCTTTGTTTTCATAAATTCCTCCCACCCGGTAATTTTTTGGAAATCAAGGTTGATACGTTTGTAAAAAGTCGTCACACTGGTGTCCAGATATTTTGTAACTATTAGATATTTCTGGGTTCCAGCTTGGCCGCCATCCCGGACTCCGGTCTGGGACGGAATGACGAAAAATAGTATTTTCGGCTTTTTACGAGTTCATCAAGTTTGAGATCAAATTCATCCTCGTGAGGCGAAATATATAATACGTATATTTTGCGTGTCAAGATAATACAAATATTAGAAATAAGTAGAGAAATCAGCGAATTAGGAACAACACCCGTTATTCTCATATTTTAATTTCTATCCCCGGGTTTTCTCCATTTACGGATTACAGTTCTGAGTCTGTGAAAAGGTCTCAAGGGTGAATAGGGGTTGGTTTTAGCTTTACTGATAATCTCGATTGGCTTACGGCCAAATAATGCAGCCTGCTTGGAAAAACTCGATTCCACCGTTCCGTAGATTCGGGTTGCTCCAGACAGGATCAGAAACTCAACAAAGGCAAGATGTGTGTCGTCGAGTTGATCGGGATTATCATATTGCAGACAATCATGCGGGACAGCCCTGGCTATTTTCGATTTAAAGAGCTTATCGTCACTGCAGAAAAATATTCGTTCATCAGGGTGTACTTGATTACATAACAATTTGATCCATGTGCCTGGTTCGATATCTGCCTCATCGACATATTTCAGATGATCGGTTCTTCTTATATGTACCCCTGCGTATTGAACACCTTTATGAAAATTATCAGATATCTCTCTATATTTTTTTAATGGATGAAAGAACTCTGAATAAATCGCCTGCAGCCGTCTCTCAAACATTTCCGTACTCATGCCGGATGGTTTTAAAGCGAGGCTTGTTTCGAGCAGAATGCTTTCTTCTTTACTTTCAATAATCGAGTCGGCATTGTTTCTCTCTATCTTGATATCTTCGGTTGCACCGTATCTCTTTATTGCTGACGATTGAAGAGGAAACCATTCTTCTCTTTCGCCCCATTCGGAGAATACGGCGTCGATTCTTGAACTGAACAGCGAGCGCATTCCCCGCTGCTTGCGGCGGGGTTAGCGAGCGAATAAAAAATGAAAAATTCCTTAACAGTCGGAGATTCCCCGCAACTTGTTGCGGGGAGATTCAATTTCTTTCCGGTGTTTCTGAAGATTGCGTGATCAGAGGAATCTCCTGTCCGTTGGACTGATATTATTCAGCACGCTGATCATGTTTTTGTGTATCCTGCCGTTCGACGCCAGAATGCCGGGGGAATCGAAACAGTAGCTGTTACCGTTAATATCGGTGACGGTTCCACCCGCCTCGCATACAAGCAGCCACCCGGCGGCCGTATCCCACGGATGCAATCCAAGTTCCCAGAAGCCGTCGAAACGGCCTGCTGCCGTATAAGCCAGATCGAGTGCCGCGGATCCCGCACGACGAATAGCTTGAGCTTCCAGAAGCATCCCGCTAAAATAATTGATATTATTGTTAGGGTTTCTTCGTATATCGTATGGAAATCCGGTTGCGAGCAGGCTTTCCGAGAGTACTGTTGTGCCGGAAACCGAGATGCTCGAGCCGTTCAGGAATGCTCCTCCGCCTCTCCGGGCTGCGAACAATTCGTCCGATACGGGGTTGTAGATGACGCCCGTTATTATTTCTCCGTTTTTTTCCAAGGCGATCGATACGCAAAAAACGGGAAATCCATGGGCATAGTTGGTTGTTCCGTCAAGAGGGTCGATTATCCATCTGTATTTCGAACCCCTGCATATTTCCGGCGATTCCTCCGACAAGATACTGTGATCGGGGAAATTCCGTGTGATAGCCTCTGTCAGTATTTTTTCGGACATTCTGTCTGCTTCCGTGACGATATCAATTTCCCCCTTGAAGTCTATGAGGTGCTCTTTTCTGAAGCCGTCTTTCAGAAGTACCCCCGCATCCTTTGCCATTGATATGGCGAATTCCATATGTTCTGTCATTGCATTTCTCCTTGGAACATTGTCGAAGAAATTCTTAGCATGATTTCGTTAAGAAGTTGAAACAATTTCTGTTGCTTCCCCCGTTGATTGATGATAAACGCTTTAATATCCTGAATAATGAGCTGTTGAAGTTATGGATAGAAAAGAACCCGACATTGATTCGAGGGAGTTGGACGAGTGTATTGAAGAAGACACACTTGATCTTGAGTCGGTTAGAAAATCCAGGGGACTTACTTTAGAAGACATATCCCGCTCTACGAGGGTGAGCTATTCAAATCTGAAGGCTATCGAAGAGCAGGCGTTCGAGCTGCTTCCGGAACCCATATATGCCAGAGCTTTCATACGCGCATATGCCGATGCCATCGATATCGATGGCAAAGAAATTCTGTCGCTTTATGGCAGATATCTGAAAGGTCGGGAAGAAGGCGAAGACAAAAATGAAATACTGAAAAAACTCGCGGGGAGAAAACGCCGCACAGGATTATGGATCTGGCTGATAATCATATCGTGTCTGCTAGTACTCGCGGGGGTTTTTTCCCTGTATCAGCGAGATAAAGATAATAAATCTAAAGAGAACAGGCTTTCAACCGTCGAAGAGGCCTACAGTCCCTCCGAAAGTGTACCGGCAGCAGATGTAAACAGCGGCCACACCGGCGAGAGCAGTCCATCTGCTGCGGATGGTTCAAACACGGCGGATGCCGTGGAAGCCCCGGACCGGAATGCCGTTGGAAACATACAGCCGGCAAATGAAAATGAACAAAAGCAGGAAGCCGGTAATGCCGACGAGGCTGCAGGAGGTGAATATGGGCCGTATAAACTTACAATACAGGCGTCGGAAGTAACCTGGATAAGGATAACCAAAGATAACGGACCGTCATTTGAAGTTTTGTTGAGACCGGGGGATATTATCACGGAAGAGACTTCGGAGGAGTTCGGGTTGATTATAGGTAATGCCGCAGGTGTGAACATCCTTTTTAACGGGAGGCCGGTTAATCTTACGGGGAAACATGGGGAAGTGGTTCACATGACACTGCCCGCCGGCGGATGAAACAGGCGTTGACAAAAACAACCGTATAATCTAGTCTCTTGGGCGGGAAAAAATCGAAAGACGAAATTCCGCAGAAGTTTTAAAATAAAAAATGATAAACGGGGGTAAATACCCTGTATTAAGAGGTGGAGGAAATATGTTCGGAATAGGTATGCCTGAGTTATTGATTATACTGGTGATCATATTGATTATTTTTGGGGCCGGTAAACTTCCTGAAATAGGGGGGGCAATAGGGAAAGGTATCAGGAATTTCAAGAAATCTTTCCAGGATCAGGATGATGTGGAGGGCGCCGAGGATACCAAGAAGATCAATAATGATAAAAAATAGGCTGCCCGAAACCGGCATGTCGCGTAGTAGTTCGCCATGCCGCGATTCCTGACGTAATCGGGCTGATACAGTTGAAATTGAAGGGTGAAATAGTGTGACGGTGGCGTTTTAGTGGAGGTAAACGAGAACCCTCTACCAGGCATACATCCAAACGGTGTAATCCTCCCTTTCCCTGACAGCCTTCGGCCGACATTCTTTTTGCGTGAATTGTCATAAAAACAAATGCCGGCACAACAAATCCCTTAGAAGGGAACATCGTCTTCGGGAATCTCGAATCCCGCGGGAGGATATTTTCCATTGCTGACCCTTTCCGTCTGCCTGCCCGACTCATAGGAACTCTGCTCTTTCCTTTCCAGCATCTGCATATTGGAGGCAATGATCTCTGTCGTATAGCGCTTGTTCCCGTCCTTGTCATCCCAGGTTCTTGTTTGCAGCCGACCTTCTATATAAACCAGTCTGCCTTTCGCCAGGTAATTACCACATATCTCCGCCAGTTTTCTAAACGTAACGATTCTGTGCCACTCCGTCTTCTGGATTTTTTCTCCGTTCTTGTCCTTCCATTGCTCATCGGTAGCCAGGTTGAAATTGGTTACCATAGTACCGTCCTGGGTGTATCGTACTTCCGGGTCAGATCCCAGTCTTCCGATCAATATAACCTTGTTAACCATTTGTCTCTCCTTGCGGTTGCTTTGTTTTTTGTATCAGACAGCACGCCGCAAATTGTATTGCTGAACGGCACCACTGTCAATTAATTAATTAATTATTTGTGGTCTTATGGTAGCATGCGGATTACATATTATCCATTGACTTCATTTGTATTATTAAGTACAAAAATTGCGCGTGTCGGGCACTTGTTCCGGATGAATTACAGGACTGCGGTGATCGTCATACTATTTCTCGAGGAAGGGAAAATCTTTGAATATCTGGGAAGGTATCCTGCTTGGAGTCATACAGGGATTGACGGAATTTCTTCCGGTGAGCAGTTCCGGTCATTTGGTGATAGCACAAAGTTTTATCGATGGGTTTGAACAGCCGGGGGTATTATTCGACGTTATGCTGCATTTCGGGACACTCCTGGCGGTTCTGGTTTTTTTGAGAAAGGAAGTTTTTGATATCCTGATTTCACTTGCCCCGGCAGGATGGTCTAAAGGCGCTGCAAGCGGTTGCCGCGGTACGGGAAGAAAAATGGCCCTTTATATTATCGTTGGGACGGTATTGACCGGGATTATCGGTTTGTCATTCGAAGAGAGGATACATCGCCTTTTTACATCCATAACGACAGTTTCCTGTATGTTGCTTGTCACCGGGTTTTTGCTGTTTATATCCGACAGATTCCAGGGCTGGAGGACGGAGAAACACATGAATATTACCGACAGTGTGGTAATTGGAATCGTTCAGGGAATTTCGCTCATCCCGGGAATATCAAGATCCGGTTCGACGATAGCCTTCGGTATTTTCAGGGGGCTGGATGGTCAGACAGCCGCGAGATTTTCGTTTCTGCTCTCCATCCCTGCAATATTGGGCGCTGTTGTCCTTGAATCACGGTATATAGGAATGATACCCTTCGATCATGCGGCGACATATATTACAGGAATGATTGTTGCCGCCGTAACCGGTTTTATGACACTGAAGCTGCTGCTTTTTGTAATCGGAAAACATAAATTGAGTATCTTTGCATACTACTGTTGGATTGCCGGAATTTCCACATTGATTATGAAGATAATTTAAATTATTCTTTTCAATCATCGGAGGGTCGATTTGGGCAAACAAGATACAGTCAGAGAAAACAGAAGAATAAAGGAAATAACAGGCGTTGTCTTCCTCGCTCTTGCCGCCTTTATATTCCTGTGTCTTCTTTCCTATAATTCTCACGACCCTTCTCTTACGAATTATGTGGCCGGCAAGGTCGTGGTGGACAATTACGGAGGTCTTGTAGGTTCTTATCTCTCCGACGGTATGCTCAGGGTTTTCGGCATAACGGCATACCTTTTCCCGACATTGTTTGTCCTTCTCTCTTTCAAACTGTTCCTCGGTAGAAAGTTCAGAATGGTATTTTCTCCTGCCTTCGGCTTTGCAGGTCTTATATTCGCCATATCGGCACTTCTATCCGCGAGATATGGTGTTCTCTCTTTCTCGGGCACAGGGCTTAACTCAGGAGGCCTTCTCGGGAAATCTTTGCTGAAGGTGTTATATTCCTACTTGAATCACATGGGTGCCAACATTGTTCTGATCGTTATCCTTCTGGTATCTTTGATGCTTACGCTCGATGTTTCGCTTGTGACGATTGTTAGAAGAATGGCGATATTGCTTTCGAGTACGCTGTTGAGATTCAAGACATTCGTTGTGGTGGTTATAGGAAGATTGAAAAGAAAAAAGTCCGCCGTAAGACAGAAAAAACCCCGGGTACCGGTAAATATTCCTGTCATCTCCGACGAGGCGGCGCAGCAGGAAGAAAAGAAAAAGGATGAGCAAACCGCCTTCGAGTTTTTGAAGCAGGAAGGAACTTTCGCGCTTCCCTCCTTGGACCTTCTCGACAAAGTGGAAGTCAGGAATACTCGAATGAAGCGGGAGAGCCTCATCATGAATTCCCGTATCCTCGAGAAAAAACTGGCCGATTTCGGTGTGGATGGCAGTGTAACTGAGGTGAAACCCGGCCCCGTCGTCACCATGTACGAACTCGAACCTGCGGCAGGTGTAAAGATAAACAAGATAACCAACCTTTCGGATGATCTCGCACTGGCGTTAAAGGCGCAGAGTATCAGGATATTGGCTCCTATCCCAGGTAAGGCGGCGATCGGTATTGAAATACCCAACCAGGAGAGAGAATCGGTGTACCTCAGGGATGTTCTCGAAAGTGAGGAATTTCTGGAATCGAAATATGTTTTGCCGATAGCGCTCGGGAAAAATATCCTGGGGAAAGCGGTCATAACCGATCTGGTCAAAATGCCGCATCTCCTCATCGCGGGAACAACCGGTTCGGGTAAGAGTGTATCTCTCAACGCCATGATATGCAGTATCCTGTTCAAGGCAACCCCGGACAAAGTTAAATTTATGATGATCGATCCGAAAAGGCTTGAACTGTCGGGATATGAAGGGATACCGCATCTTCTTCACCCGGTGGTAACCAACCCCAAGGAAGCCTCGAAGGTATTGCAGTGGACAGTCGAAGAGATGGAAAGACGGTATGCCGTAATAGCCGGAATGGGTGTAAAGAGTATCGAGCGGTATAACAGGCTGGTAGAGAAGGAACAAAGCGAGGTTAAAAAACAGATATTGTCGGGTCTTGCTCCGGCTTCCGGGGAAGATTCCGCGACAACCCCCGAACATCTGCCCTACATTATTGTTGTTATAGATGAACTTGCCGACCTGATGATGGTGGCACAAAGGAGCGTCGAGACATCGCTTGCCAGGCTCGCGCAGATGGCACGGGCGGCTGGCATACATCTCATTCTGGCAACACAAAGGCCCTCCGTCGATGTCATTACCGGCATAATAAAGGCTAATTTTCCCACGCGCATATCATTCCAGGTATCGTCGAAAGTCGACTCGAGAACAATACTCGACCAGCTCGGTGCCGAAAAACTCCTCGGAGCCGGGGATATGCTTTTTATCCCGCCGGGCACATCGAAACTGATTCGCATTCATGGAGCTTTTGTCTCCGACAGAGAGATTACAAAGATTGTCGGTTTTGTCGCGAAGCAGGGGAAACCCTTCTATGACGAATCGATATCCAATTATACCCCGGAATCACAGGACAGCGCGAAAGCCGGGGAAGAGTTTGATGAAAAATATGATGAGGCGGTCGAACTGGTTACCGATCTGGGGCAGGCATCCATCTCTCTGGTCCAGCGGTATTTGAAGATAGGATATAACAGGGCTGCCCGTATTGTGGAAAGAATGGAGGCGGAAGGCGTTGTAGGCCCCTCGGACGGCGCCAAACCCCGCAAGATATTAGCAGGCAAACTTCCCCGATAAATTGAAAAAGAAAGTTCATATCATAAGCCTGGGATGTCCCAAAAATCTCATAGATTCGGAAGTAATGGCCGCGATTCTGGCCGAAGGCGGTTATGAGATTGTTCCTCTTCCCGAAGACGCGGATATAATAATTATCAATACCTGCGCTTTTATCCTTCC
>DCUQ01000013.1:0-1899 GCA_002327865.1 Syntrophaceae bacterium UBA2210
TCCCATTTCTTGAACCATTCCACATATTCCCCGGCGATTTCCCCCCAGAAACCTTCAGGATCTTTAATGGAACGTTTGTAGAGCTGTTCGTACGCCTCCTTGCCTTTAATGAAAGCTCGATTCTTTACGGCTTCAGGCACAGGATAAATCTCTTTCAACTCAACCTTCTGTTCTGCCATTTTCAACTCCCTCCCTAAGTATTGTTTTCGGCACACAGTAATAGTACCGGTTCTCGACAGGAATATTACATGCCGAGGCTCCAGGATATAACTGAAGCCATATATACCATGGCGGACTAACAAAAAAAAGAGGTCGATGTCAAGATAAAACGTAGAAAAAAAAAGAGGCCGGGAGAAAAATTTCTCCCGGCCTTTATTAACCTATACTGCCAAACTTCTTTCCGGTATCCCGGGATTAGAAGCTGAGTGACAGCTGCGTACCGATTTCATAGGGATTCTCCTGCTCGCAAGATCCCTCTTTGTAGGTCGCATCGCCGGCAAAGAGATATGCCGCGATAACGTCGATGCTCAGGTTATCCATGATCTTGTAGGTAGCCTTGAGGTCGACTTCGGTACCCAGATTGGTTTCGCCGTTGCTGTCGTCTTCGTTCAGCTTGGCAAACCACAGGTCACCAGTGAATGTCAGTTGCGGGGTAGCCTTGAAGATTACACCCGCATTGATCGCCGTGATATTGGAGATCTTGTCGCCACAGGCGTGAGCCGATTTCTGGTTATCAAAGACACCGAGGCCCATGATTTCCGCCCAGTAGTAGGACTGTCCAGCGGGAACCCAGAAGGCATCGAAATCTGCATCGTTATTATCATCACCACTCGCGGTGAAGATCTGCCCGTGAACTTCGACCGGGCCGACCGGTGCGCTGGCGCCGGCCGCTAACAGGTAAGCACCAAAGTCGGTGTCTCCCATGTCATACAGAGGCATAACGTGCCATGTATTGGCGGCACCGGTCTCGTAGACACCGGTGAACCATGTCTTGGCAGGTCCCAGCTTCGCATCGATATCTACACCGATGAACCACAGGTCGAAATCACCATAGGCCCAACCGCTGCTGATTTTACGGGTCGCATCCCANNCATGACCATCGGTTTGATAGCGACACCGCCCAGGTTGAACGAAGGAGCAATGGCGTAGTAATCTACGTCAAAGTCGTTGTTCTCATCGTCCTGGCCATAGTCGGTATTATAGCCCATACCACCCTCAAATGCCTTGATCCACGTGAAGGGAACGGTTATGCCGTCACCCTTGTAGGTAACCACGGCGGCGGCGGCGTCATCAGCAAAAACGAAACCACGCGCGAATACGTGATACTGAACACCAACCTTGAAGTTCATCGGTCCTACCGTGAAATCGGCATAGGAGTTCTTTACTTCGACCTTTATGCCATCGGCTCCGATATCACCGTAACCGCTGGTATCATTAGCGTTCAGGTAGCCAGGAGTTGTATGGTCACCGCTGGTGGTTTTAGCACCGTCGGTTGCGCCCCACGTGGCGTCCATTTCGAACTTGTTAACGAAACTGAATTTGTCACTGAATTTTGCGGTATAGTAGAGACGTGTTCTCGTGTCCACCTGGCTCAGATCCGTAGAGCAATCATGATCGTCGTTACCCGAAAAATCCATCTGCGTATAGGCTCTGGTACGCCAGTAGCCGCCAAAAATGTTATCTATTGCCATCGCCGGTGCCGAGAACATGAATACCAGCACAGCCACGAAGGCCACGAATGCAAACTTTTTCATAACTTCCCTCCTGAATTTATTGTTTTTAATCAGCTTAAACCCTTGTTTTTAAAAACACTTTATCTCTTTCCACGCACCCCCTTTCTCCGTACGAATGGTATTTACACACCACACGGCATTTTGCAGTACGCTAACACTAACAAAA
>DCUQ01000013.1:1923-16461 GCA_002327865.1 Syntrophaceae bacterium UBA2210
AATGCGCTCGCTGTTCAGTTCACAAAAAGGCGATACTTTCCATTACATATATATCCTGACCACATCCGGCGTGATTGATCTTCCCCTTTCGGCATATCCGCAAGCCCGAACGCGAATAAAAAACGTCATTCCGGATGGTTATAATGCCTTGCGCCTCAGGGATCGCATGAGTATCTCCGAGGGATCATGCGCCGGGATGCCCGAAAAATGCGACAGCTGCATCATGCAGGCGCCGCAGTCCGACACCAGCATGTCCGGATCGACAGCCGTCACCGCCCGTGCCGCTATATTGCCAAGCCGCGCCGAACTGTCTTCATTGCCCTTTTTAAAACCGTAGCTTCCGGCAAGCCCGCAGCAATTATCCTCAAGAATATGAACATCGAGGCCGGGAATCTTTTCAAAAATCATGGCGGCAGGATATCCGATTCCCAGCGCCCTGAGATGGCAGGGTATGTGATATGCCACTCTCCGGTGAAAGGGCTCGAATACAGGATCGATATAATGTTCCTCCATGAGTTTCAGCACATATTCGTGCAGATTATAAGAGTTCTCGGCCACCTTTTTACCGTCCGGAACATCAAGTATCCCCGGATAGTCCTGCGTAAGCGACAGTCCGCACGAGGTGCAGGTATAGACGACGTCATATCCCCTGTCTATGTAACCGGCAAGAATCCGGGCGTTTCTCATCGCGAACTTCCTGGCGGTATCGATATCCCCATTGCCCAGTGCGGGCAGGCCGCAGCACACCTGCTTGGGCATAACGACACGAACGCCGAGAGACGCCAGGAAATCCCGTATGCGCCTCCCCAGGTCGGGACGATTGTAATTCAGAAAACAGCCGTAAAAGAAAACTACTTTTTTCCGGCTGCTGCGTTTACCCTTCCATTTCCAGCTTCTGCTCAAAGTGCGGATATAAAACAGGGGAAACGGAAGGTAGGTGGATATCCCCAAGACGTTACACAACGCCCTCTTTACGAACCGTACGGCGGCAAGCCTGTTGACCAGGGGGGCTAACAGTGAACTCACGGCCCCGAGCCAGTAAATATTCGCAAACATACGTGATACGGGCGATCTGAAATGCCTTCCGCCGTACCGGGCCTGTTCCCTGAGTATGATCAGGGCCGGGTTTACACCGTACGGACATACGACCTCGCATCGCTTGCACTGGCTGCAAAGCCTTATCCACTTGTCCAGCGACGTCTTATTGTCCGAGCGAAACCGCTCCGCATCCGGACCGGCCTGCTTGGGACCCGGAAACCGGGCGTTCACCCGGTATACGGGACAGTTTGACACACAGGCGGTACACCTGATACAGTGCTGAAAATCAGATTTCACGATACCAGTCTCCACACGCATTCGCGGCCGCGACCCCCGTTGCTATGGCCATGCCGTGCCCGCATCTGTACTTCATCACCTCCGAAAAGGCCAGTATGCTGCCGCACACGAAGAGATTCCCGATTTGGCTGTCTACGGGCCTGAACGACCGGTCCACACATATCCCGGATTTTTCTATCGCATGCCCCGGAGCGAAGAAATCGTCGTCAAACCAGATATCCCTCCTCCCCGGGAGATATACCGGCAGATCGAATACCGTCTCGCCGGCTGTTTCCATCGCGGCGTAAAGCCCGCCGCTGATGAACGAACCCGTAGCCAGGATAAACGCGTTCCCCTGCACGCGAGTGGCCCTCCCGGCGCCGGCAAGTGTAACCGCCTCTATAAGGTCGGCTGATTTTTCGACACTGTATACCTCTTTTCCCCAGTATAGATTAACACCCCTCTTCAACAGGGCGTTTTTCAAACCGCCGAACAATCTCATCCCCGGCATCGAGGGAGGCAGCGTCGGTATCTCGAAGACATCCCTGCCGAGTTCGCCCGATATTTCGGCACACACATCCACGGCGAAATTCATACCCAGCACCGCCGGCAGCGCTATCTTACCCTCCGGGATATCGAGCCCCCGCAGCCACGAAATAAACCTTCCGCGGAACTTCTCGTTCTCAAAACACGCCGCGATACCCGCGGTCGTGGAGACCCCCGCGTCGAATATGGAACAGCCGGCGTTACTGTAATTCGACGTAATGTAATTCGGGTAGAAATCTTTCATTTTACTGAACGATATCAGGTGAATATATTCATCGGGATGAAAATCGGCACACGCCATGCTCGCCGGCACGAGGCACGTAATCTTCTGCCTGCCCAGCGGCGTCACTATCCTTCTGTTAATATGCGCGTCACCCACATACACTCCGCCCTCCCGGGCCATGACATCCCTGAACATCTCGAGGGATCGCTCCACGGCGGTTTCTCCCACCAGGTTATAGGGATGATTCTCCGGCAGCGAACCGATACCCGCGAGGGGATCGTCGCCTGCCGCCAGCAGGTCGATACATCCTGTCGAAAGACAACAGAGGGGATTCCCGCGCGAGATAACCGCGACCTTCCTGCCCGTATCGGCAAGCGTGATCGCCGCCATCATTCCCGACATTCCCCCGCCGATTATAACGACATCGTACGTACCGCTCATTACTCCCGTCCCATTCCCAGAATACCCAGGTAAATACTTTCCACAAGCTGCTCTTCCCGAAGCTGATCACCCCACAGCGCCGGTTTGATTCCCCTGAATCTCCGCTCCAGGAACTCCCTTAGAAGACGCATGGATTCCTCCGGCGTCATATTCCCCTTTTCCTGCATGATTCCCAGCGCGCGGTAGGTGCAGAAACCTCCCTGGCACGGGCCCATACCCAGCCGTGTCCTGTGCTGAATGTCTTCGATACGCCCGGCACCGGTCTTCCCGGCGACCCTTTCCACATCATCCGCCGTTACCAGCTCGCATTCGCAAACGACGTTTTCGAGTGTCTTCAGCCGTTTGGAGAGAGGGTAACCGCTCAGTTCCTCCTGCCCTTCGAGGGGAAGTTCCGCCGTCCGGCAGACAGTCTTAAGGCCGAGGATCTCCGTCACCACGTCCGATACCTTTTCCGCCATCAGCCGGTACGTGGTCAGTTTACCACCCATGATACTGACCATGCCGTTGTTGTGATCGATTACCCTGAACCCCCTGGATATCTTCCTGTCGTCCCGGGCATCCTCCTGAAGCAGGGGCCGCACACCCGCATACGTCCTGATCAACCGCGTACGTTCAAAGCCCGGGAGCATCAGTCGCGCCTGGGTAGCTATGACATCCACCTCCACCGGGGTAACGGTATGCTCGTCGGGATCGCCGACCGGTATCGACGTCGTACCGGCAAGGCACACCGCCTCGTTAGGCACGATGATATCTCCGTCCGATGTCGGCCGCAGCCTGTTTATCACCATATTGGTCAGGCGGTGATTAGTAACGATAAGACTTCCCTTTGAAAGCGTCATCGGCACTCCGCTTCCCGCCAGAGACGCTATCCTGTTTCCCCACGCACCCGCGGCATTGATGACAACCCTGCCCCGTATCTCCCTGATCTCGTCCGTCGATTCATCCAGGATCTTTACACCGACACACCTGCCGTGCTCCCGCATGATGTCGACCACCTTGCTGTGCCTCAGGACCGTCCCGCCTCTCTTCAGAGACGAGGTTATGTTAAGCATGCATAACCTGAATGGATCGATGGAACAGTCGGGAACCTTTATCGCCTCTTCGATAAACGGATTCAGATTGGGAACGAGGTCGAGCGCCCTGCTCCGTGACAGCGTTTCGGTAGCGATCCCTGCCTCCTCGCAGCGCTTCAGAAATATATCCCTGAACTTCTTCGAATCGCCCGGAAGACGTACGAACAACCCGCCCGTCCGCTCCACGCATTTCACACCTATCTTACGGAGAATCATGTTCTCGGACATGCACTCCGCCGCCATTTCGGGATCATTCACCACATACCGGGCGCCGCTGTGCAGCAGTCCGTGGCACGCCCCCGTCGCCCCTGCGGCGAAATCGCCCTTTTCAATAAGACAGTGAGGAATACCCCGCAGCGCCAGATCCCGCGCTATGCCGCAGCCCGTTGACCCTCCACCGATAATAATCACATCCGTCTTCATAAATAGGGACACTCCCCTATTTTTTTCTTGGCCGTCCCCTTTCCCCAACCAACAATTTCCGGGAAAGTAACTTCTCCAAGCTCTCTATAAATTCAACACTTCCCAAAGGGCGTCCAGTCGATGTCGCCCTTCGAATCTTATCATCCATTGCCAGTTCCTGCCGAACCAGGAAGCGGCCATAATCCGCCCGTTCGCTTGCGTCAAACCATAACGATGATTTTACCAGCTCGTCTTCCACACCTTCCACCGTTGCGCGACAACTCGACCACGGATATGCCAGGGGATCCTTTACAATACCGGCTTTCACCGGATTGATTTCGATGTATCGCATGACAGACCACAGGTATATGTCATCACTTACAATAGAGGAGTAAAACCGGTTCTGCCACAATCGACCGCTGCGACGGTATTTTCGATTTACATACTGAGTATATATAAGATTTGTTCTGCCCACACAACGTGCGAGGGAATTCTCTTCCAGAGGTACGGCAAGCAGATGAACATGATTGCTCATCAGGCAATAGGATAAAATATTAACCCTGCACGAATCGCAGTAGTTTTTGAGCGTGGACTTGTAAAAGTTTCTGTCTTTGTCGTCAAAAAAGACATCTTCGCGATTGTTACCTCGCTGAGTAACATGATGAGGATAGCCGGGCAATGTAACGCGTGCTATTCTTGGCATGTGTCACCTCTATACTCGTTTATTTTTATTATCAACGTAAAAATGGGGGAGTGTCCCTATTTTCGGCGCGTTGGGGGAAGTCCGTAATCAGGCCGGCCGCGCCCGCTTTTGCGAACCTTAGCATTTCGTCCGCTTCATTCACGGTAAACAGGTTAATTGCTATCCCCTTCTCTCTCATTGCCTGAATCCGTGCTTCGTCAATAAGCGTGCTGCGGAGATTATACGTCGCGAACTCCGGGTTCTCCCAGTCCAGCGACCGGATTTCAGCATAACTGACCAGAGCCTGTATCTCAAGGGAGGGATTCCGGGCCCGGATATCACGGAGCCACTCATGATTAAACGAGGAAACAACGAAATGCTCATATCCGATCCCGGCATCGTCTATCGCCTTCAGCACACGTTCGACCAGGGGGAAATCACCCAGAGGTGTGGACAGCCTTTTCAGTTCCAGATTGACACGGAAACCGACATCCCTGGTAAAATGAAGACCTTCCGCCAGCGTGGGTATCCGCTCGCCCTTGTAACCCGAAAGTTCTTCCCCGGTTACCGCCTCCGCCACAATCATGCCGAAGGGGTCGTCTTCCAAGAACCAGGAGCCCGC
Organism: Syntrophaceae bacterium UBA2210; assembly: GCA_002327865.1. Taxonomy (GTDB): domain Bacteria; phylum Desulfobacterota; class Syntrophia; order Syntrophales; family UBA2210; genus UBA2210. The sequence goes on from DCUQ01000013.1 coordinate 7,227, forward strand.
ATCCAGCACGCGGATCTCATCCAGTGTAAACATCGCGACGCGCCATGGATCGCGACCGGGGAAACGATCCTTGACATCGGTGGTACGAACCAGGGAATCGTCGTGAAACAGTATCAGTTCCCCGTCACGCGTCACCATGACATCCGTCTCCCAGAGATCGGCACCGACCGCCAGCGCCTTGCGGGCCGCCGCCAGCGTGTTCTCTGGAGCGAGGCTTCGAGCCCCCCTGTGAGCTATGATAAGTGCCATAATTACTTATAACATCTTCTTGATGGCGCCCAGGTAAGGACCCGAACGATCCAGGTAGAACGACAACGCCCCGGAAAAGTTTCTCCCCACAATACCGTCGACAAACAACTGGCTTATCTCCCTGTTCCGTTCGAGAACCGACTGGACACGAACGAATATCCGGCGTTCCTCAGCAGACATTCCCTTCATAAGAGCGCGCAACGCGACCACGGCACGGGGCTGGTACATCCAGAAATACAACAGATCGAGTGCATTGATAATCACTATCTTTTCCAGGTCGCGCGCCTCGGCCTCTATGGTAAGAATGAAATTCTCCGGTGATTCAAGCATCTCGCATACATCGGATTCGGGGAAAAGCATCTCCATGCGGTCATATGTGTCGAATACCTGCCCGATCTTACTTCGATAGTCCAGCATGCGGGTACGTATATTCTGGTAGCGGTCGGAAAGCCCCTCGATAAAACCGGCCACACAGTCGGATGCGCCTTTGGAAATCACGGCCGCCCATTTCTGGAGAACGGCATTCACATCCACGATACCATACGCGGAGAGCATGCTTCCCGCCACCATGTTGAAGAGAACGGCGATTGGTATAGACAGGATAGTACGGAAAAAGTTTCCGAACACAGCGCCCCGGGACAATCCGCGAAAGGCGTTATGCGTAGAGATATACAGACCGTTTGCCAGGGCTATCACGGTATACATCATGACGGGACTTGTAGCGGCCGTAACACCGAACATCCTGTCGAGGAGCAGCGTTTTGACCAGGTAATCGAGCAGGGGAACTGAAAATCCCGTAAAGAGAAGTGAATCCGTCAGGCGATCCCAACTGACATAATCGTTCCACTTCAACAGAGGCGAGCGCCGGATGCCGCCGCCGCCCATGACGGACTGCAGTATGTTGCGCGCCCCGGTGATGCCGAACCATATGAATGCTCCGAACCACGCCAGCAGCCACCAGTCCTTGGTAAGATAAAACGTAAAAAACGCCGGCACGAATCCGATCAGCACCTTCAGCCAGTTTTTCAACCCGCTGTTGAGATATTCCCACGATATCTTCCGGGGGCTCTCCGACAGATCGGGAGATCCGAGATAACGCTTATTCTGGAGTTCCTCGTCGAACCCGCCGAGCGTAACGATATTGCCCTCCGTCTCCGTACCCATGTGCGTGGAAAATCTGTTGATTTCCCATTCGTTCCGCCGTTTTTTCCCTACAAGGCGCAGCCCCGGGATACAACAGGCGATCCGGTAAAAGGCATTCACCAGCCTGCTCGAACTGCTGTGCGGGATATAGCTGGTACGCAGATAAACACCCGTATTTACAGGAATTGTCAGGCGTGAAGCAGGCGGAGATTTTTTTATCTCCCTGCGCGCCCTGAGCGGAAGCGTATCCTTGATAACAAGCCCCATTCCGTAGAGATGATGTGAACGCCCGGTGGAATCGCTGCCGATGCGGTTCTTTAAAAGCGTTCCCTGGTAGTAAGACCGGAACGTCGATATATCGTGCAGGATCTTTGTGAGCTTGTCGACTCTCCCGGGATCTTTCGAACGCAGGCGCCGGATGGATTCCCGTATAATACGTTTCAACGCTATGATATTGTCTTCGTTTATCGCACCCTGTAACTCGCTGATTTCCACATTATGCGGCTCCCTGCCGGTCACATAATCCTTGAGATTGAATATCTCCAGGTGAGTTATCATCCCCTTGCAATCATAGAGCAGTTCGATCACATCTTCGACACCCAGATTGCCCAGGGCAAGCGTAATGCTGTAACCGGCATTCAGATATCCCAGCCGCCTGAGAAGCTCGAACGGCGACAGCGTCAGCAACCCGGGGACATCCTCACCGTCGCGCGGTATAGCGGGATCCGGCACGGAAGGATTGCGACACGGACGAAGATACCCGTCGACGATAGCCTCCGAATCCAGCCTGTTCAGCGCATCCGTAATACCGGTTATCCGCCGGCGCTCTTCATCCTCCGCCCCGGCATATCGCACCCTGAGACCGGCAACATAATCCTTCATAACCGGCAGCATCTTTGCGTGCGCGTACTCGGCCAGATGCAGCAGAGACGCCTGACCGACCCCCACGAAAGACATGAACTCACTGCGATCCAGGAGCGGCGGGGAAAACCCGTAACGATCTTCTATCGCGCAGCGGTGCCTGTTATTAAACTCGTCGAGAACCGCCATTATGTAACGCCGCTGGTACTCGGAAACTTTCCGGCCCTCGGCCATGAAAGACTGGACAGGCTCTTCCTTCAGAAAATTAAGGTAATCCTGCGTATCCAGGAGACCCCGCGGCGCCCAGATAAACAGGACATACCTGTCGTGAAACCTCGCGGAGAACTCGACGCCGACCCTTACCCTGATACCCATGATCTCGGCCGCCTTAAGGAGTTCCTCGGCGACGTCCGCCTTCACATTATTATAATAAATCACCTTGAGCCTTCGGATCCCCTTGATCCAGGCATCCATTATCAGATGCGTCGGAGATTTTCTGCCCTTGGTGTTGACATCGTGGACATGATCGTCGGTCGCGACCTGGTTCCATTCCTCCGGCATCTCCAGCAGGTGATAACGCCGCAATTGCTCCCGCACGATACGCGGTTTCCCCGAAGCCGTGATACGGAAATCATGCGCGAGTTCGAGCTGCCGGCGATAGTCTCCGCGGGACTGGACCAGCTTCTTCATGATCTGCAGGAGAACCCGCGCGGTATTCTTGCGAAGAAAACTCTGGGCGCTGTAAAGCACCTCTTCGCGAAGAGAACGCAGGGCACCCAGGCGATCCTCCGCCTCACCCATCTCCAGAGAATTAAGCAGATGAATTACCGCGTAAGCGACGCGCAACTCCTTCGACGCCGCCATCTCCTTGATCCCGTGAGGGTGCAGATACGGATTCAGAAGAGTCTTGAGATACTCCCTCGACTTGTCCCTGTTGAGAACCTCATTGACAATAACCAGCAGTTCATGATCCTGCTTGTCAAAAAGTATCCTCGAAGCACCGCTTTCCATCATCATATCCTTAAATAGGGACACTCCCCTATTTTTCTTACTTCGTCATTCCGGTGAAAACCGGAATCCAATTTCTTTGTCATTCCAGCGAAAGCCGGACCTCGATCGGTATGGAATAACCCCATATCAAGTGAGGGGCAGGCTTAGTAAAAATAGGGGAGTGTCCCTATTAAAAGAGTTTTTCCAGAAGCTTTTGCGCGCCTTTCTGCATGTAGTAGGATGAAAGCGCGTTGAGCACATATTCGGTATCGAGGAAGGGTATCGGCTTCTTGATCGACCCTTTCAGGGTGATCGGCAGCACCATATTGCCCTGATTGTTAAGCAGCGCCCTGAGAATATCCGCCTTTTCCACCAGTTGTAGGGAATGGCGTTTCGACAGGATCACCGTCCCCTTCAGATCGAGCGTTTTTGCCGCCCGGTCCACGGTACCTTTCAGCAACGCCACCGAGTCGGTCGCCTTGCTGGTCTGTATGTTTCTCAGGTTAAGCGACTCTACCCGTATGATGTTGTCTTTCATGTCGAATGTTCCATCCAGGGAATCGAAACGCGTCGATTCATGCCGGGCCACCTCGCCACCCTGATAGCTGAGAAACCGGCCGACGCCTTCCAGCCCGAAGAGACTGTCAAGGACACTCTCGACCAGGTTGAAGTTCTTCCACTCTCCCTTCGCGAGCAGCACGGACCCCCTGGCGCCGAGCTTCGGCTGCCTAGCGGCTCCTCCTTCCGCGTGAAATTTCCCCGAAAGAGTCCCGGCAAACGTGTCCTTATGTTCGGTCAGGGTATCAAGCACCGTACCCACATCGACCCTCTGTATCGACGGATCGAAAGCCCATACCTTTTCCAGGATATCGTAGAACCCCGTGCCCTGCACGCTGCCTTCGAAGGCTTTCATGCTGAGAGAATCGATGGTTACCCGGCCCGGCCTGTAGCTGAAATCCGATTTCGCAGCGGCGAAGGGAACCGACGCCACCGTACCCTTGCCGATGACAAGCGTTCCACGTCCCAGCAGATCTTTTTTCCGGGTTCCGTCGACGTTCAGTTTCACTCCCTCGATAAGACAGGTATTCGGCGGATTCTTTGTATCTTTCGCCGGCGGCAATTGAAACCCTATCCGGCCGGACTCCGCACGCACGTTCAGAGACAGGTTGTCCGGCGTCCCCTTCGCGGAGGCGTTCAGAGCTATCGCTCCATTTAGCGCGTATGCTTCCATAGCTGGAACCAGCGATCCCCAGCCATCCAGTTCCGTCCCTCCTGTTTCCAGAGTAACATCTACAGACGGTCCCGGCTTTCCGGTTCGAACCTTTCCCGTGGCATGCGCGACCAGATTATGCAGCCTGCAGTCGATTTTTTCGAACGAGAGGTCCCTGCCCTTCTTAATACCCGCAATGTCGAGCGAAAGCACGGTTCCCGGGGGTTTTTTGAACGCGTCCCCGTACGCGAGGTTCATTGCATCGGCATTGATACCGGCATCGACCGCAAAATCGGAAACGCTTCCCGACGACGCGAACCGCAGGGAGACCGGGCCATCCAGGACAAGCGCCTCCGGCATGGCGCCGATGTACGGGGCAAGCAGGGCGATCAACGTTTTGGGCATCAGTTTTTCGGCCGTGCCCGTGATATTCCACTTCGGGCCGGCAAGAAACCCGTCGACCGTTCCTGAGAGGTTTATACTGTTTTCATTTACAGTAATAACAGCCGGTTTGACAGAAAGATGCTGTTTCACCCAGGCGAGTGAGAGATTCGCTTTCAGGCCGGCGTCGATTTTTCCCGACGGCACGGGCGCTTTCTTTTCAGCTTTTTCTTGAAAAACGAGATCACGCACGGATATCACGGTATCCGCGGTCAGGATGTCGCCCAGCGATCCCTTTCCCTTTATATCAGCGGTAACGGCACCCGATTGGACCGCTGCCGGCAGAAGAGCGGATATCCGGGCAAGAGGGAACGACTTTACACCCAGATCGACCGAGATTTGCATGTTTTGCATATCGACCGGCGCACCCAGCGGCCCCAGAGTTCCCTTTATGGAAAAATTTTCCGCCCCACTTTCAAATAGATCCGCGCTCAAATCGACAGAGACAGGCCGGTCGAAAGAAACATCCTCCATGATGAGATCCAGGGCGTCTACAACCAGGTTGCCGGCACCGGGCAGCAGCATATCGTCGCGGTACAGAACCCTCCCATCCACAATCTGAAGCTCCCTAACGCTAAGAGGCGGTGCCGCGGATTTTGAAGCCCCGGTATCGGAGGCATCCCCGGCCGCCCAGGCGACGGAAGACTCTATATGACGCGTTGACGGTGTTCCGGAGGTGTTTCCCTTCTTTTTCAGGGAAGCGAGAATGTCGTCGAAACTGAATTCCCCGGCGGTATTGCGAGCCACGGAAATCACGGGCCGCTTCAGAACAATCTTCTTGACCTTGATTTCTTTCTTAAGCAGAGGAAAAAATTCGACCTGCACCTGAAGGCTGTCGAGCGAGACGAAATCGGCGGAAGAAAACCGGGGATTATCCGCAACCCGCAACCCTTCAAGCTCCGCGCCCAGACCAGACAATATCGTCAGCTCGATATGCGCGAAATCAACATCACGATCCAGATAAGGTTTTATCTGAGCCAGAATCGTTCCCTTGTAACGGTCGAGATTAACAAAGAAAGGCGCGAGCATAACGAGAACCAGACAGATAACCACAACAACGATAATACCTGCGATAATCTTCTTCATCCTTACACCCCTAAAATAGGGACACTCCCCCATTTTTCACTATTTCTCATTATTCTGTCATACCGGCGGAAGCCGGTATCCAGTTGTTATTCCGGGGCTGAATCCATAAATATCGATTTAAAATATAGGGACACTCCCCCATTTTTTCCTAAGCCTGCCCCGCACTTGATAAGGGGTTATTCCATACCGATAGAGATCCGGCTTCCGCTGGAATGATAAAGAAACTGGATTCCGGTTTTCACCGGAATGACTAAGTAAGAAAAATAGGGGAGTGTCCCTATTTATTCTATTTATTTTTGAGTTTTTTGCGCAGGAGATCGCCGAGTGTTCCCATTGAGGAATGTGTCTTTCCAAGATATTCGCGATAGTCGTCGTCTCCGGGCGCATCCGGTTCGACTTTTCCCCTTGCTTCGCGTTCCGGCACCAGCGTTATACGTCGTTTCTCGAGATCGATACCCTGTACGGTCACTTCCACCGTCTGTCCCTGTACCAGTACTTCACTCGGATAGTTAAGCCGCTTTCCACCGCCCAGTTTTGATATATGAATCAGTCCGTCCACGCCGCCCTCGAGGGTTACGAAAGCTCCGAACTTTGTCAGCCGCGCGACCGTTCCGGTATGGGAAGATCCAGCGGGATATTTAGCCTCAACGTTATCCCAGGGATCGGGGAGCGTCGCCTTACGGCTGAGAGACACACGATTCTTCTCCCAGTCCAGTTTCAGAATGACCGTTTCCAGTTCCTGGCCGACGGAGAGTACCTCGCTAACATCCTCAACCCTGGTCCATCCGATCTCCGAGATGGGAATCAATCCCTGCATTCCGCCGATATCTACGAACGCGCCGAAATCCTGGATCGAAGCCACAGTCCCTTTGATCTTCATCCCCTCGCGCAATTCTTCCTTCAACTCCTCGAGCCTGACACGCATTTCCGCTTCCCGGATCGCCCTGTTGGACAAGATTACGTTCCGGCCCTTTTCGCCATATTCCGTAATGATAAAGAGCATCCGCTGCCCCACATATTCGGCGGTAGCTCCCTGCCCTCGAAGCCCCATCTGGGAATACGGGCAAAAGGCCGCAGTGTCTCCGGCTATCTTGACCTGAAATCCCCCTTTTATTTCCTTTTCGATCACCCCTTCAACCGGGATATCGTTACGCATCGCCTCTTCAAGAAAGTTCAATCCGGTTGTGCCCCTGGTAATGCGGGTGGTAAACATCAACTCATCGTTTCGCGACGACAGGAAATAGGCCATGATCGTATCGCCGACCTTCACGTTGAGCTCACCGTTTGCATCGAGCATTTCCTTTTTATCAAGGATACCCTCGCTTTTTCCGCCGAGGTCCAGAAAAATCCAGTCGGCACCGATATCGACTATCCTTGCTTCCATACGCTGACCGGGTTCCAGCCATCCGGGTCCCGCGACGCTTTCATTCAGGAGTTCTTCGAACGAGACTTTATTGTTGTTTTCTTCGACAGTCATATCTCCCATCCTACCTCATCACTTTTTTAAACCGTGACTTTCTACAAACGCACTAATAGTAATTCTTTTAAAAACATAAGGCAAATATATTTTCCCCAGTCTCCGGACCGCTTTCCTCGAACGTACACCTGCGGCCACAAACCATCCGGGTCAAAAAACAAAAAGGGCAACCGGATTTAAACGGTTGCCCCACGCGGAAAAAATTCGCGAGCAAGCTCGCTCCTATTCACTTTTAAACCTTCAGTCTTCAACCTTAAACCCTAAAAATAGGGACACTCCCCTATTTTTCATTAGCCACCCGTCTCGTTATTCCAACTCTCTTTTTGTCATTCCGGTGAAAACCGGAATCCAGTCTTTTTACCTTCTCATCAAACACCAAAAATTCAACATTAAAAATTGGTAAAAAAATGGGGGAGTGTCCCTATTTTTCGTCCCTATTTTTCGTCCCTATTTTCCCCGCATCACGCCAACCTACAACGTTCACACCTTTATGCTGATAATTTTCTGTTCCACCGTAGATCAGCGTCGGATTGATCGCCGCATCGCCCGCCAGGGCCATCCACCTGTCCAGACCGGAGAAAAAATGACCGGTAACGGTCCTACCGGATTTGATCTCAACAGGGGTAATCCGGCCCCCGTGTTCAATCAGAATATCCACCTCGACACCATTGCTGTCGCGCCAGAAATGAATGTTAGGACGCTCGCCCCTGTTGAGGAATAATTTCATCAATTCTGCGACTACAAAGGTTTCAAAAATGTTTCCCCTGAGAGGGTGGGTTTCCATCTGTTCGGGCGTCTGTATGCCCAGCAGCCAGGATACGAGGCCAACATCATAAAAATAGAGCTTGGGGGCCTTGACCAACCTCTTGTTAAAGTTCACATGATGCGGACGAAGCTGGAACAGAATGTAGCTGGCCTCCAGCACCGATATCCAGGCCTTAACTGTATTGTGGGAAATACCGCTTTCCGTGGCAAGAGATGAATAGTTCAGCAGTTGCCCCGTACGTCCGGCGCAAAGACGCACAAAGCGCTGAAAGGCCTCCAGCTCCTGCACCTTGAGAACCTGCCGGACATCGCGCTCCAGGTACGCCGTTACATAAGCGCCAAACCATGCCCGTACAGGGACATCGCGATCATAAAGCGGAGGATAGCCGCCGGTATACAGCATCTGGTCAATATTTTGTGGTTGCTTAGGAGACTTTGCAAGTTCCTCCAGCGAAAAAGGAAGCAACTCCACAAAAGCGGTTCTTCCAGCCAGCGACTGAGTGATGCCGGACATAAGTCCAAACTGCCGGGAACCGGTCAAGACAAAAAGCCCCATGCGTCCATCGGCATCGATCAGAGTCTGTAGATAAGAAAGGATTTCGGGGCAGCGCTGTACCTCGTCCAGAACAGCGCCATCGGGAAAGCGTTTCAGAAAAGAGCGGGGGTCCTCCCGGGCCATCAGCCGCGCATCCGGGTCCTCCAGCGACACATAAGGCTTGTCAGGGAACACGATCTTCGCGAGAGTAGTCTTGCCTGACTGACGCGGCCCGTTAATGGTCACAACGGGAAAACCCCTCAGCAGGGAGTGAATTGTACTTTCGGCTTTACGTTGTATCATGAACAATATGCTATTCATATTTATGTATATTGTCAATCATTTTGTCAATCTGCATAATCACGCAACCCTTCAGCCTTCAGTCTTCAACCATAAAAATAGGGACACTCCCCTATTTTTCATTAGCCACCCGTCTCGTTATTCCGACTCTCTTTTTAAGCCTATCCCCATAGTCAAG
>DCUQ01000052.1 GCA_002327865.1 Syntrophaceae bacterium UBA2210
TGGTGGCATCGTTGATAACAGGCCCACCTCTTACCGCATAGGTTATATCGATATTTGTTTCTCTCCGCAGAAGTTCGACTAATATTGTATCCAGAACAATTTCTCCGGCATTGTCACCCAGGTAAAGCAACTTTCCGGCTGTCTCGAGGGAATTTTCGAATAACTCGTAATCAAAGATCGAGGGGGTCTGCTTCGAAAAATCCCGGAATATATCGCCTACCTCGTTCCATTGTCGTTCGGGTCCCATATCGATGAGATTTCCCATGGCGGCCAGTTTCAGCGCGTCGGGCAGGGGAGAGGATGATTCGTCGATAAGACGTTCAAGATCTCTTTTTATGCCTAGTACCTGCTCATTGTGGAGGCGTTTTATCTCCCTGTAGGGGTCCTTTTTGCCTGTAACTTCCCTGATGGTGCTGTGAATCATGCTGCCGATCTGCGGAGGTGTTTCCCCCGCCTCGATCGCGATCATCCTTGTCATAACGAGGTTTAAAACGCGTCTCTGGGTTTCTTCGTCAGCCTCGGATATCCTGCTCGCCTCCAGCGCCTGTCTCAGGAAACAGGGAAAACAATCCAGAAATATCTTCAAATATTAAATCCTTTCTAACCCAGTTCGTAAAGTATGTGCTGCCATAGCGACTTTATATCTCCGGAAACGGCTCCGCCGGTGTATTCCACGACACTCGTTTTCATTATCTGGGCCTCTGTAAAAGATGAATCGTATCGTATTTTCCCCGCTACTTTAATGCCGTGTTCTTTTGCCTCTTCTTCGATCTGTTCCGTGATGTCGGGATTGATATCCCACTTGTTGATACACACTACAGTGGGAATTCGAAAATGCGCCGTCAGTTTCGCTACCCGGAGCAAATCGTGCCTGCCCGAAAGCGTTGGTTCCGTTACAACCAGTACGAGATTGGCACCTGTTATGGATGCGATAACCGGGCATCCGATTCCCGGCGAACCGTCGACGATTACATAGTCGAGGTTATCCCGCCTGGCAATATCAATGGCTTCCTGGCGTATCAGGGTAACCAGTTTTCCCGAATTTCCCTCGGCTATTCCTAGTTTCGCGTGCACCATTGGGCCGTAGTTTGTAGATGATGTATACCACTCGCCGTTTACCGCCGGTTCGAAAGAGACCGCATTCGCGGGACACACCCGGAAACATACTGCACACCCCTCGCAGAATATGGGGTCGACACGCGGAGTATCCGAGGTGTTATCCGCATACCGTATCGCGTCGAAACGGCATTCTTCCATGCATCGATCGCAGGCTATGCAATTATCTTCCAATATCCGTGCCTTTTTCCCCCCGCTGAAATCTTTTCGGATTTTTATTCTGGGATTTAAAACGAGATGAAGATCGGCCGCGTCGACATCACAATCCGCCAGGACTTTTTTCCCCGCCAGGGCGGCAAAAGCTGCCACGATACTTGTTTTTCCTGTACCACCTTTTCCGCTTATTACAACAAGTTCCTTCATAGTATTATTCCATTATTGCTGTTGCCGTGCCTGCAGCGCATCTCTATGGAGATCCGTAATTTCTGCCCAGCACCGCTCAAATATTTGTTGATATTCCGGTAATACGTTAATCGCCATCTCTCCCTGTGAATAGGCTTCGGCGATCCTGCGATCATCCGGTATGTTCAGGACAATATCGATTTTTTCATTTCCGCAGTATTCTGCGACTTTTTCGTTACCGATACCGGAACGGTTAATAGCCACTGCAAACGGTATCTGTAACTCTCTGACCATTCCGACGGCAAGCTTCAGGTCGTTAAGGCCGAAAGGAGTCGGCTCCGTAACCAGAACAACAAAGTCCGCATTTTTCACTGCTTCGATGACGGGACAGGATGTGCCGGGAGGAGCGTCGAAAATCAATACCTCCGATTCTCCGGCGGCTTTCTTGACACCTTCGATGACGGCCGGAGACATCAGTTCTCCTATATTGAGCAATCCGTCTATAAAGCCGATACCACCGGCCGTTCCCTTTTCAATAATTCCTATTTCCCGTGGTACCTCTATAAAAGCGTTTTCAGGGCAGAACAGTTTGCATGCGCCGCACGCATGACAAAGTTCCGGGAATATAAGAACCTTGCCTTTTATGACCGCAATGGCGCTGAATTCACAGACATCCGAGCAAATACCACAGCCCGTGCATTTTTCTTCGAGGACTTTCGGGACCGGTACCGTAATAGCGTAAGACGATTCGATCTCCGGTTTCAAAAATATATGACAGTTGGGTTCCTCAACATCGCAGTCCAGTATCTGAACGGTTTTCCCTGTTTTGTGCAGCGATAAAGCAAGGTTTGTCGCTATCGTTGTTTTGCCGGTACCACCTTTTCCACTGGCAATAGCTATTTTCAATATTGTTCACTCCCTTTCTAAGCCATAATAATGGCATTCACGGGACATTTGTCAACACATGCCCCGCACCCCGTGCATTGATTTTCGTCAATGACGGCTACATCGTTACGCATAGTTATTACTTCCACCGGACAGATTTCTACGCACACCCCGCATCCGCTGCAGGACTTGGCATCGACACGGGCGATTTTGCTTCGATCGTTTCCCTCGAACTGTTCGATCCGGAGCTTGATATCATGCAGTTGCTTTTCGAGAAGACGCGCTTCCTCCCTTAGGCTATATGTTGCTTCTTTTTTTACCGCCTGTTGCTGAACATTTCCGACTGGAGTATTCAGCCGGTTGCCCCTGCCGCAACCGCCACCGCCACCCCTGCCGCAACCGCCGCCACCACCACCCATGCCGAAATGGCTTGGAACATTCGGTTGGTTAGAAGCGGTAAAAACGCCTGCCTTGAATTGTTCGACTGCCCGGCGGACTTCTCCGGTAACACCCATGACAACCATAATGCCTGCGGCTCCGAACACCTGAGATGCATTAGGGCCGCAGTTCCCTGTCAGAACATATTTGACATCATGGTCGGACATCAATCTTGCCGATTGTATTCCTGCTCCGCCTCCCGCCGCGACATTGGGGTTTTGTATGGCTTCGAATTCCATCGTCTCCGTATCGACGAACAGATAATACGGTGTTCTCCCGAAACGGGCTTCCACCTGATCATCCAGCGAAGGGCCTGTTGCTGTAACGGCTATTTTCATTACTTGCTCCTTTTTTCTTGCTGATACATTATTAAACGTTTGAAACCGGTTATATACTGCTCGGTGAACTATAATACATTGAGGTTAATATACCCGATTGTTACACCCCGGAGGCAAAGCGATACCGGGTATCCGCCGCCCGTTGTTCGAAACGGATAAAAGAAGAAACATCGGCAATCAGGTCAAAAGGGTGCGTTCATCATGCCGATGCTTCGTATCTTCTTTATTCTTCTTCGGTTTTTTTCTCCAACGCTGCCACGCGTTTTTTGATATCTTCCAGGAAATTTTCCAAATGTTCCGCCTGGGTTTTCAATGCATCGAGTTCCTGCTGCTCAGTCAAGGCCTGCCCGTATGGTACATTATACGGAAATGCTCCGTAACCATAGGGAGGCGTCCCCGCGTGGTACGGATGGCCGTAAGCAGACGGTTGCCGTCCGGCCAAACCGGTCGCGTAGAACCGGTGTCGCCATCCTCTTCCGCCGCCGTAGCCCGGACCTGCATATCTTCCGGGAGCAGACCATGCATAACCCGGCGCCTGATAACCGGCACAATAACCGGCTGCTCTTCCTGTCATGGGTCCCATTCCTGTCGGACCTGTTCTATCTCCTCCTGGCATGATAAATACCTCCTTTTCGTTCAGGTTGTTTGAAATGAATGCTTCGAAAAGTAAGAGACGGAGCTTCATCCTTTAACACTTATTCCTTAACAGTCGGAGATTCCCCGCAACTTGTTGCGGGAAGATTCAATATCCTTCTCTTTGCTGCTTTGTAAACAAGCAGTCTTTATTCCAAACAAACCCGGGTAGATAACAATTTAAATATTACGGCCTCGGCCCATTCCACGACCTCGACCCTGGCCTGCTGCGCGACCCCGACCTAACCGGCCGAAACCTCTGCCCAGACCTCTTCCTAACCTTTGAAAGAACCCTAAGCGTTCTTCAGTATCAGGAATTCCTTCTATCCTTGTCCCGCAAGGTCCCAAACCGCGGCCGGTTCTAGGCCCCTGTCCCTGCGGGCCGGTTCTATCGTTTCTCGGCATGTAAATCACCTCCTTCCGCGTATATATAAAACCGAATCGCTCCATCAGAAGGTTCGAACTCAGGCCCAGTGCCCCTCTATCGTTGCTCCGCCTGTTTCCTCAAGCGTTCCGTTTTTCCATTCGGAAATGGCCTGCTCCACCGTCATGTCCTCCTTGATGATAAATATCCTTATGGATGCGGCACTCAATGTCCTGAAGGCGTTGGGTCCTACATTGCCGGTCAGAACGGCTTCGGCTCCCAGATTTGCCACGTTCTGGGCGGCCTGAATCCCCGCACCCTGCGCCGCATTTACATTCTGTTCATTTGAATGAGCTTCAAAAGCACCTGTTTCCGTATCTGCTAGAATGAACCACTTCGCCCTTCCAAAACTCCTATCCGTTTTACTTGAAAGGTCTTTTCCATACGCTGTGACTACGATTTTCATATAAACCATTCCTTTCTGTTGGTTATGCATTTTCGACCGCGTATTCTCTGCCCCCCGCCTCTCCCAAAACCGGGCCCCCGACGGCATCCGGGCAGTATGAAGCAGGGTTCAAAAAGACGCCCTGAGAAATAGGCTTCGATCGCGTCATCCACCCTTCCTCTGAGAAACGGAATGATCTTTATCCCCGATGCCGCGATCATCTGTTCCATGGGTCTTGAGACCGCCCCGCAAAGCAATATTTGTATTTCGAGCTCCTTCAGCCTTGCCAGTTTTTCTACTGTTGTGTTTCCGGTAAAATCTTTCATGACCCGGTCGCTTATGGTTCCGGATTCAAAAGTAACAACCAGAAGACAAGCGGAAAAATCCAGGACAGTTGAAACACAATCATTCCAAACAGGTATGGCAAGTTTCATCTTTCAAGGCTCCTTTTACGTAATAAATATCCCGCAAATATCGTGCCATAAAATCGATTGTTTTGATAAAATAAAAAGTTCAATTATTATAGTTAATTAGAGCCAGGCCTATTTTGCGGATATAAAATAGCGTAGCATAATTGCTACTTAAACTTTTAATATGCGTCGCATTAGTGCGACTATAAAGGGCGGTCAGGCGATCAGAAAGGTATGAATTGAATGCCTGTCACAATAATGGCGACAACGGCAATTGCTGCATAATCTGACGATGACATGCGCAGGTCTTTCAGATAGGTTCGCGGGCCTCTCTTGTAGCCGCGCCCATCCATGGCGGTCGCCGTTTCTTCGGCCTTCCTGAAAGAGTTTACTATGAGAGGGAGTATGAGCGATGTCATGTTTTTTATTTTCTTAACGATATTAACCTTTTTAAAATTTGCTCCCCGTGCGGTCTGGGCCTTTTTGATCCGATCGATTTCTTCCAGAAAGGACGGAACAAACCTGAGGGCGAGTGAAAGCATTGTAGCTATATCATGGGTGGGGATTCCCAGGGGGCGAAGCGGTTTCAAGACACCCTCTATACCGTTGATAAGGTCTGAAGGTATCGTTGTCATTGTAAGGATCGACGCGCTTGTCACCAGGAATATAAATTGTAATGTTATATACAGGCCGCGGCAGCATCCTTCATGTGTTATGGACAGCCCGCAGAAAGAAATTTGTAGGAAGGGCTTACCTTCCGTAAATAAGAGATGAAGAACGAAAAGCAGTACGAAAAAAAACATGAAAGGTCTGAGGCTGCCTATGATGCGTCTGAACGTGAGACGGGATACGAGTATTACCGCAATAAGGAATGCGGAGAGAATGAGCCCGGCATTGACATTTGCCCTCAGGATAAAAATACTCAGGACAAGGACAGACAGTATCTTAATCCGTGGGTCCAGTCTGTGTATGATAGAGTTTCCGGAAACATACTGACCCCACTTATGCATGTTGCTTTACCCCAGGAATGGCTTTATTTTCAATGTGTTGTATGGTAATTGTTTCCACCCTGTCCCGTACCTGCGTACCTTCTGAAACACGAGGACTTTGCAGGCGGCCCACGATTTCAAGACATGCTTCATCGATGGTCAGGATATCTGTCCGGATGTTTTCGCCTTTCTGTCTTAAACGCCACGCGAGTTCTGTGGCGACGGGAATATCCAGTTTCAGCGCTTTAATTCTTTCAACGGTGCCGAACACTTCCTTCGGCGATCCTGTGAACGCTATGCGCCCGTGGTTCATTACGATAATATTTCCCGCGTTTACGATTTCGTCCATATTGTGTGTAATATGAATAATGCCGATTCCGGATTTGTTGATTTTCTCTATGATCGACAACACGCGTTTACGGCTCGATGGGTCAAGATAGGAAGTAGGCTCATCGAATATAATGTATCGCGGTTTCATGGCAAGAATTCCGGCTATCGATACGAGGCGTTTTTCTCCTCCGGAGAGTGTGTAGGGCTGACGTTGGGAGTAACCGTACAGTCCCATCATGGCGAGACTTTCATCGACCCTCTTCCTTATCTCCACGGATGGCAGTTCCAGATTTCCAGGGCCGAAAGCGATATCCTCTTCTACGGTCATTCCGATAATCTGATTGTCGGGGTTCTGAAAGACCATTCCGACTCTGCGCCTGATCTCACCTGCACAGGATTCGTCATCGGTATTCATTCCATCGACGGTTACCCGGCCGTCCACGGGATAGAGCAGGGCATTGAGATGCTGGACCAGCGTGGTTTTCCCGCATCCGTTCGGACCGATGATTCCAACGTATGCTCCATCATCTATCGTCATGTTGATCCGGTTCAGTACCGGTTCATCCGAAGGGTTGTATCTGAATGTTACATCTTCTAATATAATCATGTTAAATCTTCTTAATTTGTATTCTGCTCCTGATCCTGGCTATCAGAAGTGTCGCCGCAATAATTTTTACGGCATCCCCTGCCAGGAAGGGAATTATGCCGACGGCGATCACCTTTTTCAAGCTGAGCTGTGCCACGACCGCCAGTTGTGAAGCCCCGCAGATATAGAGTACGATAGTTGCCACTACCAGCGAAAGGGCTATCCATATATGGCCGGATCGTTTCCCCGACTCCATCATTTTCCCGATAACATATGCACCGATGACGAATCCTACAAGATACCCGCCGGTCGGCCCCAGGAGAACGCCAAGGCCCGCCTTTCCGCCGGCAAAAACCGGCAGACCTATTACGCCGAGCAGTATATATACGATTTGACTCAGTGCGCCGAGATACCCGCCGAGCAGGGCGCCCGCAAGATACATGACGAAGGTCTGAAGTGTTATGGGGACCGGAGGTAACGGGATTATAACATAAGCGCCTACCGCTGTCATGGCACCGAACATTGCGGCATAAGTCATTCCTTGTGTTGAAATGGGTTTTTTTGCCATATCGTCTCCTATGTGTTCAGTAACGTGATGTCTCCTGAGAATATTTTGTGCAGCATTCCAGCCGAATCTCGCAGGACCAGAACTCCGTCCTCATCCACGTCGAGGACTTCCCCGTTATGAGACTGATGTACCGCGTCTATCCGCACCTGCCTCCCTATAATATCGGAGAGTTCTTTCCACCGTTTCAAAACGGGGGCGAATCCGGATTTGCTGAAGAGTTCATAATAGCGTTCAAACCATTCCAGATAAGCCTTTAGAATGCGTATTCTTGAAAATGGCCTTCCCGTTTCAAGCATGATCGAAGTAGCCGTATCGCTGATATCCGCGGGGAAAAGATCGTGCGGAATATTAACATTTAATCCCATGCCTATTATGACGTATTCGATCTTATCCATCTCGGTGCTGACCTCTGTCAGGATACCCGCAAGTTTTCTTCCGCGTACCATGATATCGTTCGGCCACTTTATCCGTATGTCCAGAGATGTCGAGGAAATCAACGCTTCGGCAGCCGCTACGGCCGTCATAAGGGTTAGTTTCGGCGATTCACTGGGGGGCAGCACGGGCCGTAATATGATAGAGACGTAAATGCCTTTTCCTCCGGGGGAGAACCAGTTCCTGCCCCGTCTTCCTTTGCCCAGTTGCTGTGTTTCCGCTATAACTACGGTGCCTTCCGCACTCCCTTTCTCTGCCAGATGTTTCGCCCTGACATTGGTTGAATCGGCAATGTCCTGATGATAGACCTCTCTTTGTCCTATGATTCTGGTATTCAGCCCTTCCTGGATTTCACTTTTAAGCAGTATTTCCGGTACGTCTCTGAGCGAATATCCCTTTCTGCGGGAAGATTCGATTGCGTATCCTTCCTTTTTCAGCGTGTTAATATGTTTCCAGATCGCCGAACGGGTCATTCCCATCTTCCGGCCCAGAGATTCACCCGAAACCCAATTGTCTCTTTCTTTCTTTAAGCTGGCGAGCAATTGATCTTTTGCGGCCATTGTTTGTTTTACCTTGAAAGTGTTATTCCCCGGTGCTCTCCCGCGGGCAATATTGTGTGTGCCTCATACTATCTCCGGATCGTAATGTCAACCTATATTTCAATGATGGTTGACTGAGTCTTATGGGTTTTCTTCAAGCGGATTTCCGGCAGGGTCGTATAAAAAAGAAGAAGGGTCGGTCCGGTGTGATGGTTTCGCGATAAAAGCCGTTATGTTGCTTCGTGGTATTATCGTCGAAGGTGTGGGGTAAAAAGATTCCGCCGACAGGATTCCAGCTGTTCAGCTGTCATGTTGCATTCTCACCGTTAGTACGGGGACTGTGCTTTTCCGAAGGACTTTATCGGCGACACTGCCGAATGCCAATCTTGTGATACCATGCCGTCCATGTGTCGACATGGCTACCAGGTTGGCCTCGAATTTAGTTTCTGCCTTAATTATTTCATCACATGGTGAAGTTCCGAAAACCACCTCACATTTCACCGGTACTCCCTTGCCTTCGAGACATTCGGCGGCCTTACGCAGGTAGTCCATCGCCTGATCTTTCATTTGATCCAGTTCATCGACGGTATAGGGAATCTCAACAGCATCGGCCCCGGTTGTGACAGCATAGGTTAATAGGGTAATTACCTGAAAGAGAGTGACTTCTATCTTACTTTCCAATCCCAGCAGGGACGTCATTTCCTCGACATGATGCAGGGCGGCTTCACCTAACACGGATCCATCCAGCGGAATGAGTATTTTCTGCGACATGTTCTGCCTCCTTGAACTGAACAGCGAGCGCATTACCCGCTGCTTGCGGCGGGGTCAGCGAGCGAATGAAAAATTCCTTAACAGTCGGAGATTCCCCGCAA
>DCUQ01000007.1 GCA_002327865.1 Syntrophaceae bacterium UBA2210
TTCAAACAAATGGGACCACCTCTCTGTTCCCGGTTTTTCTTTTGTTACTTTGTTCCCGTTCCCTTGCTTTTTTGCCGGCCTTTTTCTTCTTGTCAGAGAGTAGGAACTAAGCTTTCTGCTCATACGAACCCATTACGGGCCATTCCGGCAGTGGGGATTTATTTCTTCCTGCAGTCCCAAAATCGTCAACCTCAGAAAAAATGCAAGATTTCAATCCTCAATGAATATTTTGTTTTGTGAACTATATTTATTGACACGCCAGAAAGCATTTTTTATATTGCACCTGCCGAAAAGAAGTTCTTATCCTTTAGATTTATAAATCCAAATTAGTTTTACCTGATATTTTTTAAATTATATATCTTGATAAAAACGATAATAATTGGGGGAAACATGAAAAAGAAATTTGGAATTAAAACAAACATTACACTTATTCTAATTTTTTTAATGGCTCTTTTGATTTCGGCCTGTGGTGGCTCCGGAGGGGAGTATGATCTGCAACCTGACACCTTCCTGGTTACATACGACGCAAATACAGGTACAGGGGATGTGCCCGTGGATAACAACGATTACGAGGAAGGAGAGACCGTTACTGTTCTGGGTAGCGGAACATTGACAAAGGATGGGTACACTTTTGAAGGATGGAACACGCAGGCGGATGGTAACGGAACAGCCTATAACGAGGATGATGAAATCATCATGGGCACAGAAGACATCACTCTCTATGCAACATGGATTAGAGAAATCGGCGGATCGGGAGTTCTGATCGTAAGTTATGATACAAATGCCGGCAATGCAATGGGAAGCGCCTTATCTGCAAACAATTATGCATATACTACGATAGACCGTGATACATTTGAGGGAATGTCTATCGATGACCTGTTTGATTATGATGCGGTATTTTATGCCGGGGGATACACCGAGGATGACTGGGCCAAGGCAATGGAATACCTCGATGAAGGAGGCCGCTTTTTTATTGCTGATAACGATTTAGGTTATAACCATATAGGCACTGATTTTTACCAGACTTATTTGCAGGCGACATATCAGAGTGATGCCGGTTCCGATGGCGTGGTAACCGGAATGGATATGATGAACGGTATTAATCCCGACATCTCTTCTGATCCTTATCCTGATGATTTTACTGTGGGAGCAGAAGGTGTGGAAATATTCCAGGCTCCGTCAAGCTATTCCGCCGGTGTCAGCGTGGATCGAAACGGTTACAGGGCCGTTTATCTTGCCTGGGATTTTCAATACACTGGTAATACGGATCATGCGAATGCCATTATCGACAGGATCGCCATATTCCTGGGTGTCCCGAGAGACGTTCCTCTGGAAATAGGCGATAGCTATGGCGGGGGCAAAGTAGCTTACATTTTACAAAGCGGAGATCCGGGCTATGACGCTAAAGTTCAACATGGCCTGATCGCGGCTACAAGCGACCAAGGCACTAGCGTAGTATGGCATAATACCAATGATGGGTTAACAGGTGCTTCGGGAACAGCGTTAGGCACAGGACAAGCAAATACCGATGCTATTATCGCGTTGTATGGTACGGAAGTTAATGCGGCCAAACTGTGCGATGACTATAGTGTAACAGTAAGTTCGGTTACGTACGATGATTGGTACCTGCCGAGTCGAGACGATTTGGACGAGTTGTATGAGAACAGAAATATTATAGGCGGTTTTAATCTCACCAGGAACTATTGGAGTTCCTCTGAGTGTAATGCAGCTGGCGCATATGCCCAGCATTTCGGCACCGGTGCCCAACAGTACGGCGCCAGCAAGAACAGCCTCTATTGGGTTCGAGCTGTACGATCTTTCTAAAACAAGCGCGTTAAGCCCGGATATAACTATCCGGGCTTTTCTTTTAGTGACACCGGGGGAAGTTAAAAAACATATGACAACGCTGCTGTAATAACCTGTAGAACCGTAAATCAGGAAACACTATAATGTCTTTTTGGCTCAAACGTATTACACCGCTTCAAATGGTAATCTTCAGATTTGATAATAGTCCAACACTGAGACTTTGCAGGTAAAAAATTTGGTCGTAAATCTGTTCGGGACTGAGAGGTTTAGCTATAGTTAAAAGGTCGATGAAATGGCTGAACAGGGCATTTGGGGGGCTTGTTTGATCTTCAGGGGAACCTTGCTTTGCCTTACTGTACAGGTATTATATCGAAATTTTCCCAGTGGGTACCGCCTATTGTTTCCACGATGATTTTCTTGCCCAGACTTTTCTCAAGGTCTTTCAGCATGTTATTTTCGTCTTCGAGAAGAAGTGTTGTTACTTCCGCGTGGGCCAGTACACAGAGCGTTCCCGCGATATCGCGAGAGGCTTCTCTTGCCAGTTCCCTGAATATCTCGTAGCATACGCTCGCTCTGGATTTGAGCGTACCCCTGCCTTCGCAGCAAGGGCAGGGCTCGCACATTGTTGCTTTTAGGCTCTTTCGTCTTCTCTGGCGGGTCATCTCGACCAGGCCGATTTCCGATATCTTCTGAATGCTGGTCTTGCTTCTGTCCTTTTCCATTTCCGCCTTGAGAGCATTAAATACCTTTTCGCGATTTGCCCCGATCTCCATATCTATGAAATCTATGATGATGATTCCTCCTGTGTTACGCATGCGGAGCTGATAAGCGATTTCCTTGACGGCTTCCATGTTCGTTTTGAGGATGGTTTCCTCCATATTTTTCTTGCCGACATATTTACCGGTGTTAACGTCTATCGCGCACAACGCTTCGGTCTCTTCTATAACGATATATCCTCCCGATTTCAGCCAGACCTTCTTGTCGAGCAGCTTGCCGATGTCCAATTCGATGCCGAATGTATCGAAAATGGGGATATTGTCTTTGTAAAGATCGATCGAACTTTTCATGTAAGGCATGAAACTGTTCATGAAATCGGTCAGTTCCCGATGCTCTTCTTCTGAATCCACAATGATCCTTTCGACGTCTTCGGTATACAGATCGCGGATCGAGCGCAGCGTCATGCTCAATTCTCTGTGAACGAGTCCCGGGGTTTTCGTGTGCCGGCTATTTTCCCTGATGGTATTCCACAGTTTCGGGAGGTAGTCGAAATCACCCCTCAGTTCGTCTTCTCCCTTTCCTTCGCTTACAGTTCGCGCTATAAAGCCATATTTTTCCGGACGTAGTTTTTCTATGATTTCCAGCAGCCGGTGCCGCTCCTGCTCGTTGGTAATCTTTCTTGATATGCCGATATGATGTGATGTAGGCATGGCGACAAGATTTCTCCCCGCGAGCGATATATGTGAGGTAATTCTGGCTCCTTTACTTCCCAGCGGTTCCTTTGATACCTGGACGAGGATCTCCTGTCCCTCTTTTAATATATCTTCTATGGGGCATATGTATTGTTCGGAAGATTCCCCCTGTTCATATTCTATTGGATCGTCATCTCCGTTTGTAAAAAAATCTGTGTCTGATATTTCGCTATAGATATCGGCAACATACAGGAACGCACTGCGGTCGAGCCCGATATCGACAAACGCGGCCTGTATGCCCGGGATAACACGAACCACTCTCCCCTTGTATATGTTTCCCGCTATGGACCGTTCGTCGATCCTCTCCACATAGAATGAAGAAAGAACGCGGTCTTCCAGTATCGCGATTCTTGTTTCGTATTTTGTGCAGTTAAAAATTATTTCTTTCGGCATCGAGTCTTATTTTTCAATGACAGGTTTCAAATTCTCTCTGCATGTGATCCCCGTTTTTATGATTCGTGCCCTTTTCGCGTATTCGTCGTCAAACCCGGCAATCTGTGTCAGGATCTCCATGGGTTTGATCCCACCAAGGGGGTCGAAACGAACAGATGCCGAAAGTATGGCTTCCTTCGTGTCAAGGACCAGTGAAGTTATCAACGGGCGTATGTTTTTCGTTATAATATCTTTTTTTTTGTTTCTGGACAACATGAAGCATTCGGATTTCAGAAAATCTCTTATCTTTTTATCCGCAGCGGATACGTCGGGAACATACGGCAGGTGAATTTCATAATGGAATTCCTCGATAAGACCGGACAGCGACTGGATGTGAGGCGATACCATTTCGGCGTCCAGAATCTCTGTTCCGGCAGGCATCCAGGGGTTTACTCTGTCAGCGAAAGTCTCAGGGGGATCATTGTATCCCTTCAGCTGGATATCAACGTATTCGCACAGGCTTTCTACCCCTACCGGCAGGGCGTAGGGAAACGATATTTTTGGATGGGGATGAAAACCTTCTGAAAATAAGAAGTTTAACCCGCTTATATTTATCGCACGCACGATAGCGGAAGAAAGCTCCATATGCGAAAGCATGCCTGCTCTTTCACGCTTGGCGAATCTTATCCTGAGCCGCGTGATTCCGTCTTCGCAGAAAGCGGCTATTCGTTTCCGGGAAGGTGCGGGAAGTGGTTTGCCGGCTTCGACCGTCCTGATATCGCCGTAGCATGCCCCGCACTGGAAGCAACCGGAGGATCGGCAATCTTCCGTCAGCCGGGCGTCCAGAGATTTTTCATATTCTTCGATAAGAAACGCTTTTGTCAGGCCGCAATCGATATTGTCCCATGGCAGGGGACTTTCCACGGCTCTTTCCCCGAGATATTTGTCTGTCGCTATCCCTAGATCTTCTATCGCACGTTCCCACAGATCGAACCGAAACCGGTCGCTCCAGCCGTCGAAACGGCATCCGGAATAAAATGTCTTCGCCAGAAGATCGCTTATCTTTTCATCTCCCCGCGCCACCAGGCCTTCCAGAAAACTCATTCCCCGGTCGTGCCATTTAAGCTTCAGGTTCCTGTGACAGATATTTCCCTTTAAGAAGTCCTGTTTTTTCTTGATCTCTTCAAGCGTTATCTGGCGTTGCCATTGAAAGGGGGTGAACGGTTTCGGCACGAATGTCGAAATGTTGACGGTGACCTGACGTTTGTACTTTCCCTCTTTAAGAACCTTGAAGGCGAGATCGGCAATTCCTTCGATATCTTCCTGCGTTTCCGACGGTAACCCGATCATGAAATAGAGTTTGATGGATTTCCATCCCGCATCGAATACCTTCCCGGCAGTGGCAATCAGGGCTTCTTCAGTATTCCCCTTGTTTATCACGTCACGCAGTCTCTGTGTCCCGGCCTCCGGGGCGAGGGTAAAACTGGTTTTACGCACCTTTTTTATCTGCCGGATCAGTGCTTCGGTAAGCGTTTCCACCCTCATGGAGGGGAGTGCCAGTGCCACCCTCTTTTCGTAATACTCATCCATGAGAGACGTAATCAGATGCTCGATATGGGAATAATCGCCGGAACTGAGCGACAGGAGCGAAATTTCGTCATATCCGGTAGAGGCGAGTGTTTTTCCCGCTATCTTTTCAAGTGTTTCGACAGATCGTTCCCTGACCGGCCTCCAGACCATCCCGGGTCCGCAGAAACGGCACCCGCGGGTGCAGCCCCTGGCTATCTCCATGGTTATCCTGTCGTGTATCGTCTTGACGAGCGGCACGACCGGTTTTTCGGGGAAGCGACAGGCATCCAGATCTTTCACAACACGTTTCTTTATTATTTTCTCCGTACCGTGGATGGAAGGTACCCAGACCCCTTCAATGTCCGCGAGCAGATGCAACAGTCCGGAGCGGGCATGTTTTTTTTTCTTGCCCGCGATCATTGCGTGTGAAATTTCCAGTATCACCTCTTCGCCTTCTCCTACGACTAACGCGTCAAAGAAGGGGGATACCGGATGAGGATTAAAAACACAGGGACCTCCCGCGATTATTATGGGAGTATCTTCTCCCCTGTCCCTGGAATATATCGGAACGCCGCCGAGATCCATCATGTTCAGAACGTTTGTGTATGAAAGTTCGTACTGCAGCGAAAACCCTGCTATGTCGAATTCGCGGAGGGGGATGGAGGATTCGAGAGAGGCCAGGGGAATCCCGTTTTCTCTCATCAGTGATTCCATGTCGGGCCATGGAGCATAAAATCGCTCGGCGGCAATCCCGGGTTCGTTATTCAGGATCGAATACAGGATCTGGAGCCCGAGATGCGACATGCCGATCTCATACGTATCGGGAAAGGCAAGGGCGAAGGTCAATCGACATTTCTTCCAGTCTTTCTTTATGGAATTTATCTCCCCGCCCATATACCTGCTTGGTTTCGAGACAAATGGGAGGAGTGCTTCGATAGATGAACGACTCATAAAATCTTCAGGTTTTCAAATGTCTTGCTTACCGCCTCGGCGGACCGTCTCAAAGCTTCCAGTTCCTCGTCGGAAAGTGCTATTTCATATATCTCTTCGATTCCAGATGCCCCCAGTTTCACCGGGACACCGATATGCACATCCCGAAGGCCGTACTGCCCTGTCAGATATGCCGAAACAGGAAAGATTTTCCTGCTGTCGTCCAATATGGCCTGTACCATGGCAACGACGGAAGCCGAAGGAGCATGCCAGGCACTGCCTGATTTGAGAAGATTCACAATCTCGGCACCGCCGTTCTTTGTCCTTTCGATAATAGCATCGAGCCGCTCCCTCGCGACAAGTCTGCTTACGGGAATACCTCCCGCGGTAGTATGGGTGTCCACCGGCACCATGGTATCTCCATGGCTTCCCAGCACCATGGTTTCTATGCTCCCCGCCGATACACGCAACTCTTCAGCCAGGAACGCCCTGTATCTCGATGTGTCGAGAATTCCTCCCATTCCCATCACCCTGTGAGCCGGGAAACCCGATACTTTCCAGGCAAGATGTGTCATTACGTCGAGCGGATTCGTTACCATGATGATAATACAGTCGGGTGCGTGTTTCACGATGGTTTCCAGAACTGACTTTACGATGCCGCCGTTCTTCATGGCCAGTTCTTCCCTGGTCATACCCGGCGTTCTGGCAAAACCTGCGGTAAATACAACGAGATCGGAATGTCCGGTTTCGGCAAAGTTGTTGGAACCGGACACATGACTGTCGAACCCTTCCACAGGTGCCGATTGCATTATGTCCAGTGCCTTGCCCTGCGGGAGGCCTTCTACGATATCGAACAGAACGACATCGGCAAGATTCTTTTCGACTATTCTCTGGGCGGTCATTGTTCCCACAAAGCCGGCCCCGATTACAGAAACTTTTTTCTTCATTCTATATCTCCAGTTTAAAAATTTGACGGGATAAATAATTTTCAGAGCGACAGGAATTTATCGTCATTTCTAATTTTCAGGGATACCCGTTTCCCCCAGGATATCGCGATACCGGTGGGGATATTTCTGGATATCCCGCAGTTTCGAAATGGCGAAACGTGCCGGGAAATCGATTCTCGATATGTATGGGATCGAATTTTTTCTGAAATCCTCCAGCAGTTCGTTAAAAACCCTCTCTTTGTCCGTGCTATCGGTAAACGTCCTCTCCTTTGTATATTCGTAAGTTATCTCCGGTCCGAATACCGTCACGACCTTACGAAAGTTATCGGGATCGCTGAAGTATTCTTCCTTTATCGCAATATCTATCACGATATGCAGCTCGACCTTCGTAGTGTCGGAGGCAATAGTACGTGATTTGTCCCACACCTGTACAAACAGGTTATTGGGAAGAGTAATCTTTTCTACCAGTTTCATGTGGCTCCCTGTTTGCGGAATACAAAAGCTTCTTTAAATATTATTGGTGACAATTGTGTGCCGTTATATCATACAGTCACGTTTTGGCAAACCTTTCTTGACTTGAAGGGTTATTTTCATATATGGACAGAATCTCTCGGGAAGGAGTTATAATTATGGAAAAAACAACGGCCATACTGTTGCTGTCCTGTCCTGATCGAAAAGGAATTGTGGCAGGCGTATCCAAATTCGTCTCGGAACATAACGGCAATATTCTGGATGCCGCTCAATATTCGGTTCAACCGGAAAATATGCTTTTCATGAGGGTGGAATGGGACATGGAAGGGTTTACGCTTTCCCGTGACGACCTGAAAGAGGCCATTGCTCCCCTCGCCGGACAGTTTTCAATGAAATGGAAGATACATTTCTCCGATTATCTACCGAAGATGGCAATCTTCGTTTCCAGGCACGTCTACTGCTTCCATGATCTCATACTGAGGCATCAGATGGGAGAATTCAGAGCGGAGATACCCCTGGTAATAAGCAATCATCTCGATATGAAGCCTCTGGCCGATCACTTCGGTCTTACCTACAGGTATTATCCCATTACAACGGAAAACAAGGCCGGCCAGGAAAAAAAAGAGATCGCCGAACTGGAGAAAGAAGGGGTAGATCTCATAGTACTGGCCCGCTATATGCAAATATTGAGCGGTGAATTTGTAAGGCGTTATCACGGCAAGATAATCAATATACATCACTCGTTCCTGCCGGCCTTTGCCGGGAGCAGTCCTTACCAGCAGGCGTATGACAGGGGTGTTAAAATCATCGGGGCTACCAGTCATTATGTTAC
>DCUQ01000030.1 GCA_002327865.1 Syntrophaceae bacterium UBA2210
CGGAGCAAGACCAAATAGGGAAACGATAAGGGTGGCCCGTCCGAAGTTTCCGGGTAGGTTGCTAGAGGCAACAGGCAACTGTTGTCCCAGATGAATGATCATCGCTTTTTCAGGGGGACCTGAGGAAGAAACAGAACTCGGCTTATAGATCTGCTCTGGCACTTTATTAAAAAAAGCCTGATACCACTGCTTTTCTGCATATTTGGGAGCGTTTTATCGCTGCCTGGTGCCGACAGCGGGGTATTTTTATGCCTGTTTTATCTGACGGGGGTATTCATGAATCGGGGGGACTTCCCCCTCTTTTTTTGAGTCATTTCTGCCCGGAATGATCCTGCCCCGATGGGCTCGCACCCCACCACAGCCATGAACATCGATCCAGGGTGATATGTCCCGTTTTTCCGTATGCGGCCTATAACATGCGCATATCTTTGTATGAAAAGTCGTAATTAAGGGTATCTCTATTTACTCAGCATCTTTTCTGTTTTTAATACGCCGAGTGTTGTCTCAATAACCGTATCGGAGATGAGAGATATACTGTTGATGCCGCATTCGACCAGAAATGCTGCAAACTCGGGATAATCACTCGGTGCCTGCCCGCAGATACCGATCTTCTTACCCATTTTATTCGCTTTGGTTATCGCCGTCCGGATGAGATCCATCACTGCCTGATTTCTCTCGTCAAAGATGTGAGCTATCAGTGAAGAATCCCTGTCCAGTCCCAGCGTAAGTTGCGTAAGGTCGTTTGATCCGATGGAAAATCCGTCGAAGATTTTGCCGAATTCCTCGATAAGAATGACATTACTTGGAATCTCGACCATCATGTACAGTTCGAGACCATTTTCGCCCTGGACAAGGCCGTTCTGTGCCATAACATCGACAACCTTCTTTGCCTCGTCCACGGTTCTACAGAAGGGGATCATTAATTTCACGTTGGAAAGGCCCATCTCGTTGCGTACTTTGATCATAGCCTTGCATTCGAGGTTAAATCCTTCCCGGTAGCGTTCATCGTAGTAACGCGACGCCCCCCTGAATCCTATCATGGGATTCTCTTCATCGACCTCGAACATCGGTCCACCGATAAGATTCGCGTATTCGTTACTCTTGAAATCGCTCATCCTGACGATTACATCATTGGGATAAAAAGCGGCGCCTATCTTGGCCACACCCTGTGCAAGCTTGTCCACGAAGAAATCCACCTTGTTCTTGTATTCCCTGGTGAGGTTTTCTATTACTTTTTTTGTTTCGATATCGTCCAGTGTGTCGAATCGTATCAGGGCCATGGGGTGTATCTGAATGAAGTTGCTTATGATAAATTCCAGTCTTGCCAGCCCGACGCCGTCGTTGGGAATGGATGCTACCTTAAAAGCCATATCCGGATTGCCTACATTCATCATGATGTTGGTCTTCGGACGCTCCATTTCTTCCAGATTGATTTTCTTGACATCGTATTTCAGGATCCCTTCATAGACGTTTCCCACTTCTCCTTCGGCACACGATACCGTTACCTTGTCGAAGCCTTTCGACTTCTCGGTTCCGTTCCCCGTGCCTACGATACAGGGGACCCCGAGTTCCCTGCTGATGATAGCCGCGTGACATGTCCGCCCGCCCTTGTTTGTTACAATAGCGGCAGCGATCTTCATGATGGGTTCCCAGTCGGGATCCGTCATGTCGGTTATCAGGACTTCTCCCTTTTTGAACTCTTTGATATCGCTGGCGCTCTTGATAATATGCGCATGTCCGGCACCGATTTTCGATCCTACTGCCGTTCCCTTGACGATAAGATTTCCCTTTTCAGACAGTTTGTAGCTTTCAAGAACGCTTACATCTTTCTGGGACTGGACAGTTTCGGGACGTGCCTGCAGGATGAAGAGTTCTCCGGTATTTCCGTCTTTACCCCACTCGATATCCATCGGTTTGAAGAAACCGGCCTTTTCCGAGTAGTGATCTTCTATGATGGTAGTCCACCGCGCGAGTTTCAGAATCTCATCCTCTGTAATACAGAATTGTTTCCTTTCTTCTTCCGGAACCGGAACAATCTTTACGGGGTCTTCCTTATTAGAGGAATAGATCATCTTGATCTCTTTGGTTCCCAGTTTTTTCTGCAGAATAGGTTTGTAGCCTTCCTTCAGTGTGGGTTTGAATACGTAGAATTCGTCGGGATTTACGGTGCCCTGGACAATCATTTCACCAAGACCGTAAGAGCCTGTCAGAAGAACGGCGTTTTTGAATCCCGATTCGGTATCGATAGAAAATATGACACCGGAGGCTGCGAGATCGGAACGCACCATTTTCTGAACACCTATGGAAAGCGCAACCGACATATGATCGAAATTCTTGTCTTCGCGATATGAGATTGCCCTGTTGGTAAAGAGGGACGCGAAACACCTTTTGCATGCGTCGATAAGCGCGTCTTCTCCCCTGATGTTCAGATATGTTTCCTGCTGTCCGGCAAAACTGGCGTCAGGCAGGTCCTCGGCGGTTGCGGAACTTCGGACTGCCACGCCAACATCTTCTTTGTACTCATCGCAGAGTTTCCGGTAGGCGTAAAGAATCGCCTGGTTGAGATCGTCGGGAAGATTGGCATTATAGATAAGCGACCTGATTTTATCCCCCTTCTCGCTCAGGTTGTGCATGTCGTGCGTATCCAGGTCGGAGAGGATTTTCTCTATTTCGTCTCTTATCCCCGCGGATTCCAGCAGATACCGGTATGCATCAGCGGTAACGGCGAAGCCATCCGGTATGTTAACCCCTTTTGCTGTAAGCTCCCGTATCATTTCACCCAGAGATGCGTTTTTACCGCCAACCTGGGGTATATCATCCAGCTCTATATCGTTAAACCACAGCACGAGCTTCTTGGTTTTCATCGGATTCCTCCTCCAAAGAATAATATTGAGTTTCTGAAGAACTAGGTTATTTAGCAATTCTGTTTTCTGAAGTCAATCGCAAAGTTTGCTGCAATTTCGGAGTGCGACGATCGTTTCCGCTGCTTTCAGGTCATAAGGAGTATTGATTCCCATAGCTTCGGAAGAGTCATCGATTATGAACGATCCTGTTTTGTAATTTCCCCTGCTGGCGATTTCGAATATGTCGGTAAAGTAATATTCACCTTGAGAGTTTTTGTTATCTATCTTTTTCACGGCTTCGAAGAGAAAGGCGCTATCAGCGCAGTATATACCCGTATTTACTTCTGTTATCATTTTTTCCTCTTCGCTGGCGTCGCGTGCTTCGACGATCTTCAGGACATCTCCCTTTTCATTTTTAACGACTCTTCCGTAGCTGCCGGGATCATCGAGCACCGCGGTCATGACTGTTATGGCATCCTTGCTTGAACGGTGACTTGCCAGCAGGGCTTTTACGGTGGAAACAAGAAGAAGGGGGACATCGCCACACAGTATCAGTACATCCCCGTCGAAATCGTGAAGTGCCCGGGCGGCCTGCAGTACGGCGTTTGCCGAACCGAGCTGCTCTTTCTGTACCGCATAAATAAGATCCTCTCCGGCCATGGTCTCCATAACCATGGATGCCTGGTGCCCTACCACAACCACTGTTTTTTCCGCGCCGAGGTTTCGCGCAAGAGCGGTTACATACGATAACATAGGTTTTCCACAGATGGAATGCAGTACTTTCGTCAAATCGGAGTTCATTCTTGTTCCCTTGCCGGCGGCCAGGATAATAGCTGCCAGACCGCCTCTTTTCCCCTTTTTCATCAGTTGTGCCTTTCTATCAGAGCAAGTCCATGTCGGGAGGTAGAATTATCATAACCTCTTTGATCACTTTAATGTCGGCATCCTCTATTACAAAGAGGAGCGGCCCGTGTTTGAACGTATCACTTCTCTTGGGTATTTTCCCCATCTTATGGAGTATAAATCCGCCGAGCGTTTCGTAATCTCCCAGAGGAATTGAAACGGGTAACAGACCGCGGATGGTATCTATTTTTGTCTGTGCGTCAAAGAGATATTTTCCCGGTCCGACTTTTCTGTACAATACGGTCCCGTCGCTGTGGTACTCGTCTTCGATCTCGCCGACAATCTCTTCCAGTATATCTTCAACGGTTATGATACCGACGGCTCCACCATATTCATCGACGATTACAGCCATACGTTCTCCCCTGCTCTGGAGTTCGAAAAAGAGTTCCTTTGCCAGTTTCGTTTCGGGTATGTACAGGACATCTTTTTTTGCATAGTCCCCGACACAGGTTTCCTCGGGAGAGGCGGATTTCACATTGTTACGGTAAAGGGCTTCCAGTATGTTGAAAGAATATAATATACCGACGATGTTGAATGTCTGATCACTATACACCGGTATTTGAGAATATCCCTTTTCGGTAATAATTGGGATGGCATCGCTCATTTTAGTATCCACGGGAAGCAGGGCTACGTTGGAAAGGGGCACCATGATCTGATCGGCCGTGGAGTCCGAAAAATCGAAGATCCGCTGTATCATCTCTTTCTCGGATTTCATGATATCCCCGCTTTTCCCTTCCAGCAGGAGTGATTCCAGCCCGTGCTTTGTGATGTAGGAAGCATAAACGTTATCCTTGTTACTTGAGAATGCGGAAAGAAGTCTTCGGGAAATTTTTGAGAGCAGGAAGACAAGAGGGTACAAAACCCAGGAAGCTACCCAGAGAAACCACGAAATTCTGGGTGCCATGCGATCCGCGTTATGCTGGAAAACGCTTTTGGGTATCATCTCTCCCACTATCAGTACAAGAGGTATCATTATGACAATGGAGAGGAGTTCACCTTTCTCTGTTCCGAAGATTGATATGAACAGGGCCGTGGTTAGAGCCGTATTACTGACCGCGCATAGATTCGTGCCGGTCAGTGTAGTTGCCAGAAACCATTCCGGTTTTTCCATCAGTTTTAACGCAACAGCCGCGGAGCGTGATCCCTGTTTTGCCTTGCGTCTCATAATGTTAATGTCGCAGGCGACAAGGGCGAGTTCTCCTCCGGAAAAGAGACCTTCCATAAAAAGAAATGCGAGAATAGGGAAGATGAAAAGGAGATCAATCATTGTGCTGTCCCTCTTTCTTCGTGACCTTTATGGTCAGTATCCTTGCCTTGTCTATTTTTTCGATCGTGAAAGTGTAGTTTTCCACCGATATTTCTTCACCCTCCATCGGAAGTTTTCCAAACAGGTGGAATACGAATCCTCCAGCCGTGTCGAATTCCTCCGTTGCGATCGGAATATTTATCAATTCACTGAAATCCTCGATGTCCATCATGCCGGAAACCGTAAATGTATCTTCATCGATACGTTGAAGTGTTTCTTGAATCTCGGTGTTTCCCTCATATATATCGACAAAAAGATTTCTGAGGATATCATACAGGGTTACCAGGCCGGCCACACCTCCGTACTCGTCGATAACGATGGCCATCTGAAGTCTTCTCCGTTGAAAATCCCGGAGCATCTGGTCTGCTCTCTTTTCCATGGGAACAAAGTACGGCTTCCTGATCAGGTGTTGCCAGGCGGTTCTCTTTTTCCCCTTTGCCATTTCGGCCAGCAGGTGCTTTGCATGGAGAATACCCAGTATGTTATCCCTGTCCATTCCGTAGACGGGGATCCTTGATCTGCGTTCCTGTATGATATTATGTTCTATTTCCTGTATATTCATGGATACAGGCAGGCAGAACATATCGACTCTGGGTATCATGATATCCGATACCCGTGTGTCGGCGAGTTTAAATACCTTGTGGATAAGGTCCTTCTGGGATTCTTCCAGGGCACCCTCCTGGTGGCCCGCGTCGACCAGTGCCTTGAAGTCGTCTTCGGTCAGTACCTTGTCTTCCCCCCATCTTTCCCTGCTGAACAGTAATACGAACAGGTCTGATATCTTTTCGAGAGACCAGCCCACAGGTCGTAACAGCCCCGTGATCAAGACCAGTGGAAGCGCTACGGCGCTGGAAACCCGGATCGGATACGTAACCGCAAAAGTCTTCGGTATCGCTTCACCGAAAACGATAAGCGTGATGCTCGTAACGACTATCGCAATCCATTTGCCTTCGGTGCCGAAGAGATAGATAAAAACGGATGTCGCAATAACGGCAATCGCGATATTCACGGATTCGTTGCCGGTAAGGATAGTGACGAGCAGTCGTCGGGGACGTTTCAGGAGTTTCCTGACAAAGCCTGAAAACGGAATCTTCTCTTCTTTCATTTTGTGAAGATGCAGCGAGGTAAGAAAAAATATGGACGCCTCGGAACCGGAAAAGAATGCCGAAAAGACAAGCAAAACAGCCAGTACAATCAGCTTAAAGGTGAGTTCGTATTCCACAATATTTTTTAAGGCTTTCGCGAATAGAATCAATCCCGAATTGCCGGGCTACTAAATCTCTCTTTACGACATAACAGGAGAAACAGTGCCCGATCTTTCCAAGATTCGTAGAATACCTTCACTTTAGGAAAAAGTCAACATCCCTGGAGTCTTTGAACTGAACAGCGAGCGCATTCCCCGCTGCTTGCGGCGGGGTTGCGAGCGAATAAAAAATGAAAAATTCCTTAACANNTCGGAGATTCCCCGCAACTTGTTGCGGGAAGATTCAATCGAACAATGAACGCATGTTTTGCTGCCTGTGGCGTGGTAAGGTGTTTTGTCGGAGATTATACGGTCTAGCACACTTTGTGGTTATCTCCGGAGAACAGCAGGTCTGTCCCTGCTATGTCCGGTTTCAGTATCCGGGCTGTTTCTACCGGACGGTTTATTTCACAGGTTCTGTATTTCAAACTGTTTGCCGGGTCATAGTGCAATATCCGTCACTTAATTGACGCGATGTCCCCTTTCATCGTAGTAGTCTGTTCCGGAGCGGGCAGAATATTATATTTTCTCTATCCGTCGATTAAAAATAATATTGTCATGTGCGGATATATCCGATTAAGTTAATATATTGACAAACATAACTGTTTGAGTCACAAAGGAAATATCCGACGGTAACGCGTCGCTTCGGAGATTACAGGATGGAACAGTTCAGGATCGTTGCAGGATTCAGTCCCGAGGGGGATCAGCCCCGTGCGATAGCGGGTCTTGTGGAGGGTATTGAAAAAGGGCTGGAGCACCAGGTGCTGCTGGGAGTCACAGGCTCCGGCAAAACCTTTACCATCGCGAATGTTATCGAGAATACGCAACGCCCCTCTCTTATTATTGCTCATAATAAAACATTGGCGGCCCAGCTATATAACGAATTCAAGATGCTTTTCCCGCATAACGCAGTAGAGTATTTTGTCAGTTATTACGATTACTACCAGCCTGAAGCCTATGTGCCGAGTACCGACACATATATAGAGAAGGATTCATCCATAAACGACAGGATAGACAAACTGCGTCATTCGGCAACCAGGTCGTTGCTGGAACGCAGGGATGTAATCGTTGTTGCCAGCGTATCCTGTATCTACGGAATTGGCGCACCCGACAAATACGGGGGCATGCAGATCCTGCTGGAAAAAGATGTGGAGATCGGGCGGGACCGGCTTCTCAGAAAGCTGGTTGAGATACAATACGAACGAAACGATGTAGATTTTCATCGAGGCACTTTTCGCGTTCGCGGGGACGTAGTGGAGATATTCCCCTCATATGAAGAAGAACTGGCGGTACGGGTAGATTTTTTTGGAGACGTTATCGAATCAATATCGCTCGTGGACCCTCTCCGGGGGAAAAAAATGGAAAACCTCAACAGGACTGCCGTATATCCGTCAAGCCATTATGTAACAACACGTGACGCGATGAAACTGGCTGTATCGGCGATAAGGCACGAGTTAGAGAAGCGTCTTAACGACCTGCGGTCACAGGACAAGATTCTCGAGGCACAACGCCTTGAACAGAGGACGTTATTCGACCTGGAGATGATGGAAGAGATGGGGTACTGCCAGGGGATAGAAAATTATTCCCGTCACCTGACTGGACGCGCACCGGGAAAAGCTCCTCCGACACTGATGGAATATCTGCCTCGTGACGCACTTGTCATTATCGATGAAAGTCACGCCACCATTCCCCAGATAAACGCTATGTACAAGGGGGATAGATCACGGAAAGAAACGCTTGTGCAATACGGGTTCCGGTTGCCTTCCGCCCTCGATAACCGGCCTCTCAGGTTTGATGAGTTTGAAGCATTCCCGAATCAGAGACTGTATGTGTCGGCCACTCCTGCCGAATATGAGCTTGGAAGGTCCGGAGGCACGGTTGTAGAGCAGATAATACGGCCGACCGGCCTTATCGATCCGGAAATCGTTATCAGACCGGTTGCCAATCAGGTCGACGATCTGTTCGGTGAAATCGGCAAGCGGATCGAACAGGGGGAGCGTGTCCTTGTAACCACTCTGACAAAAAGAATGGCGGAAAACCTTACCGAGCACTACCACGATCTTGGGATGAAGGTTGCATACCTTCACTCCGATATAGAGACCCTTGAACGGGTTGTCATTATCCGTGATCTTCGAATGGGGAAGTACGATGCTCTCATCGGTATAAATCTGCTCAGGGAAGGGCTCGATATTCCGGAAGTCTCCCTGGTAGCCATCCTTGATGCGGACAAAGAGGGATTTCTGCGTTCCGAACGCTCTTTGATGCAGACGAGCGGGAGGACGGCGAGAAATATAAGAGGCCAGGTTATCATGTATGCCGACAAGATAACAGGGGCCATCCAGTATTGCCTCGATGAGACGAAGCGAAGACGACGGATACAGCAGCAATTCAACGAGGAGAATAACATTACGCCGGAGACCGTTAAAAAAGGGATGACCAATATACTGAGTTCTATCTATGAGGCGGATTATGTTACTGTCAGTGTTGAAGAAAAGATCGAAGCTTATGTGTCCGGGGATGTCCCGGCGATGATAAAGAAACTGGAAGTAGAAATGAAACAGGCGGCAAAGAATCTCGAATTTGAAAAAGCGGCAAAAATCAGAGACGAGATAAGGGAACTCTCACGGATAGAAACGGAGATCGGCGTGTGGGAATAAAAGATTTGAGCCTGTTGAAAGAAAAGATAAGGCGTGTTCCCGCGCGATCGGGTGTCTATCTCATGAAAGACGCGGACGACCGGGTCATCTACGTCGGGAAGGCAAAGGATCTTCATGCCCGTGTGCGTTCGTATTTCGGAGGAACGGATTCGAGAAGGATGGTGCCGTTTCTGGTCTCCAGAACGGAAGATATAGAATGTATCATCACGGAAACAGAGAAAGAGGCCTTGATCCTTGAAAACAACCTTATCAAAAAATACAGGCCCAGATATAATATCAATCTCAGGGACGATAAGAATTTCTACAGTATAAAAATCGACACGAAAGAAGCCTTTCCACGTTTCCGACTGGTAAGGCAGGCGAAAAAGGACGGAGCCAGATATTTCGGTCCCTATGCGTCGAGCAGTTCGGTGAAACAGATGATCCATTACCTGCATCGCATATTCCCCCTTCGTACCTGCGGAGACCTGGAAATTAAAACGAGAAAGCGGCCCTGTATCGAGTTCCAGATAAAGCGGTGCCTCGCTCCCTGTTGCGGGTTTGTCACGGACAGGGATTACCGGAAAATCGTGGCTGAAGCTATTCTGTTTATGGAGGGATACGGCGGAAAACTTGTCCGGCAGCTCCGGTCGCGGATGGACGCGGCTGCCGAATCACTGGACTTTGAAGAGGCGGCGCGGATAAGAGATAAAATCGGTGCGATCGAAGCAACGCTGGAAAAACAGCGGATAGTATCCTCATCTTTCAAAGACCGGGATATTTTCGGCCTCTACAGGGCGGGGGACAGCATTCAGGTATACGCCATACACGTAAGGAAAGGGGCCATTATCGGGCAGCGGAGGTTTCCTCTCGTTAAGACGCGGATGGAATCACCCGAAATCCTTTCGTCTGTCCTGAAACAATATTACGATTCGGGCCCGGCAATTCCCGGGGAGGTTGTTGTTTCCGAACAGTTGGAAGATGTGCGGATTATCGAGCAGTGGCTTACCGAAAAAAAAGGTCGTAAAGTTTCCCTGATTATTCCCAGGAGGGGAGACAGGAAAGAGCTCCTTTCCATGGCGCTGTTAAACGCGAAGAGTGTGTTTCGTGAGGAGAAAAAGCTGACATCGGATAACGAAAAAATACTCGACGAGCTCGCAGGGAAACTGCTTCTGAAAAAGGTACCACGCCGGATAGAGTGTTTCGATATATCCAATATAGGTGGAAAATACGCCGTCGGTTCAATGGTCTCTTTCCGCGGGGGCGTTCCGGATAAATCGGGATACAGGCGTTTCAGGATACGGACGAAAGAAGACGCGGACGATTACGGGATGATGCGCGAGGTGCTTGCGAGACGTTATGGCGGGAAAGAGCATATTCCTGATTTGATTGTTGTCGACGGTGGAAAGGGACAGCTTGGCGTCGCCCTTTCCGTGCTTCGCGGGCTGGGTTTAGAGGAGGTAGATATCGTCGGCCTCGCGAAAGAGTCGCATATTTCTCTTCCACGCGGGGTATCCAGTATTGACAGAGGAAGAGACAGAATATATCTGCCGAACAGGAAAAATCCTCTTTACCTTTCTAAACATCCGGGAGGACTCTTTCTACTACAGCGAGTAAGGGACGAGGCACACCGTTTCGCCGTAACCTACCACCGTAAGGTAAAGGAAAAGGAAGATTTTCATTCCGTGCTGGATGATATTCCGGGAATCGGCAAGACTCGTAAAAAGGAGTTATTAACTGTCTTTAAAGATGCGGGAAAAGTAGCGGTTGCATCACGGGGAGAGCTTGAAAAAGTTCCGGGAATAGGGAAATATGCCGCCGGTAAAATTTTTGAATATTTTCACGCTCACAGTAAATCCTGACGATTTCAAGGTGATCGAGGTCTGATTGGATATTTTAACCGGTTACTCTAACTCGCTGCATGGAGAAAGGAGATGCATATGTCTGAGAAGAACAGTCAAACGAAGCAGGTGCAAGTTAATGCCAGTGATGAAATATCCCGGGGCAGATACAGTAATAATATGTTAGTGACTCACAGTCCGGAAGAGTTTGTAATCGACTGGCTTCTGAATTCTCCCAGAGGAACGTTTCTGGTTTCAAGGATTGTTGCCTCGCCTGTCCATATGAAACGGATTATTGCCACACTGGAAGACAATTTAAGGAAATACGAAGCGAGTTTCGGAGAAATAAAATCCGTAAAGTCCGATGAACAGAAATTTCATTAGCAGCAACTGGATTTTTACCCGAAGCGGACGTACATTTTCCCGGCTATTCCCCAGCGACCGGAAAAGGGTTTGTATATATGTCTGAAAGTTTTACATGAAAGTAATTGCTAACGGACTGTTTTCTATACTGTTTCCCTGAGTATCTTAATGATTTCGGGACCGAAAGATTTTGATTTTGCGGCGGATATAATACCGGTTTCACTCAACGACTCAATCTCCTGCCTGTCATTTTTTGACAGATCTATGATATTCCGGTCGGAAAGCACCATAAAAACGGCCGTATTGGTCCTCTTTGCCGTTTCAAACCGCCAGCGGTACAGGGTTTTCAACCTTTTCATTTGAAAATCATCCAGATCGTCGCATCCCTCTATCCTGGAAAAGCCTTTCGGATTAAAAGTTTTTTCGCTCCATCTTGCATGCGTTATTTTCTCGAAAGCGGTTTTGGCCTTTTTCTCCAGTCCGTTGTACATCAGGTTTTTCCTGAGGCGGAAATACAGGTCTATCAAATAGCGTGTATCGAGTGCAGCGTAATCCAGCTGTTTTTCCGACAGGGGGCGTATATCCCATCTCGACCGCTGGATATTCTTCGTCTTTTTCAATTTCACTCCGAGATATTCCCAGATGATAGATGTAAGAGAAAGGGAAGTGCTCCCCAGGGTGGAGGCTGCCCTGTAGGTGTCGAAAATATTTTTAAACCTGAAACCGTAGTCACGGTTAAGCAGACGTATGTCGTTATCGCACGCATGGAGGATTTTGATGGTATTAATATCAGTGAAGATGTTCCCGAGAAAGGATATATCGATGTCCAAAAGCGGATCGAAAATATACGCCCTGGATTCCGTGCATATCTGTATAAGACACAGTTTCTCGCGGAAATACCTGAAAGAATCATATTCGGTATCTATTCCTATATGACTCGCACCTGATATGTCGTCCTGTGCAGATTCGAGTTTTTGCCGGTTGTCCACGAGTATCCAACTGTCGTTCATGCTGCAATTCCTGTACGGCCGTGTATTTCTGTTAGAGGCGTAATTCCGGGTGAAACACTTCAGGTATTCTCAATTTATTTCATTTGTAGAGAGCAAATTCCCCTCTTAAATTCTTTCTTTTTGTTGAGAAACCATCAGTTAATTGGTCACCAATATCATATTCTCCCGGTGATGGAAAGCTTCGTATGAATATAAATGTTTCAGGATACGATGAAATGTTGCGCGAAACCCATGTACTGTTAGTATTCGTGTGCCCGTTAAAAAACTTGATCGGAATGTTTCGTGATTGTATATAGCAGGGCACCGGGTTGTATCCGTCGTGGCCCGGGTAAATTGGCGATAATACCCGGCGGCGTGATACCATGCGTTGCAGGGATGTAAGATACTATGGTGCGGTATGCCGTACTGCTGAGGATATCAAAGGGCCATACCTGGAAATCCCGCGCTTTGTTCGATCGGGATCTTAATGAGTGGCTGTCACAGAGAAACAAGATGCTTTCCAGAATGACCATAGGGAAATTGTCCCTGAAAAATAATATTTTCCTGGCGCCGATGGCCGGCATCACCGATCTGCCGTTCCGTATGATGGCAAGGAATTTCGGCAGCGCTCTCTGTTTTACTGAGATGGTAAGCGCAAACGGTCTGGTCAGGAAAACTCATAAGAGTTATGAATATCTCAAATCATCCCAGGACGATACCCCCCTCGGTGTGCAGTTATTCGGGTCCGACCCTGATATAATGGGCGAAGCGGCCGAAATTGTGAGCGGAACAGGGGTCGACCTGATAGATATTAATGCCGGGTGTCCGGTAAAAAAGGTTTTGAAAACGGGGGCCGGTGCCGCCCTGATGCGTAATCCCGTGGCGTTTGCCGCCATTGTAAAAAGTGTACGGAAAGCGACCTGTCTGCCCCTTACAGTCAAGATTCGATCCGGATGGGGGAACGATAAATTAAACGCACTTGAAATTGCGAAAATAGCCGAGGATTGCGGCGCGGATGCTCTTTCACTTCACCCGCGCACGGTAGGACAGGGATTCAGCGGAGCCGCCGACTGGAGTTTGATTGGTACGGTAAAAAGAAACATGGGCATCCCTGTCATAGGAAGCGGCGATATCAGGATACCCGAAGACGCTTTTAAAATGATTAAAAAAACCGGGTGTGACGGGGTGATGGTCGGAAGGGGCGCTCTAGGCAAACCATGGATATTTAAGGAGATAACCGCTTTTTTGTCAGGTGAAACCATGCCTTCCCCGTTTTCCGTAACAGAAAGAGAAGAAGTGATACGACGGCACCTTAAAATGAATATGGACCTGTATGGCGAGACAATGGGGACAAAGATTTTTCGTAAGCACCTTATGTGGTATACCAAAGGGCTGAAAGGAGGAAGCACCTTCAGGGAAGCCGCCGTCTTAATAAAGGAAACTGACGAGTTGCTCGAGGTGGCTCACAACTACCTGCAATCCTTATCAGGAGAAATATCCGATGCTGAAATATCGTAATATGGAGTTATAATGACCGGCCCGGACTTGGTTATACGTTCAGGCATCGACACTCCAATAAATAAACTGTTGCGTCTATTCACTAATTACATCTTGACAAATAAGTTGAAGTGTGGTGAAAAGAGCGGCTTACACATATTGAGAGAGGCTTTTACTGATGAAAAAGAATTTAACCCATGTAAGTAACATCAAAAGAAAAAGAACGCACGGTTTTCGGGTCAGAATGGCGACGCGGTGGGGCAGGCAGGTACTGAACAGAAGAAGGGCACGGGGGAGAAAAAGGCTTGCCGTCTAGCCCGGTAATGGGAATATATACTTATTATAGAACGCCTGCAGCGTTTGGGGTGTACCCCTTATCACATGGAAAAGCAATCCTTCGGAAAAAAGGAACGGGTACGCAGGAGAAAAAATTATTTAAACATATATCAACGGGGGGTCCGGGTTCACTCGAATAATTTCACTGTTATATTGAACCCTAATTCGTCAGGGGAGAAAAGGCTTGGAATAGCGGTCAGCAAAAAGGTGGGAAACGCAGTAAAGAGAAACAGGATCAAGCGTCTCTTTAAGGAGTTTTTCAGGTTAAACAAGGACAACCTGCCTGATTCAAAAGACATGGTGATAATAGCGAAAAGGGATGTTTCCCAGTTGAAATATCAGGATGTGTGCCTGGAATTGGTGGATCTCTTAAGAAAAACGTAGCGCTCATGCGAATTCTAAAAAATATCCTCATTTGCTTTATAAGGTTTTACCAGATAGTTATCTCTCCCTGTTTTCCTCAGCGTTGCCGCTTCTATCCCACATGCTCCGAATATGCCATAGTTGCCATAGAGCGTCATGGACCTTTTAAAGGCGTCCTCCTTGGCTTTTGGCGCATACTCAGGTGCAACCCTTTCCATCCGGGTGGATACGATCCAGTAAAATAGTCGATCATGGAGGTCTTTAATGGACAAGAGGACATTTCTCGCCATTGCTCTGTCATTAATATTATTAATGGGGTACCAGTATTTTTTCCAGAAACCCCATGTTCAACCGCCGGTTGAGACCACGCAGAATGCAGACGATACGGTTGCCGGTACAGGCAATGTTTCCGGGGAAGTCACAGGCGAACGGAACGACGCCGGGCAGCCTGTCATTCTTCGCCAGAAGACACTGACGGAGCAAGGCAAGAACGAAGGTGAAGGTGCCGAAAAAGATATCGTCGTGGAGGGTCCCTTATATATTGCCGTTTTCAGTTCCAGGGGCGCGGGGGTAAAGTCTTTCAAACTGAAAAATTATCGTAAGGATATGAGCAA
The DNA here is from genome assembly GCA_002327865.1 of Syntrophaceae bacterium UBA2210. Classification (GTDB taxonomy): domain Bacteria; phylum Desulfobacterota; class Syntrophia; order Syntrophales; family UBA2210; genus UBA2210. The sequence continues at coordinate 14,935 of DCUQ01000030.1, forward strand.
AGATTCTCCGCTGGTGGAACTGGTCGATATTGGAGGAAACACAAACTATCCCCTTACCACGACCTTTCCGGAATCCAGTATCGATATCCCGGTGGATGTACTGTATGAATCAAGCCTTGACTCCATTGATTTTACCGACGGCGTGAACTCTAAAGAACTGGTATTTTCCTGGTCATATCCGGGCGAGATCCGGGTGGATAAGATATATACGTTTTATCCGGATAAATACTCCTTCGATCTCGAAGTAAGGCTCACCAACTTGTCGGGCACCACCATCAATGAAAACGCTCTAATAGAGTGGAACCGTTATGTTGATCCGTCGAAAAAGACGGACAGGTACAGCCACGCGGGACCTGTCTCTTATGTAAAGAATAAAGTCGTTTCCACGAAAGTAAAAAAACTGGGTGCGAAAGAGTTCAGCGGACCGGATGTATCGTGGGGAGGATTCGAAACAAAATATTTCATAGCGGCCATGATACCGGAACAACCATCTCTAACCAACTTCATTGTATCCAAGGATTCGAAAGATATGGTTTCCGCGGCGCTTCAGGGGCCCAAAAATATTATACCTGCCGGTCAGTCCGGAACTTTCAGATATGTTCTGTATGTCGGACCCAAGGAATATGCCGGGCTCGAGGCGCAGAATGTCGGTCTTGAAAACTCCGTCGATCTCGGATCGTGGATAAAATGGCTTGCTATTCCGCTTATCAAGGCACTCAAATGGATAGACAACTATGTTCATAACTACGGAGTTGCGATCATTATACTGACCATACTGGTAAAGATTCTATTCTGGCCTCTCGGCAATATAAGCTACAGGTCCATGAAGGGGATGCAGAAGCTCCAGCCCCAGATGAAGAAACTCCAGGAAAAATACAAGGATGACAAGGCGAGGCTGCAGCAGGAAACAATGGCGCTGTACAAGGCAAACAAGGTGAACCCGATGAGCGGATGTTTCCCCATGCTGATCCAGCTTCCCGTATTCTTCGGACTTTACAGGGCGTTGCTTTATTCGATAGAGCTGCGGCATGCCCCCTTCATCTTCTGGATACAGGATCTCTCGGCCAAGGACCCGTATTACATAACGCCGATTATCATGGGCGCAACCATGTTTCTGCAACAGAAGATGAGCCCTCAACCGGGGGGCAATGAAATGCAGGCAAAAATGATGCTGTGGATGCCCGTCATATTTACCTTTCTCTTTTTGAATTTTCCGTCGGGACTTGTTATCTACTGGTTATTCAATAACGTGCTGAGTATCGGACAGCAGTATTACGTAAACAAAAGGACTCCTTGATATTATGAGGGAACATGGAAAATGAAAGACGCAATGGAAATTGAAGGAAAAACAATAGATGAAGCCATAGAAAAGGCATGTAAAGCATTCGACGTCTCAAGAGAAAAATTGAATATAGAAATACTCTCCGAAGGGTCTCTGAGGTTTTTCGGTCTTATGAGAGGAGGTAAGGCGCTTATTAAAGCCAGTCTTCTGTCAATAGATATCGGTATAGATGGTTCCCTGGAAGACAAATCGGATGTGGCGACCGAATCCCATGATATCGGCACAAAGAATTCTTCGAAAGAAAGATCAGAGGAACATGCCGGTTCCGCGGAATCCTTTGCCCTCGAAGCAAAGGCGTTTGTTGAAGGATTGCTGTCGCATATGGGACTCAGCTTTCCCGTGAACGTTGAGACAAACGGGGATTGTACAATAATTACTATCGAGGGTGACGGGAGCGGCTTACTTATAGGAAAAGGGGGACAGACCCTGGATGCCATACAGTATATTACAAACAAGGTACTGAACAAAAACGGGGGATCCAGGAAAAGAGTCATACTGGATACTGAAGATTACAGGAAAAAAAGGAAAAAGAATCTTATATCCATGGCCAGAAAATTGGGAGAAAAAGTCAAAAGAACAGGGAAACCCGTTACCGTAAATCCGATGAATGCGCATAATCGTAGAATAATCCACATCACATTACAGGACGATGAGGATCTGGTTACGATAAGCCGCGGAGAGGGCGCTTTCAGAAAAATAGTTATTCTGCCAAGTAAGAACGGCAAAAAGAAATCCTGACCTGAGATGTTGGAAATAATTGTTACACAATATCGGCGGTTTTATATAAAATCCGACTGTCAAATTTCACTGCATTCTTGGACATCTGTTTTTTTGCAGGGCCGGTGATACTGTCTGGGGGCACCCGGAGTAAATGTTATATGCAGGCACGATCTACTGCCGGAAGATGCCCGATGTGACGGACCGGAGTCTTTACATGCGAACTTTTTACGTTGCGCTCCTTAATTGACTTTTTACGCGTACATTAATGTTGACAAGAGAAGATACAATAGCGGCTATAGCCACGCCTTATGGTGTGGGAGGAATCGGTATTATACGGGTAAGTGGTCCGTATAGCGAGAAAATCTGCCAGGCTTTGTTTAAACCTGCCTCAGCATCCGGTCCTCTTAAAAACCGTTACCTGTACCATGGCGACATCATATCGCCGGAGACGGGTACCATTATAGATGAGGTGCTTATTGCCGTTATGAAGGGGCCTCACTCCTACACGGGCGAGGATACGCTTGAGATATACTGTCACGGCGGGTTTCTTGTTTTGCGGGCGGTTTTAAGTGAAGTGATAAAACTGGGAGCCCGTCTTGCAGAACCAGGTGAATTTACCAGGAGGGCCTATCTTAACGACCGACTGGACCTTTCCCAGGCGGAGGCGGTTACCGATCTGATCACCGCAAGAACAGACAGGGGTCGAGCTCTCGCCCTCGCGGGTCTCAAGGGTACTCTGTCAAAAGAACTGCAATCCATACGTTCCGTTCTGATCGATATACTCGCGTGTCTTGAGTCCTCGATAGATTTTACCGAAGAGGACATATCATCCGTATCATGCCGCAACCTGTCCGAAGATGTGGATAATGTGCTTGCCCGTATAAATGCTATCCTTTCAACCTACAAAGAGGGGAAGCTTTTCAGGGACGGGCTCGATGTTGTTATAACGGGAAAACCTAACGTGGGAAAATCGAGTCTTATGAACAGGCTTCTCGGTGAAAAACGCGCCATAGTTACCCCGATCCCCGGAACCACGAGAGACTTTATCGAGGAAACAATCAATATACAGGGCATTCCCGTAAAGATTACCGACACGGCGGGGGTCAGAAATTCCACAGAGACCATAGAAAAAGAGGGAATAGCGTTTGTATGGGAGAAGGTAATGGCAGCCGACATCGTTATTATTCTTATTGACGGCAGTACCTGCCTTGGAGAGGAAGATGTTGAGGTCGTAGACAGAAACAAAGAAAGGAAGACAGTGCTGGTTGTTAACAAGTCGGATCTCCCGCCCAGGATAACGGATGCGGAACTGGCTGATCTGATGCCCGGTGTCAAACCGCTGCGAATATCCGCAAAATACGGTAGCGGCATCTCCGAACTCAGGGAAAGAATCTTTTCCCTGGCATCGGATGACGAAAGATTTACGGAGTCGGATGTTGTCCTTACAAACCTTCGTCACAAGATTTCTCTTGAAAAGAGTGCCGAGGCTCTCACGGCGGCGAAGGACAACATCTCCCTCGGAAGTTCGCCGGAGTTGTCCGCCTTCGATATCAGGGATGCCCTTCATTATCTGGGCGATATCGCGGGAGAGACGATGAGCGAAGATGTCCTGGACAGGATATTTTCAAATTTCTGTATAGGGAAATAAGAACATTCACTTACTTTCCGTATTCCCCTTTTTCAGGATAATCCGTAAAACGGATGCCGCGGAAGAGGTCAAGGTATTGGAGGAATTGTGAAGATCATTATCTTTACCGATCTGGACGGTACACTTCTGGATGCCGTAAACTATTCTTACGAACCGGCCGGGGAGGCCCTGGAAACAATTTCCGAGCTTCAGATTCCCCTTGTCATAATGAGCAGCAAGACGAAAGAGGAAATCGAACTGTTGCGCAGGGATCTCCGTAATAATCACCCCTTTGTTTCGGAAAACGGGGGCGGTGTCTTTATCCCGGAAGCGTATTTCCCTTTTCCGGTTCATTATACCAGGAAGGAAAAAGACTGCCTGATCGTCGAATCAGGAATCCGGATTACAAAATTAACGGAATTCCTCGACAGGGTAACAAGGGAACACGCCTTTCCGGTAAAGGCGTTTCATTCCATGTCGTTAAAGGACGTGTCGCGTCTTACCGGACTTCCGATGGATCTTGCGGCCATGGCAAAGGCGAGAGAATACGACGAGCCTTTCCTCTTCGAGGGGAATGAAGATCAGTGGGCTCGGTTGAAGGAACTGGTTGAGTCGGAAGGGTTGGTACTTACCCGCGGCGGAAGATTTAGTCATATAAGCGGTTCGAACGACAAGGGGACGGCTGTTCGTATACTCATGGACTGCTACCGTCGTCAGTATACGGATACCCTGATCGTCGGGCTGGGCGATGCACTCAACGATCTGCCGTTTCTGCGGATGGTCGATATCCCTGTCTTGATTCAGCGTCCCGACGGCACGTACGACTCGGAGATCGACATTCCGGGGCTTTATTACGCGTCCCGCCCCGGCCCGGAGGGATGGAACAGTGCCGTCCTTGAAATAATACGCAGGGGCAGAATTCTGTAATTATTTGCCGTTATATATCCCGCATATCTCGCGTCTTGTCAGATACAACCCCATAAGATACGGTTTCTGGGACAGAAAAGCCCTGGACTGGTTCTTTATCTCTTTTCCGGCGAAATTGACGCTGTACCGGAAAGTCGTGTAATCGAAAGTAATGCTGCGCGCAAAATACAACGGTTTCAGGGCATCGATAATTTCCCTCTTTGTTTCTTCCGAAGCGCCGTCGAAGAGGAACAGGAAACGGTACACAATCTGTGACCAGATCATTGTGTCCATATCATAGTTGTCCATCTCGAACATGTAGTTAATCCTGTTGTAAGTGTACGGGCTCAGGTACTGCTTGATCAGGTGCTTGTACTTTTCGTACTCGTCCCGGCACTGTTTCTTTAATTCGATAATGTCTATCGACAAATCCTGTGGCTCCATCAGCTTTTCAAGACCGTACCGGTTTATTGCGCGTTCGGGCTGATATATGTCGGGTGATTTCTCTGTCAGGGGAGCATCGAGCCACAAGTAACGGTATCGGAGTATTGTTGAAAAAAGCGTATAAACCACCTCTTCAAACATTTTCCCCAGTTTTGGAGAACTTGCGTTATGTACCTTGTTTCCGAGCCCCGATTCGCAGATCTTAAATCCTCCGAAGACCGCGTTGAGTGACATGAAGATATCAATTCCATATTGCCTGGTCATTTCGGTCCACTCCTGTTCGAGCCAGTGTTCGCGAAGCCTTGACGAAAAGGCGAAATCTCCTCCTATCGGTTGTCGGATGTCGACTCTTGCCAGGGAAAATATGAGCGGATAGCACAGATGGTTTGTAATGGTAGCGTCGAACTGGTGCCTCGAGTAGAGAGGAACAACGAAATCCGACTTCTTTTTTATGGGATGGCCGAGATATTTTATCCACTTGGGCGTGATTGACCGAAGGTCCGCATCGACAACAATCGTAACCTTTGCCTCCGCGTTTCTGCAAAACTGAAAAAGGTTATAGAAATTATTCCCCTTTCCCTTTATTCCCTCAGGCGTGGATATATATTCTTTAGCGATATTGTCGGGAACTTCGGCGGAAAGAAATGCATCTCTCGTGCCGTCCATGCTGTTGTTATCGCAGTTAACGATAACACTGGCAGCATCGGGAAAATACCGGGCAAGGCCCTCGCCTGCCATCCTGGTAACATAACCGATGGTCTTTGATTCGTTATAAGATGGTATACCGACGACAACATCAAATCTCTTTTGCATATTCCTTCCTCGCTGGGTGTGTTTTAACGCATATGGTTTAAAAAATATCACAGGCAGTCTATTGGGGCAACCGCAAATCACGTATGCCGGGGCATTTGGGAATGTTATTAAAGTGTTTCGTAATACTCATTCCCTGGTGCTACTTGCGAAAGAAACTTGAATTACATCTTAAAAACATCCTACCCCCCCTTTTTTTTTATCGACATTTCATTAAACCGTGTT
>DCUQ01000024.1:0-754 GCA_002327865.1 Syntrophaceae bacterium UBA2210
ACCTCGCTTTTCAGACAAAGACAAAAACTCGGATTCTCGGCGCCTTTGTGTCCCCTTCGGTCCTGGTGATGATGATAGCGGCGTCCGCCGGATTTGTAGACAACGTTTCCATCCCGCCGGCCTTGAACGGTCCCTGGGTTTCGGTTCACGTCGTGCTTCTGCTGACCGGTGGTGCCTTCCTGGTGCTGGCATGTCTGACCGGGATAATGTACCTCCTGCAGGACAACCTGATAAGAAACAAGAAAGTAAGGGGGTTCAGCGGTCTGCTTCCTCCACTGCGGGACCTCGACAGGATAAATCATATCTGTGTTATCGGGGGGTTTCCTCTGTTAACGTTCGGTATTATTGCGGGATCGATCTGGGCCCGGACCGTCTGGGGAAGCAATTGGCATTGGGATCCGAAGCAGATATTTACCGTAATCTCCTGGATTATTTACGCCACACTTATACACCAGCGGCTTGTAATAGGATGGAAAGGAAGAAAAGCGGCACTGCTCTCAATAATCGCTTTTGCCGGGCTTTTCTTTGCCTTTGTCGGCGTAAATGTTTTTTTTGTAACAATGCACAACTTCTGATTATTGTGGAAAACGGAGAGCATGAGCTTAGTCCTCCTGGGAATAAATCATAAAAGCGCACCCCTCAGCATACGGGAAAGGCTTTCCATATCATGCGGAGAAGAGGCGGATACGATCGAGGAATTGAAAAATATTCCGCACGTACGAGAAGTAATGTACCTCTCCACCTGCAACCGGGT
>DCUQ01000024.1:814-13694 GCA_002327865.1 Syntrophaceae bacterium UBA2210
GAACCTCAGATCCTGGGGCAGGTCAAGGAAGCCTACCGTCTGTGTGTCAAGCAGAAAGCCTCCGGAGTCATACTGAACAAGCTCCTCCACCAGGCCTTTTCCACGGCAAAGAGAGTGAGAACGGAGACCTCCATAGCGAACAACGCAGTTTCGGTAAGCTTCGCCGCGGTTAAACTTGCCAAAAAGATATTCGGCACGCTCGACAGGAAGAAAGTGCTTCTTGTCGGTGCGGGTGAGATGGCACAGCTCGCGGCCCGGCATCTTATGGACGATGGAGTCGACCACATAATTTTTACCAACCGCACTTATGAAACCGCGGTCAAACTCGCCGATGATTTTCACGGCCTTCCCGTTGAATTCGAACTCCTGGGTGATACGCTCGGAGACGTTGATATCGTCATCAGTTCAACGGGTTCCCCGGATTGTATCATATCCGGAGAGATGATTTCGACGGCACTGCACCGACGGAAAAACAGGCTGATGTTTCTCATCGATGTGGCCGTACCGCGCGATATCGACCCCGCCGCCGGTAAGATAGATAATGTGTACCTGTACAACATCGACGATCTTCAGGAAGTGGTCGATGAAAATATGCAAAACCGCTTTAACGAGGCAAAAAAGGCCGAAGTAATTATCGATGAAGAGGTCGCCAACTTTTCAGGATGGTTTGCCACGCTAGAAGTCGTTCCCACGATAGTGGACCTGAAAAGCAAGACCGAAAAAATCATAAGGGGAGAGATAGAGAAATCTCACTCCTGGATGAAAGATCTCGGTGAAAAAGAGAAAGAAAATATAGAAATACTCGTAAATTCCATTGTTAATAAGATAATGCACGATCCCGTCGTCGGACTTAAGAAAAAGAGCCGTGACGGTGAGGCCGACTCCTATGTGGCGGCGATAAAGAAATTGTTCAAATTAAAATAAAACAGGCAAGGTAAACAGGATCTTTCCGTATGGATCAATTTAACTCGATAAAAACCAGGTTTCTTCAAATAACCGACGAATTTTCGTCGCTTCTCGACACGGCAAAGACAATTCAGGGAATATCACCGTTCCCATTCGATCAATGGGAAAAGACAGGATATTCCATAAAAGACCAGATTGATGAAGACACTGTAAAAATCGCTGTCGTCGGAGCCATAAAATCAGGTAAAAGCACGTTCGTAAACGCGTTTTTAGGGGGGGATTATCTGAAGCGGGGGGCCGGAGTCGTAACCTCGATCGTCACGAAGATACGAAAAGGCCCAACCCTGAGGGCGTCACTCTTTTTCAAGACATGGGACGAAGTAAATGCCGAAATGAGAGAGGCGATGATTCTTCTCCCATCCATCCAGCAATATTCCGACGATCATCAATTCGACATAAGGCGGGAAGAAGAGCGGAAAGAACTGGAAAACGCCCTGAGTTCCCTGAGCTCAGAGAAACGTATCCAGCAGGGAGTTTTCGACGCAAACGACGTTCTGCTCACTTCTTACTTGAAAGGATATGAACGCATAAGAAAAATTCTTTCACAGAATGGGGAGATCCGAAGATTTGAAGGAAACGATTTCGACCGGCATAAGGACTTTGTGGGCGACGACTCCCTTGCGGTATATCTGAGAGATATCGAGATACAGATTCCCGGGGTCAGAAATCTTGACGACAATATAGAGATCGCGGACTGCCAGGGAAGCGATTCCCCGAATCCGCTACACCTTTCAATGATCCAGGACTATCTCATGGGAACCCATCTGATAATATACGTCTTGAGCAGCAGGACCGGTGTACGGGAGGCAGACATAAAGTTCCTCTCCATAATCAAAAAAATGGGGCTCATGGAAAATATCTACTTCGTCTTCAATGCCGATCTCAGCGAACATGACAAACTCGGCGATCTCAAATCCCTTATCGAAAAGACCTGCGAAGAGATATCGATAATCAAACCGGACCCGCAGATATTTACCTTCTCTACCCTCTTTAATCTCATAAAAAAGCTGGGTGAGAACGCTTCCCATAAGAATAAGCTAAGGGCGGAGCAATGGGAAGACGAAACAGAACTTAGCACGTTTTCCAACAAGGAAACCCTTAGGTTCCTCACCTTCTTTGATGAAAAACTTACCCGTGATCGGTTCAATCTCCTGTTGAAAAATCACTTTGAACGATTCTCTCTTATGTCGGCCGGTCTCCATGACTGGGTCGGTATCAATCATAATCTTCTTATAAAAGACACTGAAGGCGCCATGAAAGTTATTCAGGAGATAAAAAGAGTTCAGGCGCATTTAGACCAGTTGAAACTGCTCATCGGCAAGACAATAGACGCGGCGTCACAGGAAACAAAGCTCGATGTATGGAAAACCGTGGATAATTTCTTTGACGCGCGTAACGGGAAACTTGTCGGTGAGATCCAGGAATACATAAAAAATTACACTGTCGACTACCGGACAAGCGAGGACGATATCGACGATGCAGGTTTTTCAACGACGCTGTACATGATATTCAAGGATTTTAAGCACAATCTCGATATCTTCATGGCCGAAGTCATCAATCCGCAACTGGTTCAATTCACCCGTTACGAAGAAAAAAAAATCGACAATTTTCTCGCCGAAGCCGCCCGCACTTACGATTCCCTGATGGGAGACGCGCTTCACAACTACGAAGATGCCCTGGAACACATTGGAATATCATCAAAAAAGCATACGTTCGACGAGATGTACTCGATAGACCTGACAAACTTGAAAAAAAGAATCAAATGCAATGTTCCGAAGCTTGTTTCATCACTTCAGTACACCGCCAAAGTCCGTACCGAAGCCATCATGCGTCTCAAATATTACAATTTTGTAAAACTGATAAAAAAAATGCTGAAGAAAGATATCCAGAACGAGAGAGGAGGAGAGATACTCGCGCTCAAGGATGGAGTTCAAAGAATCAAGAAAGAAATGATGCGGTCCATCATATCCAGTCTGAGCAGCTATAAAGAAAACCTCAAACTGCTGTATCTTTTCAGACTGATCGACGAAGCGCCTAAAATCCTGAATGGAATGCTCATGGACCGCTTTCACGTTTTCACCGTCGACATATCCACCATGGCCAATTCACTCGACAAGGAACACACAATCAAGGAAGAAACTATCAAGAAACTGGAATTTATGGACGATTCACTCCAAACGCTGTCTTCCAGCATATCTAATTTGAGGGGGGAGATAAACGGCGCATAGACAGGGTCTTGTCCCCGTTTTCCCATAAACGCCGCTACGATCCGGCGTGGCGGTGAGACTTATAATTACTCCGGCAACAATATATGTCAAAGCCGTCATTACATCCCGTTACCTCGGCAAAAACCGGGGCTCCTTTGTAATACCGGCGAAAGCCGGTATCCAGGTTTTTTATCGTCACCCCGGTGAAAACCGGGGCGGTATCCAGTTCCTTTATCTCTCAACCGGGCTATTTCTTTTTCGTCATTGCGGCGAAAGCCGCAATCCAGTTCCCTTTTAGCCTGCCCAGTATCTGATACGGTAGAATCCAAAAACTGCCTGATAAAACTGGATTCCGTGTCGTGCTTCGCTTGCACGGAATGACAAAAAGACATGTTTTATGAGGTTATGCAAACCTCTTTGATTGCCGCAGTAATATGACAGCAGTTCCTTGGACCCTCGGCCCCTTGAACCCTTGAACCCTGCCTTTAACCTCTTTAATTGTCGTAGTAATATTAATCCCACCATTTCTTCTCTCCGCCTCTGACGGGCCGATCTTTTTACTCCTCATATCCTTTCAAGATAGTTGATCGTTTTCTCTGAAACCGTACTCCCCGTGTTGACCGTACCCTTCGGCTCGAACATTAGGACATGAACCTCATCTTCCGCCACCGGCATATGTTCCACTCCTCTCGGGATGACGCAGAACTCTCCTTCATTGAGTTCGATGTCGCCATTAAGCAGTTTAATGGTGAGACAGCCTTTTATCACCATGAACAGCTCATCTTCAGCCTCGTGACGATGCCGGATAAACTCACCCTTCAGTTTTGCCAGTTTGACATACTGATCGTTCAGTTCACCGACTATCTTGGGGTCCCAGTAATGATCGATCAAAGAAAATTTTTCGGAAAGGTTAACTTTATCCAAAGGATCCTCCTTCATTTTTTGTATTCAAGGCATTTACCGGCTGCGCGGAAAAGCTTTCGACCGCAGAGACCATGACCGCCATAAGGCAGGCATCACCGTTCACAAAATGCCGAAAGAATTGTGAAAAATAACGAAGCTTATGTCAAGAGAAAATCGGGGTTGCCGAGGAGTAGATAATCCCAAAGGGCAACGTCGCCTTTGCAGACTTGAGCCAATACGTAGTGTGGACCCTCACGGAGAAATGCGCTTTGATCAGAGTATTCACGTTAATTTTAATGAACTTCCTGCGCGGGTGATTGAACGAAACGAGGGGCAACCCCTCCGGGATGGACATTGACTCTTGGGGACATCTCAAATATTGTTTATCCGTTCTTGACTTTGGCCGGACATAAAGTGGATTGTAATTCCCGGAAGAAAACTTATTACGAAACAACGAGTCCTGTTAAGGTGGGTAGAAGAACCAAACAAAAGTTCGTGACAACTTCTTGTTATCAATAGAAGTGGGTTTTCAGGAGCTAGCAAAGCTTTCAAGCGGTTATCAATAATATTTCCTTGATTTTTTGACTCATTGTTTCTATAAATTATAAAAATCACATCTAAATAGGGCATCATCAATCGGTTATCAACCAGCCTGGCCCCTCTTTGAAGGATGATGCGTTTTGTTTTTAGTCATCCATTCTAACGGGTGATTTCATGAAAGATGATAATAAGACAAAAAGGCAGCTCATACATGAACTGACAGAATTGCGCTCGCAGAATGCCGAGCTGAAAAAATCAACAAACAGGGGTATATCGACTGAGCTTCCGGCAGAGGATGCCCGTCGCTATGCCGAAAGTATTGTGGAAGCTGTCCGAGAGCCCCTCTTGGTCCTGGATGCGAACCTGAAGATACTCTCGGCGAACCGAGCCTTTTACAAAACCTTTCAAGTAACTCCGGATGAGACGATCGGGAGTTTCATCTATGACCTCGGAAACAGACAATGGGACATCCCCATACTCCGTAAGCTACTTGAAGAAGTCCTTCGTAAAAAAGAAGCGTTCGACGACTTCGAGGTTGCCCATAATTTCCAGGACATCGGTCAGAAAATCATGCTCCTCAATGCCCGCCGCATAGATCCGAAAGACAACGGCGCAGAAATGATCCTCCTGTCAATCGAGGATATCACCGAGCGCAAACGACTGGAAGATTTGTTAACGGAGTCTGAAGCGCGCTTCAGGCGTGTTTTTGAAACCGCAAGTGACGGGATAGTGCTTCTCGAAAAAAGTGAAGGGAAAATTACACATGCTAATCCGGCAATCGAGAAGCTGCTGGGCTATACCATAAAGGAGATCATTGGGAAGAAACTTCAGGATATCGGCATAGTCGATATAGATGATTTCCAAACGATCATACAAAATCTGAACGAAATCGGCATTATTAATTACGATAATGTTCCGGTGGAAACCAGGTCCGGGCAGCATATCGATACGGATATATATTTTGTCGACAGGGCAAGGCTGGCACAATGTAATATTCGCGATATCACCAACCGCAAGAGGGCGGAAGAGGCTTTGAAGGACAGCGAGCAGAGATATCGGGAACTAAGTATCCTCGATGGCCTCACCCAGCTTTACAATTCCAGGTATTTCTATCTTCAGCTTAACATCGAAATAGAGCGAGCTAAACGCTATAAACAACCGTTAACCCTTCTCCTGCTGGATCTCGACGATTTCAAGGCGTTCAACGACACATACGGCCACGTCGAAGGCGATGAGGTGTTGTCGCGACTCGGCCAGGTAATGAAACGATTACTGCGCGCGACTGATTCCGCCTATCGTTATGGTGGCGAAGAATTCACTGTTATCCTGCCCATGACAACAAGCGAGAACGGCGCCTTTATAGCGGAAAGAATCCGTACGGAGTTTAAGAAGGAGACTTTTTCCCCGACGCTGGGTCAGGACGTTCATATGATGGTGAGCATCGGTCTTGCGCAACACAAGACGCAGGAAGACATGAAGGCCTTCGTGCGCCGGGTTGACCAGCTAATGTACCAGGCGAAAAAAAATGGGAAAGACAGTGTTTACTGTGAGCAATAGAATCAAGAATAGCTCAATCGATAATCGCTGAATTTCTATTGACGCCTTCCTGAAGTGAGTGCTTCGTAATTTTCAGGGCAATGCGCTACTTCAAACAGTATTTGTTGAACTGCTGCCATTTTCCCCACATTTTACCGACTGGGCTTTTGGTCCTTATTACCACGAAATACCTAATGGATAAAATTCATTGCTGTTGATTCTATAATGGAATATTCTGTCTTCATTCTTCGTGAAATAAAGTAGGATTGCGCGGAAGTTCGGGAAATACCCACCGGGTATATTAATTGTTCGGCAGAAGGATTATTATAATATGAAAAATTTTCTTCTTTGCTTCATTCCGTTTTTTGTCGCCGTTGACGCCATTGGTGTTTTACCACTTTATCTAGGTTTGACGGAAGGGATTAGCTCAGCGCGTAAGCGAAGTATTATTGTACAATCAATTATTACAGCTTCGGCTGTTGCTATTGCTTTTTTACTTGTAGGGCCTTTAGTGTTAGGTCTTGTTGGAGTTGGCGTATCTGATTTCATGGTAGCCGGCGGTATCCTCCTTCTTGTTATATCTCTGTCTGACATCATTACTGGTGAGAAACGTCAACGTGCTGTTGATTCTGACACCCTCGGTGCGGTTCCTATTGGTGTACCATTAATTACCGGGCCTGCAGTATTAGCTACTTCTGTGCTATTTGCAAATGAATATGGTGTAATTCCAACCGCACTGGCTTTACTCGCAAATATAGCCATTGCAGGTGCGCTTTTTTCTTTGGCATCACCAATCGAGCGTTTTCTGGGTCATGCAGGAAGTAAAACATTATCTAAAGTTGCGAGTCTATTTTTAGCTTCAATCGCTATAATGCTGATTCGTAAAGGTATATTTGAGATAGTTGAAAAAGGACTCAAGTAAAATATGCCGTGTAGGATACCTCGAATTTCAGCAACTTGATATATCTTTCCTGTGACAAACAAAACTCGCATTGGCCTGTTCGCCGTAGATTACAATTGGCAATCAACAACAAGAATCAAACGTAGACTTGACACCTTTACTCTTTACCCTAACGAAATCGAGGTCAGGTGGATTGATCGGTCAGGCAAACATTTTGACTGTATTGCACGTGCGATTCATTCTGAAAAATTAAGTATTGTGTCCCTCGAATCTGCCCCTCGAATCTGCCTCTTTTTGAGTATAATCACCTTCGCCTGCATGGCGGATTGAATTATGTAACACCGTTTGATAAGCTCCAAAAAGTTACCGAATTATTGAGCTAGTACAGCTGTCCCTAATTTCCTACTGATTGCCCTCTAGTTCATGGATTTTCTTCATGGTGCTTTCCATCTTATCTTTGAGCCCATTCACGGCCTTGAGATATTCATCCGAGTTACGGTTGAGCTGGTTGATCCGTTTCCAGCCCACCACTTCGGTGGTGATATCGTAAGAGGAATCTATAATTGACTGGGCGTAGCCGATCCCTCTTCCGAGATTTTCTCCGATCTTGAGGGCCTTCTGAATCTTCGGATCACCCAGGGTGGTCTTGACAATTTCCATGGTTCCGCTAAGTGATTTCTCTAAATCCCCGGGATCAGAGGTCGCATAATCCACCGTATCGGTGGTCTGTTTCGCGTCCTTGAGACGATCGACAACGATAGTCTTTGCCTGTTCGATCTCATCACGCTGTTCTTTCATGAGTTTGACAGCGGCTTGAAACTGTTCGAGCTTACTGGGGTCCGTGGTTCCAGCCATGCGATCAACCGCCTGCTTGATCTGCTCGTTTGTACTGGTTAATTGCTTGTCAAGCCGGTCGCCCAAAACACCCAGGCTTTCATCAACGATCATTCCTTTGCCTCGATCCCAGGCATTTTCCATGGCTTGGTTAGTCGCCTTCTCCCACTGCTCACGCTCCTTGGCGTCTCCCTGCATTGAGACATTTAGACGCCGGAGTGCTTCCTGTATGCCCTTTACCTGGCCTCTGAGCTTCTGGGCTATTTCCAGCCGTTCCGTGCGCGTAATTTCGTCCTGTCGTCCCTTTTCATTGGCCTGAGCAATCTTCTTTATGAGAGTGTTCACCTCCAACCACACCTGACGAAAATCCTTGATACAAGCCTCACGCTCCGCGTTGTAGGCATCGAGGGCTGCCTTATATTTTTCATAACGCTCCTTCAATGGAAGAAAGACTTTGTCATACTCTGCATCGATTTCCCTGAGACGTTCCTGAAAGGCCCTGTCTTTTGCGGTGTATTGCTCCTGCTCCTTTTGAAGGGCTTCTGTGATGGGGTTTTTCTCTGCCCGCCATCTCTGGCATGCTTCCCAGGCAGCTTTCTCGTCTGGCCCAAACTTTCTTTCGCATTGGCTCTTATACGCCTGAATATCCTGCTGATCAGCCTCGTAGCGGGGAAGGAAGTTTGTATTATAATCCTGAATCAATGCCTCCCGCTGCTGGGAAACGGCTTGGTAGTCTGCATCATGTTTTTGTTTGGCATCTCTGAGCCTACGCCTTTCAGGTCCGGTAAGAGCCTCGCATTCCTGCTCGACAGGTAATGCCTTCGCGGGAAATGTTTCCACATTTTGTTTGATCGCGTTCAGTCTTGAACGCAACTCGCCTATTGACTGAACGAAGGCTTCGGCACCCTCCATCTTTTCAGCGCTTATCAGGGACCGCTCAACCAGTGGCACCGGCCCAACGTCTTTAGAGAGTGCGCAGTTTTCCCCTTCGGCCGGGGGAACGGGCATTCCCAGACTCATAAGAAAAACAACAACAATAATAGCGCCATATCGCATCATATCTCCCCTTTTCTCTTAGAAAAATGCCTCGTTCATTCTGCAGTTTTCAAAAAGGTTTCTAATCAAATCGTTATTGCTGATTATAATGAAAACCGATGATTCCGGTAAAGATAATTATGAGGAAATCGAGAGACACCATACCAATTTTATCATTCTCCCCTGGATCCTTCGTCTTTCTCAAAAGACACGAAGCACTTTCGTTACAAGATTAATAAGCGCTGTTTCCCGCTTAATTTATCAAAAAACAAAAACCCCATCTCTCATTTTGAGAAACAGGGCTTTGATGATCGGACCATAATCCCCTCTTTGGTTACATTCTGTTCACAAGCAAAAAGCATAAAGATCAAAACTGATAAGTTAGTTAACTCTATGATGCTGTATTTCCAAGAGATTTTAAGTCGAGACTTTCAAATGGTAATGAGTTCTTTTCCCCTGCGATTGTTTTGAGGAGTTGCAGGTGAAGCCAACTAAACCAATTTATTAGAAGGAAGTTTACTTCATAAAAACAGTTCTGGAAAGCGGGCATCATTTTGAGCATCCGCTTTTTATGCCTACAGATTGGCAAAGAGGTTGGATTTTGATTTTTAAACACAAAAAGAGGGGACAGGCATATAACCTGACCCCTCGTAATTGTTATGGCGGGGTCGATGGGACTCGAACCCACGGCCTCNNTCTCCCAACTGAGCTATCCGCCCATTCTTGTTCAACTCCTGACAACCGAAGACGGCAAACTAAACAAAAAAGCGCTTCTTGTCAAGAGATATTTAAGCTCTCAAGCATTTACCCTGGTTTCTCCGGTTCCGGAGCTTCCCATTTCATATGGATACATTTCCGGTATATCTTCCGGGACAAATGCCCTTTCCAGAACATCATCAACGTTATTCACAAAAACTATTTCGAGTTCTCTCAGAACATTAGCAGGGATATCGGTAAGATCCTTCTTATTCTCATCCGGTATGATAACCGTTTTTATATGTCCGCGATGGGCGGCCAGTAATTTTTCTTTCAGACCGCCGATAGGAAGCACCCTCCCTCTCAGGGTTATTTCACCCGTCATAGCCAGATCGCTCCTAACCTTCTTCTTGAGAAGCGAAGAGGCTATGGAAGTAGCCATGGCAATACCCGCGGACGGCCCATCCTTCGGAATGGCACCCTCGGGGACGTGTATATGAATGTCTATCTCTTTGTAGAAGTTATCATCCAGCCCCAGGGCCTTCGCCCTCGACCTTACGTAGGTAAGGGCGGCCTGAGCGGATTCCTGCATGACATCCCCCAGTTTCCCCGTCAACGTAAGCTTGCCGGTTCCCTGCATGATGGACGATTCTATGGTTAACAGCTCTCCGCCTACTTCCGTCCACGCCAGACCGACTGTCAAGCCTATTTTATCGCTGTCTTCAATCTCCCCGAATTTGAATTTCGGCACACCAAGGTATTTTCCTACGGACTTTGAGCCCACAGTTATCTTTTTCTTTTTCCCATTGGTTACGATTCTTCTTGCCACTTTTCTGCAGATCGACGCTATTTCCCGTTCAAGATTTCTTACCCCGGCTTCCCGGGTATACTCTCTTATAATGTTCAATAACGCCCCATCCGAAAAGGTGATATCCGCTTCCGTCAGGCCATTGTTTTCCAGTTCCTTCGCGACAAGATATTTCCTGGCTATGCTCAGTTTTTCAGGCTCGGTATATCCGGCTATACGGATAACTTCCGTACGGTCCTGAAGTGCCGGGGGTATCGTCTGAAGAACATTTGCCGTTGTTATGAACATGATATCGGACAGGTCGTAATCTACTTCAAGATAGTTGTCATTGAAGGCGACGTTCTGTTCCGGGTCAAGTACTTCAAGGAGCGCCGACGCGGGATCTCCCCTGAAATCGGAACTCAGTTTATCGATTTCATCCAGACAGAATACAGGGTTGCTCGAACCGGCCTTTTTCAACAACTGGATAATCTTACCCGGCATTGCCCCGATGTACGTCCTCCTGTGCCCCCGTATCTCGGCCTCATCCCTTAAACCGCCCAGAGAAAGCCTGATAAATTTCCTGTTGGTGGCCCTGGCAATCGACTTTGCGATCGAAGTTTTACCCACACCGGGAGGACCGACGAAACAAAGTATGGAACCCTTCTTTTTCTCTGACAGGATCTGGACCGCGAGATATTCGAGTATCCTTTCTTTAACAATCTTGAGACCGTAATGGTCTTCTTCCAGAATCGTCTCGGACTCTTTCAGATCCTGTTTGTCTTCCGTCTTTTCATACCACGGCAACGCCAGTAACCAGTCCACATAGTTTCTGACAACCGTTGCTTCGGACGACATGGGCGCCATCATCTTCAGTTTCTTTATTTCCTGTTTAACCTTCTGATACGCCTCCTCGGTCAGTTTCTTTTCCTTCAGCCTTTTCTCCAGCTCTTTTATCTCTGCCTTGAAACTGTCGTCTTCACCCATTTCCTTCTGAATAGCTCTCATCTGCTCATTCAGATAGTAATCCTTTTGGGTCTTTTCCATCTGGGTCTTGACACGTTTCCGTATACGGTTCTCGACCTCCAGTATTTCTATCTCCGCCATCAATAAAGCGTATATCTTCTCAAGCCTTTCGATAACATCCGTAGTCTCTAGCACCTTCTGCCGCTCATCCAGTTTTACGTGCAAATGTGCCGCGACCGTATCGGCAAGCTTTGAAGGGTCATCTCCAAGAGACATGGAGCCGACCAGCTCGGGAGGAACTTTCTTGCTGATTTTCGCGTACTTCGAGAACGACTCTACAATATTCCTTATCAGTGCCTTCAGCTTCGGATCCGATTCGTTGAAATCTTTTTCATCCAGTTCCTCGACCTCCACCAGGAAAAATTCCTGATCGGGCAGGTAGTTTTTTATTACTCCCCTTTTCACTCCCTCGACCAGAGCCTTGACCGTCCCGTCGGGAAGCCGCAGCAACTGTATGATGTTACCTATGGTTCCCACAGTATATATGTCATCTTTCACCGGCTCATCGACCTCGGCACCCTTTTGCGCAGACAGGAATATCTCCTTTTCATGCCGCATGGCGGATTCCAGGGCGCTGATCGATTTGTCTCTGCCCACAAAAAGAGGGACTATCATGTGGGGAAACACGACTACATCCCTCAAAGGAAGCAGCGGGATTGTCAGCCTGTTTCTTTCTGTATTTTCATGGCTTTTCTTAAAATCGAACATTTATCTATTTCATCCTGTTTTCTTTTGTTTGTTATCTTCTTCTATCTCGTCGGAAGCCTTTTCAAAAACCAGAATCGGTTTTTCTGCTTTTAATACTACATCGCTGTTTATAAGACATTCCTTTATGTCGCTTCTCGACGGTATGTCATACATGATATCCAGCATGACATCTTCCATAACAGCCTGCAGCCCTCTCGCGCCTGCCTTCCTGTCCGCAGAGCGTTTGGCGATGGCTTTCAGGGCACCGTCCGTAAAGGTGAGTTTTACATCTTCCATCTCAAACATCTTTTTGTACTGCTTTACCATGGAGTTCTTCGGTTCTACCAGTATTCTCACCAGATCTTTGTCGACAAGGTCATGAAGGGCCCCGATCACGGGGAGCCTTCCCACGAACTCCGGTATCAGACCGTATTTCAGAAGATCCTCCGGTTTCACTTCCGAAAGGATTTCGCCGATGTTCCTTTTTTCCTTGCTCTTAATGTCGGCTCCGAATCCCATTGAACTTACATTCAGCCTTTTTTCGATTATATCTTCCAGCCCGTTGAATGCCCCGCCACATATGAACAGTATATTGGTTGTATCGACCTGGATGAATTCCTGCTGCGGGTGTTTTCTACCCCCCTTGGGAGGCACATTCGCCATTGTTCCTTCTATTATTTTCAGAAGGGCCTGCTGGACCCCCTCTCCGGACACGTCCCTGGTAATTGAGGGATTACCGGATTTCTTTGATATCTTGTCGAT
>DCUQ01000058.1 GCA_002327865.1 Syntrophaceae bacterium UBA2210
TGTCCGAAATCTTCGGCAGTTCCACCGCGCCTTCCCGGTTGCGTATCTCCGGAACGATATCCATAATCCCGAAGACACGGATGGCCGCGGATATACCGTGCTGGATCGTATTATTCACGTTCGTCAGTCTCTTCACGGGCTCGTAAAGCATGATGAGAGCGGCAAGAAAGGAGAAAAACGTACCCGGAGTGGATGTGCCTTTTATGACCTGGTAGCCCCCGTAAAAAACAATCGCGGCAATCCCGATACCCCCTAGAAATTCCATGAATGGAGACGACATCGCGCGTATGGACACGGCCTTCATGTGAAAACGGAAAAGCTTCTCGTTCTCTTTCGCGAATCTCCCGCCTTCGT
Organism: Syntrophaceae bacterium UBA2210; assembly: GCA_002327865.1. Taxonomy (GTDB): domain Bacteria; phylum Desulfobacterota; class Syntrophia; order Syntrophales; family UBA2210; genus UBA2210. Next base: position 355 of record DCUQ01000058.1, read on the forward strand.
AATCTTCCATCCCGAAGGCTTTTACAATCCTTGTCCCGGATATGGTCTCCTGCAGCAGACTGGTGAGACTCCCCATCGTAACCTGGGTGCTCGTGGCTACCTTTCTCATCTTCCTGCCGAATTTGACTATGGGGTATATAGTCAGTGGAAAAACAACCATGGCAATCAGCGCCAGCTGCCAATCACGATAAAAAATCACGAAAATAAGACCGATCAGTGTAAACGAATCCTTGAAAAGACTGGTCACCGCCTCGGAAACAGCCCCCTGGATAAGATTTACATCGTTCGTGATACGGGACATCAGCACACCGGTATGACTCTTGTTGAAAAAAGAAAGGGATTGTCTCTGAATGTGATTGTAAAGCTCACACCGCAGATCCGCTACCACACGCTGACCGGCAAAACTCATCAAAACGGTCTGACCGTAATTGCACACGCCTTTGACAAGGTATATCAGAATGATTACCACCGGTATCCACTTCAGCATGGAAGCGTTACGGTTGAGGAAGATCCCGTCCAGGGCGGGCTTGACGAGAAAGGCAAGCGAAGAAGTGGTAAAGCCGACAAACAACATGCACAGCATCGCAAGAATGAACTTCGGAATATGCGGCTTCGACAGTTTTAAGATTCGTCTGAATATATTCATAACACCACGGTCAACGGCCTGTAACTATTCTATGGCCGTCGCCTCTTCTATCAGCATCACGGGAATCCCGTCCCGTATCTCGTACATTAATTTGCATGCATCGCATATCAGCCCGCTCTCGTCTTCGTTCAGACGAACATCCCCCCTGCACCGCGGACATACCAGAATCTCCAGCAGTTCCATGTCCATATCCATAACCCGCTCACCTCTCCATACCTTACCCGGCCTCTATATCACTCACAAGCCTCCTTGTAAAACCCTTAACCGGATGGATTAAAAAAATATCGAATATCCGACCGTACCGAAACAGGTTTCGATGCCTCCGTTTGGTTTGCTTAAATTGGCATTTGAAAGATGTCTTGCCCGAAATCCCAGGCTGACAGCGGAATTGTCCGTTACAAAGACCGAGATGCCCGCCCCGATTGTGCTGGAAAAAACAAAACCCTTGGCCTGACTCTCCGTGTTAACGGTGATCCAGTGCGGGCCGAAGGACGCCATGAGATGGGCTGATACGGTGTTAGTCAGATAATGCATATATTTGAGTCCCGCGCTAATACCGAATTCCACGTCTGATTCGGGGTTTACTACCGGATTTATCTGGGGTTCGATGCAGAAAGTGACTATATTTTTATGATCCCGTGACTGTTCTGAAGAAAATTCTTTAAAACAAAACCCGATATGCAATATCAGAAGCAGAGGTTCATAGTGCCCCCCTTCTAAATTTCCCGTTCCATAACCGAGTACAATTCCCGATTCCGTAAGAGGGAAACCGGCATCACCGGCAACAGCATTATCAACCGTTACAAGGAACGCGAGCATTATTATCGCTGTCAGCGTTCCTTTTGCAATTTTTTTACAATTCACGAAGAGCCCTTCCGCATTTTTTAGCTACAGCTTGAAATACCAAATCAACAGAGATCTTGCTCATACACTCTTTTGTCGCACACTTCTTCAGGAAACAGGGACTGCACGGCAGGTTCTCTCGAATAACCGTATGACCATCGCCGTATGGTCCCGTACGCGCGGGATCCGTAGGGCCGAACAATGCAACCGTCGGTGTTCCTGCCGCCGCTGATATATGCATGGGACCGGAATCTGTCGTTATTACAAGGGTCGACAATGCATACAAATACGCCAGGTCCTTCAAGGTGGTTTCCCCCGATAGATCTACGGACGGAGATTTCATAAGCGCCCGGATACGCCCCACCGCATCCCGATTGCGTCCACCTGTAAATACGATTTTCATCTTCAATTCAACCGTTATTCTGTCACACAACCGGGCGAATTTATCATCTTCCCACAGTTTTGTATCCCACAGAGCCACCGGATTTACCGAAACAAATGAGTCTTCCTCGCCTATTCCGTTTTCGCTGAGGAGCCTGTATATCTTATTTTTGTTTTCTGTTTCAATATGAATAGCAAATTCAGGTTTTCCGATATCCGCTCCGAGGTAACGAGGAAAATCCAGATAGCGGTCCACGGCATGTTTATCCATATCTTCATAAATTTTCTCACTCAGGAAAAGACCGGAAAGCTCCTGCATGCTGTCATATCCGATCCTCCTCCTGCCTCCGCTGAGCAGTACAATGAGAGAACTTTTGAACAAGCCATGAAAATCCAGGACAATATCATATTCCCTGTCTCTGAGTTCTTTTATAAAGGACATCATTTCGCCTATGGTTTTCCTCACGGCATTTATCCTTTTGAAATTATCCATCCACTTTTTTCTGTGTGAGACGATAATTCTGTCGAGACAGGGATGTCCCATTATAATATTCGAAGCGTCCTCCTCTATCACCCATGTGATATGGGCATCGGGATACAGTTTTCTCAACGCGGCAAGCGACGGTAGTGTGTGCACCACATCGCCTACGGCACTCAATTTTACTATCAGTATATTCAAAGGTTTCCGTCCTTTATGATCCAATTCGCCGCATCGAGGATATCCCGGGCCACATAAACAGGTTTTATATCGGAAGCATCAACGTTATTCCCATAACCCGTTCGTACGAGTATTCCGCCTGCCCCGACATTATTCGCAAGTATAATGTCTTTTGCCATATCCCCCACCACATAGGAACCCGCCAGATCGATACAAAGTTCTTCGGATGCCTTTATAAGCATCCCAGGAGCCGGTTTCCTGCAATCGCATAAGATCCGGTATCTGTCGATCCCCTCTGTCGGGTGATGAGGACAATAGTAAAAGCGGTCGATGATCGCTCCCTTTTCCCGGAATATTTCATCCATCCTTGCATGGACGGTATCGACGAAATCCTCATCGAAAAATCCCCTGGCCACACCCGATTGATTTGTTACCACTACTACTTTAAACCCTGCCTCATTAAGCATCCGCACCGCATCAAATGCCGCAGGGAATATTACAAGCCGGTCCAGGCTGTCAAGATAGCCGACTTCTTCATTGATTGTTCCGTCCCTGTCCAGGAATACCGCCCTGTTACTTTTTTTCATAGTTCGTCTTTCATGGACATTCGGGTGAACTCACGGCTGTTTCGCAACAACTCCTTCGCTTCATTGAAGACATCGTCTACTCCGATCATATCCATGCATCTGAAATCGGTCGGGCACTCTTTCTTAAGGCAGGGACTGCAGGCAACATTCTTATAGATGATGACGCTCCTTTCGCCCGCCGGGGCGGTTGCCGTGGGATTCGTGGAACCGAATATGGCGATCAGCGGAATATCGAGAGCCCCCGCAAGATGCATCAGTCCTGAATCGTTGGAAATAAAAAGATCGCACTCTTTTACCAGCCCTATTACTTCTTTGAGCGTAGTCTCACCTGCCAGGTTTATCATAGGGCTCTTTACGTTTTTCTGAATCAGGTCGGTTCTTTTTCTGTCTCCCGGGCTCCCCAGAAGAACGAACCTGGCCTTGCAATCACCCGCAAGTTTGTCCGCCACGGCCGCGAACCGCTCCGGAAACCACATCTTGGCAGGCCCGTAACTTGCCCCCGGAGCGATACCGATCAGGATGTCTCCATCCTGAACACCATGCTCGGCGAGTATCCGCCTGGCGGCCATTGAATAATCATCTCCCGGCGCTATATTGATATTTCTCCCCGATGATCCCAATCCCAGTGATTTTACCATTTCCAGGTAATAACCGATCTGGTGAATCTTTCTTACGGCGCTGGTTCGCTTAACCGAATGGGTCAGGAGAAATCCCCTGCAGTCGGAGTTGTATCCGGCCCTCAACGGTATTCGAGCCAGACAGGCGATAATAGCCGCCTCTATTGCGTTCTGCAGGAGAAAAGCAATATCGAAATGTTCCTCCTTCAGTTGTGAGGCAAGCCGTATTTTCCCACCGATGCCGTCATGTACGCCGGGGCTTTGAAAAACGATGACATCGTCAATATCGGGGCACGCCCTGTAGAGATCCGCTACCCAGGGTTTTGCCAGGACCGCTATCCGGGAACGGGGAAAGGTATACCTGATAGAGGATACCGCGGGGAGACTCATGATTACGTCTCCGATCCAGTTGGTTCCCCTGATCAGTATGTTGTGTATTTCCGAGGGAACTATTCTCCTTGTTTCTCTTACCGTCAGCATATCGTACTTCCTGAAAGAACTACTCCGGTTTCAAAAATTCCGCCGGGACAGATCAAGAAAGTAGAAAGAAGACATGGCACTTTTCCCCATTACCCCGGCGATCATGTTCTTGTTTTTTTAATTTATCGGACCTGCGACATCTTCGTTTTCCATCGCTGATGAAGCCAGAACCATTGTTCGGGATATTTTCTCACATTGTACTCAACAATCTTCGTGAAACGTTGCGTGTTTTCAAAGATATCCCTCTCATAATCACCGGTTCTAGAAATCTCGACCTCCGGTCCGATAACAAGCCGGTATCTGCCGTTTTTCATTCTGAATATAAAACCCGGCAGTACGGGTGCTCCGGTTTGGAGAGCCAGAGCTGCAAGCCCTTTGGTGGTTGATGCCGGTCTTCCGAAAAAATCGACGAATACACCTTCCCTCCATGAAACATTCTGGTCTACAAGAATGCCTATACTCTCATTCTCCGCGAGAAGCCGAATTATCTTCCTGGCAGCGCCTCCCTTGGGGATAAGCTTGTTCCCTGTATGGCTCCTTACCTTGTCAACGATGCCTCCGAGAACAGGATCATCCAGTGACCTGTATATAATGTTAATCGGCTGACAAAGTAAGGCAAAAGCGGCCGCGGCGATTTCCCAGTTACCGAAATGACCGGTAAAAAAGAGAATCCCTCTATTCTTTTCGCGCGCTTTGAGATAAGCATCTCTTCCTTCAAATTCCAACCAGTCGGATACGTTTTCTCTTGTCATGGAAATAATATCGAAAAACTCGGCGACAACAATTCCCAGGTTCCGATAACAATCCCTGGCGATCCGGGTCAGTTCGGTCATATCTTTCTCCGGAAACGACCGCGCCAGATTATTCAGAACAATCAATCTGTGCTCCCCCGAGAACTGATAAAAGAGCATCATCAGCGCTTTGAAGACGATTTTCCGTACTCCGGGGGGAATGATCCTGAACAGGGCAAAAATTATTCTCGTTGTCCATGTTTCTTTTTTCATGCTTCTAACCGCGCCAGGATATACTCCTCAAAATTCAGACCGGAACGGACTATATCCATTTCCATTCTCAGCCGGTACAGATCCCGAAAGAAATCGGGAAACGTAACCAGTTTGATCCCGTCCTTTTCGGTGGTCAATATAAGCTCCGCGCCGGATTCGCTGCAAACCTTCCGGATATGCTCGATATCCTTTCCCGTGTAGATATGATGATCGGGGAAAGGCATAAAAGCCGCAATCTCTCCACAGAGAGGCGAAACTATTTTTCTGAAACTTTCGGGTTCGGCGATGCCCGAAAAAGCGCATATCCTTTTCCCCTCGAGATAATGAAGGAGAGAGATGTCTTTTGCTTCGCCCCTGACAATATCCCGTGCCCTTCGATAACCACTGAAAGTCGGCACATGAGGAAGTTCAGCCGGGGGTACAGTGCCCTGTCCTGAATCAGTGTCCCCTTCTGTCGATGTAAAGATTATCGCATCCGCCCTCTTAAGAGCCTTAACCGGTTCGCGCAACCCCCCTCTCGGAAGCATAAACCCGTTTCCGAATGGTTTTTCTCTGTCCAGCAGAACAATATCGATGTCTCTGAAAAGGCGGCGATGTTGAAACGCGTCGTCGAGTATCAGCACATCGGCACCGAAACGTTCAACCGCCAGTTTTCCCGAGCGTGATCGTTCCTTCCCGATAATGACCGGTACACCCTCCAGGTTCTCAGCTATCAGCACGGGTTCATCCCCCGCATCGGAGGCGCCCATCAGTATTTCATGACCATCGGATACCACACTGGTACGCCCTTCCCGCTTGCCTCCGTACCCCCTGCTCAGAACGGCCGGTTTGTACCCATGCTTTTTGAGCATGCCGGCCAGCATAATAACTGTCGGGGTCTTACCGGTACCCCCTACAACCATATTTCCCACACTGATAACCCCGCATTTCATCTTACGCGCACGGGACAGGCCCGCATCATAGCAATAATTGCGGAGTGTTACGGCACCACGATACACAAAGGAAGCCAGGAGCAGCGGAGAGAAGCGCAATTGCCTGCTGTCATCACGTAATATCCTGGAAACAATGCTTTTCAGCTTCAACATGTCATATCATTTCGCACGCCATCCGGGCCGCTCTTCCGGACGCACCCGGAACGCCCAGCATTTCGCCCACAGCACGCAGGTCCCGCTTCATTTCATCCATCCTGGGCGCACTATCGAGAATATCATACACCATATCCGCCATCTTTTCGGAATTAGCGTCTCCCTGTATAAGTTCCGGTATGATAGTTTTACCCGCTATCAGGTTGACAAGTCCTATATGCTCGACGTTAACAACCATCCGGCCTATATAGTATGTCAGTGGTGAAACGCGGTAGACTATAATCATCGGAACACCGAGCAACGCCGTTTCCAGTGTCGCAGTTCCCGAAGCAACGACGGCAATATCGGAAATACCGACGGCATCGTACACATTCCCTTCCACAATTTTGACATCGACCCCGCATCGGCGGGTAAATCCATGAACAAAATCGTAAGACAGGGTATCCGCAAGAGGAAGAACGAACTGGATGTCTGATATCCTGTCCTTCAGGGTTTCCGCCATCGAAAGCATTTCGGGCAGGAGCCGCGTGACTTCGCCTTTTCTGCTTCCCGGCAGGAGCGCGACGGTTTTCATCCCCTCTTTCAATCCTAACATTTCGAGCGCTTCCGTACGCGTGTACTGTCTCTTTACCGTATCCAGAAGCGGATTCCCGACAAAACGGGCATCCAGATGAACCGTTTCATAGACCTGTTCCTCGAACGGGAGTATCAGCGCCATACGGTCTACACATTTTTCCAGCGTGTATATTCTCTTTTTTCTCCATGCCCATACCTTCGGGCTTATATAGTAAAAGACCTTGATTCCGTTCTTCCTGGCGAATTTAGCCAGTGACAGGTTAAATCCGGGATAGTCTATAAGAATCAGAAGCGCCGGTCTGGATTGCCGTATTATTTTCTTAAGCTCGCGCTTAACTTTCATGATAAAGCCCAGTTTCGGTACTACCTCGACAAGTCCCATAACGGCCATTTCAGATGAATGGGCGATCAACGAAACACCTGCCGCTTTCATCTTTTCGCCTCCCACTCCGTAGAAGCACAGGTCCGGGTTGATTTCATGCATCGCCCTGACAAGATGCGCCCCATGAAGATCGCCCGATGCCTCTCCGGCAACGATAATTACATCAGAGTTTTCTGGTCTTATAATCCCGGGATTACTCATAGCATAAGAAATGAAAGATAAAGACAAGAGAGGGCGGAACGGCCCTTACATATAATCATCATTAATAACCGGTTCCTGCCAGCCGTTATACCGTCTTTTCAACACACACCTGGTACCGGTTTCACGTACTCTGCCTTTTCAACCGGGAACCGGGCATTACAGATCGCGAACAGCCGCCATATGCCTGGTTATAATGGTTCGACTCCGGCGCCTGAGGCGGCAGCCTGCGCCGCCCCGATCTTCAATTCTCTACCGGCAGATTCCCCTCTTGGAGTTCTCAATAAACTCTATAAAGTGATCTACCTCGGGCGAACCCGTGATTTCATCCCGTATCCTTCGCACGGCTTCGGAAAGCAACAGGGACGATCTAAAAACTATTTTGTACGCTTTTTTAAGATCCTCCAGGGTTTTCTCCGGGAAACCCCGTCTCCTCAAACCGATAGTATTAAGGCCGTATGGCTTTACATGATTGCCCGCGACGGTAATATATGGAGGAACGTCCTGATTAACCGCGGATGCGCCGCTGATCATCGCGTGGCAACCTATCCGCGTGAATTGATGAACGCCCGAAAGGCCGCCTATTATGGCATAATCTTCAACATGTACGTGACCGGCCAGGTTGGCGACATTCGCCATGATGATATTGTTGCCCAGCTTGCAGTTATGAGCTACATGGCAATACGCCATCAGAAGATTATTGTTCCCTATAACTGTCATGGCTATATCGGAAGCCGTCGCACGGTGTATGGTAACGAATTCCCGTATCGTATTATTGTCACCGATAATAACGGGACATTCTTCCCCTTTGAACTTCAAATCCTGAGGAAGCGCCCCGATGGATGCAAACTGGGATATACGGCAGTTGCCACCTATTTTTGTCGGGCCTTCTATGACCGCGTGCGGCCCCACGACGGTACCCGTTCCTATTTCCACGTTCGGGCCTATAATGCTGTAAGGTCCGATTGTGACCTGTTCGCCCACAGTCGCTTCGGGCGATATTATAGCCGTTGGGTGAATATTCATACTCTTTACTGCCCCTTATCTAAAAACGTGTTGACCTTTTATTGTTCTGTTTTTTCTTCCAGTAATTCTATTCTCTTTATCAGGGAATTTATCGTTTTTCTCATCTCCGGCAGCTTCGAAAAACATGCCTGAGCCCGCAACCAGTTGCGATGAGGCATGTGCGGCGATCCGGATACGATCTGACCAGGGGGAACATCTTCATTAACACCCGACTGAGCTCCGATCATAACGTTGTCTCCTATGGCTATATGCCCGACAAGTCCGACCTGCCCCCCCAGTATCACACTCCTTCCCAGTTTAGTACTGCCGGAAATACCGACCTGGGCAACAATAACGGAATTTTCACCGATAACGACATTATGAGCGATCTGGACCAGATTATCGATCTTGACTCCCCGTTTTATCCAGGTTTTTCCCAGTGTCCCCCGGTCTATGGTCGTATTTGCACCTATCTCGACATCGTCATCTATCTGGACAATTCCCACCTGTAGAACCTTGCGGTTTTCGGCTCCCGGGTTTGCGAAACCGAATCCATCCGCTCCCACAACTACTCCGGCGTGGAGCGTTACTCTTTTCCCTATGATGCACCTTTTGTATACGACAACGTTCGGGTACAGTACGGAATCTTCCCCGATACTCACCTCATCGCCCACAAAAACGCCGGGGTAAAGTACAGCCCTTTTCTCCACCCTGGCCTTCCTTCCGATGTATACGCCCGGATAAACAGTAACATCTTCCGCGATTTCAGCGTCCGTTTCAATAAAGGCCTCACGGCTCACCCCCGCGGAAACGGGTTCTTCCGGATAGAGAAGTGTCAGAACCATAGCCATGGCGGTATAGGGATCTTCGGTAACAATCAGATTCTTATCGGGGCTTGTAATCTCCGGAGAAACAAGAATTGCCGATGCATGGGTTTTTTCGAGCCTGTCCTTGTATTTCGGATTTGAAATGAAGGTAATATCTCCTTCACCGGCTTCGTCTATCCCGCGCACATTACTGACGAACAGATCGGCATCTCCCACTACCGTGCCGCCTATATATTGTGCGATCTCTTTCAGCTGTTTTCTAACCGTCATTTAAAACCCGGCAACTACTTCCTGGATTTATATTCCTTGTTGTATTCCTCTACTACTTTTTGCGTTATATCGTTCGCCTGGGAATAAAAAACAAGGCCGTTAGTACTCACGTCAAGTATGCATGCATACCCTTCTTTTTTGCCTATACTGTTCGCAATTTTGAACACTTCGGGAACAAGTTTCTGGGAGAGCTTTTGCTCCCGGACTCTCATCTCTTCATTGGCATCTTCGATAAATCTTTTGTAATCCTTATATTCCTTCTGATATGCAAGCTCTTTTTCCTTGTAAGCACCTTCCGTTATGACGGCCTTTTGCTTTTCCAGATCATCTTTCATATTCTGAAGAATGGTTTCTTTTTCCTGTATCTGTGCTTTTTTGTCTTCGACAAACTTTTTCAGCCCAAGGGTCGCCGCCTTCCCGGCCTCCGAGCTCGCGAGAACATTTTTTATGTCGATAAATCCTATCTTGTCGGCTCCTGCATAGCACACACCCGCCGCCATAAAAGAAACCAATATCAGAAAACTTATAGCTTTCTTCATAAACAAAACCCCCTGTCTTAATTTATTACGCTTTCATGTATCGGACCGTAATCCGAATGTTTATATGTACCGGCTCGACGGCGAACCGCCGATCCGCCATAAACGCTGTATACGCCACGGTTTCCGGTGAAGAAAACCGGTCGATCATGCATATATCTTTACGATGGAAACTACATGAACATACCTATCGTAAACTCCCATCTGCTTTCCGGCTCGAAATCCTTTCTGTCGAGAACATATCCCCATTCCAGCCGCAGCGGTCCCATAGGAGAGTACCAGCGTATCCCCGCCCCTGCTGTTCTTCTCATATCATCCAGGTAATAGCCGCTTTCCCACGCATTGCCGGTATCGAAAAAAACCACCCCTCTGACGCCGGCTTCCTCGATGAGGGGAAAGACAATTTCAGCGTTGAAGTTCAACATGGTCTCACCGCCGATGCAGTCGCCTTCCGAATCCAGGGGGCCTACATCCCGCAATCCCCTGAGAGAATTTATTCCGCCCAGGTAGAAATGCTCGAAGACGGGAACCTCTTTCCCTTCAAGACCATGCACGTAACCGATCCTGCCGTGAATACCGAACACCAGGTCCAGCGGCAGAGGGAAAAACCACCGCGAATCGGCCATATACTTCGCGAAACTGACATCGCCCTGAAAGATTGTTCCCGTTACCTCCGCGGAAAGCCTGTTTTTGGACCCTGTTGAGGGAAACATGATATCGTCCGTCGTATCCCGCGAGAGTGAAAAGGTAACGCCGCTCGAGGTGGTTTCCCCTTCCTGGTCCTTTATATATTGCGATGCCGTGTCTTCTATATTCGTGATATCGTCGGTTTTCAAGCTGTACCTGACATAGCCCATCACATATTCGAACAGGGGGTAGCCCAGCGTCGTTCCAAAGCCTTTTGTGTCCAGATCATATGAGTCGTAATCATTTTCCGTATCCCATATCTCGAACTTGCTCCAAAGGGGCACGTCAAACAGCCAGGGTTCGACAAAAGACAGTTCGTAACTCGTTTTTGTAGATCCTAGGTAGCCGTTGAGACTCAGTATCTGCCCTCTTCCGAAAAGATTACGCTCGGATATCTGGGCCATGAAAATCAGGCTGTCCACGGCGCTGTATCCCGCTCCGACACTGAACATTCCGGTGGATTTTTCCTTTATGTGGACGTCGATATCCATGAGATTCTCATCGGCGCCCTTTCCCGTCTTGAAATCCACCTCTTCAAAATACCTTAGCCTGTTCAGTTGCATATAGCTCGTCTTGAGCTTGCTGCTGTCATAAAGATCCTTTTCCACAACGGCGAGCTGCCTGCGTATCACCTTGTCCCGCGTCACCGTATTTCCCGTTATTGATATGGTATTGATATAGACAAGATTCCCTTTGTCAACGTTGTAGGTTACATCGACTTTCTGTTCATCGGTCCTCGCCACGGTTCGCGGGACAATACTGGCATAGGCATATCCCTCTTTACTGCAAACCTCTGTCAAAAAATCGATGTCCTTTACAATGGCCTCTCTGTCGAAATAATCTTTTGTGTTAATCTGAAGCTTCGCCGTCAGGTCGGACCTGGGGACGGTAAGTATATCACCCGTGATCTCGACTTTGCCGACCCTGAACTGCCTGCCTTCGATGATAGGTATCGTGACGTATATCCATTCCCTGTCATGCGTGATTTCCGGTTCACCGACTTTCGCATCGATATATCCGTTGTTAAGATAAAAAACAGTCAGCCTGTTGGAATCCTGTTTTAACTTTTCCTCATTAAACACACCGGAATCGGTGAGGAAATGGAATATACCCCATTCCGAGGTTTCCATCATGTCGCTCAGTTCCTCGTCCGTATACGCCTTGTTTCCCGCAAATTTAATCTCTTTTATATAAAGCTCTTTATTCTCGGTAATGTGAAATACCAGGCGGACACCCTTCTTGTTTTCATCCGTGCTGTATTCGACTTCGGCATTCAGATATCCTTCATTCCTGTAGAGCGCTTTTATGTTCTCCATGTCAGATTTCAGTTTGTTCAGATTGAGCAACTGTTTTTCTTTAACGGAGATAACCCCTTCTATATCCGCTCTTTCGATTCCTTCATTTCCCTCGATATCCAGGCCTGTTATTAAAGGCATCTCCTCCAGCGTGAAGGTTATAACCTTTCCTTCGGACGTACTCGCAACCCTGGCGGCGACATCCTTAAAATAACCCATTTTGTATATGGCTTTTATGTCCGATGAGAGCCTTTGCTCCGAAAAAAGCTTACCCTTCGTGCTTTGCAGGACATTGTATATGGCATCATCTCCTATTCTGAGGTTTCCCGAGAACCTTACCTCAGTAATCCTCTGCCCCGCTAGTATCTTCAGAAGTACATCATTCTTCAACCGGGAGACCAGGGTATCCATGTCATTTCCCTGAGCGAAGATATTAAACCGATACCCGCTCCCGACGTTTATTACTCCGACATCGGCACTCAGCATTTCACCCAGTTTGGTAAGACTTCCTATAACCGCAAAATCCGCACCCGCATTTTCCCCGACGGAAACAGCCGTCCGGTCATCCAGCGGCCTTCCTGCGATCAGATTTTCAAAAGCCTCCTTTTTGATAACCTCAACGTGCCCGGATTTCAGCAGTTCGGTCGCCAATCCGCCGGTTACCTGATCCCGCAGTAAATCAACATTTTCGCTGCTGTGTATCTCAAAGGGAAAGACGGCAACTTTTTCGATGCTTACCTGTTCACCGGAAGAATCCGGAGCGGATAAAGCAATTGCGGGCAACCATAGAATAAACACTGTTATGATAAAGAAAGTCACTATGCGCTTAGATATCATAAATTTTTCCATCCCTCAGGTTGATAGTGCGAGACATACTGTCAGCAAGTAATCTGTTGTGGGTAACGACAATGAGCGTGGTGTTATCCGCCCTGCCGAGATCAAGGAGCAGGTCCTGTATCCTTTCTCCCGTTTTCATATCAAGATTTCCCGTAGGCTCATCAGCAAGGATGACATCCGGCTTCATCATTATTGCCCGCGCTATCGCAACCCTTTGCTGTTCTCCTCCGGAAAGTTCCCCCGGTTTATGCGTCAACCTATCACCAAGCCCCACTTCCGTCAAGACAATCTCCCCCCGCCTGCAGGCATCTCCTTTCGGCATCCCGTTTATCAGGGCCGGCATGACGGTATTCTCCAGAGCGGTAAATTCGGGAAGCAAATGATGAAACTGGAAAACAAAACCGATTCTTTTATTTCTGAATTCGGCACGCCTGGGTTCGTTCCATTCGAAGATATCCGTGCCTTCGAAAAGTACGCTGCCGGAAGTCGGATGATCGAGCGCTCCGAGTATCTGAAGAAATGTGGTCTTGCCTGTCCCTGAAGCGCCCAGGATTGCGACGGATTCTCCCCTTGCAATGCCGCAGTCGATCCCTTTCAACACTTCAATACGATTTCCGTTCTTTATAAAGGTTTTCGTCAATTGCCGTACTTCGATCATAACGTCATCCGTTTTCTATTCATACCTCAGCGCCTCGGCGGGGTCCAGTTTCGAGGCCCTCCATGACGGATACAACGATGCCAGGAAACATATCAGCATCGCAGCGATAACGATAACGGTAACATCACCATAGTCTATCTTCGAAGGCAGATCGTTCAGATAATAAACATCCTTGGGCAGGATCTTGAAACCGAACAAGTCTTCCACCGACCGGCTTATCCATTCAAGGTTCAGAGCGACGGCAATTCCCGCAATACAACCCAGTATCGTACCGATTGCTCCGATAACGATCCCCTCCAGCATGAATATTTTCATGATGCTTTTCGCCGTTGCACCCATCGATTTCAGTATGGCTATATCTTTGGCTTTTTCCATAACCGTCATAATCAGGGTGGTAATTATGTTGAAGGCTGCAACAATCACGATCAGACTGAGAATGATAAACATGACCCTCTTTTCGAGCCTGAGCGCCGAAAAGAGATTCTTGTTCATTTCCATCCAGCTTCTTGCCCAGTAGGGATATCCGAGTTTTGCCTGAATATTCTTTGCAATCCTGCCCGCTCCGTCGATGTCGTTCACCTTGATTTCCAGCCCGGTGACGGTATTCTTCATGCCGAGGAATTTTTTGCAATTCTCAAGCGACATGAAAACCAGCGATGAATCATATTCATACGAACCTGAATCAAAAATGCCCACTACTGCAAATGTTTTTATCTTGGGGACAATACCCATGGGAGTTGAAATTCCCATGGGAAGCAATATCTCCACGGGGTCGAAAAGCACGAGTGCAAGATTCATGGCCAGTTCTTTCCCGATGACAACGCCGGGGAGACCTGTCTCGTTCCCCGGGCCGGAGAGATTATCGAGGCTCCCATCCTCCATCTTGCCGAGATTTATAACGTCGGCAGATGTCTCGGTCGCCATGCCCCGCAGGACCACACCCGTTGCGCGCCCTTCGTTTTTCAGCATCGCCTGACCATATATAAACGGTGTGGAGGCTACGACGCCTTCGACCGAAGCGATTTTTCTGATAACCTCTTCATGATTTTCCATACCGCCGGTGTATTCCATAAGAACAATGTGAGAATTTATCCCCAGTATCTTGTCGCGAAGCTCGATCTCAAAACCGTTCATGACAGCCAGCACAATAATAAGCGCGGCGACTCCCAGAAAAATACCCGCCACCGATATGAACGTATTGGCTGATATGAAGGTCTGTTTTCTTTTAGCCTTGAGATAACGAAGACCTATGAAGAGTTCATATGACATAATTATAAATCCGCAACATATCCAAGAATTTTTTTTGGCCTGACGTTCCGGAACGGGTGTTATCGCCCCGGGAAAACCCCAACTCCGTCATTTCATCTTCGCTCGCATGTGCGGAAACAATATTACATCCCGTATGGACGGAGCATCGGTAAAAAGCATTACAAGCCGGTCTATTCCTATACCTTCTCCCGCTGTCGGAGGCATGCCGTATTCCAGAGCGCCGATGTAATCTTCATCCATTTCATGGGCTTCCTGGTCCCCCGCCTCCCTTTCTTTCAACTGCATGGCAAACCTGCTTCGCTGATCTTCGGGATCATTGAGTTCTGAAAAGGCATTGGCAATCTCTCTTCCGTATATATAAAGTTCGAAACGGTCGGTAAATCCATTGTCGCCGGCGCTTTTTCTTGAAAGAGGTGACACCTCTATGGGATAACTTGTGACAAACGTAGGCTGAATGAGTTTGCTTTCAGCCACCGCTTCGAATATGGCCACAATAATCTTCCCCAACGGCTCATCATCTCCGACGGGAAGACCGATAGATAGAGCGTATTCGGCGGCTTTCTCCCTGTCCTCGAGGACACCCGGCGCGATATCCGAATGGTTCAATATTGCCTCTTTCACCGTCATACACCGCCAGGGCCGGCAGAGATCGATCTCGGTACCCTGATAATTGAACTTGAGGGAACCGAAAAGTTCCATGGCGACGGATGTTATCATTTCCTCCGTTATAATAATAAGATCTTCATAAGTAGCGTAGGCCTGGTAGAATTCCATCATGGTAAATTCCGGATTGTGGAAGGTCGATATACCCTCGTTCCTGAAATTCCTGTTGATCTCGAAGACCCTTTCAAAACCTCCCACTACAAGACGCTTCAAATAAAGTTCGGGCGCTATTCTCAGAAAAAGGTCCATATCCAGGGTATTATGATATGTTTTGAAAGGCCTTGCTACCGCTCCACCCGCCATGGGATGCATCATGGGGGTTTCCACTTCAAGAAAATCCCGTTGCTGCATAAAATCACGGATCAGTTTTATGATCCTGCTCCTCGTATAAAACGTCTCCTTGACGGAAGGATTCATTATAAGGTCGAGGTGTCGCTGCCTGTATCTGGCCTCGACATCGGTGATGCCGTGCCATTTTTCCGGCAACGGCTTCAGGGATTTCGACAGGAGTCGTATCTCCACCGCCTCGACGGTCAGTTCGCCGGTCCTCGTTTTCAGAAGTCCTCCAGAGATAAAAATGATATCCCCGATATCAAACTTTTTGAAGATGGTATACACATCGCTGCCGACTTTGTCCCGCGCTACGTAACCCTGTATCTTTCCGTCCCTGTCCTGAATGCTTACGAACGCAGCTTTCCCGAAGTTCCGTATCGCCATCAGCCTTCCGGCCAGCGAAAATTTCTCTTTAATTTTATTGAGTTCTTCGTTATCCATATCGCCGAATCGATCGATTATTTCTCGCGTTGTGGCGGTCACTTTCACATCGTTAGGATACAGATCAACTCCCGTAGATCTCAGTGATTCTATCTTCTCTTCTCTTTTTCGCAGTAACTCGCTCTTCTCTTCCATCGGTCAACCCCTCAAATGTAAAGCAATCTTAACTATATCCTTTTCCTAATTTAGTCAAGAGTTTTGGGAAAAAGTGTTATGCGCCATAAAAAGCCGGTCTTTTTTCACGGATTGAATCTCCCCGCAACAAGTTGCGGGGAATCTCCGAGTGTTAAGGAATTTTTCATTTTTTATGCTCTCGCTGTTCAGTTCAAAGTCCGGCTGACATAAATATTTCCATAAACCGTCAACCTGTGGTATCCTCTCGAGCACTGTTTATTACTACGGCAATCAGACATATCAAATGTAATGCCGGACCCCTATAAGCCTGCCCCGTACTCGATACGGGGGCATCCCGGCCCTTCACCCAGGCGAAAGCCGGGGAGAGAGGAATGACGGCTTTGACATATATTGTTGCCGGAGCAATAAAAACGGAAAGCGACGCATTGTATGTCAAAACTTACAGACATAGAAAAAAAAGTCATAAAGCAGATACAGGGAGATATTCCCCTCGATAGAAGACCTTTTGATACCATCGGGAAAAGAATCGGGATAAGTGAAAGCAATGTCATCGATATCCTGAAACGGTTAAAAAAGACGGGGGCCATACGCAGGTTCGGCGCCGTACTGAGACACCGCAGCGCAGGTTTTTCCGAGAACGCCATGGTAGTCTGGGCCGTTCAGGAAGAAAGATGTGAAGAGGCAGGGTCTCTCCTCGCGTCTTATGGTGAGATAACCCATTGTTATGAAAGGACTCCCCCGTTTGAAGGCGTATACAACATTTTCACTATGGTACACCTGAACACCGGAAAAGGCAGTATAGATACATTCATCGGAGATATATCTTCCGCCATCGGTATCGATAAATATAAAATCCTCAGAAGTCTCGAAGAATTCAAGAAAAGCAGCATGGAGTATTTCTAGATGAACAAGTCAAAATCTTTTTTTCAGGAAGCGCAAAAATACATTCCGGGCGGCGTAAACAGTCCCGTCCGTGCCGGTGGCGCGGTCGGATATGATCCGATGTTCATAGACAGGGCGTCCGGTTCGAAAGTATACGATGTCGAAGGAAGAGAATACATAGACTATGTCGGCTCATGGGGTCCGATGATACTGGGACATGCTTTCCCGGCAGTGGTCGACGCTATAAGACAGACCGCCGGGAGAGGTACAAGTTACGGCGCCCCCACCCGGATGGAAATCGAAATGGCGAAACTTATTGTCGAAGCAATTCCGTCGATCGACATGGTGAGGATGGTAAGTTCCGGAACCGAAGCCACGATGAGTGCTATCAGGCTCGCCCGCGGATACACTAAGAGGAACAGGATTATAAAGTTCGAGGGTTGTTACCATGGTCATGCCGATTCCCTCCTGGTAAAAGCTGGATCGGGTGTCGCTACGCTGGGGATACCGGGCAGTTCCGGCGTACCGGAAGAACTGGCAAAATTAACGATTACAGCTCCTTATAACGACATTGAAGCGGTAAGGTCCTCAATCGACCGGTATGGCGATGAAATAGCTTGTGTTATCGTTGAACCGGTCGCCGGAAACATGGGAGTTGTTCAGCCGGCCGACGGGTTTCTCGAAGGATTACGGGAGATAACCGCTCAAAAAGGCATCATTCTTATATTCGATGAGGTGATCACCGGTTTCAGACTGACATACGGCGGTTTTCAAAATATCGCAGGCATCAAACCCGACCTGACATGCCTCGGAAAGATTATAGGAGGCGGTCTGCCGGTCGGAGCATTCGGGGGCAAAGCGGATATAATGGAAAAACTGGCACCCGTGGGACCGGTTTACCAGGCCGGCACGCTTTCGGGCAATCCCTTGGCGATGGCAGCCGGCATCGCCACTCTGAATCGTCTGCAAAGACCCGGAGTATACGAAGCACTTGACGAGAAAACCGCGCGCCTGTGCGCAGGTATCAAAAAAAGATTTGAAGAGAAAAACGTTCCGTGCAGGATAAACCGGGTCGGCTCCATGTTCACCATCTTCTTCACTCAGGAACATGTTACCGATTTTGCCTCGGCCGCGAAGAGTGATACAAAACGCTTTTCAGACCATTTCGGCAGAATGCTGGCGGGGGGAATAATGATCGCACCTTCACAATTCGAAGCCGGTTTCGTTTCCCTCGCACATACCGATGAAGATATCGATGCGACACTCGCGGTTATGGAATGATGCGGAGAAAACGTTGTGCGGCCGAAACTTTTCCGGGTATGTTACGCGTCCTTCGGTATATTTTCGATATGTTATGACATTACATGGTTGTGCTGAAGCTGTTTCATACATAATCCGCGATAAAAAAAGGGGGGCAGAATGTTCAGAAACTTTCTGGTTGCGTTAATCGTTCTTTTTATAGGGTTTCTATCAGGGACTTTTTGCGGGTTTTCGACATACGAACAAGTACACGGCTTATCGAAACAAGAGATTAAAGAACGCGGAATCGACAGCCGACGGACAGGAGATACGGTTGCAACTGTTGAAGGAGAGAAAGCGGACTCGTCAAAATATGTAGGCGTGATAGAACGGAAAATTCAACAAGCGAACAATAAAGACACAGAAGATATCGCCGATCTGACGGAAAAGATACAGATACCCAAAACAACAGATCAGAAAATCAATGCACGGAACCGTATATTCGTCAAGGTTCTCGTAGGAAACAAAAACATGGCTTCGGCCAAAGAAATGGCGGGGATCATCGAACAGATCGGATATCCGGTCAAAGTAATCGACTACGCCCCTGTTCAGCGGTTTTCGAGAGATACTGTATTCTATACGGCAGGATCGAAAGAAAAGGCGGAGATAATAGCCGCACGTCTCGGTGAAAATACAATCGTCAAGCCGATAACATGGTATTCCGTATTCGATATTATCGCCGTAACCGGCGGCAGGTGATTTTCCCCCGGGGATAAAACAAA
>DCUQ01000016.1 GCA_002327865.1 Syntrophaceae bacterium UBA2210
CGGCAACCGATAATGGCGAACTGGCACTGGGCAGGAACATCATGGTTGCCTTTATGCCTTGGGGTGGATATAACTACGAGGATTCCATATTGATCAGTGAGCGGGTTGTAAAGGACGACATTTACACTTCCGTACATATAGAAGAATTTGAAACAGTCGCCAGAGATACGAAGCTGGGGAAAGAAGAAATTACAAGAGATATCCNNGAGATTACGCGGGATATCCCCAATGTGGGTGAGGATGCCCTGAGGAATCTGGATGAAAGCGGCATTGTGAGAATGGGCGCGTCGGTCAAGGCGGGCGATATCCTCGTGGGGAAAGTCACCCCCAAGGGGGAGACCCAGTTGTCCCCCGAGGAAAAACTGCTCCGGGCCATATTCGGAGAAAAGGCGGGCGACGTAAGAGATACCTCTCTGAGAGTTCCTCCGGGTGTGGAGGGTGTCGTCATCGATGCCAAAATATTTACACGAAAGGGCGCTGAGAAGGACAGCAGGTCTCAATCGATAGAAGACGAAGAGATCGACAGTCTCTTTAAGGACAGAGACGATGAGATCAGGATTATCACCGATAGCGTAAAGAAAAAGATTTCAGAATTATTCATCGGTGAAGTTTCCGCTTCAAAACTGGCTGATCCGAACAGCAAGAAAACTTTCCTGAAAAAAGCTGAAACGATTACCAGAGAAACGCTCGTATCTATACCTTTCAGATTTTGGAAGGATATAACTTTGGAAAATTACCAGACCGAAGAGAAAATACAGGCGACATTTGCGGGTCTTTCTCAACGGGTTGAAGATATTGAATCCTTCTTCGCTGAGAAAGCGGAAAAGGTGAAAACGGGTGACGAGCTGCCGCCCGGTGTAATAAAACTGGTAAAGGTATATATTGCTATCAAGAGAAAACTTTCCGTCGGCGATAAGATGGCAGGCAGGCATGGTAACAAGGGGGTACTGTCACGAATACTCCCGGAAGCCGATATGCCCTTCTTTGAAGACGGAACACCCGTCGATATAGTTTTAAATCCCCTAGGTGTGCCTTCGCGTATGAACGTGGGTCAGATTCTTGAAACACACCTTGGCTGGGCGGCGAAGGGGCTCGGTGAGAAGATTCAGGATCTTGCTGAAAAAGCCGGTAACGATGCGGTGAAACAGGAGCTGAAAAAGATATATTCTTCCCCTGAATTCGATGAGTTCGTTGACGGAGCGACTGCCGATGCATTCAAGAAATTTGTTTACAGACTGGAAAGAGGCGTTCCCCTGGCCACACCGGTTTTCGACGGAGCCGATGAGAGTGAAATAAGAGAAATGCTGAAATCGGTAGGATTGCCGGAGACTGGGCAGACGACGCTTTACGACGGCCGTACGGGAGAACAGTTCGACCAGAAGGTAACGGTCGGAATGATCTACATGATGAAACTCCATCATCTTGTCGATGATAAGATCCATGCGAGATCCATCGGGCCCTATTCTCTGGTTACACAGCAACCGCTTGGAGGAAAGGCGCAATTCGGTGGCCAGAGGCTGGGCGAAATGGAAGTGTGGGCGATTGAGGCCTATGGAGCCGCCCATGCCTTGCAAGAGTTTCTTACAGTCAAGTCGGACGATGTGGCGGGAAGAACAAGAATGTACGAGGCTATTGTCAAGGGGGATCATACCATGGAGCCTGGATTGCCTGAATCCTTTAACGTACTTGTCAAGGAATTGCAGGGCCTCGCAATCGATGTTGAATTGATAGAGGGCGAGTAGAGTAAAGGCCTGTTATAGAACCAATTTTATATAAATAAAGGGAGTTTTATTCAGTGGAAGATATCTATGGTTTTTTCGAGAAGCCTAAAGATCCTGTAAGATTTAATGCCATTAAGGTGTCCATCGCTTCGCCGGAAAAGATAATATCGTGGTCCCGGGGAGAAGTTAAAAAACCTGAGACTATAAATTACAGGACATTCAAACCTGAAAGAGACGGGTTGTTCTGCGCGAAGATATTCGGGCCGGTCAAGGACTATGAGTGCCTTTGCGGCCGTTATAAGAGGATGAAACACCGGGGCATGGTATGTGAGAAGTGCGGAGTAGAGGTCATCCAGTCGAAAGTGCGCAGAGAGAGAATGGGGCATATAGTCCTGGCGGCACCTGTGGCGCATATCTGGTTTCTCAAAAGTTTGCCAAGTAGAATAGGAAATGTTCTGGATATTACGCTGAAGGAGCTGGAGCGGGTCTTGTATTTTGAATCGTGGATAGTTCTCGATCCAAAAGACACCCCCCTGAAAAAGAAAGAACTCCTTTCGGAAGATCAATATCTGGACTTGCTGGAGGAATATGGGGAGGAAGCGTTTGAAGCTGGTATAGGAGCCGAGGCTATAAAAAAACTCCTTGAGGAAGTTGATCTTGGAGAACTGGATGCCGAACTTCGGGTTGAACTTAAGGAAGCCACATCGGTTACCAAGAAGACAAAGCTGACGAAAAGATTGAAAGTCGTCGAGGCATTGAAAAAATCGGGAAACAGGCCCGAATGGATGACACTTACGGTGATTCCCGTTATTCCACCGGACCTGAGACCGCTGGTTCCACTGGATGGTGGTCGTTTTGCCACTTCCGACCTGAATGATCTTTACAGAAGGGTAATAAACAGGAACAACCGGTTGAAACGACTTCTGGAGTTGAATGCTCCTGAGATTATTATCAGGAACGAAAAAAGGATGCTTCAGGAAGCCGTTGATTGTCTGTTTGACAATGGCAGGCGTGGGCGTGCGGTTACCGGTTCGAACAAGAGACCCCTGAAATCTCTGTCGGATATGCTCAAGGGCAAGCAGGGAAGATTCAGACAGAATCTGCTTGGGAAAAGAGTCGATTATTCCGGGCGATCCGTTATTACCGTGGGACCTGACCTGAGATTGCATCAATGCGGGCTTCCCAAGAAGATGGCGCTGGAATTGTTTAAGCCCTTTATCTACAACAGGCTCGAAGAAAAGGGATACGTGACAACGGTAAAAAGTGCCAAGAAAATGGTCGAGAGGGAAGGTGCGGAAGTATGGGATGCTCTGGATGAAGTTGTGCGCGAGTACCCTGTGTTACTTAACAGGGCGCCGACACTTCACAGGCTTGGTATTCAGGCGTTTGAACCGGTTCTTATCGAAGGAAAGGCCCTTCAGCTGCATCCGCTCGTTTGCGCGGCATTCAACGCTGATTTCGATGGCGATCAGATGGCAGTTCATGTGCCGCTTTCAGTGGAAGCCCAGGTAGAGGCGAGATGTCTCATGATGTCCACCAACAACATACTTTCTCCCGCCAATGGCAAGCCGATAATCATTCCCAGCCAGGATATGGTTCTCGGTATATATTATCTGACAAGGTCGAGGGAGTACGTAAAAGGGGAGGGGATGGTATTTTCCGATCCCGGCGAAGTGAGAAGCGCTTATGATGCGGGAGCGGTTGACCTCCATGCCATAGTAAAGGTTCGTATGGAAGGAGGAATGGTTGACACCACTGTGGGCAGGATATTGCTCTATGAGATTATTCCTTCCGATATTACTTTTGATTTCATCAACAAGGTTATGAATAAGAAGGAAATAGCCAACCTGGTTGATTATGCTTACAGGCAATTCGGAGCGAAAACAACGGTAATACTGGCGGACAGGTTAAAGGACCTTGGTTACAAATACGCCACGTTATCCGGTTTATCGATCGCCATCGGCGATCTGGCCATTCCCGACAGCAAAGGCGATATCGTTGCAACAGCGCAGAAAGATGTTCTGGAAATACAAAAGCAATATATGGACGGTCTTATAACGGATGGTGAACGTTATAATAAGGTTATCGATATCTGGGCCCACGCAACTGAGAAAGTTGCCAATGACATGTTGAGAGGCATCGGCACCGAAGAACTTGTTTCACCCGATGGTACACAAAAGCAGGTTGAAGCCTTTAACTCGATCTATATGATGGCAGATTCCGGTGCCCGTGGAAGTGCCGCCCAGACGAGGCAGCTTGCCGGTATGAGGGGATTGATGGCAAAACCGTCAGGGGAGATTATAGAAACGCCGATCACCGCAAACTTCAGAGAGGGTCTTTCTGTTCTGCAGTATTTTATTTCCACTCACGGCGCAAGGAAGGGTCTTGCAGATACGGCTCTTAAAACGGCTAACTCCGGGTATCTTACGAGAAGGCTTGTCGATGTGGCGCAGGATTGTATCATTATGGAAAAGGACTGCGGAACACTTGACGGAATCTATGTTTCGGCCCTGGTCGAAGGTGGGGAGATGATCGAAACGGTGGGCGAACGTATTCTCGGAAGAGTTGCCCTTGAGGATATAGAAGATCCCTTTACCGGAGAAATTCTGGTGAAGGCGAATCAGGAGATTACTGAAACGCTTGCGGAGAATATCGACAAAGCAGGGCTGGAAAGAGTACTGATAAGATCCGCTCTTACCTGTAAATCCAAGCACGGTATCTGTGTACGCTGCTATGGAAGAGACCTGGCGCACGGGCATCTTGTAAACATCGGAGAAGCCGTCGGCACCATCGCTGCACAGTCCATAGGTGAACCGGGGACACAGTTGACGATGAGAACATTCCATATCGGTGGTACGGCCAAATTTGAAGAACACTCTACCCTGGAAGCCAGACACCACGGAGTGCTTAATTTTGTCGATATTAATGTGGCAAAGAGCAAGAGTAATGAAACGGTTGTCATGAGCAGGAATGGAGAGGTTCACGTCTTGGATGAAGAAGGGCGGAATCGCGGCAAATATCCTGTTCCCTATGGAGCTCATTTAAAGGTTGTTGAAGGAGATGCCATACAGGCGGGAACACTGATTGCCCAGTGGGATCCTTATGCGATTCCAATACTTTCCGAAGTCGATGGTACCGTAAAGTTCGGAGATATTGTTGAGGGTAAAACCATGCAGGAACAGGTTGACGAGGTTACCGGCCTTTCGAGAAAGGTAATTGTAGAATACAGGTCAGCCGACCTCCGCCCCAGGGTTTCGATAAAAGACAAAGAAGGAAAAACCGCCAAGGTTCCTGGAACGCATACGATCGCGCGACATCTGTTGCCTGTGGGAGCGAATATTGGTGTTTCAGAAGGCGATGAGGTAAAAGCGGGTGATATCATAGCAAAAATACCCAGAGAAACCACGAAGACAAAGGATATTACCGGAGGGCTTCCGCGTGTTGCTGAGCTTTTCGAAGCCAGGAAACCTAAAGAATATGCGGTAATAGCCGAGATAGACGGGGAAGTTTCTTATGGTGAGGATGTTAAGGGGAAGAGAAGAATAATCATAACGCCCGACGTGGGAGATCCTAAAGAATATTTGATTGCCAGAGGAAAACATGTCAGCGTCCAAGAGGGAGACAGAGTTGTAGCAGGCCAGGCATTGATGGATGGATCGAGTAATCCTCATGATATCCTTAACATCAAGGGTGAGAAGGAACTGGCCACTTATCTGGTAGACGAAGTGCAGGAAGTTTACCGGTTACAGGGAGTCAAAATCAACGATAAACACATAGAGATTATTGTCCGGCAGATGCTGAAGAAGGTAAGGGTTACGGATTCGGGTGATACCTCTTTCCTCGTGGATGAACAGGTGGACAAGAATATCTTTGAAGAGGAAAACGAAAAAGCGATTCAACAGGGAGGACGCCCCTCTATTGCCGAGCCCGTGCTTCTTGGTATTACAAAAGCGTCTCTCCATACCGACAGTTTTATATCCGCGGCATCTTTTCAAGAAACAACTCGAGTGCTGACGGAAGCTGCGCTTTCTGGGAAAGTGGATTATTTAAGAGGACTTAAAGAGAATGTAATCATGGGAAGATTGATTCCTGCCGGTACAGGACTCTCCATGTATAAGAAGCTGGGAATAGAAATTGAAGATGAAAATATGTTTCCCGAAAATCAGCAAATAAATGGAGAAAATATCGAGAAAAACCTTGACAGTGAAGTTGTGAATTGATACAAATCGCTACTTTGCTGCACGTGAGTTTTGGAAGATAGAGCGGGAAGGATTTGTGGAGGAATAATGCCAACGATAAACCAGTTGATACGCAAGGGTAGATTGAAAATTAAGAAGAAAACTGCAGCTCCGGCTCTTGCGAGTTGCCCCCAGAGAAGAGGGGTTTGTGTCCGGGTTTATACGACCACGCCCAAGAAGCCGAATTCGGCTCTGAGAAAGGTAGCCAGGGTTCGTCTTACCAGCGGTTATGAGGTTACCTCATACATACCGGGTATAGGACATAATCTTCAGGAGCATTCCGTTGTTCTCGTAAGGGGAGGGAGAGTTAAAGACCTTCCCGGAGTCAGATATCACGTAGTAAGAGGTTCTCTTGATGCAGTAGGAGTTCAGGACAGGAAACAGGGCAGGTCTAAATACGGTTCTAAAAAACCTAAGTAGGTGAGTAGATAGGAAGAGTTATATGCCGAGGAGAAGAGAAGTATCAAAAAGGAAGATACTGGCCGACCCCAAATACAACAGTCTGCTGGTGGCGAGATTTATTAACAATCTGCTGAAGAAAGGGAAAAAGAGCGTTGCCGAATCCATATTCTATGGAGCTTTTGATATTATAGAGGATAAGACAAAAGAATCGCCTCTTGAGGTCTTTGAGAAGGCGATGGATAACGTAAAACCTGTTCTTGAAGTGAAATCGAAGCGGATAGGTGGTGCTACATATCAGGTGCCTACCGAAGTGTTGCCAGACAGGAGGATAGCACTCGCGATTAGATGGTTGATAGGGAATGCCCATTCCCGTACCGGCAAGAGCATGATGGAGAAATTGGCAACAGAACTTATGGACGCGGCTGCGGGTAGAGGCGCGTCTGTTAAAAAGAGAGAAGATACCCACAAAATGGCTGAAGCAAACAAGGCGTTTGCTCATTACAGATTTTAAGGTTTTGTTTTTGGATAGTAAATCAGTGCAACTCTCATCTTGCGGGTGATTTGAAAGAGAATATCTCTGGGAGTAAACAGAAACGTTATTGGGTAGGGGAATCAATTAACCATTTATAATTAAAGGAGGTAATGGTTATGGCAAAGAAGAAATTTGAAAGGACTAAACCGCATCTTAATATTGGAACCATTGGACATGTGGATCACGGCAAAACAACACTGACCGCGGCCATTACAAAACACCTGGCCACTAAGGGGTTTGCCCAGTATATGCCCTTTGATTCAATTGACAATGCTCCCGAAGAGAAGGAACGGGGTGTTACGATAAATATTGCGCATGTAGAGTATGAAACTGCGAAAAGGCATTATGCCCATGTCGATTGTCCGGGTCATGCCGACTATATAAAGAATATGATATCGGGTGCGGCCCATATGGATGGCACCATACTGGTAGTGGCTGCCTCGGACGGTCCGATGCCCCAAACCAGGGAACACATACTTCTGGCCCGGCAGGTTCAGGTCCCGTATATTATCGTTTATATGAACAAGGTCGATCTGGTAGATGATCCGGAGCTCCTTGATCTTGTCGAACTTGAATTGAGAGAACTCTTGACGGATTATAATTTCCCGGGTGATGATATCCCGATCATAAGGGGATCCGCTTTGAAGGCTTTGGAAAACGATGATCCAAATTCCGAAGATGCTAAAAGCATTTGGGAGTTGTTGGATGCCATTGATTCCTATATCCCTCAGCCCGAGAGAGATCTTGACAAGCCCTTTCTTATGCCTGTCGGTGATGTTTTTACCATTTCCGGACGTGGAACGGTTGTTACGGGCAGGGTTGACAGGGGTATAATTAAAACCGGCGAGGAAGTCGAGATAGTCGGTATAAGGCCCACTTTCAAGACTGTATGTACCGGAGTGGAGATGTTCCGAAAGACCCTTGATGAAGGAAGAGCGGGCGACGATATCGGTATTCTCCTGAGGGGTACGAAACGGGAAGATGTTGAACGGGGACAGGTTGTTGCAAAGCCCGGCTCCATTACACCCCATACCAGATTCAAGGCGCAGGTATACGTGCTTACGAAGGAAGAGGGTGGAAGGCATACGCCGTTCTTTAATGGTTACCGTCCGCAGTTTTATTTCAGGACAACGGATGTTACCGGCGTTGCATCGCTTCCGGAAGGGATTGAAATGGTAATGCCCGGTGATAATGTGGAAATGGTAGTTGAATTGATAACTCCGATCGCAATGGAAGAACAGTTGAGATTTGCTATCCGTGAGGGTGGCAGGACTGTCGGTGCCGGTGTTGTCAGCGAGATCATGGAATAGGGAACTGATTCGGTAAAAAGTAAATGGAAAATCAAAAGATAAGGATTCGCCTTAAAGCGTACGATTATAAGCTGCTCGACAGATCAGCTCAGGACATTGTGGAAACCGCGAAGAGAACGGGTGCGCGTGTCGCCGGCCCGATCCCGCTCCCAACTGCGATAAACAAGTATTGTGTAAACAGATCGCCCAATGTTGATAAGAAATCCAGGGAGCAGTTTGAAATCAGAACGCATAAAAGGTTGATAGATATCATTGAACCGACACAGGCTACGGTTGATACGTTAATGAAACTTGATCTTTCAGCCGGTGTTGATGTGGAAATAAAATTATAGGCTTAGCGTATGAATGAGGAGATGATTTTTCCCGACATCGTCTCCTCATTTTTGCCAGAAAAGTACATGGGAATTAAAGATGTCATGAAAAAGGGACTGATAGGTAAAAAATTGGGTATGACGCAAATATTCTGGAATGACGGTTCTGTCATTCCGGTTACCGCTATCAAAGCCGGACCTTGTGTTGTCATACAGAAGAAGACCCGTGAAGTGGACGGATATGATGCGCTTCAACTCGGATTTGACCAGGTGAAAGAAAAGATGGTCAATAAACCCCTCAAGGGACATTATAAAGAAGCCGGCAAGGGCTTTTTCAGAGTCCTCCGGGAGTTCAAGTTTGAATCGACAGGAGATCACGAGGTAGGATCGGAACTGAAAGCGGATATTTTTAAAGTTGGCGACTATGTAGATGTTGTTGGAACGACCAGGGGGAGAGGCTTTGCCGGTGTCGTGAAACGTCATGGTTTCCGTGGTGGAAAAGCTTCTCATGGTTCAATGTTTCACAGGGCACCGGGATCGATAGGATCCAGTGCCTGGCCATCCAGGGTTTTCAAGGGTAAAAGACTACCCGGCCATATGGGCAACCGTCGGCAGACCGTACAAAACCTCATGGTGGTAGGTATAAAGCCGGAGCAAAACATGATTCTGGTAAAGGGACCTGTTGCCAGCAGCAGGAACGGTATTGTTTTAATAAAGGACGCTATTAAAATATAAGGATGTTGAGTGGTAAAATGCCGGTTTTGAATGTATATGATATAGAGAAAACTAAAATAGCCGAGGTGGAACTCAGTGACCTCGTCTTTGGTGTCGAAGTCAATGAGCGCGTGTTGCATGAAGTCGTAAAGATGCAGCTTGCGTGCAGGAGGCAAGGCACCGCTTCCACAAAGGGAAGAAGCGATGTCCGCGGTGGTGGAAAAAAGCCATGGCGCCAGAAAGGAACCGGAAGGGCACGGGCCGGTACGACCCGATCTCCTCTATGGAGGGGTGGAGGAATTGTTTTTGGCCCGAAGCCGAGAGATTACTCTTACAAAGTTCCTAAAAAGGTAAGAAAAGCCGCGTTAAAGTCCGCTTTGAGCATGAAGGTTAAAGAGGACAAAGTGACAATCCTGAAAAGCTTTTCAATGGATGAGATAAAGACAAAGAAATTTGTTGAAATTCTTGACAGATTCGAACTTGGCAAGACCCTCTTTGTTCTGGATGAGAAGAATGTGGTTCTGGAAAAATCTTCCAGAAACATTAAAGATGTGAAAATGATGCGATCAGAGGGCATCAATGTGTATGATTTGCTCAAGTATGATAATCTTGTTCTCTTGGAGCCTTCTGTAAAAAAGATAGAAGGGGCGTTGTTGTCGTAATGGATATATATTCCGTCATAAGAAAGCCACTTGTCACCGAAAAGAGTACGATAGCCAGGGATGAAGAGAATAAATATCTCTTCGAGGTTGATCGGAGAGCGACGAAGCTAGATATATCTAATGCGGTGACAAAGATATTCAAAGTCCGTGTTGTGAATGTTCATACCATGAACATGACCGGCAAGAAGAAAAGGATGGGGAGGATCGTCGGTAAAAGGCGTAACTGGAAAAAAGCCGTAATCACCCTTGCTCCCGGCAGTTCTATCGAAGTTCATGAGGGAGTATAGGGAAAAGGGGTTGTGATAGAAAGATATGGCACTGAAGAATTATAAACCAACATCACCGGGAAGAAGATTTCAGACCGGATTCACATTCGATGAAATAACAAAAACCGCACCGGAGAAATGCCTTGTAAAACCGCTCAAAAAATCCGGCGGCAGAAACAATCTGGGGCGGATGACGAGCAGACATATCGGCGGGGGGCATAAGCGGAATTTCCGGGTTATAGACTTCAAACGTGACAAAATGGATATCCCGGCTAAAGTGGCTGCTATCGAGTATGATCCCAACAGGTCCTCAAGGATAGCGTTGCTCCATTACGTGGATGGGGAAAAAAGATATATGCTTGCCCCGTTGGGTCTCCAGGTAGGTGACGCCGTTATCAGCGGTGAGAAAGAAGACATAAAGACAGGTAATGCTATCCCCTTGCGAAATATACCGCTGGGCTCTGTTATCCATAATCTTGAGCTTAAGATGGGAAAGGGAGGACAGCTGATTCGCAGCGCCGGTTCCTACGGGCAGCTTATGGCGAAGGAGGGTTCATATGCCCAAGTTCGTTTGCCTTCGGGAGAAGTTCGGAAAGTTCTGATGGGGTGTAGAGCTACAATAGGACAAGTCGGCAACATCGAACATGAAAACCTGAGCATAGGGAAGGCGGGCCGGGCCAGATGGAAGGGAAGGCGTCCTAAAGTCCGGGGCGTGGTTATGAACCCCGTTGACCACCCGATGGGCGGTGGTGAAGGCAAGTCATCTGGAGGCAGGCATCCATGTACCCCTTGGGGAATCCCTACCAAGGGTTACAAGACGAGGAAGAATCGAAATTCCGATAAATATATCGTAAAGAGAAGAGGATAAGAGTGTGTCGCGTTCAATAAAAAAAGGTCCTTATGTTAATGAAAAGCTTCTGAAAAAGGTAAGGACGGCTGAGACCGGAGGAAGCAGGGCAGTGATAAAAACGTGGTCCCGGCGTTCTATGGTTTCGCCGGAACTTGTCGGTCATACGTTTGCGGTGCATAATGGGAAAAAGTTTATCCCCGTGTATGTTACCGAAGAAATGGTAGGGCACAAACTGGGTGAATTTTCGCCGACGAGAACCTTTTACAGTCATGCAGGCGACAGAAAGACCAGGCTGAAAAAGAGATAGACTGGATCAGTGTTTGGAGTTTTATAAGACATGGAAACAAGAGCAATTGTCAAACATGTTCGGATATCACCACAGAAGGCAAGGCTGGTGGTTGATCTGATAAGAGGGAAAAAGGTTGAGGAGGCGGATGCGATACTCGGCTTTACAAACAAGAAAGCTGCGCGCATTGTTCGGAAACTCCTGAAGTCGGCGATGGCTAATGCGGCTAATAATCCTAACATAGATGAGGATGTGCTTTTCATAAGGAAGGCCTTTGTGGATCAGGGCTCTTCGCTTAAGAGATGGAGAGCAAGAGCGCAGGGAAGAGCGGCTCCCATAAAGAAAAGAACAAGTCATATAACGGTTGTACTTGGTGAAGGGTAATCTGTAAGGAGGTGACAGTTTGGGCCAAAAAGTAAATCCCA
>DCUQ01000001.1 GCA_002327865.1 Syntrophaceae bacterium UBA2210
GGATACCTTAAGGAACTGAGAAATATAGTTCCGGAGAATTATAACGAATATCTCTCATCAATTGAAAAGCGAAGGGCTTGCGAGAGGCTTTTGCAGATTTCCGTCGAATGTGTAATAGATATATGCAGTCTCTTGGTATCAGGTCTCCGATTGGGGCTGCCGGCCGAAATAGCAGCTCCACCTTTTGATATTAAGATATTAAACACCGCAGAAATTTATATAGCTGACAGTAAGCATTCAGTTATTAGTTGTAATATTGTCATTGCGAGGAGCGAAGCGACGTGGCAATCTTATTTACTTCGACTTTGATAAACAGAGATTGCTTCACTTCGTTCGCAATGACACGCAATAGGGCTGCCACCTGTCACTGAAGGGTTACAGCCGACATAAAAAAAGCGATTCTTTTAATTTTTAATAATGATAAAGAAGCTTCTTCATAAACTCAAGACAAGAAACCCCTGGCATTTCCTCTGGATCGCTATTCTTATCTCGATAATCTTCGGGTTGATATTAAATACAATCCAGAGCTATCTCTGGTGGGGCTTTTTATCCCGTGATTTACTGTTTATCGGCATTATCGACAGTTTTTTCGTGCCCCTGCTCGTTGGGCCGCTTGTCATCTATTTTGTCCTGCATACCGCGAAACTGGAAGAACTCTACAAAGCGCTCCAGATCGAAATGGTAAAGGTTAAACAATCCGAGGAAAAGGCATTGCGGGAGAGAGAAGCCCTCTATCGTGCCGTTGTCGAAGACCAGACCGAATTTATTAACCGATTTCTGCCGGACGGCACAGTCCTTTTTGTGAACGAGGCGGCGTGCCGCTTTTTTGGGAAAAGCCGCGACGAGTTTGTCGGCAGCAATTTCATATACCTGTTGCCGGCAGAGGATCAGGAAAGATTGAAACAGCTTCTTTTTTCCCTGACCCCGGAAAACCCTACCGCCTCCATCGAGCACCGGGTACTAACTCCCGACGGTGAAATATGCTTGCAGCAGTGGACCAACCGGGCGTTGTTCGACGGGCACGGAAGGCTCGTCGAGTTTCAGGCGGTGGGCCGCGATATCACCAGACTCAAAAGGATGGAAAAAGCGCTTACGGAGAGGGAAGAACTCTACCGGGTGTTATTTTCGAATGCGCCGGTCGGTATCGGCATTGCGGACATGAACGGGGAATTTATAGCGTTTAACGACGCAATGCTCGCACCCGGCGGTTATATCCGCCGTGATATTTCGGAAATAAAAAATGTTTCGCACCTCTATTTTGACCCGGAAGACAGGGACAGGGTAATGGATATCATCAGCAGGCAGGGTTTCCTGCATCAGCACCCGACGCGGTTTAAACGCAAAGACGGTACGCCTTATGACACATTACTGAGTCTGAGACCGGTGACATATAACAATAAAGAATGCATGCAGGCAATGGTTGAGGACATTACTGAAAGAAAAAGTACGGAAGACGCACTCCGGATAAGCGAGGAACGGTACCGCGAACTCTTTGAGGACGCCCCTGTTCCGCTCGTGGAAACGGATTTATCCGGCATCAAAAAATACGTCGACGATTTGAACGCCTCGGGTATCAGCGATCTGAGGTCCTATTTTAAGAGTCACCCGGAGGCCCTCGAACATTGCAAGACTTTAATCGGGATAGTCGACATGAACAGCGCAACGCTCGAACTGTTCAAATCCGGGACAAAGCAGGAGTTCACGGAAAACTTCGGCAACTTTTTTCATGAGGAGTCATACGATTACTTCAGAGAGGATATAATTGCCGTTACCGAAGGCGTCAAAAGAATTGAACACGAAGTCGCCGGCCGGACCGTTGCCGGGGACAGGCTCGATATTCTGCTGAAATTGTTTCCGGCCTCCGGTCATAAGGAAACGCTGTCGAGAGTCATCCTGTCGCTGATCGATATTACCGGCAGCAAGCGGATGGAAAAGGCTTTGAAGGAGAGCGAGGGCCGCTTCCATCTCGCGCTGAAGAACTCTCCCATCGTTGTCTTCAACCAGGACCGTGATTTGCGCTATACATGGATTTACAATCCCCGGTATTCCTCACAGGAAAACATACTTGGCAAAACAGATTCCGACATCCTTGGAATCGAAGACAGCGCCCGGTTGACCGAAATCAAACAACGTGTGATGGAAAGCGGCATCTCTGCGAGAGACGAGGTCGGGATCGGACTATCGGGAGAGACTTTTTTTTATGATCTCATTGTCGAGCCTATGCGCGATCCGGCGGGCAATACCACAGGAATAACCTGCGCTGCAGTAGACATAACGAAACGCAAGAAGGATGAGGAACTTATCCGTTTCTATCAGGGACGGCTCAGTCTGCTGGCGTCGCGGCTGGCGCTGGTTGAAGAGAAGGAGAGGCAGAAAATAGCATTGGACCTGCATGACAATATCGGACAGATCCTCGCACTGGCCAATCTGAGACTGGGAGAGCTGAGGAGAACATCCGGCGGCGAGTTCAGGGACTCTGTCGGGCAAATCCTCGGCCTTATAGAGCAGAGCATCAAATACACGAGATCGCTGGCCTTTGAGCTATGCCCCTTTATCCTCTATGAAATGGGGCTTGAGCCGGCGCTCGAATGGCTCGGACAGGAGTTCCTGAAAAAACACGGCATCGCATTCTGCATCAGGGACGACGGACAGCCCAAACCGCTGAATGATGAAGTGCGCATCATCCTGTTCAAGTGTACACGCGAGTTGCTGACCAATGTAGTCAAACACGCACAGGCCCGCAACGTAAGAGTTTCCATAGAAAGGAAAGAGAATTCGATACAGATCAGTGTTGAAGACGACGGGGTCGGATTGGATACCGGCGGCAGTAACGGCCCGTACATGAAAAGCGGGCTCGGTCTTTTCAGTGTCCGTGAACGTCTGAGAAATATCGGGGGGCGCATCGATATCCGGTCGGAGCCCGGCCCCGGAACCCGGATTACCCTGACTGCGCCTTTAAAAGAAGTCGTGAGGAGGGGTGAGTAAATGAGCACAAGAATTCTCCTGGTGGACGATCACAGGATTTTCCGTGAGGGGCTGAGAATCATGCTTGAGAAGCAGCCGGACTTTGAAATCATAGGTGAGGCGGAAAACGGACGGTCTGCAGTCGAAATGGTCCGGGAACTCTTGCCGGACGTCGTCATTATGGATGTCGCAATGCCTGATCTGAACGGTATAGAAGCTACCCGCCAAATTATCGACAAAACCTCCAGGGTAAAAGTGATCGGTCTGTCAATGCATTCAAACATGCGGTATGTGACTGAGATGCTCAAAGCGGGCGCTTCGGGCTTCCTTTTCAAGGATTGTTCTTTTGAGGAGCTTGTGAACGGGATAAATGCCGTAAGAGATGACCGTATCTGCCTGAGCCCCCCGATCACAGAAAACATGATTAAGGATTATATCAGTGTCCTGTCAAAAGATACCCACTCGGCTTTTTCCAGCCTTACTGCGAGGGAGCGGGAGGTCCTTCAGCTTATAGCCGAAGGAAAGTCAGTGAGAGAAATTGCTTCCCGCTTCGGTCTTAGTGTAAAGACCATCGAAACGCACCGGCAGAACATCATGGACAAGCTGGACATACACAATATGGCAGAACTCATCAAATTCGCGATACGGGAGGGCCTGACCTCACTCTGACAGTTTCGGACGCGCCGCCGTATAACAGGCAGGCAGGAGTCCATTCCGCAACCCGGTACAACACCGCTGTACAACGTCATTGACCCGAAAATACCCCACCTGTCATTTTTTACTTGACAAATACGGCAACATTATGGAAAATGAGGCTGACATTTTAGTAAGGTTTTACGAAGTAATTTATCAGGGATTACCTGAGATGACAAGTGGAGGATTAACGGGCGAGCTCCTCGTCCCGGTTAGAGGGTAAGGGGTCTTCGGCAGTTCACTGTAAAGCGTCCAGGCTGAAAACCCCGCCCTTTAATTCTTTTTTCCTTGGGGGGGTAACGATAGACAAGAAAGACCTGTTCAGTCTTGCCGAATTCCAGTATGCGGCAATACGGAAGAATAAAACCTTTCTGTCCGACCCTGATTATATCAGATTCCCGATGGAGTTGCCGTACCTTAAGACGATCACGGCAGCCATTGTGACGGTTAATAACGGACAGATAAAAGAGATCGAACTCCACTATCCGAATGGGGAAATACAGACAGTAAGACCGGACAATTTATAAGGAAAAGTTAATAACACTTATATCCCGGCCATTCGAAATGCAGACAGTGAAAAAGTTGGAATATCATAATATTCTGGACCTTTTTAATACCGCGGAATCCGTCTATTTATCAATGCGGAATAATGGAGTGTTTGCTTCCGAGCCCGATTCTTTCAGGTTCGAGTTGCAACTGCCGCATTATAAGGCGAAGGCATTTGCGGTCGTGAGCAAAGGCAGGATCAAGGAACTCGAAATCCATTATGAGACAGGAGAAACAGAGACCATAAGATCGCCGAAGTTCTGAAAA
>DCUQ01000017.1 GCA_002327865.1 Syntrophaceae bacterium UBA2210
CACTTTGGTACGTATAGCAGGAAGGAAGCCATAGCTAGGATGAGCGGGGAATAAGCTTTCAGTTGGGTGTATATTCTATCCCGCATTCATTGACCCGGCCCGAGCACCCGACCTGTTGCTTTGTATTTGCAGTGGAGATATTGTCTGTATCGAGTTTTTATCGACTTCAGGGATCAATCAAACCGTCAAAAATCCGTCTCTAGAACTCACCCAACTGCAAAACAGCGGGTTGCGTCTACGATTTCTTAATATGCGTGAGGCATCAAATGTTTAGGCTACCGGGGAATGAGATTCAAAGAGATTGGATCTTATCAATGCTTCAGGATCGGCCCTTATCAATTGTTCGTTTACTAATAGTGCTTTTAACCCGGTGAATGGTTGGGGTAACCACTGCTGAGTACAGATAGCGAGTGCCGGTGCCATTCCTTTGTTTTTATAATTACTGCGATATTACGATACGCTCTGTTTCATCAAAACCCGCAATGATATATTCGTGAACGCTTACGAGTATTAGTGCATTGCCGGGGTTGTTGACAAACTGCTGGAGCTGAGGATGCCTGTTGAGAAAAATGGCTTGGAGGCCACTCTTAGTGTCTAATGCTTCCCGGGCAGTTCCTATGACTGTTATCGCAATAGCTTCCCTAACATCGGAAGGCTGGTTGGTTCGATTGTCTATGAGTAAGGCTACTCTTTTATTTTCTTGAATATTTTCATATTTGCGAGTATTTCGGTCGGTAACAAAAACGAGTGATTTCCAATCGTCAGTTATGGCAAATGCGACAAGATTACTATACGGCTGGCCCTCACCCACCGAGTTGAGTACTGCGAAATACTGGGCATCAAAAACATCTTTTAATATCTGTTTCGGCTGGATCATGTTATATCGCCCCTCTTTCTTGGTATTAAAAAAGTTTGCTGCTTATTGTACGGCCAATCATTAAGTTGCTCAAGCTTGCGAGTTTATTGAGATCGCCTGTGATCTTGTATCGCATATTAGCACTTGCAGCTGCCTAATGCCCAGCGAAATCTTTCTTCTCCTGGGTAACCCGAACAGGTGGCTGAACCCCTATAGGTGTATGGTGCTGGATCTTTCTACCTATACTCATGTTGAAACAAAGTCAGAACCGCCGCCGATAGCCAGGTGGTTCGTTATTTGAAGGAACGGAAGAAAATAATTTCGTTGAGGGATAAATTTATCTATTGATATCAGAAGGTCTTATAAGTGTATCTCCATCGAGAAAGGCCCTTTTGTCCATGAACGCATATTCGATGATATGACGAATAAACCCGGTATCCTTCAGTTTTGATTGGTAAGATGCATTATTCGATCATTAATACATCGGACGCGTTACCGGAAACGCGATTTTCCTGAATAAAAAGGAGGGCATGGTATGACAGGTTTGATATCGAAAGAGATTCTTGAGACTATGCTGTAACAGAATTGATGATTAATGATGGAAATAGAATAAAATAATGCATCAGAGGCAGCTCTTTGGACCATCCGCTGTGTGCTGTTTCGGTTTCTTTTTTGTCTTTAATTACAGATCTTCTTTGAGTGATTCGTTCAGCGCAGACGACTATTCCTCCATCAAGTTCTTTTGTATTGGTTCTTGTGTGCTCTTTTTTTATCCTACTGCAAAATTATACTCTTCAAGGCTTCTTCGATATTCGGATACGTGAATGTAAATCCCGCATCAAGCAGACGCCGGGGAATAACGCGCTGACCTTTAAGCAGAACGGAGCCGAATTCCCCGAGCATTAACCTGATTATAAAACCCGGCGAGGGTATGAAAGAAGGACGATGCAAAATCTTACCGATAGCTCTCCCCAGGTCGATGTTACGAACCGGTTCTGGTGAACAAATATTTAACGCGCCTTGTATTTCCGTATGTTGAAGTAAAAACATAAATGCTTCTACAAGATCATTAATGTGTACCCAAGAGAACCACTGTTGTCCGTTGCCTAAAGGACCGCCCAGGAAATATTTGAACAAGGGAAGCATCTGCCCTATCGCGCCCCCGTTTTTTCCCAGAACAATTCCGAACCTTGTAATAACAATGCGCGCTCCTTTCTCTTTGCCGAACATGGCTTCTTGTTCCCAATCGTAAGCGAGGCGTGCCAGAAAATCATTACCTGCCGGCATGTCCTCAGTTAGTTCCTCATCCTCATGAAAACCGTAATAACCTACCGCCGATGTGCTGAAAACAGTTATTTCTCTCGCGTCATCCGGCAAAGACGAAACCAGATTGCGGGTTGTTTGGATGCGGCTTTCGCGTATAATCTTTTTTTGCTCAGTAGTCCAGCGGCTGAAGATGGAGGCTCCGGCCAGATTGATTATCACATCGTGTTCTTTAACATAGTCCTGCCATCTTCCCTCAATATTTGGATTGCCTTCCAGATAAGTAAGTCCGGCCATTTTTAATGCCGCGCCACCTGAGTTTTGGGTGAGGATTGTAACATTGTGTTTGGCTGAAATGAACTTTTTCGCAAGATACGTTCCGACAAATCCCGTACCGCCTGTAATAAAAATCTTCATGATAATCGTACCTCTTTCATCAAAAGAGTTAAATGAGGCGCTTTGTCAAACCGGCACTTATTTGCCGTCGCCGATGAGCGGTAATACTTTGTCCACTTTAAAATATATGAGGAATTTTGATTCCATATTATCCTTATGTCCGATTCCTTTATATTTCTTGCGGCGGATATTTTCGATGAGAGGGCTGTCTTTTTCCTCGTGAGTTTTTGTAAGATAAAGTCGGTATCCTTTATAAGAACCATCTTCTTTGAAGATATATATCGCGGAGGAATTTGTTTTCAGATTGGCATGAGTCAACCTGTCGGAGGCAATAAAGGCCACAGTATCTTCATCCACAAAATGTGGTCTTCCGTAGATGGCTGCATTTACTTTCCCCTTGTCATCGGCGGTGGAAAGAACACCGACTCCACTGGCATTTTCAAAATAGTCGTCAAACTTCATATTTCCTCCTTTCTAATCCCACTCTTTTCATGTAAAGTGTCAAAATTATAACCGATTGTGAAGAAGAAAGACAAGCTTTAATGAAAAAAGTACTCATGGCCTTTGTTCTGCTGCTTGCCGGTTGCGTAAGTGTGCCGGAGAATATAACGCCTGTTGATAATTTTAATATCGAACGGTATCTAGGCAAGTGGTATGAGATAGCTCGGCTTGATCACTCCTTTGAAAAAGGGCTAACGTCGGTTATTGCTGAATACAGCCTGCGCCCTGATGGTGGTTTACGGGTTATAAATACAGGTTATTCTCAGAAAGAAAATAAATGGAAAAAAATTGAGGGCAAGGGTTATTTTGTTGATCGTCAAGATGTGGGCTTTCTTAAAGTTTCTTTTTTTGGGCCTTTTTATGGTTCCTATATTGTCTTTTCTTTGGATCGCGATTATTCATATGCGTTGGTATGCGGTCCGGATAAATCTTATCTATGGCTATTAGCCCGCAACTCTAGAATAGATGATGATCTAAAGAAACGTTTAATTGATCAAGCCAACGCTCGAGGATTTGATACAGAAAAATTAATATCTGTGCGGCATGATGACTAAATCCTTTATAGTTTAAATAGGGACACTCCCCTATTTAAACAAGAAAGATAGACTGCT
This sequence comes from Syntrophaceae bacterium UBA2210, assembly GCA_002327865.1. Lineage (GTDB taxonomy): Bacteria > Desulfobacterota > Syntrophia > Syntrophales > UBA2210 > UBA2210. Next base: position 3,628 of record DCUQ01000017.1, read on the forward strand.
GAAAAATAATAGGGAAGTGTCCCTATTTCCTCCCAGTTCTGTCCAACCGACTGCGAATGATGTCCGCAATATGGCTGGCCCAAATTGAATATGCAAGTGCCCCAGGGTGAAAGCCATCCTTAGCTATATAAACATCGTCGAAAGGATAATTTATTGTAACAATCTCACATCTGTCAAAGTCTTCAACACATTTTTCTAATGCGCCATTGAAGCACTTTGCCCGTAGGCCGAGGTACCACCTCAGTGGTTGAGGTAGGGCAGGAAAGAAGTGCATCGGGGGAAGGCTTGATAAAAGTATATGTTGTGAATGGAACTTTGACTGGAGCAACTCGATAATCTGACATTGTTGACTAATCCATTTGTTACAATTGGTTCCATGGGTAACATCATTAACTCCTATCGATGTGACAACAATATCGAATGTCTCCGGCATCGCAATTTTAAGTTCTGCGATGACATCCTTCGCTCTATGACCATTTTGGGCAATTAACTTCCAGGAAACCCGGTATTCTGAACCAAGCTCTGTGATTAATTGACCTGATAGAGCTTGACTTTGTGTGGGTACGCCAACGCCAGACGCTGCAGAATCACCAAGGATTAACAAACTCAAGAGTGGCCCATGGCCATAAATTCCAGACCTCTCACCAGACGGTTCAGGTAGTTTGGGTGTTACATGCCGGACATAAAGACCCTGAACGATAAATAATGGCGCAAGGCCAATTGTTGCAAATTTATATTTCATTTTATGAATTTGCTTAAATAGGGACACTCCCCTATTTAAATAAGAAAGATAGACTGCTGAAAAATAATAGGGAAGCGTCCCTATTTCCTCCCTATTTCCTCCTATTTCCTCCGAAAGTCTCTTTGAAGAGGATCTTGACAAGGTGCCATAATGGAGTTAGTTATTTAATATATTTTATTAATTCTTAAAAGTAAATTTGCCTGCTTTTTCCACTCTCTGCCAATTTACTTCTACGAAAGTTTTCATTATGACACTGAAGCAAAAAAAGGTGCTCCTTGTCGATGGATTAAATCGATCGGGATTGGCAATTGCCAGAGCATTAAAATGTTCCGGTGATTTTAGAATCGATGTCGCCGTTGCTGAAAAAACTTTTTCAAACACGATAAGGAGAATAACTGATTTTCATATTATCAACCGCATTCATTTCATTGGATGTAGTTTTTATGACAGCTCGTTCTCTGATCGATTAGTTGAGATTGTAACCCGGAGCAACACGGATATCATCATACCCATTGGTCCTTCGGCAGTTTTGATCTCGAAAATCAAGCCTCAGCTTGAGAAACTGTGCAAGGTTTTAATAGAAGATTACGAAAAGGTGCTCATCTTTCATGATAAAAGCAAAACGCTAGACATCTCAAAAGATTCGGGTGTCCCTCATCCGGCTACATGGTTGCCGGAAAACATTGAGGAAGTAGAAAGCCTTGCCGAAGAAATCAAATACCCGTTCGTTATCAAGGCCCGCAAAGGTTCCGGCGCTGATGGAGTATGGTATGCCAAAGATAAATCCGAACTGATTCATCTTTACAGCAAGGTGACCAGTCTACATAACACCGGTGATGGTTTGTTGCGTGACAGTTCCCATCCAATGCTGCAGGAATATATATCTGGAGAACTTCATGACGTGACCGCTTTCTGTATTAATGGTGAAATGAAGTTAGGGCTTACTCAAAAGAGGTTAATGACACGGCCGGTATCAGGCGGCATGGGTATCGTAAATGTAACAACGAAAAACGAACAATTACTGCAATATGCTGAAAAAATCATCGACAGGGTAAAATGGAATGGTGTCATGCTTATGGATTTTATCATCGATGATCGTGATGGCCGGGCGAAGTTGCTCGAAATCAATCCACGATTTTGGGGCACAACAGGATTGACGATAAAGGCGGGTTATAATTATCCATACTACCTCGTTCTCGATGCATATGGCTTGAAGATCGATTATCCTTCAGATTACAAAAAAGACCTTAACTGCAGGTGGCCCTTACAGGAGCTTTTTACTGTCTTTGAAAAACCTTTCGATATGCAGGTTGTTTCAAATCGCTTAAAGGGATTTATCTCCCGATTTACCTTAAAGAATTGTATATATGAGTTTTAAAACCGACGCACTTCAGGTTAAATAGGGACACTCCCCTATGGTTAAATAGGGACACTCCCCTATTAAAATAAGAAAGATGGACTGCTGAAAACTTATCATGGATGATCTTGCCGACCAATTCACGTCTTTGAGCCCAGGAACTTCCGCGGTCTTTCCAGAATAGCTCAATGGTCTTGTAGGGATTTGGATTATTGTACCCTGCTTCTTCGATCAATAAATCAAGATCAATGTACAATTCTTGATATTCTTTTGGCTGATTTTCATTTCTACCATCTGTTGCATAAGCAATCATTATTGATGAAATATTTGAAATAGCCGTTTTGAGTTTTTCTAACTTGTCCATTGAGTCCTAATTTTATCCCCTAACGCTCCGCATAACCAGCTGGCGATGGAGCGCAGCGGAATTGCCAGTCCAAGTTGATGTGGTTGTTATGGCTCTCTTTAATCCAGTTTTCTTGCGATATATACACCGTAGCTGTAGTGAGTTTTATATTTCTCATACAGTTCAATTTCTCGATTTTCCGCTTCAACTATTGCTCGTGCTTCTTCGCTGTTGCCGTTCCGGCTGAGGAAATCCTTGAAGCTATCCTGCATTGGTCGATAATAATTATCCAGCCAACAATGCTCTGGTAAAACAAAATAGCCAATCGGAGAATAGCCGTTCTTCTCCAGTACGCCAATCTTTGAAGAGGCCACATCAATTTCGGGATATTCGCCCTCCCAATATTTCTGGAGTTCCAACGGACGGGAGGCTGTAATCCAGGTAATCTCCGAAACCACCAGTAGACCGCCCACTTTCAGATAGCGCCTCCAGTCTTTTACGCCTTTTTCAAAACCGATATTGTATATCGCACCCTCAGACCAGATAACATCATATTCCTCATCTCGAAACGGCAGGTTGTCCATTGAACAGCAAAGGGTCGTTACTTTTTCGGAAAACCCCATGCTTTTGGCCCTGCCTTCAAGTACTTCAAGAAAGTCTTGAAGGAAATCCACTGCCGTAATCTGAGCTTTCAATAGACGAGCGAGCAATAGGGTAGAAGCCCCTGTGCCGCAGCCTATATCGGCAATCTTTAAAGGCGTAGCGCGGTCTATCATAGCCAGGCTGAGAGCTTTTTCCGTCTCTTCATCCCCGCCTGGACCCTGCCGGTTTGCGCTTTTATGAAGGTCTATCAATAGTTGATAATCTTCCACTGATCTATCCATATCTGTAGCCATAACAATTAATATACCAACTTGGTTTTTTCCGATTTGCTCTGAAATTGTTGCTCTTTTTTTAAAAGAATGCAAAGAAAAAAGTCCTTAAATATCAAGCAAAAATGAACTTTTGGCACTTGGTATTTTGTTGTAATATGCCACTTGAGCCAAGCTGGTATATCATGGGAAATTTGTCCGACAGAAAAAAACGACGGTAATGAATACTGTTAAAAACGTTGTACTCTGATGAAAACAGCCAAAATCAAGATAACAGAAAGTATTTACCTTTCTTGACTCGAAAACAACCGCAAGAAAAGGGGTTGCGATTTTTCGCAACCCCTCGATTTAATGGTGGGCCGTACCGGATTTGAACCGGTGACCAACTGATTAAAAGTCAGCTGCTCTACCGAACTGAGCTAACGGCCCTTGGTTTCACCGATGTAAACGTCGCTTCCTAGCAGGAAGGGTTCATAATTGCAAGAAGAAAATAACCCGTATTGCCAGCCCGGAGGCATTGTGATAATAGACATTGCGGTTATTACAGTCGTTTCATGTCATGAGGAACATACCGGATATGCAGGAGATATTAAAAAGAGTTCAGATCAACATGCCTTTTCGGATGCTTGTCGACAATTATCTCGACCTTATACTCGAGAGGAGGATAAACCCCGAAATCGGTCTGGATTGTTTTGTTCTCGACAGTACCGGCAGGAGTGAATTTCGTGATGTGGCCGACCGTCTTCACGACGCTGGGCTTTCCATAACGCTGCACGCCCCTTTCTTCGACCTGGCTCCCGGTGCAATAGATCGAAAAATCAGGGAGGTAACGATAGAACGCCTCGAGCAGGCTTTCGATCTGGTATCCGTTTTCAAACCCCGCTCCGTTGTATGCCATGCCGCTTTCGAAGAGAAGCGTTATATTTCCAAGGAATACGCCTGGCTGGAAAACAGCGAGAACACGTGGGGTCGCTTCGTGAAGGCGGCCGAAGCGTCGGGTACGAAGATAGCGCTTGAAAACGTGTATGAAAACAGCCCGGAATTTCTGAATCTGCTGCTGGAGAAGTTTCAGGGATCGCAAAACATCTGTTTCTGTTTCGATACCGGCCACTTTAACGCCTTTTCACGGTCGCCGCTTGAGGAATGGATGGGTGTGCTCGGTTCCCGCATCGGCCAGATACACCTCCACGATAACAACGGTTTTACCGACGAGCACAGTCCGGTGGGCGTGGGAACGTTTCCTTTCGTCCGTTTTTTTAAATCGCTGAAGGAGAAAGGCATCAGACCGATAGTAACGCTGGAACCGCATAACGAGAAAGACCTGTGGCATACGCTGGAAAATATCAGGCGGATGAAGCTGCTGGATTACCTGGGTGAATAGCCTTGCTTAAATATGTCGCGAAAAGACTGCTGCTCATGGTGCCGCTTCTTGTGGGAATCACTATCGTCTGCTTTGTAGTTATCCACCTGGCACCCGGCTCCCCCACCGATCTGCAGACGGACCTGAATCCCAGGGTCTCCGCAGAGGCAAAGGCACGCCTGCAATCCATGTACGATCTCGATAAACCCCTTTACAAGCAGTATCTGTTATGGGTCGGAAAACTTGCCACACTCGATCTGGGAGAATCTTTCTCCCCTGATCACAGGCCGGTTATAGACAAGATACTGGAGCGGATACCGATTACGATAATCATAAACGTGCTTTCGATGGCGCTCATTATCCTTGTAGCCATCCCCATAGGAGTTCTTTCCGCGGTGCGCCAGAATTCTCTCTTCGATAAGGTGACTGCGGTATTCGTATTCCTGGGATTCGCGGTGCCGACTTTCTGGCTCGCGCTTTTGCTGATGATACTGTTCGGGGTGCATCTCGGCTGGCTCCCCATATCGGGAATACGCTCTCTGAATTACGAATACATGCCCCCCCTCGCCGCGGCTGTCGATCTGCTGAAGCATCTGATACTGCCGGTGTTTCTCTCCGCATTCGGGGGGCTCGCGGGACTCTCGAGATACATGAGATCCAACATGCTGGAAGTGATAAGGCAGGATTATATAACCACCGCCAGGGCCAAGGGATTGAGCGAGCGTGTCGTTATCTACAAGCACGCTCTCAGGAACGCGCTCCTTCCGGTGATCACGATCCTGGGCCTTTCCATTCCCGGGCTCATCGGTGGAAGCGTCATATTCGAAACAATATTCGCCATACCGGGGATGGGACAACTGTTTTACATGGCCGTCATGTCGAGGGATTATCCCGTGGTTATGGGGATACTGTTCATAGGGGCGATTCTGACGCTGATCGGCAACCTGGTGGCCGATATTTCGTACGCCGTGGCCGATCCGCGGATAAGAATCACGTAGGATTTTTCGCATGGGAACCGGTACAAGAGAATGAAGACGGATTTCTGGTACAGCTTTTTAAAGAACAAGATGGCGATAACTGGCGGAATCGTGGTTATCCTGCTCTTCATCGTTTCCATTTTCGCGTCCTGGATCGCCCCTTACGATCCGAATGCGATAAACCTGCAGAAAGTGCTGCTGTCCCCTTCGCTGGATCATATCTTCGGAACGGATCAACTGGGAAGGGATGTATTCAGCCGCATGGTATGGGGTGCCGGCATATCGCTGAAGGTGGGATTCGTGGCGACAGGCGTTTCCATATGCATCGGGGTTATCCTGGGCGCGCTCGCGGGATATTACGGGAAATGGGTCGACACGTTGATCATGCGTTTTGTCGATATAATGCTCTGCTTCCCGGCGTTCTTTCTTATTCTCGCAGTGATCGCCATACTGGAACCGTCAATATGGAACATAATGATCGTAATCGGCCTTACAAGCTGGATGGGCATCACCCGCCTGGTCAGGGCCGATTTTATTTCGCTCAAGGAAAGGGATTTCGTACAGGCGGCCCGTGTCATAGGCGCCAGCGACCTGCGTATAATATTCAGGCACATTCTCCCGAACGCCATGGCTTCGGTGCTTGTCGCGGCCACCCTGGGCGTTGCGGGCGCCATACTGACGGAATCGGCGCTAAGTTTTCTTGGGATAGGGGTGCAGCCTCCCACGCCGAGCTGGGGGAATATTCTCACGGCGGGGAAAAACAATATCGATATCGCCTGGTGGCTTTCGCTGTATCCCGGGCTCGCGATCCTCATAACGGTGCTTGGATATAATCTGCTGGGAGAAGGAATAAGGGATTCTCTCGATCCGCGTCTGAAATAAGATGTTTTTTATTACCAGGCAATTAAAGACTGCCCGCACTCGATACAGGGGCGTCAAGGCCAATGTGTCATGCCGGGCAACGATCCGGCATCCAGGGGCATTCTGGATTCCGGTTTTCGCCGGTATGACGATAAAAGAGCCGGGACGGTATGACGGAGTCGGAACAATGGGCCGGACTACGATAAGTTTACCCCGCACTTGATACGGTGGCCTGCCCCGTACTCGATACTGGGGCATCAAGGTCAATGTGTCATGCCGGACTACGATCCGGCATCCAGGGGCATTCTGGATTCCGGTTTTCACCGGAATGACGACAAACCGACCTTCGCCGGTATGACGATAAAAAAACCCTGGATTCCGCCCCGGTTTTCACCGGAATAACGATAAAAAACCGGAATGACGATTTTGAAATATATTGTTGCCGGAGTAATAATTGAAAGGAGTTTCATTTTGTTGATAGATTCGCATGCTCACCTCGAATTGGGTGAGTTCGACAGTGACAGGGAAGATGTTATAAAAAGGGCCGGAGACAGCGGTGTCGGGTACATCGTTACGGTAGGCATCGATCTGGAGGACAGCAAAAAAGCAGTCGCGATAGCCGAACGGTACGATACGGTATATGCCGCCGTGGGGGTACATCCTCACGACGCGGACAGTATAGATAATACGACTTACGATTCTCTGAGAAAGTTGTCGGATAGCGACAAGGTTGTCGCCTATGGCGAGATAGGCCTGGATTTTTTCAGGAATCTTTCACCTGAAGATCTCCAGATACAGAGATTCGGCGAACAGTTGGATCTTGCCGAAGATCTCGGCCTTCCGATAATTATTCACGACCGAGATGCCCACAGGGAAACCCTGGAAATCCTGAAGGGCCGTAAAAACCTTTCCGGGGGCGTGATTCACTGCTTTTCGGGCGATTACGATATGGCAGTGCAGTGTATCGACATGGGATTTTACATATCCGTACCGGGTACGATAACATACAAAAAAGCCGAAACACTGAGAGATATCGTCAGGAAGATACCTATAGACAAACTTCTGGTGGAAACGGATTGCCCTTTCCTTTCCCCCGAACCGAAGAGAGGAAAGAGAAACGAACCGGCCTATGTTGTCTATACGGCGCGCAGGATCGCGCAGATAAAGGGCCTTTCATTTGAAAACGTGGCAATGGTTACGTCGGAAAACTCCAGGAGGTTATTCGGGCTCCCGGCCGTATGAAGGCGCGAACCGGGCGGTCTTTAATCCGTGGAAAGCTCGCGGACGAAACATGTCTTTACAATACCGTCGGCACACAGTTTTTCCTTGAAAGCGTTTGCGTCATCACTGTTTGAAAAATGTCCGATAAATGCCCTGTACCACACTTCGCCGTTGTCCAGGACAGCTTTCGACCAATGCGCGTCGAGCCCTTTTAAGACGAATGTCGCCGCCAGTGCCCTGGCCTTATCGCTGGTTTTATAGGCCGCCACTTGTACGGTATAATATTTCTCCTTTATACCGGCGGGAAGTGGCCGTATCTCTTCCTTTTCTGTAATTTTCGTTTGTTCTGTGTCGCCGGACGGCATGTTTTCGGTGACCGCCGTACTATCTTTAGCGGCGTCGTTTATCGAACCGGCTTCCGGGGCCTTTACGGTCCCGGGTTCCGTCGATGCATGATCCCCGGGGGTGATCGTGATCGGAACACGTACGGATTTTACAACAGGGGCAGACGTTGCCTGCAACGGCAGTTGTTCTTTTTCGTTCGGCCCGGATGTAAAAAAGAAGGCGATGGCCGCGATCACAAAGACTCCGACAACAAGTCCGAGAATTCCAACCTTGAGGGTATTGGATTTTCCCCCCGTTTTTTCTTCCGGGTACGGTTCGTCGTCCTGTTCCGGTGGGATATCTTCCTCTACGTCGTACAGTTCCTCATCGGAATCCCTGGAAAATTCCGGTTCGGAGGCGGATACAATGTCCTCGAGTTCCTCGTCGGCGGTCTCGTCGTATATATCTTCTTCGATAAATTCTTTCGATTTTCCGTTAACATCTTTATCGTCTTTCATGAGTTTCCCCCATTCGATTCAATGTGTACTTTCATTCGCTACGTACATTTTTTGCAGTATCCCCAATTTGAGAACAAATAACAAGAATTTCTTGAACGACGGATCATGCGCAATTGAAATTATTACCCTTTCCGATGCTCGGGATCATGCTGCACGAGGTCTGGATCATTTTTATCTTGAGACTATCGAACGATAGGGTATAAGTGTGATTGCTTCGGCAATAATATATGCCAAAGTCGTCATTCCGGCCCCTCACCCAGGCTAAAACCGGAATCCAGGTTTTTTTACCGTCATTCCGGTGAAAACCGGAATCCAGAGTAGTTCCGAGATGCCGGATCAGGCCGGTTGCTATAAAGCGAACAAAAGGAGGGATAATATGTCGTCGAGTCCTTTGCATGCCATAATGAATCCATCTTCCATCGCGTTTGTAGGGGCGAGCAACAATCTCGTTAAAATGGGGTCCTTACAATGCCTCAACCTGATTCACAGCGGATTCAGCGGTGATATACTGCCTGTTCACCCGAGAGAAGATGTTGTACTCGGCAAAAAAGCGTATCATTTCGTGAGCGATCTTCCCTACGCGCCCGATCTTGCCGTTCTGGTTGTTCCAACCGGGCTCGTACCTGATATGCTGGAAGATTTCGGCAGACTGGGGACGAGGAACGCGGTCATTATCAGCGGGGGGTTCAGGGAAACCGGCATATCGGGAAAAGATCTGGAACTCCGTATCTCCGATATCGCCCGCCGGTACGGTATGCGCTTTGTCGGACCCAACTGCGTGGGAATAATCAACACGCAGCTTCCGCTGAATCTGACGATAGCCCCGGTCCGCGATTACAACGGCAGACTCGGCATCGCTTCTCAAAGCGGAACGTACGTAACGCAGACACTGCCGTATCTCCATAAGCATGGGATAACCGTAAGCAAGGCCATCAGCATCGGCAACGGAACCAGTATAGATATCGTCGATTGCCTGGAATACCTCGGAGACGACGAACAGACAGCCGCTATCGTCCTGTATATCGAAGGCATAGACCGGGCGGGGGATTTTCTGGATGCCGCGAGGGCGATAAGCAGGAGGAAACCCATCGTGGCCCAGTATGTAGGGGGCACGGAAGCGGGCGCGAGGGCCGTTTCCAGTCACACCGGCTCGATGGCAGGCCCCGATTATGTGTATGACGGACTTTTTAAACAGGCCGGCGTCATCAGGGCCGATACCATTGAAGACGCGTACAAGATAGGATGGACTCTCGCTTCACAGCCTCCCCTGGAGGGATCGCGCATAGGCGTACTGACAAATTCCGGCGGGCCCGGTACCGGCATAGCGAACATGTGCAATCAATACGGTCTCGAAGTGAAGGAATTTTCGGACGAAGTCCAGAAGGAGATACGGGAATTCATTCCCGGTTACGCAAGCGCCAAGAATCCAGTGGATCTTACGTTTCACATGGATATGTCGGTGCTCGCGGAGAAGATCCCGCGAGTTCTTTTCGCCGCGGACGAGATAGACGGTGTCATAATACACGGCATTATGGATACCGGGTGGATGGATATGCTGTTTCCCATATTGAAACCGATGATAGATATTCCGAGGGAAGATTTTCTGAACATGCGGAAAGCGGACATCAGTAATCTGACGGACCTGTCGTTCAGACATGGAAAACCGCTGATAATATCTTCCTTCTTCGGAGATGAGGATCACGCGTTAAACGCTTTCAACAGGAACGGCATCCCCACGTTCGATTCGCCGGAGAAGGCCGGCAGAGCGATGGCGGCGTTGTACGAACACTTCCTTATAAGAAACATGCCTCATGATAAGCCGGATACCGGCATGGAAATGCCGGAGAATGTCCGAAGCATCGTCGACAGTACCGACACGCAGGCCTTCGATGAATATACGGCCAAGAAGATATTGCGGGAGTACGGAATTCCGACTACCCGTGAATTTCTTGTCAATACGATCGAAGAAGCCGTCGATTCCGCCGGCGCCATCGGATATCCGGTCGCGCTTAAAGTATGTTCACCGCATATCATGCACAAGACGGAACGGGGGATGGTACACCTTGCCATACAGGATGACGAATCGCTTCAAAAAGCATTTCATTCCATCAGGAGCAAAGATGAAAAATCCGCCATGCTGGTATCGGAGATGCTCAGGGGAAACAGGGAATTCATGGCGGGGATGACCTATTCCCCGGGATTTCCACCGTGTATCATGTTCGGACTCGGCGGGGTGTTTACCGAGGCCTTGAAAGATAACGCCATACGGCTTGCGCCCCTCAGCCACAGCGATGCCGTTGCCATGGCGGAATCCCTTGCCTCGCGCGCGCTGCTCGGTCCTTACCGGGGAATGCAACCCGTGGATATGGACGCGATTGCTTCGATGCTCGTGGCCCTCGGTCGCCTGGCACTGGATTTTCCCCAGATAAGGGAGATAGACCTGAACCCCGTAATAATAAACGACGGTATGCCGAAGGTGGCGGACGCCCTGTTTGTCAGGGGTGTGTGAACACCGGCGGGACCGGCTCTTACGCTGATCGCGCATGATATTGCTATTTGAGGCAGGACGGCAAACCGCTTTCATGGCTATGGCAGGTACAACCGGCCATTTTCCCGATCGCCCCGGTATCGATATTCCTGCCCGTGGTACTCATGTGTCATTTCGGATAGCCGGTAATATCCCTGATACTTTCGTAGAGCGGTTTCAGATGCTTGTACATCTTCTGATATACCTCGTTATAGAGGCGGTCATAGAGAGCATGATTTTCCAGGTTCGGCTCGAATATTTCGCCGATGTGCGTCATGGCCTTCACCGCCGATTCAAAGTCGCCGTGCAGTCCCAGCCCAACGGCGGCATCTATCGCCGCGCCGAGTCCCGATGTTTCGTAAACGCGGGGTCTGGCCGCCGGCAGTCCGAAGATGTCGGCCGTTATCTGCATGGCGTTGCGGCTCTGTGACCCTCCGCCGGACACGCGGAGACTAGTTATGGGAATGCCCGTCCGTTTTTCTATCCTTTCCTTGCCGTCCCTGAGGGCGTAGCCCAGGCCTTCGAGTATCGCCCTGTAGACATGTGCTTTTTTATGAACGTCGCCGAAGCCTATGATGGCTCCCTTGGCTTCAGGTCCGGGGAATTTTACGCCCGGGGTCCAGTAGGGTTGCAGGACCAGCCCCATGGAACCCGGAGGGGAATCTTCGACAAGTTTATCAAACAGCGTCTCCGGGGTTACACCTTTCATAGATGCCACCTGCTGTTCCCGATAGCCGAATTCTTTCTTAAACCAGCTTACCATCCAGAATCCTCGATAGATCTGTACCTCTACGGCATAATAATCGGGCACCGCGGAGGGATAGGGAGGCAAAAGCGGAACCGCTTCCACGTATTTTTTGCTTGTAATATTGATGGTGGCTGTTGTTCCGTAACTGAGACAACCGGTCGAGGGATCGAGGCTCCCCGATCCTATCACCTCGCACGCCTTGTCTGCCGCGGCGGCTATGAGGGGAAGACCCTCCGGAATCCCCGTTTCTTCGGCCGCCTTCCGGGTTATGCTCCCCAGCGGCTGACCGGGACGGATCAGCCCGGGAAGCAGTTCGCGTTCCACGGGCAGAATCTTCCATTTCCAATCCCGGTCTGAAGCCCATCGCAAGCCCTTGTAATCGAAGGGTATCATGGCTACCTGGCACCCCACGGAATCGACGAATTCCCCCGTCAGCATGTATGTGAGATAACCGGATAGCAGTAGATATTTGTGCGTATCTGCCCATATTTCGGGCTGATTTGCGCGAATCCAGTTCACTTCGGCTTCGGTTTGAATATAAGCGATCGTGTTACTGACACGCGCGAGTTTGAACAGCAGACCCCATATCCCCCCGAGGGGCGGCTGTCCGTATGTTTTGCGTTGATCCAGCCATATCATTGCCGGACGAAGCGGCCTTCCGTTCTTATCCACATTGATTACCGTGCTTCTCTGTGTGGTGAGAGATACTCCGGCGATGCGGTCTTTATATTCACCCTGTTTCCATAATCCCTGACAGGCCCGGCAGAGCGATTTCCAGAATACATCGGGGTCCTGCTCCGCCCATCCCGGATTTTTTGAATAATAAGGCTCGAATATGATCTGTTCCTTCGCGACAAGCTCGCCCTCCAGGTCGAATATCAGGGCCTTGAGGCTCTGTGTCCCGTTATCGATGGAGAGAAGCAGATCCCTGTTTCCCATGTTATTCCCTCCGATTTCCGTTTGTTTGCCTGCGGTTGCCGTTATTTTTTCTGTTCCGGAATCGAGTAGCACCGTTTCCAGAGGTCGAGATAATCCTTTATCTCCTGCTTCCAGCGTTTTTTATCCCACGACAGCGACGATTCACAAAGTTTTTGCACACGCTTGATATGCTCCTTGCCTCCCATTGGCGTCAGCAATCCTATGCGGACTCTCCTGAGCAGCAGATCGGAGAGATGCCTGACCCGTTCGTGCTTCGCTGTAAAAGGCAGCTCCGCCCACAATGTAAGTGTTCCCGGGATGGGCACGAGGTCATCGGGCGAAGCGGTATAGACAAGTTCATGGGCGGCATTCTTTCCGTAGCGGCCGTAGAGTCTTCGCCATGTCTCGGCGGAAAGGCCTAAATTTTTTTCAGGGATCGTCTCGGGAACGGCAAAGAAAACAGGCTCCTGTTTACCGATAAAGCGAACCGGCGGGAGGAAGGATCTTGCCTCTTTGAGGGTATCCCATGCCATTTTGCGGAATGTTGTCAGTTTTCCACCCGTTACGGTAACGAGGCCTTTCTCCTTCCAGACAACATAATCCCGTGATTCTTCCGAGGGGGAGATATTGTCTTCACTGAGAACGGGTCTGATGCCGGCGAATGTCGAGATGCAATTATCAGCCGATACATCGAGGGAAGGAAAGAACGTCTGAATGGCTTCAAGCAGATATTGAATTTCTTCTTCCGTGATAAACGGTTCTTTCCGGATATCTTCCCCGTGATCGATATCGGTGGTACCGACGAGTACGGCTCCTTCCCAGGGTATAGCGAAGACCGGTCTTTTATCGCGCGGATGGATGATGGTTACCGCTTCATCGACGGGAATAATGGAGTGGGGAAAGACAAGATGACTGCCCCGGAGAGGACGAAGATGCCGCTTTCTGCCGGTCGACGGGTGCAGTTCCTCTCCCCATACACCGGTAGCGTTGATGACCGCCCGTGCTGACAGGGTTTTCCTGTCGAGCGTCTCGGTATCTTCTATGATTACCCCTGTAACCTGCCCTTCATCATCGCGGACTATTTCCCGTACGGCCGTGTAATTAAGCGCCTGGACCCCGGACGCCACAGCTTCGTTGATCAGGCGCAGCACCAGTCTCGCGTCGTCGACCTGGGCGTCGAAAAAGCGAAATCCCCCCGCGAGCCCTTTTCTCTTGAGGTAGGGAGTAAGACTCGAGAAATCACCCGCATCGTAAAAACGGTGTTGCCGTTCATGGGCCATGAGATCGTACAGCATAAGACCTACATCCAGTGTCCATTTTCCGGGCGACGCGCCCCTGTAAACAGGCATTAAAAAACCTATCTGTTCAACAAGGCCCGGCGCCTCTTTCAGCATGCGTTCACGTTCTTCGACAGAGGTCTTGGTCAGGAAAGGATGTCCTTCTTTGAGATAGCGCAATCCCCCGTGAACCAGTTTTGTCGAACGGCTCGATGTTCCCCAAGCAAAATCCATTCTTTCCACTAGAAGCACATCGAGTCTCATGCGGGCCGCTTCTCTGAGAATCCCGGCACCTGTTATGCCCCCACCTACTACGATCAGATCCCAGTCTTCTTTTACATGTTTCAGTCCCATGTCATTCACCCTCGTTTTGTTTTTTCTGTTTCATGAGTGTATTCCAGATAACAATACTGTTTTCCAGAACCGAACGGACAATTTTTCCCGTATCTCCCTTCCCCTGTTCAATAGAGAGCAGGAGCCGGCGATAGTAATCACGGGAAGATCTTCTCCCTTCCTCCAGATTGAAATAATCCAAGGCCATGGCATTGAAAATAGAGGAGAAGTCGTTGAGGATAAGAGGGTACAGCGGATTTCCCGAATGCAGCGCGAATAACATATGCAGCTTCCAGTCATAACGCGCGAAGGCACGTGCGTCTTCACCCAGTCTGTCGGACCGGTCGAGATATTTCCGGAACACCCCGGGTGAACGGGATATGGCTAGACGGGCAATCGGGGGGAGCAGAACGACCCTGAGTTCAAGAAGGTGCAGTATGAATCCTTCGGGAAGGGATTCCCCATACTCCGCAAGTGACCCCAGCAGGCCAAGACCGCCTTCTTTCCAGTAATCGTTGACCGTGGTGGATTTTCCGTGACGGATCGTGACCCATCCCCTGGCTGAAAGCCGTTGAAGGGTCTCCCTGAGTGTGGTTCTCGTTACCCCTATCTGTTTCGCAAAAGATCTTTCGTCCGGCAGACTCGATCCGGGCGGATACGTGCCGTCGAGAATAGATGTAACCAACCGGCGTTCGGCATGTCTGGCAGGATGGAGAGGCTGTTTTAAATTCATGCTGCCTTACCTCATTGGTAAGAGGTCATACCAGTTAAAGGGCATAAAGTCAAGAACGCGGATGAATCCCCAAAGGTTTAGGGCGAAAAGCCCTGTCTTATGGCGGTTATTACTCCGGCAATGAAACATAGCATAAGCCTGCCCCGTACTTGATACTTGGCCTGCCCCGTACTCGATACGGCGGCATCCAGATCAGTTCTGGATTCCGGTTTTTACCGGAATGATAATAAAAAAACCTGGATATTGGCCTGGTCGTCATCCAGGACTCCGATCCGGGACGGACTGACGGAGTTGTTCCTGATTTCAACGGAATGACATGCGCGAATGACGGTTTTGACATATATTATCAACGCAGTAATAATCCATATCAACCAAAAGGATTGAGGAAGTACTAAAAACGAGCGATATGGAATAAAGGATAGAGAGCATTGAAAATTGGTATGGGAAAAATCCCGGCACATGGTAAGATGCAAACCGCATTCCCCCTTTCACCGGGAATATTTATCTTCGGAGCCTGTTATGCGTTATCGATCAAACCTTCTGCCGTTTCGTGCAGTGATTGCAGGATGCGCCCGGAATTCCGCGCGGGATCTTCCATTCGTGCTGCGAAACATCGAAAGGATAGCGGGAGTTTTTAAACAAAGCCGGGTCGTGATCTGCGAAAACGATTCGGTCGACGGAACACTCGACATATTAAACCAATGGAGCGCGAAGACAAATCTCAAATGCCATATCTTATCGGAACCGTTACGCTTAAGGTCGCGGGTGCTGCGCATTGCGTGGGCGAGGAACCGAATCCTTGAATGCATCAGACTTCACGCGCTTGATTCTTACGATTATCTGGTCATGATGGACATGGACGAAGTCAATAAAAGGATCAGTTTAAGAGGTTTTCTGACCTCTTTTAACTATCCTTTCGACTGGGACGTAATGTGTGCAAACCAGCTTGATTATTACTACGATTTTTTCGCTTTGAGGACGGATAAATACGATATAAACCCATGGGGTCCTGCCGAAAGACATCGATGGACTGACGGTACCGACCTGAGCCTGTGGTTTGAGCCCGGTGTCTCCGGCGGGAAAAGAATCCCTGTCAACAGCGATCCCATCCCCGTGTTATCATGTTTCGGCGGGTTGGGTATCTACAGGATGTCGTCGATCGAGGGAGTTACATACAAACCTGAACGAGTGTTGAATGAAGACGGATCGCAATTTACTCACCCCGATACAGGTATCGACGAATATGATTGCGAGCACGCAAGCTTCCACAAGCAGATGCGCGACAGACATGGAGCAAAAATTTACATCAATCCCAGGATGATCAACAACGCTAACCGTTATCATCGTTTTCTAGACCTGATCTTCCGGTTTTTCCACCTGCGAATTACGAAAAACGATCGTAAACAGTGATCCGCATACGAACAGGAAAGCCTGCCCGCATCGAATTTATTCTTCCTGATGAGCCTTACTTACTTTTTTCTTTTTGTAGTGCCGATAAGGTCTTTTCCCGGGTCTGAGTTTTTCTTTAGAGGCGGCTTTGTTTTCCTGAAAGGGGTCTTTCCCGATCCAGTGAGGGGTAATATTCTGTTTGCGAATCAGTTCGCGAAGTTTGGGAAGATCGTGCCTTGTCACAAATGTAAAGGCCCGGCCTCTTTTACCCATTCGCCCTGAACGTCCCGTGCGATGTGTGTACTGTGCTCCGTCGAACGGCAGGTCCCAGTTTATCACATGAGATATATGTGTAAAATCAAGCCCCCTGCCGGCGACATCCGTAGCGATGAGGTAACGAAGCTTTTTTGTTTTAAACTGCCTGAATATGGAAGAACGCTTGTTCTGGGTGAGCCCGGCATGGATATACTCGACGTCTTTATACTGTTTTCGTATATCGCGGAATAACTTATCAACCTTGTGCCGGGCGTTGCAGAAAATAATTGCCTGGTCGACATGTTCCTCCTCAAGATATTTTATCAGTTCCTCTTCTTTCCGATTTGGTTGCAGATAGGTGAAATAGTGTTCTATGCTTACCGGCGCAACCCTGTTACTTATAAGAGAAATATATTCCGGGTCCTGCAGATAATCTTGGGAAAGTTTAGAGATATCGTCATCCATCGTCGCGGCGAAGAGAAGCGTCTGATGCTTATTCAGGATGCAGGACAAGATGAACTCGATGTCTTCCAGGAATCCTTCCTGCAGGAGTTCGTCAGCTTCATCGAGGACGACGCATTTCACGTTCGACAGACTGATAACGCCGTCATACATTAGATCGATAAGTCTCCCCGGCGTCGCGACGAGAATATGCACCCCATGTTTTATCTTGGCAATCTGAATTTCCTTGCTGAATCCGCCGAAAACAGCGAACGAGATTACTCCGGCCCCGGCGCCTATTTTCTCGATCTCATCCACATACTGAAGACACAGTTCACGGGTTGGAACGATTACCAGACCCTGTATGGCGTTTTTTGATGTATCGATTTTCTGAACAAGGGGAATCGAGCACGCGGCCGTCTTTCCAGATCCCGTTTCCGCGAGGGCGCAGAGATCCTGCCCTGAGATAATGATAGGATAGGTCACTTCCTGAACAGGAGTCATTTTCTCGTATCCGATCTTCTCGATCGCTTCTAGGATGTACGGCGGAAGATCCAGTTCGCGGAATTTCATCTGTTCCTTCTTTCGAACTGCCGGGACTTCTATCTTTTGTTCGGTCGATCCCTGTTTTATTTCCTCAGAGGGGGGATTTTTTTCTGCTTCCCTCGTGTATTGCTCTTCGTGCCCTTTCGCTGAAAAGAGTTTTACGAGAGATCTCAGAATATTTAACAGATCGAGTTTCATATATGTAAGCCTTCCCGCGCGCACGTTGTTTCCGTGCATAAAAATTCGCGCAGCGATCTATATATCACAACTTGTCATTCTTAACTCATGATTATCATCATGAGAGAACAAAAAAATCATTCTAATCGAAAAGTCGATTAAGACACTGCAAATTTGATTATCACTACGGCGATTAAACATATCGAATGTCATGCCGAACTCCGATTAGCCTGCCCCGTGCTTGACACGGGGTTTACCCCGTACTCGATACGGTGGTATCAAGGTCGATTCTGGATTCCGGTTTTCACCGGAATGACGACAAAAAATCCCGGACTCCTATCCGGAGCGGAATGACGGAGTCGTTCCTGATTTCACCGGGGTGACGGGGCGGAATGACGGCTCTGACATATTATATTGTTACCGGAGCAACAGGATATCGTATGAAAGCGGAGCGCGGCACCGTACAGAGGTACATGTTACCCGGATAATTCTATTTTTTGTGTTTCTAAAATAATTCTGACATGATAGAATCGGTTGTATGTTTAAATCCATGGATAAGGGGGATATAGACATGCCGCTGGTTTACATAAAGGGAACAACGCTTAACTACTGGTTCGACGGACCCGAACAGGGAGCCGTCGTTATGCTTTCTCATTCGCTGGCATCTAACCTGACTATGTGGGATGCACAGGTTTCAGCCTTGGCCAGAGCGGGATACAGGATACTTCGATACGACACCCGGGGCCACGGCCAGTCCGAAGTTCCACCGGGACCGTATTCGATCGAGTTGCTGGCGGAAGACACCGTAAGGCTGATGGACGTTCTCGGTCTGGACAAGGTTCATTTCTGCGGCCTTTCGATGGGCGGGAGGGTAGGACAGATGCTCGGCATCCGTCATAGCGACCGTTTGCTTTCGCTGGCCATCTGTTCCACATCGTCCGACATGCCTCCGCGCGACGTATGGGATGAACGTATCAAAATGGTTCGTGAAAATGGCATGGAAGCCGTGGTTGATGCCACTATCGACCGCTGGTTTACAAAAGAGGGCCAGGAACGCCTGAGTACCGAGGTCAAACGAGTTAGAAATATGATTCTTAAGACCGATCCGGAAGGTTTTTGTTCTTGCGGCGCGGCAATTCAAAATACAGACCTGCACGACGCGATTGCATCCATCCCGACCCGAACTCTAGTGGTTGTCGGCGATCAGGATTCAGGAACTCCCGTCTCGGCTGCGGAGTTCATTCACAAACAGATAGCCGGTTCGTCATTCGAGGTTATTCAAAGCGCAGCCCATCTTGTCAATATTGAACAATCTGTCGCCTTTAACAGAATCCTTCTGGAATTTCTGGAAGCGGGAAGATAAATAATTCGCGTGGCCGGCACTTGTCAGACAAGCGCCGTTTACACGCGGGATTATGTTTCATCGAATCAAGGATATTCCCGGCGAGAAACGAAGCTTGCTTCATCCGTGTGAATATTATCTATCCGAACATCGACCGAACCCAGATTCCGACATAATATGTCGCGACTATGACAAGTGCCGCTATCAGAAGGTGCTCCGAGATAACTTTCCAGGGTCGCATCTGTTGATCCCTGGCCATGTGAAAGCTGAGTATTCCCAAAAGGAGCAATCCCCAGACGACGCTCACGAGAATTGCTGTCTTGAGCGGGCACAGCAGAACAGGCACAATGAATGTGAGCGCAAAGACGAATTTGAATAAAAAAGTGGAAATCGTCGCCTCCCATACTTCTATGACACTGTTCTGATTATGGGATTCTTCAGCGATATGAATGCCCAGGGCATCGGAAAACGCGTCCGCTATCGCAATCGTTATTATACCACCGATAACGACGAGCCTGGACCCTGTGCCGGAGCAGAGACCTATCATCAATCCGAGTGTCGTGATTATTGCGGAAGTTAACCCGAAGCTGAGCCCTTTTTTTATTGAAGGTTTCATGTATCGCTTTCTTTCCTGTCGGATATTTCTGATTCGGCACAAAACATCAGATTGTTATCTATGTGCCGTATCCTTCGGTTCTTACATGCCGCGACGCGCATACCGAAAGCGGAGACCATATACGAACCTGGCTGGCAGGGCAAGGTTTATCGCAATCTCGCTGTTTCGGCAAAACAACCGCCGCCACCTTCCTCTCCATTGTCTCCCGATGATTCCTCAGTACCATCCCATCCAGCCAATCGTGCCATCATCCACCAGAAAGCCCTCGCCTTGAGGTTACAGTTCAAGGGTTGGGAATGCGCGCAGGAACAGGATACGCACAGATCGGAACCCGGATTGGCATTACACCACTCGATCGCCCAGTTTCCCCCTGAATAGTCACAATTGTCTGTCGCACCAAGATCCAGGTAATCGGTGCCATCGGGATCGTATCGTTCGATATCGGCAAAGTCGAAAAGGATTTTATTATTCGCGATGCAGTAAGTTCTGATCTGCTCGTTTCTGATATGAAGATTGCCGGATGACCCGCTTCCGTCCAGGTGTCCTGTCATATAGATAAACCTCATATCCGGGTAGCCGGTTTCAAACTGTGCCATCGTTTCCAGATAATCCTGAATATAGCTCTCGCCGGCAGTGGATACCTGGCCGCACCATGACCACATGGAGAAGTCGTAGTTACCGGTATCCGCGACCGCTTTTGTCCTGTCTTGTCCCGCGGTTCCATACCAGTAATCATTAGGTTCAATATAGGTCTCGGGTGGATTCCCGTCATAGACACGAAGCGCGGACGGATCTTCCTCCGGCGGCAACCCTTCGGTGGCGCCAGATCGTACCACGACGCTGTATTCCGTATGCTGTGATTCGAGACAGGCGATACCGGATGTTATCTGTGAGCCGTGAGAGGTATGAGCATAATGCAACGTCAGGAGTTTGGCCTGTTCCAGCCAGGTATCCGGTATCCGGCTTAAATCAGTGCAGGTGTGATCGATGATAACAGGTGAGTCTGCAAACGCATTTACATTCATCTGCGTCAGGACGAATACAAGACAACCTGTCACCAGGAAAATTTTCATTTTCCGTCTAAAAGAAGCCCGCATATATACCTCCCCGATTAATCTTGTAAAAAAAGCAGAAAGTATTGGCATACGGCACGTTAAAAAGGGGCCGTATATGATGCAATTATTAGTTATGATGCTGATTGTCAACACATTTGTATGCGAGAGATGAATACACCGGAATCCGGTTTATCTAAAAACCGGCATGCCCATATTTTTGCAATGATGAATATTCCGTGACTGAACGAGTGATTTTTAAATCTAAGAAAATAACAGGATTTAATTTTATGCGGAGGTTCCGCATTGTCTATACGCAAGCGACAGGTTAACGGTGCAGTGTTTCTTTCAGTTGCATTATTCTCGCATTAGATTCTTCGATCCTCCGGGCAGGAACTCTTCCCTCGCCGACAAGCTTTTCTATTATCGCGATTGCCCGTGAGGCAATGTCTTCTTCGAAGACTGAGTTATTCGCGAATACAAGGATGTCGACACCGGCGAGTATCGCTCTTTCTATCGCGGTTTCGAGCCCGTAAGATTGCCGTATCGCGTTCATCTGCATATCATCGGAGATGACCACACCTTCGTATCCCATATCTTCGCGAAGCATTCCGCCGATTACCTTCGATGAAAGTGTCGCGGGCCACAAAGGGTCGAGCTTTCCGTTGAAGATGTGGGCTGTCATAACCATATCGCATTCTCCGGATCTTACGATATTCGCGAAGGGAAGCAATTCCTGAGTGGACCATCTGTCCGTTACGTCGACAAAACCTTTATGCGAATCGTTGACGGAACTTCCATGACCCGGAAAATGTTTTATAGCGGAAAGGACACCGTGATCATGCAGAGATTTGATTACGGTAAGCGCGTTCATGGTCACAACCGACGGATCGGCCGAAAAACTCCGTCCCAGCCTGCCGATAACCGGATTGTCAGGATTTACATTGAGGTCTACAACAGGCGAGCAATTGAGGTTTATTCCCAGCGAGGCCAGAGTTTCAGCCGTTATATCCGCATATTTTTTTGTTGTCTCGATTTCGTTAAGCGATCCGAGATACTGTGCCGATACGGAGGGGGGAAATCCGTATTTTTCCTTCAATCGACAGACGTTTCCTCCCTCCTGATCTATCGCGATAAAGAGAGGAACAGTCGCCGCTTTCTGCAGATCGGCCACGAGGGTTTTGACCTGCTGTGAAGAGCTGATATTTCTGACGGGTGATCGAGACGGAACATCGTAATCGAAGAGTATGACACCCCCTATGTTTCTATCGCCGATATCCTGTATTATCGGGGATTGACCATCCACCAAAAGTCCCCTGAATCCGATCATAAGCATCTGCCCCGCCTTTTTTCCTATGTCCGTTTTCGATGCGTCCGCGGTGGAAGAAACAGGCAGTACAAGCATCCAGAAGATTGTGAGAGCGACGCATAAGATCGCACGATGGATATTTTTTTTTCGTTTGCGGGAGAAGGGGCCGATTCTCATAAAAGCCATGTCATTACCCTGTATGACGAACGTGCCGAAAGAGACAAGACATTACCCGTTACGTAACGGTGATTATCATGTCCTGTTGTAAATTGCCGACGCCTTCTCGAAAGGCCGTACTTATGCGGTGGAAGATTTAAGAGATTCGGCCTGGTAGTGGGTACTGATAGCGTCGATAATCGTGTCGATATCCCCGTCGAGAATGTTCTCCAGATTGTATATGGTGAGACCGATCCTGTGGTCTGTCATTCTCCCCTGGGGGAAATTATAGGTCCGTATTCGCTGGCTCCGGTCTCCGCTCCCTACCTGCTGTTTTCTAGTTTCAGAGATCGCGGCATTTTGTTCATCACTCATCTGTTCCAGCAGTCTGGCCCGGAGCACCTTGAGAGCCTTTGCCTTGTTTTTATGCTGCGATTTTTCGTCCTGGCAGGTCACTACAATACCTGAAGGAATATGAGTAAGGCGGATAGCTGAATAGGTGGTGTTGACCGACTGGCCTCCGGGGCCTGAGGAGCAGTATGTATCTTTACGTATATCCTCCTGCCTCAGATCAACATCAAACTCATCAGCTTCAGGAAGAACCACCACTGTAGCAGCGGATGTATGTATACGGCCCTGTGTTTCGGTCTGGGGAACACGCTGTACCCTGTGAACTCCCGATTCATATTTAATTATACCATAAACACCATCGCCCGTTATACTCATAACAATCTCCTTGTAACCACCTGCAGTACCTTCAGAGATATTGGTGACTTCATACTTCCATCCTGCCGACTCAAAGTATTTACAGTACAGCCTGAAGAGGTCTCCTGCAAATATGCTGGCCTCATCGCCACCGGTACCTGCCCTTATCTCCATAACCGCATTCTTGTCATCCTGAGGATCTGCCGGTATGATAAGCA
>DCUQ01000006.1 GCA_002327865.1 Syntrophaceae bacterium UBA2210
AAGGCGAAAGCCATCACGGCGCGGGCGGTGGCGGGGCCGATTCCCGGCAATGAGACAAGGCCTTTCTCGTCACGGGGAACAATGCCGTTGCGGTGGGCAACAATCTCCTCCGCCGCCTGTTTCAGCATCAGGGCCCGGCGGTTGTATCCCAACCCCTGCCACACGCTCAGGACATGGCGGAGAGGCGCGGCGGCAAGGGCGGCCACATGAGGAAAGCGATCCAGAAATTCCTTGTATTTCAGAAGAACACGGGGCACCTGCGTCTGCTGGAGCATGACCTCCGAGACAAGAATCCGGTAGGCGTCGGTCGTCTCTCTCCAGGGAAGGTTCCGCCCGTGCCGTTTGTAATAATCGTAGACGGTCCCACGGAAAGCGGCTGTCCGTCGCGCCGAGAGCATGGGTATGTTATTCATGGGAACGCTGCTTTCTTTCCGGGGAGTCGGTCATTCAGGATGCAGGAAGGGGCTGCCGATCTATCCGATCCCATCCCCGATCAGCGGAAGGACGCGGTTGATAGTAAAGTACACCAGATAACTCTTCTTATGGGGATCATCCGGATGATCCCCATGACGGGGGCGCGACCTGATCTTCTCGATCAGCGCGGCATCTTCCGATTCGCCCGTCCTGGTCAGGTACAGACGCTTTCCCTTGTATCCGTCACCCGATTCCCGGAAGAGGTAGACGGCGCTTCCGTTTGTCTTGAGATTCTCATGGGTCAGCCGGTCAGGCATGATAAAGGCGATAGTCGCTTCTTCCATGAAATGGGGCCTGCCGAATATGGCGGCATTCACCTTGCCCGAAGCGTCGGCCGTGGCAAGGACTCCAGTGCCGTTTGTATCTTCAAAATACTCTTTCAGCGCCATGATGGTCGTTCTCCTCTTTATACGTAAAAATGGTTATCAGGTCGTCCGAAGGGTTAGTTGTTGAGTGCCACGACATCGTTAACTAAAAAATGTGCCAACACATCGTTAACAAAGTTCTTTGACAATAGAATAGTCACCCGTGTCATTCTGTGAACACCACATCAAATAGGAGGTGTTCATGGAAAATGGAATCAAGCAGCTTCGAATTCTGGCCGTTCAGCGGTTCAAGAATGGCGAGAGTCCTGGATCAATCTGCACGTCGCTCGGCAAGTCGAAGGTCTGGCTGTACAAATGGATCAAGCGATATAGTGAAGAGGATACCTCATGGTATGAGGATCGAACTCGCCGTCCTCTCTCAACTCCAATGCACACGCCGGTAGAGATCAAGGAAATCGTCAAGATGGTTCGCCTCAATCTCTACAACAAGGATCTGTTCTGCGGTGCTCAGGCAATCCTCTGGGAAATGGAAGATCTTGGCGTACAGCCGCTACCGTCAATCAGAACCACCAATCGGATTCTGAGCCGAAACGAATTAACGCATCGTCGAACCGGCAAATATGAAGCTAAGGGGACTGCGTATCCTGTTCTGCCATCGTTATTACCGAATCAGACCCATCAGGCCGATCTGGTTGGCCCGTGCTACCTGAAAGGACCGATTCGTTTTTACAGCCTGAATATCGTCGATACAGCAACAGTCAGGTGCGGTCTGTATCCTTCCCATTCAAAATCGGGCCAAGCGATTCTGGAAGGTTTCTGGGGTGCATGGAAGCGGATGGGAATACCAGAGCGCGTCCAGGTTGATAATGCCATGTCCTTCTTTGGAAGCCCGACGCACCCCCGTGGTATGGGGCCGCTCATTCGACTCTGCCTGCACAACGGTGTCGAGCTCTGGTTTATACCGATGGCTGAACCGTGGAGAAACGGAATGATCGAGAGCTTCAACGATCGTTATCAGCAGATGTTTCTCGGCAAAGTTACTATGGCATCCGAAGACGACCTGAAAAAAGGCTCCCTGGCATTCGAGCAACGCCACAACACCAGGTATCGCTACAGTAAGCTTGGTGGAAAAACACCGTTGAAGGCCCTTGCTACTTCAAATACGAAACTGCGTTTTCCAAAAGAAAATGAAGCGCCAAAGCACCGGATGGAAAAGCCGGAGACCGGTAGATATCACATTGTCCGCTTCATCCGTAGCGATCTGAAACTCAATATCTTCGGAGAATGTTTCTCCGTACCACCGAAGCTGATGCTTGAATACGTGGTGGCTACTATCGATGTCAAAGAGCAGAAACTGAAACTCTTCATGGATAAAAAACAGGTAGAGGAATTCGATTACAAACTGCGCTAAAGAAATAGGTGAGTGTTCACGATGTCGTGGCACAAAAAAGCGTTAACAATGTCTTGGCACTCAACAACTAGTTAGTGAGAAGCTTGGGTTCTTCGGCCAGGTAGGGGATCGCGAGCTTCAGTTTCTTCAGGGCCTCTTTTTCGATCTGTCGCGCCCGTTCCCGTGTGATATTGAACCGGTCGCCGATCTCCTGGAGGGTCGCCGGATCATCCGCCATGATGCGGCGCCGTACGATATACTCTTCCCTTTCGTTCAGTTTTTCCAGGGCGCCCGCAATGTTTTTACTCACCAGCGCCATCTCGTCTTTCCTGATGAGGACATCTTCCTGGCTCGCGCCTTCGTAGGCGAGATGATCGATATACGCCGAATCCCCTTCATCGTCCATGGCTGCGTTCAATGAGACATCGCGGTTGGTGAGACGAAGGTCCATTTCCTCTGTTTCTTTTTCCGTTACGTTGAGCATTTCGGCAATTTCTTTGAATTC
>DCUQ01000032.1 GCA_002327865.1 Syntrophaceae bacterium UBA2210
ACTTTGGTACGTATAGCAGGAAGAATTGTTCCATCCAGTATACCAGATTCAGTTCATCCTTTTATACTCTCAATATATCCCTGCCGATTAATAAACTCATTTAAAATGTTTCATTTGTTTAATGGCGGTATTTTTTTACCAGCGATACTGTAACTTGATACCTGTCGTAACGTTACATAATCATAAATGCGGAAATCGTCATCGAACGGAGCGACCGTAAAAAATCTGCCGCGGGGATATTGCTAATTCTCAAGGGGATTGATGCCGAGCTCCGGTGGATGCGAAACTGATGCTGGCACTCTAAAACACAGGAACCTCTTAAAAACACTATGAACAAGAAAGGAAACCCCATGAAGAAACTATTTGTAATTCTGATTTCTTTGGCTCTTCTTACGACTGTAGCTATAGCACCGGTTTACGCCGGCGGCGACAAAAATCATGGTGATGTTGGCCAGGGTGAAGTCGATCAGGGTGATGTCGGCGGTGAAACCGGCAATGCTCCCGGTGATAACGCTCAAGGTAATCAAACAGACTAGCCGGTTATGACTGAACAGGTTTTCGGCTTAACGACCTTCAATCTATTTTTGATGATGATATGTCCCGGTGCCGGGTGACAGTGAACAGTGACTGAACTGAACAGCGAGCGCATTCCCCGCTGCTTGCGGCGGGGTTAGCGAGCGAATAAAAAATGAAAAATTCCTTAACAGTCGGAGATTCCCCGCAACTTGTTGCGGGGAGATTCAATGGTCTGATCTGTGTTAGACCTAAAGAGAGGGCGCCTTGTGGCGCCCTTTTTTTGCGTGATACGCGCGAGCAATCCCGGTGTTTGTGCAAGCACCGGGATTGCTTCGGTTAGAAGGTCAATCGTTACCGCTCGAATCCTTTTCCCGCCACAATACCCCTTGACAAGCAATCGTAATAGGGTTAGGGAAATCTCATATCCCGTTAAATTTAAACCGCATTGCGGCCCCTGTCTTTCGATATGAGGAACAAAATTGTGCCGTGTATCTTCAGCCGGAGAAAATCCTGAACGCCATGGATATTATGGATGCTATCGGTGGTGACTATGCGTTCCTGCCTGGTTTGGATCATTGTTGTGGCAGCGGTGCCATTTGCTGGTTCCCGGAGAGCTGCAAAAAGATTAGCGAAAAACGTCTTCAAGAGGCCGCACAAACCGGAGCAGAGCGTTTGGTCACTGTATGTCACTATTGCCACCAGAAGTTTGCACCCGAAGAAGCTGATTATGATTTTAATGTCACCAATTATGTAAATCTCTTTGCTGAAGCCATGGGAATCAGTCGCGATGATACGTTCAAGCAGTATTTGCTTTGCGGGGATCTGAAGTAGATTTTACAGGAAGAGGATAAACATATCGCGGGATCGCTGTTTGAAAGGGATCATATTATCGAAGTTATACTGACAGCATTTTTGGAAAGTTAATTTGAAACAACCTGGAGGGCCGGATCAGCGGCAGAGAGTAATAACGGGGGAAAGAAATGGAAACCATTAAAGCAAAAATAACACGATGGTATTTTAATTTTTTTCCGGCGCTTTGGGCAAGCGGAGGCAGATTAACCTATCTGGCCGATGATTTCAGTGTCGTTAAATTAAGATTAAGAAAATGCCTGAGAACGAGGAATTATGTCGGGACAATGTATGGTGGAAGCATGTATAGTGCTGTCGACGGCATATACATGGTAATGCTGATTAAACGTCTCGGGAAGGAGTATGTTGTCTGGGACAAAGAGGGATGCATCAAATATAAAAAACCCGGCAAGACCAGCCTGTATGCGTCGTTCAAAATCGATGACAGTGAAATAACGGCAATAAAAGCAACATTAGAAACCAGGGAAAAATACGAAAAGATTTACTGTGTAGACTTGTTGAACGAAAACGGTGAAATATGCGCGGAAGTTCAAAAGACGATCAGCATGAAAAAGAAAGCTACCGTCACCGGGGCTGCCGATTAAATCCGGTGCATATCTACCGGAGATAGAATCGGTTAGCTACTTTGACATTGTACGGACTGAACCATGAGACTTTGGTCAATACATCCTTGTTATCTGGATACAAAGGGTCTTGTCGCACTCTGGAGAGAAGGACTGCTTGCTCAAAGTGTCTTGCTGGGCAAAACCGGAGGGTACAGGAATCATCCGCAGTTAATACGGTTTAAGAATACCGCCGATCCTGTCGGTGCCATGGCTGGTTATCTGAAGGGTGTGCTAGACGAGGCCGATGCCCGGGGCTATACCTTCAACGGAAACAAGATCGTGAGCGGTATCATTGTTGTAACATTATCCGTAACGAGCGGTCAGGTTGAATACGAATTTGCGCATCTGCTGGAGAAACTACGGAAACGGGCCCCGGACTTATATGAACGGCTGAGAATGGTTAAAAAAATAAAAGTTCATCCGGCATTTAAAAAAGTTGTCGGAGCTGTTGAAGATTGGGAAATGGTCTGATTAAATGCCGGGTGCGTTAAAAAACGCGTCCCGAACTGTCGGAAAATATTTCCGGAGTGGGCATATGGCTAAAAAGATGTTATGGGAAGATCCGTATCAACAATAATAACGACCGTGGAGCCTGATGCTATAGGCTGCACGAGCGCGATGTGAGTGTAAGTACAATCTCGTTCCGATACCCGGACCGGGACACTGTACTCATTATTCGGGGTTTGTTTTTACCTTTTTACCCGGTTTTTTGCACTTAATTTATCTGAATATACAATCTGATTTTTCTAAAACCGGAAACAAACCCGTCTCAGTGCGATGATCTTCGGAATACCGAAAGGAGGTGTCACAATGTTGAAACGGAAAGTACCGGGCCTGGAAAACCATGCGGTCCTTTATCTCATTATAATAATTGTTTTGTTTGCAGGATTGCCGGCGGGTATAATATCATGTTCGGAGGAAACGGCTATGGATAATACATCCTACAATAAACTTTCAGCGGAAGAGGAACGGGTCATTATCGACAAAGGTACCGAGGCGCCGTTCAGCGGGAAATATTATAACTTTTTCGAAAAGGGTTCCTACCACTGCAAGCGATGCAACGCGCTGCTTTACCGTTCGAGCGACAAATTTGCATCCGGATGCGGGTGGCCCAGTTTTGATGACGAAGTGGAAGGAGCCGTCAAAAGACAGACGGATGCCGACGGGCAAAGGACCGAGATAATATGCGCGAATTGCGGTGCGCATCTGGGCCATGTCTTTGAAGGGGAGGGTTTGACGGATAAGAATGTCAGGCACTGTGTCAATTCCATCTCCATGGTCTTTGTGCCCGATAAAGAAGAATCTCATCCGGCGAAAGCCTACTTTGCCGGAGGTTGCTTCTGGGGTGTAGAGCATCTCTTTGAGCAGAAAGAGGGTGTTATTTCAGCGGTTTCCGGTTATATGGGAGGTTCCATGGAGAGCCCTTCCTATCGGGACGTCTCACGGGGGAAGACCGGACACCTGGAGACCGTGGAGGTAACATATGATCCGGCCAGAGTAAATTATGAAGAACTTGCCAGATTTTTCTTCGAGATTCACGATCCTACGCAGGTTGATCGTCAGGGGCCCGATATCGGGGAACAGTATCGTTCCGCCGTTTTCTATACAACGGATGATGAACAAAAGATTGTTCACATGTTAATAGATATTCTCAAGAACAGGGGATATAATGTCGTGACAAAAGTCCTCCCCGCCGTTACCTTCTGGAAAGCTGAAGATTACCATCAGGATTACTATGAGAAGAAAAAACAGCAACCATACTGTCACGTGTACAAAAAGAAATTTTGACCGGACACTGTTTACGCGGAGAAATCCGGTTGCGGGGTAATGATCACGGTGGATGCTTACACCAGAAAAGGATGCTGAAAATCGGTTTGGTCTCTTTAGATGGTGCGGTTGAGCGTGATAGCCGTGAGGAATGAGAGAAATATATAGAGGAACGCCGATGTCTGATTTGAGTTTAAAAAAATCGAGCAAAGCATCAGGGGCAGAAAAGAATCGCACGTGACATTTCTGAGAAATGTCACGACGTATAAACCTTTTCTGGAGGTGGAAGAAAAAGCGTTTAAAGACGGGGCGTTGGATAAAAAAACAAAAGAATTGATGGCGTTGTCGATCTCAATCGTTACGAAGTGCGAACCGTGCATGGAATGGCATCTCGACCAGGCACTGCAGGCGGGTGCAAAAGACGAGGCAATTTATGAAACTATCGATGTCGCAATCGAAATGGGTGGCGGCCAGGCGGGTGCATACGCCCGTTTCGTGCTAAAAGCACTTGAACTGAACAGCGAGCGCATTCCCCGCTGCTTGCGGCGGGGTTAGCGAGCGAATAAAAAATGAAAAATTCCTTAACAGTCGGAGATTCCCCGCAACTTGTTGCGGGAAGATTCAATTTTTTAAAAAAGAGCGTAAATAGTATCCGTATTCCGAATTTTAGGCATATCGCGGAAATCATACGCCGGCGGATCAGGCCGGTATCTTGAATGTGCCGGCAGGCACGATCTTTCTGATCAGGGCAATATCGGTGATCTTTGGAAATTTTTTGATGCATCGCTTGAAAAGCTTGCGTGGGGGCATTGTGCGTTTCCGGGAGTATGACGGAAAGGAGATATGGCGGCCGGCGATGCAGTGAGTCCTGAAGATGGTGATGGTGAAAATCTTCCTGAAAGCCGGTTTCGGGAAGATTAAAAATAACACCCGGGAGGTTATACCATGATTAGGATGGAACGGAATGTAAGACGTATCGCCATATTTTTACCGTTACTGTTTCTACTGTTTTCCTGTGCCCCCAGAGTAGAAACGCTCAGTGTTTTCAGTGATTCTCCCATTAATAAAACGTTCATCAGATGTTATCCTTCGATTCGCACCATATACAAATCAGACAGGCAGTTGATATTGAGTGTGAATTTTAACGTTATCAGGCAATCCGACAACCACTTGATAAGATGGGAAATTCTCGATGAAAGCGACAATAGTATATACATAAAGGATGAACGCGATTTCTCCATTAAGCCGAGGACTTTTCATAGCAGGACCCTAAAGCTTACTGAAGCCCTTAAAAACAGGTTGAACCCGGGGGGTTATACGATCAAAGTATACCTCGACGGCGCATTGGCTGAATCTGCAGAGGTTGTTTACGTGCCGGAGAGAATAATAAACGAAAACGTATCCGGCGCCGTAGTCTTCTCTTCGAATCACGCGGAAGCTCTCCGTTCCGCGGTATTGCGCAGCAACATTCTCGTCGATACGGTGGACGCTTGTATTTATTCCGAGGTCAAAAGGATTATACCCGATACGATGTCTCCGTCCGTATCCCGGGGAATCATAGGCGACAGCCGCAATATTACGATCGAAAAGATTCGCGAACATGAAGACGAACTCGATAAAGATATTTACGTGTGGAGTTCGATAGAGATCGGGAAATATATCGGAGATAATAATTCCCTGACTGTGATGGTATACGACAGTAAAACGGGTACCACGAAAGAATTCAGGAGCAATACATCAGGCCTTCACGTGGATGCCGTATTGAAGGATTTGCTACGGAAGACGCTGCACGAGACCGGATTTGTCGATTATCTGCGATCCCTCGGGGCGGACAGAGTGAAGACCTGATAAACCACTCCGAATCTCGAACACGCTTTTGTGTCGGCGGAAAGAGGATACCATGGATAGTGCGGAACATTCATTCACCAATCACCTCATTAACGAGAGCAGTCCCTATCTGCTGCAACACGCCCACAATCCAGTGGACTGGTTTCCCTGGGGCGA
>DCUQ01000023.1:0-5671 GCA_002327865.1 Syntrophaceae bacterium UBA2210
GAGGATCTTGAGCTGAAACTCAACCGTGCCGCAGAGGTGGCAACCCCGAAGGCGAAGAAGTTGTTCGAACAGGCCATAACCGATATGAGTTTTGACGATGTCAAAGAGATATATAACGGTCCCAAAGACGCCGCTACCCGGTATTTCAAGAGTAAGATGTCTCCCGGACTGGCTGAGGAGATGCGACCGGTTGTCAAAGACAGCCTGGCGAAAGTGGGCGCAATTCAGTCGTATGATAATATTATGAAAAAATATCAGTCACTGCCGTTTGTTCCGGACGTAAAGGCCAACCTGACGGATCATGTTGTGGAAAAGGGGATCGACGGAATTTTTCATTATATGGCCAAGGAAGAGGTTGCCATCCGCGAGGATCCGGTCAAGAGAACAACCGACCTGCTCAAAAAGGTTTTCGGCTCGAAATAGGCTGTTCTGCGGGCGTCTGCGAACCTAGAGGATCTTTATCGCAAGGCTTCCTTGTTAAATGTTGAATCTCTTAAATCCCTGTTATATTCCAGTTGCTCGACCGTTAGTTCTGTCTTCCCCGCCTCGTCTGCCGGCGTCATGGTGATGTGAAAAGGCGTAAGGATTCCCGTTACCGTCCGTATGTCGTGGTTTTCTAGGTATTTATGGAATGAACCCTCTCTGTAAAAGTCGATTCGTACAATGAAATAGTCCGGTTTGCGCACAAAGAGTATCATCTTGCTGTACACCTTTGTTCCCTTCTGCCTTATCGCTTCTACTCTGTAGCAGTCGAAACCTACGGCAGGTCCGTCTTCCAGGAGCCGGTACGTGTAATCGTCGATATTCCGGGAGCTTATGTCATCATAGTAGAAGTGAGAGTTGACGAAGGGCTTCCCCTTGTCGGCTGAAACTATTCTTTTTATCTTCCCCGAGGACAGGCGTAACCACTGATCATCGTCTCTTTCCCTGTTTGTGTGAGTCAGGAGTTTTATCTTTGTAGGTTTCGTGAAGGATATGAGTATCTTGTCTTCGTCGTTCGCATATTTCTTTGTTGCGCTTTCGAATTCCTTTTCCATGACTCTTCCGCCCTTGTATATCTTCATTAATACACTGGTCACCGTAGTCTCAGGCTTTGGAAGGGCGTCGTTTTTCTCCATGACTTCCCTTCCGGTCAGGGCGAACAGGGGATTCGCNNTAAACATCTTGTTTTCATCTGTTACTCCTTTTAATAACCATGCTAATCATCCTGTCCCATTCCCAGAAATTTGTCAATATTCAGGTGCCTGCCTGTCCAGGAATCGGACGAAGGCATGTCGAGATTGATCCCGGTGGCCTTGATTACGGAAGGGAGTATGAGAAGCGCGCCTATGGTTGTATTTATCATCGTTGTCGCGGTCAGTATGCCGAACAGGGTTATCGGCAGAAAATTGGAGGTGATAAGAACCGAGAACCCGAGAATCAGTGCGAGCGAGGTAAAGAGTATCGCTTTCCCGGAGACCTCGAGGGTACGCCGTATCGTTTCATCGATGTCAAGTCCCAGTGTCCTGTTATGTCTGAATGTGTTTAGAAAGTGTATGGTATCATCCACACCTATCCCTATGGTTATGGCGGCAATAACGGATGTTGCCATGTCCAGATCGATATGCAGCCATCCCATAATCCCGAAATTGACGATGACAGCGATGCTCATAGGTATAAGCGCCAAAGGGCCCGCCTTTATCTGCTGAAACAGCAGGGCGACGATAAATCCCACTATCAGTAGCGAGAGAATGAGGCTCTGCATCTGTCCCCTGACTATGTAATAAACCAGTTTTACATTCATCATCGGGAATCCGCTGATGGTGTAAGAGGTGCCCTCCGGTAAATTTGTGTCCAGATAACCGGATATTTTGTCTGCGATTCTTTTTATTTCCGTTGTGCCGACATTATAACCTTCTTTTTCACACAGCCTGGCGAGCAGGTTGCACTTTCTGAAATCGATATCGACAAACGGCTCGAACTCGTCGAATCTGCCGTCCGAATTGTCGTCATCTCCGGAGTATATTTCCAGGTAATCGACGATATCCATGCTGTTTCCGGGAATTGCGTAGAAGGCGAGATCGTCGTTGTTCATAGCCATGTTCATGGTTTTAATGAAGTCCGAGAAGGATTCAGTCCGGCCGATATTGAGGTCGGGGTTCTTATCGGATGTCAGCCATTTTCTGAAGTTTTCGATTGTGACAAGAAATCCGGAATCCTTTACACCGTCGGTTTTCCCCGAATCGATAACGATATCGTAACACCACCCTCCGCCGAATTTTTTGCCGATGTTTCGTGTCTCGACTTTCACGTGATCGTTTTCCCTGAAATAGTTCAGGAACGCGGTTTCTATATTGATTCTGAACATTCCAACAGCCGATATGGTGACGAGAACGCCGACGACTATAAGTACTTTTCTGTAATGAACGGTAGACCCTTGAATCATCACCGCGATGATCCGGTCAACCACGGTTTTTTTACTCTTATCTTTAGGGAAAAGTATGGAAGGTCTCCTTGCGGGAAGCAATACAAGACATGCCGGGATCAGCGAAGAGGAGATAAATACGGCGAACATTACGCCTATGGCGGACGAGATACCCCATTCACGTACGGCGGAGACCTGGCTTGCAGCCAGCGACATGAATGCTACGAAGGTTGTCAGACCGGCAAGAAGAACGGTAAGCGATATATGGGACATCGACTTGTACAGACCCGCTTTNNGATGATTTTATTGAAATCGGAGTAGTACTGATTCAGCAGGTGAATAGCATACGAGCTTCCCACGGCGATTATCAACGGCGGAATGGATACACCGACCGGAGTTATGCGGTAGCCGATATATCCCATAAGACCCAAAATCCACAACTCCGCCAGACCGAGAGTGATTAAGGGCAGCAATACGCCCCGGATCGACCGGAAATTGAAATAGAACACGATAATAACAACCAGCAGAACGAGGGGAACGTTTTTAAACATGTCGGCGTGCATATACTTGTTTATCCACATATTAACGACCGGGACGCCCGAAGATGTTATTGATAGGCCATCCCGGTGACTGTCGGTGACATCGGTCATTTCACGGACGGCGGGGTCCTGATCGTCGAGATTGATAAATTTAGCTACAACACAGAAATCGGTTATGGCTCCGGTCTTGGGATCTTTGCTGTAGAGACCTCTCTCGAATGAAGGGTTGCGCTCCAGCCGCCGCCGGAACGCATCGAGCTCTTTTAGGGAAGCGGGAAGTATGCGTTTCCCGTTATCATCCTTTTCAATGAGATCGTATGTTTCGAGGGTATCGTTTTCACCGGTTATATCTTTCGCCGTCAATGGGGAGATAATCGTATCGATCACTTCACTTCTTTTGAAATCCATGGAATAAAGTATACTGTTTCGCAGCTTTTCAAGAGACCTGCCGCTCAATGTATCTTTCTTGTCGGAGATGCCGGCCATCTTTCGTTCAATCAGTCTCCGGAAGCCGGGATCATCCCGGAAGGCCGCCACGAGATCATCGTATCGGACCGTTTCCCGGGATAATATCGAGTCGAGTTNNTTTTAACCGGGAGTTTTCTCTTTCCTCGTCGAAGTCCTTGTATTCCTCCAGGTCGGAAATGAGTGCGTCGAATTTCAGAAACGTTTCTGCGCTCCACAGGTCGTCGTCCGATATGGCCATTATCATAAACCTGCCGTTATCGCCGTAGATCTCCTTCAATTCGGTGTAATAGATATACTCGCGGTCATCTTTCGGCATGAATGATTCGACAGAGTTGTCGAATTTCAGCATGGCTATCCCGGGGACCAGTATCACTGTGATGACGGCTAGCATGATCAGTATGGGTATCGGTCTTCGGAGGACAAAACGAATGTATTGATTCATATCATGGAAAACCCGGCAACGAATGTTTAGTATATTGCAGACATGGATGAGATGAAGTATATATNNTCTCGTTACAATGTCAAATGATTTTTCAATAAAACCAGGGGAACGGAAAAATGAAAATAAGCAGTGTGGCACAGATGAGAAATCTGGACAGGATGGCCATAGAGAAATTCGGAATAGAAGAAAAGTTGTTGATGGAGAACGCGGGCATTGCCACTTTCGACGTTATACGAACCAGATCGGGTGTACGCGGCAGGAAATTTGCCGTTTTCTGTGGCGTCGGAAACAATGGTGGTGACGGATGTGTCATCGCCAGAAAACTTCACTCGAACGGGGGAACGGTAAAGGTTTTTATTATGGGTGATCCGAACCGGTTCTCGGAATCGGCTAAGATGAATTTTAATATTATCAATAAGCTTTCCCTGGAGATCACGAGAGTTGCGGATGCGGACGCGGTGAGGAAATCGGTGCTCCATTCGGACGTGATTGTAGACGCGATTTTTGGTACGGGTCTCACGCGAAACGTAGAAGGGATATATCGCGATATTATAGAGTTGATAAACAGCAGCGAAAAGCCGGTCTTCAGCGTCGATATCCCGTCCGGGGTCAACGGAGATACGGGGATGGTAATGGGCNNCGGCTGTAAAGGCCGATTACACCGTCACATACGGTCTTCCGA
Organism: Syntrophaceae bacterium UBA2210; assembly: GCA_002327865.1. GTDB lineage: Bacteria > Desulfobacterota > Syntrophia > Syntrophales > UBA2210 > UBA2210. Next base: position 4,536 of record DCUQ01000023.1, read on the forward strand.
AAACGGGGAATATGCTTTTCCCGGGGCATGATCTGTGCGGAGAGTTGTACGTGACCCATATTTCATTTCCCCCGTCACACTACGATGCTGATTCCATAAGGGTCGAGATCAACCATGCCCCCGATCCGCCGCCGGGAAGGACCGACGCACACAAGGGAGATCTTGGTAAGATGCTTTTTATCGCGGGTTCCGCCGGTTATTTCGGCGCTCCCTATTTCTCGGCCTTTTCGTTTATGAAAGCAGGGGGAGGGTATTCGCGGCTGGCATCTCCCAGGTCGATTACACCGTTCATAGCAGGGAAGGGGAGTGAACTTGTTTTTATCCCGCAGGAGGAAACGCCATCCGGCAGCATCGCTTTAAAAAACAGGGATACTCTGCTGAAACTCTCGGAGAAGATGGATATGATAGTCTTGGGGCCCGGATTGTCGCTCGATGAAGAGACTCAGGCGCTGGCACGGGAACTCACGGGTGAAATCACAAAACCTCTCCTGATAGACGGGGATGGAATTACCGCCCTGTGCTCAGACCTGCGGATTATAAGCAGGAGAACAGGACCTACCGTCATGACGCCCCATATGGGAGAGATGTCCAGGATAACGGGAATCGGCGTGGAAGCGATAAAGAATAACAGGATAGAGATATTGCAAGACACCGCCCGTGATCTGAATGCTGTCATCGTGATGAAGGGCGCTCACTCGCTTATAGGCTACCCTGACGGAAGGGTTTTCATAAATCTCAGCGGAAACCGGGGAATGGCGACGGCAGGATCTGGTGATGTGCTGGCCGGGACAATAGCGGCCATGTTCGGACTGGGGCTTAATGTACAGGACGCTGTAAGAAAGGGAGTTTTCATACACGGTTTTTCAGGTGACCTGGCCGCGGAATCCAAAGGCGAAGACGGTATTACGGCCCAGGATATTATGGATTATCTTCCGCTGGCGATGAAGAAAGATCGTGAAGGCCTGTATGGATCTCTGTACGAAAAATATGCAGGCCCCTTTGTTATTTAAATAAGATACTTGACTTAGAACAAAGGTATTCGTGGAGAAGCAAAGATACAGTATGCATGTTGAGGCAGTAAATCAATGAAACAGGCATGATGTGTGTCTGTGGATTTATTTATATCTATCTGCCCG
>DCUQ01000023.1:5677-6268 GCA_002327865.1 Syntrophaceae bacterium UBA2210
CCGGTTTCTTGTACAGTTTGTGCCAGTTATGAAGTATATCGGGTCTATGTACCTTTTTTGCCCAGTCCTCCGGGTTGATTTCCTCGAAAGCTACTGAGACAGATTCTTTTTCACACTTTGCAATAGCGACAACGTTCGTGACTATTTCTTCAGNNAAGCCTGTTTTTTTGATGTTCCAATCTTCCTGGGAAGAGTTTCACAATTATATGAAGCATCATTTTCTCCTTTTCCTGCTATCTGATTCAGGCATGAAGATCTATTCATGCCTTATAATCTTCTATTGGGGTCCCGAGTTTTTGCTGTTAAACGCCTTTAAGAGCTTTCGCACTTCTTCCGCACTCTCCAGTGTCAGGCTGGTTTCCGCCAGGACCTGCAGATCGGGAAAATTGAGAGTGCGGATGATCTGCTTAATGTGTGGAATTCCGGCTACATTCATGCTCAATTCGTCGATTCCGAGTCCTACGAGCAACGGCACGGCAAGGGCGTCGCCTGCCATTTCCCCGCAAATGCCGACCCATTTGCCGTGGGAATGCGCGGCCTGAACGACGATTTGGACGAGTTGAAGGACCGCCGGGTGAAGACTGTCGAAGA
>DCUQ01000023.1:6279-7517 GCA_002327865.1 Syntrophaceae bacterium UBA2210
ACCACCCGGGCGAACTTTTCCGCCTGCAACGCGGCACCGGGGACCTCTATCATTATCCCCGTTTCGATCTTAGGCGGCAGGAGCAGTCCTCGCTCCGCCACCTCGGAGCGTGCCTCTGACAGGAGCGTTGTCGCTTCTTTCCATTCGGCCAGAGTAGTAACCATGGGGAACATGATCCTGACGGGAAACTCGGCGGCCGTTCGCAGAATCGCGCGAAGCTGCGTCTTGAAAAGATCACGATGTGCCAGGCTCAGGCGCAGGCCTCGAACGCCGAGAAACGGATTCTCTTCTTTATCGAGTGTAATATAAGGGAGAACTTTGTCGCCGCCGATGTCGAGGGTGCGGATGATCAGGGGACGATTCTCGAGTGCCGTCGCGGTTTCTCGATACGCCGAATACTGTTCTTCCTCTCCCGGTGCGTCATGCCTGGCGAGAAAGAGGAACTCGGAGCGATAGAGGCCCACTCCCTCCGCGCCGTTGGCAACTGACGCTGTTGCTTCCGCCGTCGAACCGATGTTTGCGGCGACTTCCACCCGCCGGCCGTCGAGCGTGAATGCCGTTGCGAGACTTTCACGCATGGCCTTGTCGTGCTCGGTCCGCTGGGTTTCAAGGCGCTTCCGGTAATCGTCGAGCACCTCAGCTGGCGGTTGAACAATGACGATTCCGTTATCTCCATCGACAATGACCGTTGCACCTTCTTCAATTACCGATATCCGATCACCCAACCCTATAACGGCGGGGATACCGATGTTGCTGATGAGGATTGCGCTGTGTGATGTCGCTCCGCCCTGGCCGATGCAGATGCCGCGTACCACCTTTGTGTCGATACGGGCGATATCACCCAGGCCGAGTTCCGCCGCAATGATAATGCCTTCTTTATTCAATGCGGGTCCCGTTGCTTCATCCCCGAGCATGTTGAGCAGCACCCGGCGGGCTACCTCCCTGACGTCGGCGGCGCGGGCCTGGAGGTACTCATTCCCGAGAGATGCATACTTTACCGACGTTTCCTCCATAGTTTGATGCCAGGCGAGGGCCCCGTTGTGGCCTGACTCGAAGATNNATCCTGGAGCAGAAGCAGGTGGGCATCGAAAAGTTCCCTGTCCGCAGGGGGGGAGATACCTTTACATTCCCGTTTGATCTGCAGTTGTGTTTCGTCCAGTGCCGCAACCGTACGCTCCCACTCGGCCTGCGGATCGGATGCCGGGTTACGGGGGATGTCGGGCATTGAAACACGCAGC
>DCUQ01000048.1 GCA_002327865.1 Syntrophaceae bacterium UBA2210
CTAATGTCGACTTCGGTAAAGATAACCGCTTTGAAACCTCCTGTACAGCCAATCCGCCATCCGTTGCCATCTTTACCGCTTCCTCTCGAAACTCTTTCGTGTATCTCGCGTTGGGTATCCTTTCCATTTTCACACCTCCGTCTTGGTTTTTACCTAAACATTGGTGTCCATTTTTTTCAACCTATCTCAGTTTCATATATGATATTGTTAGTTAATACCGGTACGAACTTGACCGGCGGGTTTCATTTTGGTTCTATAGCCGACTCCAATGGGGCGTTCTCGGTCTTCGGCACTACAAGCCGTTGAATGTTTTCTAATCGAGATCTCAGATTGTTCAACTCACTCTCAAGATCCTGAACCTTTGTTTCGTAACTCCTGTTTTCTTCAAAAAGTTTCTGGTTTTCAACCGAGAGTTCATTGTTTCTCGCTTCCAAGACATTCTCTTTCTCAAGCTTGCTTTCGTGCTCCCCGATTTTCGATCGGAGTTGTTCGTTTTCTCGTTTGAGCGTTTCTGTTTCTTCCATAAACTTCTGGAGCTCTGACTTTATTCGTTTATTCTCTTTCTGAATATCTTCGCTTTCCCTTACTGCAGATTGAAGAGTAACATTATCTTTCTTGGCCTCATCCAGTTCTTTTGTAAGCTTCTGAATTTTTACCTCAAGATTCTTGTTCTCGTTAATGATTTTCATAGACTCATCAAGGGATGACTGGAGGTCATTTTTCCCCTTGGTAATTGATGCAACCTGCAACTGAAGGCTTTCGATCTGTTCTTTAAGCTTGTCGGGGTCTTCTTTTATTTTCCTGATAAGCGTGGCAATTTCTTTTTGCAACGTGTCCGTTTTTTTATTGAGCCCCTGGTTCTCATTTTCAAGGGATGCGAGATATTTCTCCGTTTTACTTAAATAGGCCTTGTAGTCGGGTTTTTCACCCCTTTCTGCGCCCCATATGTAATATCCAAGAACAATCCCACCTACAAACAAAATAGCTATAACGATCAAATAGCCGGCTATATCTCTTTTCCCTTTAGTTATTATTTTGTTCATATGTCCGTTCTCCTTCCTCTCCGATCGTTGTTGCTATGATAGTGAACTTTCCTTTTTCCTTCTCGTTTTGATAATGCTCTAATCCCTGCGTTTTGTCAAATAGGGATTCTAGCCTGTCTTTAAGCTTCTTTAACCTTCCGGTTCCCGAATCCCACACCGGATTTGAAGTCTGAGAAATAAGTCTTTCTTCCTGAAAATGAGCGTCCGGTATTTTTTGATGGAATTTTCTGTTTTCATTCTTCGTTAAATAAAGTAGGATCGTGCGAAAGTTCGGAAAATAACAATAAAGCATATTATTGTTGGCACACAGAAGGATAATTAATGCCTGATAAACGAACAGTATCAATCATCCATGGGCGCCCGATTTCGCCGGGGCTAGCTGAGGGAATTATCCATGTCCATCGCAACATACTTGGCTCAATAGATGTCCCAGTGGACGTAGCACAACGCAACGTCGAGAAAGAGCTTTCACGGCTTGATTTCGCTACAGCTAAAATTTCGGATGATCTCGCCACTTTGGCAACCCGAGTCGAAAAGGAAGTCAATTCGAGACTTGCCAGCGTTTTTGTGGCTCATCAACTCATAGCTGAAGACTCCTCATTGAGAGAGGAAATAAGACGAGAGATCCTAGATAACCTGGTAACCGCGAGCAGTGCCGTGAAGACGGTATTTTTGCGCTGGGAGAAACGATTCCTGTCGATGGAGTCGCAGATATCCAGAGACAAAGGCGACGACATGCGGGATATTTCAATCCGCCTGTCCAATGCTCTTATGGGGATCACGGTTCACCCATTGGACGAGATCCCCCATGGCAGTGTGTTCGCTACCTCGCGTTTACTGCCGTCTGATACCGTTTTTCTCGCTGGCCGCTCCATCTCGGCAATTCTTCTGGAATACGGGAGTCGAGGCTCTCATGCAGCTCTATTTGTCCGCGAAATGGGCCTACCGTGCATCTCAGGAATTTCCAATATAATGACTACCGTGCCAAATGGCGAACTGGCTCTGGTGGATGCTGACACAGGAACCATCACGATTTGTCCCCAGGAGAAGCAGAAACTCATCTTCCGGAGAAAGGTCGACGACAACGAGCATGCCCAACAAGTGGCACGTCAGCATGCTCTGGGTCCTGCGGTTACAAAAGATGATGTAACGATCTCCGTACTCGCCAATGTGGGATGCAGCGATGATACAGAAAGGGCCATGTTGAACGGCGCAGAGGGTGTTGGTCTGTATCGTATGGAGCGGGCCTACCTGGGACGCGTTGTACCACCCAATGCCGATGAACTTCTAACTGAGATGCGCCAGACACTCGAAGCGGCCAAGGGCCACCCCATCTACTTACGTCTTCTGGATCTCGGCACCGATAAACAGTTGCCCTTCATGAAGTTCTTAGCGGAAACAAATCCCTCGTTAGGACGTCGAGGCATCCGCTTGCTTCGCGAGTATCCCGAAATTCTAAGAACCAATCTACTGGCAGTGCTGGAACTGTCCAAGGAATTCGACGTACGTGTTCTGGTTCCCATGGTCACGTTGCCAGATGATATCGCGGTGGTGAGAGAAATCCTCACGCAACTAGGGTCGGAACTGAAGATATCTACTTTTCCCCTGCTGGGAGCTATGATAGAAACTCCGGCAGCGGCTCTTTCAGCGCAAAATATAACCAAGCACGCTGATTTCCTGAGTTTCGGCACAAACGATTTGACTCAATATGCGTTTGCAGCCGACCGCGAAAATGCTGCAGTGGAGCGATACTTTAACGACGATTCTGATATCATATTCAGACTGTTGCGATTGACCCATGATGACGTACCAGATGTACCTCTTTCCGTGTGTGGCGAGCTTGCGGGGCGACCCGAGCACATCTCCAGGCTCCTGCAGTGTGGGATAAGAACGTTCAGCGTCGCCCCCCCATTAATTCCGATAGTCAAAGAAACCATCCGCAATTCCTTATGTACAGTGCCCTCGATGGGAAACCAATAAACAAACAGTTCCAACAAGACAAATTCTACGTGTCATTCAATGAAAAAGTAAAATTGTACGTGTCATTTTATATAGCGGTGTGGTTAGGTGGTCTATACAGCGCACGATGATCAAATCTTACTCCATTCTAAGAAAAAAGATGAACCCCGGCGCAGGAAAGAAAGCGGTAGAAAAAACAAAAATAACTGTCCATAAGATCGCTGTAAGCTTGACAAAGAATCGACAAAAAATTTTCATATTTCAGGCAATATTTGCGTTCTATGCAACAAATGATACTGATTGAAAGCGCAATGATGATAATAAGTTGGCGTTATCTGGGTAAATTGCCGAAGCTATACAAATAGTCCCATATCCGTAGTGTCCCCCGTTCGATCCGGGGCACCGCCACCATGATTTCAAGGGGTTATGAAGGTTGTCTTCATAACCCCTTTTCTTTTGACAAAAAATCTTAATGAAGCTTGCTGTTCTTTTTAGACCGTTATTTATGCCTTTTTTCACCGTACAGTATCCGCAGTTCTTCTTTTGCCTGCTCCAAAATACGCAATTGTTTCTTGTCCAGATTTTTGCCGGCCCGGTTGATATAGAATACGAGCATCGACATGGCGGAGCGAAATGGCGGGGACTTGCGGTTGGTGCTGTTATCTGCCGATTGCTTGAGCGACAGTGCAACCTTTCTGGGGTCCGTCCAGGTGAAAACACCTTTCTCCAGAGCAAGTGAATGGCTTTCTCTGGTAACCCTTCCGGACCAGTTCTTATTTGGCGATGACTCGGGTTTATTCGACATTTGCTGTGCCTCATCGGGCTTTTCGAGATTACCCGGCCGATGGAACCGCCGCATGCATTTACCGCTCGATGTCTTTCATTTTGAATCGACGTGGGATCAGTATTTAAAATCAATTGGCTTTAAATTTAAAACCTTTTCCCCGGAATAACCTCAGGCATGCATCTGCCACATCGGCAACAGCTAGGATGCGAGCCTCCAATAGAATTTCTTTTCCTCTCAGGCCTCTTGGATAGCCGGAACCACATATAGTATCGGGTGTTCGAACTGCCGGTTGAAATAGGGATCCTTTGTTTCTATTGCTTCCCGGGTTTCTTCCCCGACTATATCTTTGTCGTCGGGGTGGACAAAGCGATCAGCGTATTCGCTGGACTTCATTGTATACCCGCCTGATTGTTCGGCCGTGGTGTGGAATATCTTGTAAAACTGGTCATTGAACGTAAAAACATCGCTGTCGATATCGTACTCCCAGTGGCCGAGATGTGCTATTTCCAGAGCGTTGGACAGTTGCGCCTTCTCGACTTGAAGGTCAGAATTTATACGCTCGCTGTCGGTGATATCGCGGACATTCATCACGAAGCCTGCAACTGCCGGATTATCCAGAAGATTCTTGCCGATACCCTCCAGGGTACGCTCGGTGCCGTCTTTATGTCTCAGGCGGAAAACGTTGGGGACAGGTTCTTGCGCCAGCAATGCCTTGCCAAAATCAGCAATGGCCCTTGATTTATCTTCAGGCACAAGCAAATCCAGGGTTCTCGTTCCGGTCAACTCGTCCGGCCTGTAGCCGAGGATACGCTCTACTGAGGGACTCGCATAAGTGATGTTTGCCAGCTTGTCGATGACAAAAATAATGTCGGATGAGTTATGGATAATCGACTTGTAATACTCATCGCTTTTTCGCAAAGCTTCCCATGCTTTCTCGGGTGCTGATCCGGATTGTTCCAACTCCCGGATTCTCTGCTTCAATAGGACGTTTTCTTCGAGCAGTTTTTTATACGTCGTCCCGGATTGATCTTTCATTCGATGATTCCTATCGTAATAAACGATATTAACTGGAAACAAAAGAATGTGACAGCCGACGTTGATATGATAAATGTTTGTAAAATCTACCGGACAGTGACTGGAATGTCAAACTGAATATAATGGGTAATGGGTTAGTTGTTCGCCTTCCCCGTATCTTGCCGGCTTTTCGCCATATCGTAAAGGATTGCGCTGTTTTGCCAGGTAAAAACTGGAGGCAGTGATAAAAAGAGTTTAGTCCCTTGGGAATTTTCTCCGGTTTGTCTGCCACGGGTCTGTCAACGGATAAATCGCAAGAAAAAAGCTGGAGGAAAAACCTGTTTTCCTCCAGCTTGGCCATTGTTTTGTTTACGAATGACAAAAAGATTTTACTATACGTTTCAATTGATTGCCGTACTGCCGCGTTCCCCGGATCCTACCCGAACAACTTCATTAAGATCGAAAACAAAGATTTTCCCGTCCCCGATCTGTCCCGTCTTCGCCACCCTTGTAATAGTCTCTATGGTTCGTTCGACGAAATCTTCATTCACGGCGATCTCGAACTTGACTTTCTTGAGAAGCCCCCCGATTTCCTTGGCTCCCCTGTATATCTGCGTTCTGCCTTTCTGCCTTCCCTGTCCGAGCACCGTGGATACGGTCATCAGATGAATATCCTCTTCTTCGAGAGCTTTTTTTACCTCTTCCAGCTTATGCGGCTGGACGATTGCGATAATATATTTCATGGTCGATACCTCCTATTCCAACAATGTATAAGCCGATTCATTGTGCTGAGTCAGATCGAGGCCGATCAACTCGCTTTGCTTGTCGACTCTCATACCGATCAGAGAATCGATAATCTTGTATAAAACCCATGTAACCACCAGGGCGTAGGCTGAGCACACAACGAGATATGTTAACTGCGTGAGGAACAGTTTCGCGTTCCCCAGGAAAAGACCGTCGGCTCCGCCGCTATTGACCGCAACTGCCGCAAAAAGACCGGTTGCCAATGTTCCCCAGATTCCGCCGATACCGTGAACGCCGAACACATCGAGGGAATCATCATACCCGAGCAGAGGTTTGAGTTTGGCGACCGCGAGATAACACAATATGCCGGCGATAAAACCTATCGGTATCGAAGAGAGAATACTTACGAATCCACAGGCCGGAGTGATAGCAACCAGTCCCGCGATCCCACCGCTGACGATACCGAGAACCGTAGGCGCCCCGTCCATCTTCCACTCCATGAAAGCCCAGGCCATCCCGGCAGCGGCAGCCGCCGTATTCGTTGCGATGAAAGCGTGTGCCGCAAGCCCATCGGCTTGGAGGGCACTCCCCGCGTTAAACCCGAACCAGCCAAGCCACAGAAGCGCGCCACCTAAAAACGTTATGGGCAGGTTGTGGGGAGCGAACGCCTGTTTATTGTAGTTCAACCTCTTACCGATCAGGATAGCGATAAGCAGTGCCGAAACACCGGAGCTTACATGGACTACGATTCCTCCCGCGAAGTCGAGTGCTCCGATTCCGCCCAACCATCCGCCTGCTCCCCATACCCAATGGGCTATGGGGTCATAGACAAACGTCGCCCATAGTAATGTAAACAGGGCAAGGGCGGAAAACTTCATTCTGCCCGCGAACGCGCCCACCATCAGCGCGGGCGTTATGATCGCGAACATTGCCTGGAATATCACAAAGGCCAGGTGCGGAATTGTGGTGGCGTAAACGCTGCTGGGATCCTGGCCCACCCCCCTGAGACCGATCCAGTCCAGACTGCCGATAATGCCTCCCACATCAGGACCAAAGGCGAGCGAGTATCCCAATAAGACCCACTGTAAGCTGACCAGACAAAGAATAGCAAAGCATTGGGTCAGAATAGACAGTATATTCTTTCTTCTCGCCATTCCCCCGTAGAAAAAAGCTACTCCCGGTGTCATGATAAACACCAGCGCAGAACAGATTAATACCCACGCCGTATCTCCCGTATTCATGTTTTTTACCTCCATTAACTTTTTTGAAATCCGACATCCAGGAAATAAGCAATTTCAGTGCCAGATAGCCTTTATGGGGGCAACATATTAATATAAATGGATTTATGCTAGGGCTATGATTTGGCAAGTAGATACTGGACAGTGTTATGTGAGTACAAAAACTACAATATTGTAGTAATGTCTTGCTTTGTTGTTCATAATGGGTTGCGTGGGAATCCCATGCGCGATCATTTCCCGGCAGATATTAACAGTGAACTAAATTTGTTGTCAAAAATAGGGGAGTGTCCCAATTTTCCTAAGAGACCTCTCAATTATTAACCAATAACTTAGTCCCAAGTAAGTCCTAATTACCTTTTTTAAGTATACTGTACCCGGAATTACTTTAACATTACTTGACGTGATCATCTCCCGTTTCAGTAAGCATAACTGAATTATAAAGCGGTATATTTTTAATTTCTTCAACCGGGACAAAGATGAACTTCTCCTTTAATATAGCGTCTAAAAAATTGTCCATTCTCGAATAAGAGTAAACTCCTCCATGAGTATCAGCAATCACATACTTTTCCTTTCCAGGTAAGTATGTCATCTTGCCTAAATTTACAATTGAACAATCTACCTTTTCTACCAACACTCCAAAATTTGAGCCGAATTCAATTATTAAATATAATTCGCTGCTTCCAGTAACCAGTTCCGCATAAAATATCGACGTATTATTTTTTTCCAGATTAATAAAATATTGTTTTAGCCACTTTGCATATGGTGTATATGCGCATTGAGAATCTGCAAATGCAAATGATGAGTATAAAATGCAAGCACTGATAATCATAATCAATAATGTTTTATATATCCCATTTCTCTTCATTTACATTCCTCCGTCCTATAGATTTTCTCTGTACAGTTATCGTTGTCTACCATAAGTATTAACATAGACACCTTTAGGATTTAATGTTCCCATCGTGTAACTATTATTGAAGGGGCCATGTTGTGTTTTTACGGGCATTCCCCAAAAAGGCTCTTTTGAAGGATCGTTTCTCATATTAAAATTAGTTGCTCCTTTTGTAGTATCCTCTCCTCTAGCATGTTCATCAGCCGCTTTCCCGGCAGCTTTTTGGCATGCTTCATATGTTCCCCTTTCTGCTTGCGGCACATTTGCTGAAGTTGGGGCTGTCTTCGCATACACACTTCTTTCTTCACCATAACTTTCATCAGCATTAATTATCGAGTGGGCTATAGCTTCTCGGGCGTCATTGATACCTTTACCATACAATGATCTTGTTTCGTTAAAAACGATATTGCCAACTTGTTCTCCTGTTAATATCCCTTTTCTCTCATCGTCGTCACTATCCCCATACGTACTTATTTTATTATTGGGGCTGATATTTGTGGCAGGATCTTTCCCTTCGTCTCCACCTCCACCCTCACCAGACTTAGAAGAATCAAGTCCTGAGATGCCACTGTCACTTTCTTCATGTCCACTCGGATCCACATAGATCAGCGGGTTGTTTCTGCAGTAGCTGTAGCGGTTCAGGCTCTGGGGGTCGTAGGGGTCGGGTATGATGCTGTCCGGGGTTATGAACCTGCCGATGGAAGGATCATAAAGCCTCGCTTTGTAATTGTAAAGACCAGTCTCAGGGTCGAACTCCTGGTCGGTGAACTTGTAGTTGCTTGCGGATATGCCCGAATGATCACGCATGGAGCCGAAGGGCATGTATTCCGTGGTCTCGACACTGCCGATACCTGTTTCGTTACTCACCACGGTGGAGCTGTTCAGGTGGTCCTTGTGAAAGTAGAAGATACCTTCCTGTGATATCTTCGCCAGTCTGAGGTTGCCCGCAAAGATGTATTTCGTATTGCCGGTATCTGTGATCTCGTAATGCTCGCCAATGTAGTATGTAGTACTGCCGGTTGTGGTCTTTTTCGCACGTGTAACCTCGCCGCCGTAGATCAGATTCACCGTCCCTCCCGTGCTGTGGACGATGGTATTAGGCATGTTGTCGGCATTGTAGGTTATGGAGGATCTGTCGGCGATGCTGTTCATGTCTGTCAGGTCGGGGCCGCTTTGCATGTTGCCGTTATCGTCGTAGGTGAAAGCGTGGGGTATGCCGTTAACGGTTATGGAGGTAACGGCGTGCCTGTGGTTCCGGTCGTCGTATGCGTAGGTCAGCGTGGTCCTGCCGATGGTTTTCGACATGATATTGCCTGTGGGATTATAGGTAAAACTGAGAGAGTCGTATCCTCCCGTGTTCGTCTCTCCGGCGAGCCTGTGCAGCTCGTCGTAGGTATAGGTGTATGTGACATTGTTGACGGCATCCGCTATGGACTGTATGTCTCCCGCCCGGGTATATGTGTAGGTCCTCATCTGGAGCGGGATGTTGTTTATGTCGTGTGTCACGATATCGGTAAGCCTCGTGGACTGAGGATCGTATGTGTACGAGGTGGTAGTGTCGTTGCCGTAGTCGATGAGCCCGATCTTGCCTGCAGGCTGGTAGCCGGAGAATGACGAACATTCGGTTTCACCCCGCAGGACCGTTTCTATAAGGTCCGAGCCCGGGTAATAAGTATAGTGTATTTGTTCGCTGTCGGGGAAGGTCACGATTTTAGTCTTGCCCGAGAGGTCGTATGTGTACGAGGTCGTGCAGGGAGCGGTGCCGGTTATCGTCTTGGTTACGCTGGCGATTCTTCCCATGGGATCGTAGGAAGTATAATCCGTTACAACCTGGCCGTTGGATACACGGGAGAGATAGGGTTTACCGTTTACAGCGCTGTCGTAGACATAGGATACAGCGGGATCGTATGTGGAGTAGGTCTTCGACATGATCCTGTTAAGTTGATCGTAGGTCATGGTGATTACCTGGCCCCTGTTGTCGGTCTGTGTTGTGAGGTTGTCGTTCCTGTCGTAGACGTATGTCCAATGACCCATGTCCTGATCGTCCATGGTGGTCTTCCTGCCCAGGAGATCGTATGTGAAGACGGTTGTGTTTCCCATGGAGTCGAGTATGGTGAGAAGGTCTCCCGCCTCGTTGTAGGTATAGGCGGTGGTCAGGCCGGCGCCGATATGCTCGACTACCTCGATGATGCGGTTAAGGTAGTCGCTCGTCCTTGTCTTCATATACCCGTCGGGGTCGGTAACCGTGGTCGAAAGGCCGCTGTAGCCGCATGTCGTGCTCACGGTGCCGTAGCTGCCGTCCGGTTCGATGACTTCCGCGGGACGGCTTCTGTAGTCGTATGAGGTCTCCCTGTAGTGGAATGAGGCCGGCGGTGTCTGCGGGTATGTACTGCCGGAGGCGAAGAAGGGGCCGTCGATACGGTCTTCCCTGCCCATCTCGTCGTAGGACAGCCTGGTGACTACGGGGGTTGCATCTTCGCCGAAGGCCACTGTCTGCACGGTTCGTCCCAGGCCGTCGAGGTACTCGTATCCGTTTACGTATGATACGGGGTTATCACTCTCCAGTACGCGCGTTATAACGTACCTGGGCACGGCGTCGTCGTGGAACTCCCTGAGCTTTTGCCCCCCGTCGGGATAGTCGATCTGCTCCAGGCGCCCGAAGGGATCGTAGGAGTAGTTTGTTTCGTTGCCGTTCTCGTCGATCTTGAGCGTAAGCCTGCCGAAGCGGTCGTCGTAGGCGGGGTAGTCTACGATGTGTGCAACGGCCCCTGTCTGCGGGTATGTGATACGCGACAGGTAGCTGTGGGTATCCATGTCGTACTCCATGGTAGTCACATTGCCCAGGGCGTCCTGTTCGGTGAGCATGTTTCCCCATGTATCGCAGGTCATCGTGATCACCGGATCATTGACGCCGTCGAGGCAACGTGTTTCGGTGAGCTTGTTGCCGTTATCGTCGTATGTGCAGGACACTTCCCTTATAGTCGTTCCCTGATCGTTTTTAAGCGACTCCTTTACCGTACGCCACAGCCAGCCGTCCCGGGCGGCAAGTTTGTTTACGTATTCCATCTCCTCGGTCACCTGCGGGCCGGAGGTTCCGGAGCGCTCTATGCTCAGGAGATTTCCGTTGTCGCCGTCGTAGGTGTAGTCGCTTTGCATGTATACCTGTTGATCATCGTACAGGTCGGTCCTCTCGCGGGTGCGCTTGACGAATGCCCAGCCGTCCTGAGCTGGGCTCGCGGGGCTGGTCTCCCAGGTGTTTGCAGTAACACTGAAGGGCGAGATGCCCCCGGGCTCGGTTATGGTTACCTGTAAAGGTCTGCCGCGGCGGTAGAGGTCCTGGTGGTATGTTATCTCCTCCACGGTGCCGTCGGGATTGGTCTTCGTTACCTTCTCGAATCCCCAGAACGCGCGGTCGTCCGGATCGAAGAGGCCGCCCTGGTAGTCGTAGGTCGTCGTGCTGCGGACTCCCACGCCCGGGTCGATCTCGAGGGAGGATACGACGTATAACGGGAAGGGAAGAGCGGTGTTGTCGTATTGCGTGGAGGGGGTGTAGTCGATGGTCGCCGTCGCGCCGTACGGATTCTCAATCTTAGTCAGGAGGTCGGGACAGCCGCCGCCTGTGGCCGTATTAGTCAGCGAATCGGTAACGCCGTCTCCGTTGAAATCGGCTGTTAAGAGTTTTTGGGTTGAGTTATGAGGTAATTCACCATAGGGCGATGTCTGAAAAGTTCCGTCTCCATTTGAAAGATAAATAGTTCTTGTTGGAGGAAAGATGTTTTTTGTCAAGATGTCGGCATATCCGTCACCGTTCGCGTCAATCATTCTGATATCTTGGCCGCTGAAATTGGCGGGAATGGCAGAACTTAGTTTTCCACCGCCACGTGAAAGATATACAGAAATAGGACCCGGCCATTCATTATCGCCGACTTGCCGTATTATATCGGGCAGGTCATCTCCGTTAACATCTCCGACATACAAGGTTGAATTGTACCCAATTTCACTGGGTGTTGACACCGAAGACCCTCTGCTAAAAGTTCCATCACCGTTTGAAAGACATAGTACAGAATTACGATTATAATACGTACCTATCAAAAAAAGATCGGAATAGCCGTCTCCGTTTGCATCGATCAATAGGGGATATCCCTTTCCGCAGCTAAACATGCCTAACAACGATTGGACGCTGTTGCTAAAACCGTGTCCGTTGGAAAGGCAAACTCTCACCCGTAACTCGTAGCATTGTCTATGTTCATGCCCACAGTCACGATAGTAAAAATATGTAAGATCGCTGAGCACGTCTCCGTTTACGTCCCCTACAAATTTAAACTTGTAGAAGTCACTGTCGGGAGGATTAAAAAGTCCCATTGAAGCAGATTCGAACGTTCCATCACCGTTAGACAAAAAACCTGAGGGATAATTTGCTTGGTTAAACTGTAGAATATCGGCACGGCCGTCGCCGTTAAATTCCGCGGTGTAAACATAGTCATGCGGATCGAATTCCAAGGGGACGTGAATGATCTGGCCGCCGTAGTTTAATATTGCATAGGCGTCATGGGAGGTGAAAGTTCCGTCTCCCCCTTCCTGGCAGGTAAAGGTGTAAGGCGGCAGGGCGATTTCCGACGGGCCCTCCGGGGCCCATTCCTGTATTCCCGTCAGTCTGGAATGGACGCCGGCAGTTCCCCGGCCGTAGGTCAGGCGGTATGTCCGAATAAGCTGCGTGCCGGTATAGGTCTCGACCCTGTTGAGGCGTCGTGCGGTCTTTACCTCGTTGTGGGTTGTGAAGCTGACGTTGAAATCATCGCGCTCCTCGAGGATGAAGGCGATGTGTTTATCATCCCCGCCGCCCGGATAGGTTATCTCTGAAAGGTAGATCCGGCCCTGGTCTTTGACGTAGGTAACGGTCACCTCGTTCCGGTTCGTGTCTTCGATACGGTCCAGGTGCCAGCCGAAGACCCCGTAGACCGATTCCTGCCTGGAGTTGCTGCTTTGTCCGTAATAGTATTTTGTGCCGTCCTTCGTCGTACGGATCCATGTATTGTTAACCTGATCGAATTTGAAGCGCGAGAAGCCCTCTTCGTCTTCTATCTTCGCGCCGTAGTATCCGCTGCCCCATTCGTTAGATCTGTCGGCAAGCTCGGTCTTCACTCCGTCCTTTACGTATACAAAATCGTCTCCGCCGTAGTCGAGTCCTCTCTTGACAGATCTTCTTATCGATCCCATGTCGAGATCCCACCCAACGCCGAGCCAGCCGTTCTTCAGGTAGCTCTTGTATACGAAGGCGATGTCGGGCTCGATCCCCATCCTGCCCCGGGGGACTTTTACCGGTATCCTGTATGACAATACGCCGACGGGCGTGATGGTTTCGGCGGTGGTTACTTCGATGGACTGTGAAACGGTATCTTCTTCCGGGGCGGAGACGGTCATGGTCTTAATCCCGGCCGTTTCTTCGCCGATTTCTTTCGTTTCGAGCTTCTGCCCGGCCGTATCCGGCTCCGTTTCTTCAGTGTCCGCCTCGGCTGTTTCGGAGG
>DCUQ01000028.1 GCA_002327865.1 Syntrophaceae bacterium UBA2210
CCATTTTTTTCAACCTATCTCACAACCTCACCCATGTAAATATCGCACTCGAGCCCCACAAAGGCAGCGGCCGTCGCAAGCGCAACCCCGTGCTGGCCCGCCCCCGTCTCCGCGATAATCTTTTTTTTGCCCATCTTTTTCGCGAGCAGAGCCTCTCCGAGGCAATGATTTATCTTGTGCGCTCCGGTATGATTCAAGTCCTCTCGCTTAAAATATATGCGCGCTCCGCCATATTTTTCCGAAAGACTCTTTGCGTAGAAGACGGGGCTGGGTCTCCCTACATAGTTTTTATACAATGCTGACAGTTCTTCCTTAAAATACGCATCGTCTTTTATTTGTCCGTATGCTGCCGTGATTTCATCAAGCACTTTCTGTATCTGCGGCGGGACAAAACTCCCACCATATGAGCCGAAGTATCCCGCCTTATCGGGCATTTCCACTAATCCTGAACTCGTGTTCATTCTATTTGGTTCCTCTCTGGTACTTATCAAGTATTTTTTTTGTGATCGAATTATCTTTCTTCAATATCTTCGACCCCCTGGTGATTTTGCAGAGGCTTATCCCATACTTTGCCGCTATGCTCCGTTGAGTGTAACCGGCATTAAGCTCTTGCAAAAGCTTCCAGCGAAGGTAAAAATCTTCAATTTCCTTAGGAGTGAGAATCTCTTCGATAAATGCCTTCATTTCCTCGAAATCAGATATCCCGGCAAAGATCTCTATAAGCTCGTTTCCAGAAGCCATTTTTCCCTCCCTGTTTCTGCGGGCAGAAACATATATAAACAGATCACAAATAGCAAGTTATTTCTTAGAGATGAAGCGGCCGGGCTACATGACCGGATCCTGACCGGACAGATTCGATAATTGACACGTTTAAAAATGCCTAAACCCCGGGAAGGGGAAAGAGGGGTATGGTTTGTATGAATGCGGCTCCTTGAAACGACCCGGCGGGAGTAACGGTAACAGGGAATTCAGTATACTACTACAGGTCTTTGTTTATCACCTCTCTGACTCTTTTTATAAGTTCTTCCCTCGTTTCATAACTGTATTCCGTAACGGGAATAGGCTCGTGTATTATCAGCTTCATACTGCCGGGCATTATCCGGAGACTCTTTTTAGGCAATATGCTTCTCCCTCCCACCACAGTTACCGGCAGTATCGGCACCTTTGCCTCCAGCGCCATAACAAAACCGCCTTTCTTAAATGGCTGGAGTCTCCCATCCGGGCTTCTTGTACCTTCGGGGAAAAAAACTATCGAAGAACCGGACCGTATCTTTTCACCCGCCGTTTTCAGGCTCTCCCTAGCCTTTTCAGAACTTCCCCTGTCGATATAAATATGGCCGACCCTTTCGCACGCTGTCCCGAATACGGGCGTTTTACGGAGTTCGATTTTCATCACCCATTGCAAACGCATGGGAAGATAACCTATCAGGGCAAGCACATCATAATAGCTCTGATGATTTGCCATAACTATATATGGCTGATTTTTATCTATGAATTCGTTCCCGCTTACTGCCACATCGACGCCCGACATCCAGAGATTGAACCTGGCCCAGCATGAACTCAGAAAGGCAACCCAATTCCCCCGGGAATCAAGATATGCGGAAATTACGCACAAAATACAGGCAATAAAAGTGCTCAGCGCAATCAGAGCGAGAAGGATCGGACGATATACAGAAAAGATGAGATCGATTGCTTTCTTTTTTGTCTGCTCCCCTGTAAATTTACAAGCGGCAAAATTAATATTCGGCACGAAGTAACTCCTTTTTCGTCAACACATTCCATCACGCGTCTATCGCTTCATTTTCCTCCGGAATCCCTTAAAGTATCAAATGTTTTTCTATATAATCCTAAATCCATGAACAAGGCAAGACATATTGCGGAATAGTTGTGCCCCGGCAATGGTGAGTCCTCTATGCCTGAGCGAACTTCGATCGAAAACCGCTATGGACAGCCCTTCAGATGCCATAGAATAAGCCTGGAATAGACGATCCATTTACCCCTGATTTCCCTGCTCATACCCACCGTCAGTACGTATGCTATAGAGGTTAAAACCCAGTTTATAATCAATCGAACATAAATAATACTTCTGATCGCGATATCATAAACACGTCCTCTCCATTTAGCAAAAAACCTGTACCGTGATCGATAAAATTCTATTCGAGACCGGATATTTGTCCCGATACTTTTGCCCTGCAGATGGTAGATCATGGCCGAAGGGACATGGTAGACGCGCCAGCCGGCGACTCGCATTTGAAGCGCCCAGTCAGTCTCTTCGAAGAAAAAGAAGTAGCGTTCGTCAAATACCCCTACCTCATCCATGGCTTTCTTCCGTACCATGACACAGGCACCGATAACCGATTCAACCGCCAGTGGTTTTTCATGCTTATATCTCTTGCTCGGGTATTTACGGGGAAACAGATATTCGAGAAAAGATATATTAAAAAGAAGCGTGAAGATCGTGGGGAAATTCGCTATTGAATTCTGTCTGCTTCCGTCCCGGTCCAAAAGCTGTCCACCGGCCATGGCTGCCTCTTCATGATTTTCCATAAAGGTGAACAGTTCGTGCACTGCGTTCTCAGTCAGGACGGCGTCTGTATTGAGCAAAAGGGCATAACGCCCTTTCATGACGGCAAATGCCTGGTTGTTGGCTGCTCCGAATCCCCGGTTTTCACTGTTTTCTATAATAACGACATCGGTGAACTCTTCTGTTACCATGGCGACACTGCCGTCATTAGACGCATTATCCACCACGATAACTTCAAACTTTACATCTTTAACTGTTTGATAAACGGATTTCAGACAATCGCGTAGAAGATCTTTTGTGTTCCAGTTTACTATAACGATTGAAATATCCATGCGACCGGGGTCCTAACGAATCTTACCGGGAAACCCGGCCTGCTTGCAAAGTGCGCTCAACTTGGCATATTTAAAAAATTTGTTAACCGCATCGGTAACAGAAATAGTAAACCCCTGCGTTCCGTCGAGAACACCGAGCTTCAGGAAGTAGCTCTGAATAAACGCCAGGGCTGCCCTGCACGAAGCCGACCAGACTGTTGCCCTCCGGCCTTCACGAAAGGCCTCCCAGGCTCCCAGTGTCGAATAATGATCGATCTTGATCAGAATCCTGCTCAGATCGCTTTCGGTGAAATGCTCTATGGGTACATCCAGCGCTTTTACCGTACCGTCGACTTCCACCGATTCATGAACCGCTGCGGCAGTCATCCGCCCGCGCTCTTTCAGAAAAAGCCGGACAATTCTGTCCCCTCCCCAGATATGTTTAAGCCGGCGGCCCTGAAACCAGTTGTTCCTTGGAAAACTGTACCCTGCTATATCGTTATTATCCTTTGATACGATATCTCCGATAACGAGAGCTGTCTCGGGCGCGATCCGTTCATCGGCGTCTAGAACCAGTATCCACCGTTGCTTACATCTGTCTATGGCAAACTGTTTCTGAGGACCGAACCCCCGCCACTTTTCGACAAACACCTCGCACCCGAAGGAAGAAGCAATATTCACAGTGTCATCCGTACTGCCCGAATCCACGACAACAATCTGATCCGCGAACCGCACACTCTCGAGACAGGCGGATATGTTCTTCGCCTCATCTTTTGTGATAATGGCCACTGAAAGAGGTTTTTTTTCATTCATTGTTTGATAAAATCACCTGAATCATGCTAGAGGTGATACCTACATATCACAGTTATAACTCGATTAAAACAATGATTTTTCTGTTAATCCGCTGTGATATCTTTCCCGTCCGGAGAGCACATGATAGTAGACATAATTATTCCGACTTATAACAGGCCTACTCTTTTGAAGGAAACACTCGAGAGCGTCGCCGGGCAGACATACCCGAACTGGGTATGCTGGATTGTTGAAGACGGGGATACGCAAGATACATGTGAAACCGTAAAACCCTTTCTGGAAGACAACCGATTCAGATATCTGACGGGAGAACACTCCGGATTCCCGGCCGCTCCTCGAAATCGCGGCATCAGCAAGGGAAATGCCGGTTACATTGCGTTTCTGGACGACGATGATCTCTGGTTGCCGGAGAAACTGGAAAAACAGGTGGCGTTTCTGGACTGTCATCCGGAATGCGTACTGCTGGGATGTAACGCTTTCTACTGGTCTAATAAAGATCACTGGGGGAAATGTCCCCTGTACTTCAGAAAAAATGTACTGGGAAAAATCGGATATGAAAAGATGATTGAACAAGATTATCTGATCCATTCTTCCGTGATACTGCGGCGAACAGCCCTCGAAAAGGCAGGTTTGTATAACGAAACACTCGATCCTCCATTGGGAGAGGATTATGAAGCATGGTTACGGGTCGGAGCCCTGGGTGAAATATGGGCACTGCCGGAACCTTACGTTGTGTACCGGGCAACTCCTCAGACATATTATCCAAAACTGGACCGCGAACAACGTTACCGGGCGGCGGCGAATATCCTGGAATCCGCCTTGAACGGTGTAGGAGGTGTTCCAAGCCCTCTTTCTTATCCGGGAAACGAGCACCTCGCGATTGCGTGCCGCAGTGAAATAGATTTTTATCGTGCCGGCCCCCGTTTCCTGGGCAGATTCCGGCATGGGATATCGTCTAAGATCAAAGCCCTGCTTCATCCTTAAGGTGAAAACAGTTGCAACGGTTTCTCAATTCGGTTTTTAACCTTGTCATGCTGCGTTTCGATCGCACACTCCGGAGAGTGAAAAACATCCGGAAACGGGATGCGTCTGCGGAGCTGTACGATTCACCTGTAAGGCGTGCATCCAAGCACAGCGAATTCCCCGCCGAATGCATTGTTTTTTCAAAAGACAGAGCATTCCAGCTTCATGCGCTCCTGTCCTCCTGCACTGAAATGGTTACGCCGGGTATTCCGATACACGTCTTGTATCACACTTCGGCTCATACACATCGACAGGCATACGACGAAGTGATAAAAATATTTCTTGATAACAGTAATATCTCGTTTACAAAGCAGCATTCGGACACGTCGTTCCGCCATGATCTCATGTTATTATTGCGATCCGTAGAATCGGAAAATATTTTTTTTCTGGTAGACGACGTGGTTTTTATAGAAGAGTTTGATATAAAAGATTTTTCGCAGTTCAACACCGATACATTCGTCCCGACACTGCGCATGGGACTGAACCTGACAGACTGCTATACACTTCGGGAAAAACAGCCTTTGCCCGTATTCACACCCGGCATTATAAAGGATAAAGACAAGATAACATGGCACTGGCATCGCGGCTCCTGCGATTGGGCTTATCCCGTCTCCCTGGACGGGCATCTCTTTTCAACGCGGGAGATAACCACCATGATACAATCGATTGATTTTTCAGCCCCGAACACCCTGGAGGACCGGCTTCAAAAATTCCGCAGGTTTTTCCTGTCCCGCATGGGCGTGGGTTACAAAAAATCAAAGATCGTGAACATTCCATGTAATAAAGTTCAGACAGAGAATAAAAACCTGTGCGGGGATATACATCAGGATTACCTGCTGGAACAGTGGAACAGGGGGCTGCAAATGGATTATCGAAGCTTGTATGGCTTTTACAATGTCAGCGCGCATCAGGAGATACCTTTTAAATATAAAAAACGATCCTGATAAAAACCCGTTACGCCCGCATCCATCCGGCGTCATTATCACGGATAATGGATCAATCTCCTGGAAATACAGAGAAGAGAACAGTCACAGAGAAAGAACCGATGATCGACGTTTTTATAACATTCCACAAAAAAGACAGCCTTGCATTGCCTCTTTGCCTACGATCCATATCACGATATCTGACCCCCAAACCGGGCAGGATCACCATCGTATCGGATGATATACCCGGAAATTTATTAACCAGATATGAATTAAATCATATTCATGAATCATCCGTGTTCAAGGGTTTGCCCCGCACGGCGATGCCAAAGATATGCTGTAACGGCGAAGACCGCACCGGCTGGTATTTTCAGCAATTCCTGAAGTGGGGAGTAAGCAGATATTCCGGGACAGAAGACTATGCCGTTATCGACGCCGACACAATATTTATTAAACCGGTGACGTTAATCGAAAGCGGCAAATACGTTTTTTACAGGCGCGATAACTACCACCGGCCATATTTCAACACATATGAAAAACTGTTCGGGTATTTTCCTGAGAAGCAGTTGTCATACATAGCTGATTTTATGGTTTTTAACACAGGAATCATAAACGAAATCATAACCCGGATCGAAACAGCAGACAACGCCTCGAAATGGTATGAGATCATATTGAACACAATCGACAGGAAAGAACTAAGCTCTTTTTCGGAATTCGAAACATACGGCTATTACATGAGCAGATATCACCCCGGCCTCTTCAAATCGGCGGGTTACCGTAACAAGATATTACAGAAAGAAACGATACCCTGCCATATCTTCAACACAATCCGTTGCAGACTCGGAGGATATACATCGATTTCTTACCACTGTTACGAGAGATAAACACCGATCGGAACGCAGCAGTAATTTCCTGTATGCAGCGGGATCATGTCCGGGGGCATTAGCTGTTTCCATTCCCTGAAACTCTTTTAGAGATACCGGCGGCTTTACGCAATACCCCGGATTGCGAACTCTCTTTTACACTAACTCAGGCAATTAAAGGCAGACTCTTTCAGTTTCATGCCTTCTGTTGTTTCATTCTTCGTGATAACGGCGGTTCTTTCATTCATTGTTTGATAAACTTATTTGAATTATGTTAGAAGCAAATTCGGTATTTCTGTTGTAATACTCTGATTAGATAATGTTTTTTTGTTAATCTGCTATGAGAAAAATCCTTCTTGTTAGGATAATAAATGAAAGTAGACATAATTATTGCAACTTACAACAGGCCCAAGCTATTGGAGGAAGCTCTCGAAAGTGTTGCCGGCCAAACCTATCCTAATTGGACATGCTGGATAATTGAAGACGGAGAGACACAAGAAACATTTGAAACCATAAAACCTTTTCTGGAGGATAATCGTTTTAAATATCTGCCCGGGGAACACGTGGGGTTTCCTACTGCCCCGCGGAATCGCGGCATTCGTATGGGAAATGCAGGGTATGTTGCGATTCTTGACGATGACGATTTATGGTTACCGGAGAAGCTGGAAAAACAGGTCGAATTTCTGGGCAGTCATCCTGATTGCGTTCTACTGGGATGTAACGCATTCTATTGGTCTACAACAGGTAACTGGAAAGATTCGCCTTTATATTTCAAAACAAGTATGCAGAAAAAAGTAAGCTATAATTTACTTTTACAACAGAACTGCCTGATACACTCCTCCGTAATACTGAGACGAACAGCCCTCGAAAAAGCAGGATTGTATAATGAAAAGCTTGATCCTCCATTGGGAGGAGATTATGAATTGTGGTTGCGTGTCGGAACTCTTGGAAAAATTTCGGCATTACCTGAACCTTATGTGGTCTTTCGACAAACTCCCTCCACATACTATTCAAAGCTGGATCGCCGTCAAAACTATAAAGCAACGGCAGATATCTTTGAATCTGCTTTAAGGGGTGTCGGGAATATACCAAGCCCGCTTTCTTTTCCGGAAAACAACCATTTTGCCGCCGCATGCCGTCGTGAAAGGGATTTCTATCGTAAAGGTCCCCGTTTCCTGGGACGATTCCGCCATGACACGATGTCAAGGATCAGATATTTATTGAGTTCCTGAAAGAATCTTAGAGAAATCAGGAATATATGACAAAAAATATCAGAATTGCATTTCCCAGACTTTCTTTGAAAGGAGGCCCCAATATTTTCATGCAGCGGTTGCGTGAAAGTATTATCCGACAAAACCTGGCAATACCGAGAAGTTATCTAACACCTTTTTATGATATAGCATTGTTCCATAGCTCGGCGCATTCCTATTATGCCAAACCTTATGTGTTGAGAATGGATGGCATATATTTCGGCAAGGATGCTAAAGACCCCGAAAAACAAAAAAACAATGATGATATGAAACGCGCAATTTACGGCGCAAGCGGTGTTATATACCAATCCCTATTCGACAAACAATTAATAGAAGCCTACTTTGGCAAAATAAAGAAAAAGAATATTATCATTTGTAATGGTACGAGAATTGAGCATTCTTATAGTAAAAACGGCATACGCAAAGATTTAGGACTTCCGGAAAATCGCAGGCTTTTGATTTGTTCGGCCGGATGGCGCCGGTATAAACGTCTTCCCGAAATTGTTGAACTACTAAAGCGCCTAAATAATATTGAAGATCGTTATGCGCTCATAATACTGGGCGAACAAAATGAGTATATTAATGCAGACAACACTTATTCATTCGGAAATATCCATCCCCAAGATATTACTCGCTATTACCAATGTGCGGACATTTACATTCATTTAAGTTGGCTGGATCATTGCCCCAACACGGTTGTTGAAGCAATTGCAAATGGTTTACCGGTTTTATGCTCAAACCAGGGTGGGACCCGTGAAATAGTTGAAGGCGCAAGTGCCGGTATCATTTCCGAATGTGATGCTGAAGTTGATCTTTTCAGTTTAAACCTCTACGAACCCCCTGCGCCCGATTGGGATCAACTGATTCAATGCGCTCAGCATCTATTTGACAATTATGAAAAATACTGTCAAAACATAAACAAAAACTTTGTCGATATAGATGCTGTTGCAAAGAAATATGTTAATTTTATTAAAGAATCGATCTAATCCGGCAGGAAACCGAACCTGGAATCATAGACAGCCATTACAACAGGCAACAATTTCAACTAAAATGTAGTATTCTCCCTTGTTAAGCCCTCTATTTTTCGCTTTTCGATATTTCTCATCATAATCACATGGTTTAATCGCCTTGCTTCATCGTTCGACTTATGTGTGAGCTGTCCTGCCACACCCCTTCGGTAGGCATACACGATATGGTCCACTTTCACAGGAATAGTTCCTGAAAAGTGCCAGAATCTCCATCTTATTTCTTTGTCTTGCCCCATTATGATCTTTTCGTCAAATAATCCATAATCTTCGAATAATGACCGATGAAAAAGCATAGTCCAATGAGGCCATCTAACCACCCAGGGATCACCGGGGTTAACCTTATCCGGTTCAATAACCGGCACTGCCCTTAGTTTGAACCATGGAAGTATTTTAAGCACATTTGATTTCAAGCTTTTAGGAGAAACGAAACTTTTGACATATGAATACTGTCCCGCCACCCACAGCGCATCCTTATTTAGAGATAAAGCATTCATTCTCGAACGCAGACTGTCGGGTGTGAGGAAGTCATCACCGTCCAAAATCTGGATCCACTCACCCCGTGCCATCCGGATACCATCATTTCTAGCTCTGGAAGGTCCTCCATTTTTATCTCTCTGTATAAATTTTATGCCCGCTTTATGACAAATTTTATGTGCTCTGACTCTCTGTTCGGGCAAAGAACAATCGTCCACAACAATAATCTCGAACGGCTTATACGACTGAACAAGCACGGAATACAATGCCTGTTCAAGATATCCGGCAGTGTTATAGTGAGTGATAATAACGCTAACCCGATTTTTCATACGTATATTATCCATTTTTTCACATTAAATTCCCCCGGTTAATCTATCAATCAGAGCTCCTACGGTTATCTCTTTAAAACCGCTACCTCACCAAGTATTCTAATCATCTCTCCATGATTTTTTTTAGTTGAATAGCGCTGACCTGTATGCAATGCCTCTTGGGACATCTTGTGACGTTTATCATGATCAAAAAGTCCCTGCATTTTTCTCGCAAGATCCTGCGAATCGGGTGGATGAGAAATAATATAGCCGTCCTTCCCGTCGGTTATAATACCGGCGACCCCATTGGCCGTTGTTGTAATCGAAGGAAGGCCGCTTGCCATTGCCTCGATAACAACAAGAGAACACGCGTCGTAATATGTGGGAAGAACAAAAACGTCACTACACGCATAATATTCTTTTACGGAACGAGCCGGTCCAACAAACAGTATTGTATCTTCGATATTGAGGGCCTTTATACGCTCTGTGAGGGCTTTGTAAGGCAGTCCACCAACAACCACCACTTTGAAATGAGTATTCCCCTGCTTTTTTAACAGGGATGCGGCTTCCACGAGAGGTATTATCCCCTTTTTCTTCAAGTCATATGAAACAAACAGGTACACGGTTTCGTTATCCGGTATTCCCAGTTGCTTTCGCAGGGGTCCTTTCAACTTAAGCCGCAAATTATGGCTATATCGAGAGGTATCAACACCATTATACACAACTTCGATCTCTGAATCTTTTACCTTGAAGAAAGACATCATGTCTTCTTTTATCATTTGGGAAATAGCCACTATTTTCGGCCTTGGATTAAGTCGAAACGGAGCGGATTCAATCCAGGCCCGTACCCATTGTTTCATTGACAAGAGAATAATCAACTGTTTTATTGTCCTCTTAGCCTTGCTCTTTTCCGAATAAATTTTTCTCTTTGTCGAAAGCCAGTGAACTCCACCATGACTTTGATAAACATTCATATACAAAGTATTGCCAAAACCCATGACAATATCAAAACCTTGATTTTCTACCGCTTTCTTATGCTTCAGCGCGAACATGATTATCTTGAGCCAGGACGGCAGGTATTTAGGAACCATTATCTCGTGAAAAATAGCGCTTTCCGGTTCACCATCCCACTTTTCTCCGAAAAGATGAACTTCCCATCCTTTCTCTGCGAGGGAATTCGCGAGAGAAACCGAGTATGATTCAGCGCCTCCTGCGTATCGACTGAAATTTTCCATTGCTAACGCTATCTTTTTCATAAAAAGTTTCCAAACGGATCAATCTATGGCAACAACTTTGTATAATATTTACAGGATCTTCCGAATTTAGCTATCCAGTTTTTCCCGCGTCCTGTCCCGCTTTCTCATATCGGAATAAGGATCCTGGCAGGTACCGCACCAGTTGCGATGCGCCACTCTCCCGCCGCAGAAACCACTCTTCCATTTTTCCGCTTCTGGATATAGTTCATTGGTTAACCATTACGGCATCAGGATCCGCTCCATTCATAGATAATATTCCAGATCTTCCCCGGATGCCAACCGGAAAATAATTCTCATCAAAGAAACCTATCTCGCGGATCATGGCCGATCTTACCACGAATCATTATCATGCCTGCCTATTCTGTAAACCTTCCGAACTATGATCTACATTCACTGTCCTGACCAGCCCGTTTTCACAAAACCGGTGAATGTGTTTTCTTCGTATGTATTCTATATTGGGTCCGTGTTCCCAATCTCTGTTTTCTGTCTCACTCGGATGCCACAGATGCAATGCCCTCGCTTCCCTCATTACGGACTTTCCCTGGAATCCCGCTTTAGCGAATCTGATAGCGAGATCCTCATCTTCCCCTCCCCACCCGACAAAATTTTCGTCGTAGCCATTTACATATTCCATATCGGCTCGATGAATGGAAAAATGGCTGCTGCAACGCTGCTTCCGTGCGCCGGCAAGATGAAGCCTGTAAAGAATCCTGTGCCTGATAAAACTCCGATGATCCCTGAGAACCGGTTTATCCGGCATGGATCTATAAGCCTGTTCGAGTAAAGGACCGGAAACACCCTCCCGAAAAATCACATGTGTCTGCTGCTCGTTCAAATACTTATGAAAGCCGGCTACAAATCTGCCACGCCTGGCGGCATTCAAATGGCATTCGATCGTACCGGGCAACACCAGAAAATCACAGTCAAGAAAGATCAGGTAATCCCCACTGGCGTGTCTGATACCGTTATTCCGGGAAGCCGCAAGCCTGAATCCTTCATCGGGATGCCAGGCGTGTACAATGGGGAAATCGTACAATGCGATCAACTCTTTCAGTTTTCTGACGCAAGGCTCACTGGAACCGTCATCGGCTATTACTACCTCATCGAAATTCCCGGCATTGAGTTGCAGGGAATCGAGGCAGGCTTTCAGATATTGCCACCTTTCATAAAAACAGACGATAATTGAAGATTTCATCACAGTGGCCCCCCTCCTCATATGATTTATGTATTCTGTTGGTCAAAGACGCCGCAATACGATCAGATACGATCTATTGTTTCGTTTTTCCACCCGGTTAATTCGCCTTTGAATATTCTCACTTTTTCATCATAAACACTGCCGTCCGCGGATTTAAATGTACGTGGATCATCTCCCGGGGTATTGACAGGCACCCCCAGACAGGTGAGTAACGTAAATCTGCTGTCATCCGGATCGCCGAAGAACATTACGGGTTTTTTCTGCGATATCGCCGGCAAAACACCATGGAGACGGCCTGTGTACACGAAATCCGCTTCGGCATACCGGCGCATTACTTCGGCAGGGTCGTCGTAATTGAAAACATGTTCCGTAATACGCCGGGCTATAGGTAATTCATGAGATACTTCCTGCAGAGATGCAATCAGCTTTTTATTTCGGTTTAACGCTAAAGGTTTAAAAAAACTTTCGACCTGCCACTCCACGTATTTTCTGGCAAAACCGATTATATCGTACGGTATCGTCGCCCTCCCCGTAACCGCCGGCAGCAGCATAGTCGGACAGCCGACAAGCTTTGCCGGTATTCCCTCTTTTTTACACTGATCATAAGTGTATAAATCTCTCACACCGAGAGGACCGTCGATCCATTTCATCGCCTTGATATTTAATTTAAACGGTGGATGCCATCCCGCCGCGCCTATACAGAATTTAGGCGGTTTTATTTTTTTAAGGGAACCCATAGCCTCACCCTGACCTTTCCCTTTGGCTAGGATGGTCGATCCCGGAAGCAGAACAAAATCGCACTGGTTGATCAGGTCTATGAGGGATCGATCCGGTTTTACAAACATGGGAATCGCAACCGACGGTTCGGGCAGATTCAGCACTTTTTTAGCCGCATACTCGATCAGTCGATTGCCCCGGTTTGAACCGGGAGTATCTATGGTTATAATCCCGTATTTCACTTTTTCTTTTCCGTCCCTTAGTCATGCCGGGAGAAATCGGCCATACCGGCGACTTTATCCTGATTTTCGCCGGATTTCATGCGATTGAAAATGTTGTTCAACTGACATCCGAGACGTCTGGTTTCGCGGATCATCTTTGTGCGCCATCGCGGCCGGTTCAAAACCGGTTTCAGAGCCTTATAAACGTCCCCGTAATCTTTTTTCCGCTCCAGTTCATCCAGGCTGGTTTTAAGGTTTACATAGCCGTCGCCGCTCTTATTCCGGAGAATAAGCAATCTCGACACTTCCCTGACATCCAGACCGGCATCGAAGGTCGTGCAACGGTCCAGAGCACCGACGGTGTACAGGTTGATCATTGTGATCAGGCACTTGACACACCGGCCGCAATTGTACGCGCCGTCACGGTTCTGATAACAGACCCGGAGCGATTTCATGGCCTTGTCACACTCACTTATCAGGGCAACCTTCTGTACACGGTCTGCTTCGCACCCGTCATGAACGAACTCGAGCGTTTCCGAACTCCAGAGCGGATCCAGTAGTGGATGAGAACCCCATGGGAATACTAACGTATCCTTATAAGCATCGGAGGCGGCAATGTATATACGCTTGAAATACGGGTATAAGAGATGACCGACACACGTAAGCGCCGGCCCATGCCCCAGAATCCCCCACCCGACATATTGTTCCAGAAAGGAGAGACGCAGGTTTGTTCTAACCTCTATGACCCGCTTGCCGAAATGTGAGCCTATATCGCGTACCATGGTCATCGTTTTCTCACGCAGGTCGTCGTTATCGATATCCACGTCGAATCCTTGCACGAAGATAAGGTCGGTAATCTCATCGCAGTGTCTCAAGAGCGTGTAGAAGGAATCGACACCGCCGGAGAAAAACAGTCCCACCCTTTGTTCTCTGATGTCGGTTTTTACTGCAGGCACCGCCTTCTCAATCGTTATATCGTGGAGTGACGGATACCAGGAACGATAGATCCCGGACAGGGTGTAGATCGATTCGAGAAGACGCGGGCTCACCTCTCCGTCGACGATCAGGGTATCCGCATGTTTCATGGCGGGCACAAAACCGAGCGTGAGAAAAACATCCATATTGTAGGCCAGTTGAATATCCTTACTTTCAAAAAAAAGGTGGTGTTCCCTTGCTCCCAGTTGCATGCTGACCCTGACTGGTCCGTCATCGTTTTTCTTCCGAAACGATTTTATGCGCAGTGTCCCGGCTCTCATATCACACTCTCCTGCGATCCGGCCGGAGGCATCAACTTCGACATCCGGTCCCGTACCACGGCCTGCACCTCTTCGAATGTCAATTCATCGAGGCAGCGGCTGATTTCGCTGTCTTTGCATCCTTTGTCTCTGCAGGGCACACAGGGCAGATCCTTGTGAACCACGAGGTGTTGCGCGCCCCGCGGAGCCCAGGTGATATACGACGAAGGACCGAATATGGACACGGTAGGCAGGCCTACCGCCGCGGCGATATGAACACCTGCGCTGTCGACGCCGACGAATAATCTGCATGCCTTGAAAACGGCGGACAGCATCCCTATGGAAGTTCTCCCCGCCAGGTTATAGGTATGGCGGGGACAGTGCTTTATTATCTCATCCGCTCGCTCCCTCTCATCGAGAGAACCGGTGATGATAACGGATACATCATATTCCGACACGAGCCAGTTGATCAGACGGATATATTTATCCACCCCCCATTCCTTGTATTTCCAGAGAGAGAACGGTTGAACGGCTATTACCGGTCTATCCGGCGGAACACTCTCACTTTTTAAAAGGGTCTTTGCCGCTCGATACCGGTCATCGGGAACATCATGTTCAGGAAAAGTATGTTCCGTCTTTATATCATACGCCCCGAGAAGACCCTGGTAGTATTGGGCTATATGTTGCCCCGGAGCGGATTCGGGGACAACCAGGTGGGTAAATACCCTGTTCCGCCATAGCGTTCCGTCTTTGGCGAAAAAACCTACCTTCTGCCGCGCTCCGGAAAGAAGCGCTATTAATGCCCCCCTGTCCCCGGTTCTCAAATCGACAGCGAGATCGAAACGGAATCTTCGCAACCTCAAAAAAAATCTTTTCTGGTATCGTAATTCTTCCTGCCAGGTTCTTTTTTTCTCATTAATGGAAATAACCGATGAAACCCACCTGCAATCTTCCATCAATTCCCTGGCTTTTTCCCTGACAGCGACAACAATATACGCCTGTGGGAAATTCTCACGCAAAGCTCTGACAGCGGGAAAGGAGAGAACAACGTCTCCGATATCACCAAGCTGTATAAGAAGAACGTTACAAATGTCTTTTCCGGATATGCCGCTTCCCTTTACAAACATCTCTTCAGTTTTCCGTTATTTCGTCATAAACCCTGAGTACTTTTTCGACCACGATATCCCAGGTATGTTCTCCGGCGGTCTCATAGGCCGCTTCCGCCATTCTTTCCCTGTTGTTTCCATCCAGCATGAATTCGAGCCTGGAACTTATTGAAGTTATATCCTCCCTGTCGACGATAAACCCGTTGATTCCGTCTCTTACAAAATCTTTCGCCCCCACGTTACCGCTTATGATCACGGGTAGTGAAGCGGACATGGCCTCCAGCACTACTATGCCGAATGTATCAAATCCCGAAGGCATCGCAAATATATCCGACGCCATGTACACACGTTCGATGTTATTATCCCAGACACCCCCGAAAATAACATCGTTCCCCAAACCCGATTTTTCAGCCAGTTTTTTGTACTTTTTTATATTTCCCTTGCCGACAACCAGCAATTTGATCCGCCCCGACGGACAGCGTGATTTCGTAACAGCCATCGAAGCGATGATATTGTCCAGGCCTTTCAGCTCGAAGTTCATACCGACGAACAGGAGCACCGTATCGGTCATGCCTATACCGAACCGTTTTCTTATCTCGTCGCGGCACATATCCCTGTCAAGCGCGCTGAATCTGTCTACATCGACACCGGGATGAACAAGCCGTATCCTGGCCGGTTCCACTTGAAATTCACGGGTGAATGTATCTTTCGCCATGTTCGAAACAGGGAGAAACATCCGGCAACCGCCATTGTTAATCAAACTCTTTTCAACCCAGACCGTACCATAATCAAAAAGGCTCATCCTCTTTTTACGAACCTGCTCGACCCAGAATCGATGCGGAACTCCGTGCATGGTAAATACATCGGCATGGAAAATCCTGTCATGTGTATGAATAATATCAAAGTCGATAGCCGCTATCCTGCGATTCGCGAACCAGGCGAAACTGATGGTTGTCAGGAATTTGGGAAACGATATGACCGGTACTTTATGGAATGTGATGAAATCGGAGCAGGATTCCCATTTATTCGCAAAGACATGAACATCATAGTGACGGTTCGCGGCAATACGTTCAGTCAATTCCCGGACAAAATTTTCTCCACCGCCCACCAGTCCATATCTGGGAATCACAACAGCTATCCTGCGTTTTCTACGTGCCATATTTCTCAACATAATTTGCGGTAAAGACGTGTCTTCCTCTTTATCAACAGACAATTTCAGCGTACATTATACAAAATCCATTTTCCGTTCCAGGATTTACTTATGATACCTTCGTGCACCAGTTCTACCAGGTGTACATATGTTTCGTTGAGAGCGAGAAAAAGATCAAAGTCAGAGAGATCCTCCCCGAATATATCTACGGAGATCTCAAAAGCCGTTCTGGAAAATTTTTCAGCGGAACGCAGGATACGGTTTTTCCTGTCCTCGTGGTGTTTTATCATTTCGTCGACTCTATCTCTCAGGTTTGAGAACGGCGCCCCGTGAGCCGGCAGGATCATCGCAATGGGAATCTCCCGGATAACGGACAGTGAATCCAGAAAACTGCGCAAAGATCGGAAACCCGGGCAGAAAATGTCGGGAGCCAGATTCGGTGTGATAGCCTGCAGCACATGATCACCAGAAAGGAGAATACCCTCTTTACGAAAGAAAAAACAGACATGATCCCGTGAATGTCCCGGAGTAGGTAGTACTTCAAACGATGTTCCACCGATAGAATATTTCCTGTCACAATTCAGATACTCATCAACCTCGAAAGGGAAAATCGCCCTTCTGAAACGTTGAATAACAGACGCCATAACATCGACTTTTTCTTCCCCTATTCCCTGTTCCAGGTAAAATCTCCTTCTCTCGTCATCGAGAAGTTCTTCATTCTCGATCCGTTGCAGGATCTGCCGGCCGGCTTCGGACATGTGGATGACTGCTCCCGATTTCTCTTTGATCCTGCCCGCCATACCGCAGTGATCGGCATGATAGTGCGTGATGAATACATGATCCACATCGCAAACGGATCTTCCGATAGCCTTCAGAGAATCCTCAAGCATCAAGAAGGAATCTTTCAGGTTAAACCCCGTATCGAAAAGGGTCACACCATCTTCATGAGCAAAAACGATTACATTGACCTGTTCGAGGCGGGAGGGCATGGGCAGTATCACCCGGTAAAAGTTCTTTGCGACCTCTTTTATCGATTTTTCAGGAATTCTCAAGTTCGGCATCAGGCGTTATTGTTTTTGAACTGCATGTTGT
>DCUQ01000057.1 GCA_002327865.1 Syntrophaceae bacterium UBA2210
GCCTAGTTTTAGGGGGTAAGGTCAGAATCAATCAAATTTTTAGGGGAAAGTGGTTTCCTTTTTCTGTAAATCGTCCCAATGTGATCATATGCGGAATCAATATGAACCCGGTATGAGTTCAGGTGTGTGTAAGGGTTATTCTCTTCGCAGGGGAACCGGCGCCGTCATCCTGGGCGGTACCTGTATCGTCCCCCCGATAGCCCGGAACCTTGAGACAAACGGTATTAAGGTATGTGTCCTGGATTCAGGTATCTGCGAAGCCCGGTTCTCGAGGTATGTAAGCCGTTTCCTGAAATGTCCGCCGGTGGAGGATGAAGAAGCTTATGTTTCATATCTCGTGAAAATAGCGGAACGGAAACATTTAAAAGGTTGGGTTCTCTTTCCATCAAACGATCAATATTTGCGGATAGTGGTCCGCCACGGGCAGCTGCTGTCCAGATACTATGTCATGACATCGCCTCCGTGGGAGATAGTCAGTTTCCTGTACGACAAACGCCTGACTTATTCCCTCGCGAAGGAAACTGGCATTCCCTTCCCTGAGACCCACAGACCGGAAAATCTGAACGAGCTTCTTGCACTGGAAATTGACTTTCCCGTGATACTCAAACCGGCCGTTACTTACCGCCTGCTCTCAAGAACTCAAAATAAGGCGTATTGTGCCGATAACGTACAGGAATTGCAGAACCTGTATCGAAGCATGTGCCGGATTATCGGTCCTGCTGATATACTTGTGCAGGAATTTATCCCTGAGGGAGCCGGGGCTTTATACTCATTCGCCGGTTATTTCAAGGACGGTTGCCCGGTTGCCGGGCTGTCAGCGAAGCGATTGCGGCAATATCCGGTGAAGATCGGTAAACTGAGCACATTCGTGGAGGTTATTAACAATCGCGAATTGGAGGAGCTTGCGACAAGGCTGCTTCGGCCCATCGGGTACACGGGTCTTGCCGAGGTCGAGTTCATGTGGAACAAAAAACACGCTCGTTTTGAACTGTTGGAAGTCAATGCAAGATTCTGGGCGTGGCATGAACTGGCGATAGCTGCCGGTCTTGATCTTCCCTGTATCGTATTTGCCGACGCTCTCGAGAAAGAAATCCCTTTTGGTTCACTGCATGATGATATAAAACTTACACATCTTTTGACCGATATCTATGTGGCGATTCAAGAGATGTGTCTGGGGAAACTTACGGCTCGGCAATACATGGCGTCAATGTTCAGCAAACCAGTAGTTGCCGGTTTTTCACTCAAAGATCCGCTTCCGTTCATCGCAGAGGCGTTCTTTCTGGTACAGCGGATGCTCCGTAAAATGGCGTCCGGAAGGGACGATCGGATTTTAGGGAAGGGGTGAGGGCAGGTGGCAGGCTGTGTGGCGGGTATATGCTGTT
The DNA here is from genome assembly GCA_002327865.1 of Syntrophaceae bacterium UBA2210. GTDB lineage: Bacteria > Desulfobacterota > Syntrophia > Syntrophales > UBA2210 > UBA2210. Next base: position 1,383 of record DCUQ01000057.1, read on the forward strand.
ATTTTTACATGCGGGGATTTTTTATATTGTCGGGAAAAATCAATAGTAACGAGATGATATGGTTTATGATTGACGGTCTTTGCGGTTTTGTTGAGTGTTTCGGTTGTATGTTTTCCCGTCTGTGCTCAGCCTGTAGCAATCGAGAAATGTGAGGCTCAGGACCTGCTGATCAAGAGCCAGGTTGAAACAGCGATAAGCATGCTCAAGGTGATCCATGAGAAGCAACAACAGGGAACGATGACTGTTGAGGAGGCAAAAACTCAGCGCCGGTCTTCTGCGGGCGCTCAGGTATGGGAACGAGGGATATTTCTGGGCCGATACGACGGGTGGTGTCAATGTAGTCCTGTATGGCAAAAAAGATGTCGAGGGTAAAAACCGGCTCGAGGATAAGGATCGTAATGGAACGGTCTATGTAAAGAAATTTCTTTCAGCGGCAGAAGCAGGCGGCGGGTATGTTGAACTGAACAGCGAGCACATTCCCCTCTGCTTGCGGCGGGGTNNAAAAAATGAAAAATTCCTTAACAGTAAGCCTATCCCCATAGTCAAGACAGACCCTCAATCTGTCGCGAATATGTGTTCAAATGTTTCCGGGATCGGGGGAATGACAAGATTAACATTCTCAATTTAAAAGTTGTTACTTATTTCTGCCTGCCGGTATCTACTCTAAATCCTTTGAGTGAATTGAAGTTTTGTCGGGCAGTTTAAGTCCCAGGGATTTTATCTTCCTGAAAAGAGTGCTTTTGTGAATGCCAAGTTCTTTCGATGTCTTGAGACGATTCCAGTTGTTTCTTTTTAACGCATTTGTCAGAAAAACAGCTTCCATATCCTTTAGATTTGTTATTTCCATGCCCTCAGGTTGACCAGGCACGCCGGTATCGCAAACAGGTTTGGGGAGATGAGAATGCATAATCATTTTTGATTTGCACATTATGAAGGCACGCTCAATAATATTTTCCAGTTCTCTTATATTGCCGGGATAATCGTATAGCATCAAACAGGCGAGCGCCTCGTCGGTAATCCCTTCAATTTCCTTGTTACGGATAGAGCAAAGGCCCTTGATAAAATGGTTTATAAGGAGGGGGATGTCTTCTTTCCTCTCGCGCAAGGGTGGCAATTCCAGTTTTAGGACGTTGATTCTATAGTAAAGGTCTTCTCTGAACTTGCCCTGTTTTACCATCTTAAAGAGGTTTTTGTTTGTGGCGGTTATGATACGGACATCTGCCCGTTCACTTTTTACCGCTCCCAGCGGTTCATAGGTTTTCTGCTGAAGCACACGCAATAATCTTACCTGCAGCGCCGGCGATATGTCTCCTATTTCGTCTAAAAATATTGTTCCCCCTTCGGCGAGGCTGAACCGTCCCGGTTTATCTTTTCTTGCGTCCGTAAAGGCGCCGGCCTTGTAGCCGAACAGTTCCGATTCCAGTAAAGTATCGGGCATCGCGCCGCAGTTTACTATGATAAACGGTTTGTCTTTTCTCGGACTCAGATTATGGATCGCCCTTGCAAACAGTTCTTTTCCTGTTCCGCTTTCTCCTTCAATCAGAACGGTGCTCATGCTGCTTGCCACGTCCGGAAGTATATTGAACAATTCATACATCTTGTGGTTTTTGGATATGATGTCTTCGAAGGTGTATTTCTGTTCAATCTTTTTACGCAGTTTTTCAACGAGGCTGATATCTCTGAAAATTTCAACTCCGCCGATACTTTTGCCGTCCGCTCCTTTCAACAATGCTGTAGATATGCTGATCGGGATCTGTTCACCTTCCGCGTTTATGATATTTACAACCTTGTCCCTTATTGGTGTGCCGGTTGTCACCGTCTGTCTCAGTGCGCAATCACCTTCACATATGTCGGCTTTAAGAACGTCCTTGCACAGCTGGCCGATGGCGTCCTCACGGGGCACACGTGTTATCTCTTCGGCCGCCCTGTTAAATGATGTAATACGCCATTCATGATCTACGGTGAAGACACCGTCGGTTATTGAATCGAGTATAATGTCCCGTTCTTTAATCTTGCTCATGGATAACAGGATCCTCAGGTTTAAAAAATTAGCGGCTGTATTTTGGGTGGATTGTGCAAAGACTTACGGACGGGCCTGTTTCTCCAGTGTCTTTGCCTCCTTCTTTTTTTGTTTTGCCATTGCCTTTGCTAGTTTTTTCTTCTGTTTTGCATCTTCTCCCGTAACGGTGTTCTGTTTAATATCCGGCTGTGGTGATTTGACCTCGAGCCTGTCGCCGGTACGGTTTCCTTCCGTGGAATTGATTATTTCTTCAGTCTGGTCGGTGAGTTCCTTTTTCCCCGATCTGGCCTTTGCCATGATATGTTTGGCCATACTTTTACCGAACTGTCCTATAAAACCCGCCAGCAATACTATAAGTATCCATTTAAAAATTTTGATGTAATCAAATTCGGCCATCCTTCAGCATTCCTTGTCTGAAGTGTTTAAAAACAGGTCTACTATCAATTGTGTGATATCTTCCGCGTTGTTGATGTCGATGCAGGGGACGCCGCCGAGGCCAATCTGCTTATCACTGGCAATAGCGATAAGGTTATCACTACCGGAACAGAGCATATCACGATTAAGGGAAGCACGGAAGACCTCTATCTTTGGATATTTGTTACCCTTGAACCCCTCTGTAAGAATAATATCGACGTCATGTATGTATTTATCTCTCAAATCTTGGATTTCGAAGTCTTTTTCGGCATCTTCGATGATGGCGATCTGCTCGGGTGACGCCATGACAGTCATTTTCGCTCCGGCCTTTCTGTGCCGCCATGTGTCTTTCCCTTCCCGGTCTATATCAAATCCATGGCGGCTGTGTTTTATTGTTGCCACGCGCCAGCCCCTCCGTCTCAATCCGGATATTATCTTCTCGATCAACGTGGTCTTGCCGGAACCTGATTTCCCAACGAAAGAAACTACGGGGATCATATTTCCTCCGTATCTTTTGCGTGCTCTATCTTTTTGTCGATAAACCGGAGAAAAGGACGCATGTTGGGTGTGCCGCCGCCTTCCGATATTACCTGCATTATCTTGGAGGGGTTTATCACCACGGCCCCGCTGAGATGTGTTGCAGGGGTATCGGCGAACACATCTTCGATCATGGGAGTGGAAGGTCCCATTATTGATACATGTCTTGGATTTCCAAGCTCGTTGAGAATTTCCTCGATAGTGTTATTCAAGATCGAAGTGGCTGTAATGATTGCCACACTGCATTTTTCAAGAATATTGTTTCTGTCCTTCCGATCAATGACTTCCATACGATCCGGATCTCTTTCAATAATATGGAGATTTGCCCCCGTTTTCCTGATTCGTTTTACAAGCGGTCCGAAGTATCCCACCATTGCCACCTCGTCGGAAGTGGACAGGTTCATAAGGGATATGGAGTCCTTTTCAGGTTCCTCGGTGATGTGGGTGCAATTTACCGCGTTAGCTGTGGCAAGTCCCAGCGCTCTTTCCAACGGGGTTCTCGCGCCGACGATAAAGTCCAAAAGTTCTGAGGCGGCGGAGCCTGCCAAAGAGCCCGCTCTTTTTAATTGTGCACACCCAGGAGATAATTCATTTCTCGGCAGAGCGGACAAACCCAGTCTGCCTCCTTCCAGCATTACACCGATATATCCCAGGCCGATTCTTGCCTCTTCCACATACAGCTTTTTACCATGGTTGAACGTGTGTTTATGGATATACCGGGATATTTCACCTGTCTCTATCATTTTTCCTTCCTTCCGATAAAAGCCCAGGCGTTTTTAGCCTTTGCTCTTAATCCAAACTGCTTGGCATCATATTATAGTGCCAGATCATCTGCAATCACTAAAAATTATACTTGTTTGATTTCACGTTGACACACGAAAGATGATTTCCTAATATGAACCTCTGACAATGAGGTAAAGGTGTTCGTGTTCCCGGACCTCACAATATTTGCACAATAGATGGCGTTTCCCCCGAAAAGGAGAATTATGCAAGGTTTCAGCGAGTTTTTTCAAAAGATTGTGACCCTGCTGGGAACAGTAAAAAGCGGGAATAACACTTGGCAATTGTTCGTATCTCTTGCCATACTGATTTTAGGGTTCCTTTCGCTGGAACTCCTCTGGCGCCACTTCAGCAAGCTGATTCAGGCGAAACTGAAAAAGAAAAGCGGTAAAGTATGGTTGCCCTACCTCTCCGGGTTTCTTCCCGCACTTCGCCTTGCCGCTGCCGGTCTGCTCCTCAGGGCTACGGAGATTCCTCTCGTGATACCCCCGAAATTGCTTGTTCTCCTGCATGGACTTGAATCTTTCCTCTTTGCGGTAGCCTCCATTCTCTTTATCTTCCATCTATTAAGATTCTTTGATCTTCTCCCCCGTTCCCTGCAGAACAAAGTCTTAAAACCTTTTCTGAAGCGTATCAGGGGCGTTCTTAGATTAACCGCCGTTTTTGTCGCGGTGATTGTGTTCTTGTATACACAGCAGGACCTTTTCCCGTGGCTGTGGAAGTCCTCCTGGTGGCGTTATTTAATGCTTGTCCTGATATATGCGGTTATCTACATCGGATGGAAATTCCTGACAATTTTCCTGAGCACTATGACGATTGTTTTGGGAGACAGTGAAGAAAAAGCCCGTTTGCGAATTCTTTTTAAGGCGTCTCTATGGCCCGTCCGGCTGCTTTTGCTGGCTATAGGTATATATGCAACCCAGGAGATCTTTCAACTGCCGGCGGTGGCCGATCAGATTATGGAAATAGCCACCAATATTGTCGGTACCCTTGTAGTTATACTTTTCCTCTATCAAATGCTCGATCTGGTCGAATACGAACTTACAAAATTTGTCGGCAGGGAGGATAATGAGTTCGATCTGAACTTTGTGCAGATGGTACGTATTGTTTCCAAGGTCCTGGTAATCCTGTTCGGGTCGATCTATCTTCTCAAGGCGGCGACGGGGAAACCGATGACCACTCTCCTGGCTGGTCTCGGTATCGGCGGTCTGGCAGTTGCACTGGCCGCTCAGGATACCCTGAAAAACCTCTTTGGGAGCTTTATGATAATGATGGATAAACCCTTCAAGGTAGGTGACAGGGTAATCGCCGAGGGTTTTGATGGTTACGTGGAAGAAATAGGGTTTCGGAGCACCCGTCTGCGCACCTTTCCCGGACATCTGGTTTCCGTTCCGAATGAAAAGATGGCAGGCGTCAGTATTGAGAATGTCGGCAGACGTCCCAGCATACGGCGTTATACGAATATCACGATTACGTACGACACGCCGGTCGAAAAAGTTGAACGCGCCGTGTCTATCATCAAGGAGATTCTGAAGGATCATGAAGGCATGCACCCCGATTATCCTCCGCAGGTATATTTCAATGAGTTCAACGATGCTTCTCTGAATATAGCGATGTTCTACTGGTTTCATCCTCCGGATTACTGGGAAGCCATGAGATTCAGTGAAGAGGTTAATCTGAAGATAATGCGCGCATTCGAAGCCGAGGGGATCGAGTTCGCGTTCCCGACAACGACAACCTATCTGGCCCAGGATGATCGCAGGCCATTGCATATAACTGTCTCAAACCCGGAGGATATGAAACGGGAGCGACAAGACAACGAGTGTTAATACCTTGTCCGCTTTGTATATTTGATTTGTAAGCTCAATAACATTATCGCAAAGGAGGTGGGGGTAGTCATGCCGAGATTATTCAAAAAAGCATCACACAAGGTGGGGCTTCCTCCCGGTGCTCTCGTTCATGTCGGAGAGAAGAAGGCCGAAACGGTAAAGATCTCCGTTATGGACTATGATCAGGCGACCTTTCAGGAAAAAGACTTCCTGACAATAGAGGAAGTTTTTCCTTTTAAAGAAACTTCTACTGTAACATGGGTCAATATCGATGGTCTTCATCAGGTTGATATCATTAAAAAAATAGGAGATCATTTCGACATCCATCCCCTTATTCAAGAGGATATCCTTCATACGGAGCAACGGCCGAAGATGGAGGACTTCGATACCTATATCCTTATCATTTTGAAAACACTACATTACGACGATGAAACGGGTATGGTCAATACGGAACAGATCAGTATTATTCTGGGATCAACCTTTGTTATTTCTTTCCAGGAAGTACAGGGAGATGCCTTTGATCCCCTGCGTGAACGGATACGAACCGGGAAGGGAAAGATCAGGCGTATGGGTTCGGACTATCTCGCCTATTCGCTTCTTGACTCTATCGTGGATCACTACTTTGTTCTTTTGGAGAAATGCGGGGAACGGATCGAGGTGCTGGAAGATGAATTAGCCCTGGAACCAAAACCCTCAACATTACAGGCCATTCATAATTTAAAGCAGGAGATAATATTTTTACGGAAGTCGGTCTGGCCTCTCAGAGAGGTTATAAGCGGCCTGGAACGCGTCGAATCGTCGCTTATCCATGATGATATCTCCATGTATATCCGCGATCTTTACGATCATACCATTCAGGTCATCGATTCCGTTGAAACTTATCAGGACATTCTTTCAGGGATGATAGATCTCTATCTCTCGAGTGTCAGCAACAAAATGAACGAAGTTATGAAGGTCCTGACTATCTTCGCTTCCATTTTCATCCCCCTGACGTTCATAGCCGGGATATACGGGATGAATTTTGACTTTATGCCCGAACTGAAGATTCGATGGGCCTACCCCGTCCTCTGGGGGTTGATGATCGTCATCACTTTAATTCTCCTGGCATTTTTCAAGCGAAAGAAATGGCTGTAGCAGGATTCTCTTCCTGTGCGGATAAGGCTTCATGACGTTGGAAAGCATCCTGGAAGTAGCAGCAGGTGATAGAGATGGTTTTTCATTACGGGGACTTGAGAGTTTTTGTATTTCGTAGGGGAAATGGTCATTGTGAAGATACCGAGTCGCGACCACGGCGTGGAATCCGGATATATGCCGGACAGACTTCGTGGCTTCGATGATTTATAAAAAAACATTGACATCGGGAAATAATAGTGTTAGACAACGTTTCTACTTATAGAAACAGGCAGAAAGAAATGAAGCAGATCAGACAAAATACAAACTGGTGGTGGCGCGACAATGAAGAGAGGTTTGTCCGCCGCTGAAGATGCAAATGTATGAACAGGCCGCGGGGAGTCTCTCGGAATTCTCCGCGGCTTTTTTGTTTCAAAGATATGCGAACACATAAAAAGGCCGTGAATATTCACGGCCTTTTTATGTGTGAAGAGGAAATATATGACAATGTACTATCCGGCATTTGAGATGTTCGAACAACTTGCAAAAGAGGGAAACCTCATTCCTGTCTACCGGGAGATCCTGGCGGATATGGATACCCCTGTTTCGATACTTTCGAAGTTGAATTCCAGTCCATACGCTTTCCTTCTCGAAAGTGTCGAGGGTGGTGAGAAATGGGGAAGATATACTTTTCTCGGTTCAGACCCTCGAGTGATTTTCACGGTAAGAGGTGATGAAGTGGTGATTCAGGAGAACGGGGAATGCACCCGAAGCAAACACAACGGGAAGCCGATGAATTGCCTGAAAGACATACTCGACCGCTACAGACCTGTCATCGTTGAAGGTCTTCCCCGATTCTTCGGCGGTGCGGTCGGGTTTCTGGGATACGATATGGTACGGTATTTCGAAAAGTTGCCGTCTGAAAACATAGACGATCTTCATGCGGATGATGCTGTTTTTCTTGTTACGGATACGCTGATACTGTTTGACAATATACGGCACACCATCAAGATAGTGGCATGTGTATTTTCTGAGGAACAGGGGGATATAAGCAGCGCCTATCAGGAAGGAATAAGAAAGATCGAAGATATTATAGAATTTATACGATCTCCCATGACCATAAGAGAAGATGTACATTTGGAAGTCAATGACATGCCGCTCGTATCCAACATGACACCGGATCATTATAGAGCAGTAGTAACAAAGGCCAGGGAATATATTCATGCCGGTGATGTAATACAGGTTGTCCTGTCTCAGCGGTTTGAAAAGGACAATAATCTGGATCCGATCGATCTCTACCGCGCACTTCGATATGTGAATCCTTCTCCGTACCTGTTTTATCTCAAAGCAGGGGATCTTGTCCTCATAGGATCTTCTCCCGAGGTCATGGTTCGTCTCGAAGAAGGGATTGTGGAGCTGAGGCCGATAGCCGGGACAAGAAGAAGAGGGAAAGGTGAACAGGAAGATCGGGACCTTGCCGACGAACTATTACAGGATCCCAAAGAGCGGGCCGAACATATTATGCTTGTTGACCTGGGAAGAAACGACCTGGGGCGAATCGCCCGTATCGGAAGCGTTCAGGTTACGCAGCTGATGGCTGTTGAACGGTATTCTCATGTAATGCACCTTGTTTCCACTATAAAAGCCCAGCTGGCGGATGGAAAAGATTGCTTCGACGTTTTGAAAGCGACGTTTCCTGCCGGTACGCTGTCGGGTGCCCCGAAGATCAGGGCGATGGAAATTATCGACGAACTCGAACAAAACAAACGGGGCCCATACGGCGGTGCCGTGGGTTATTTCAGCTATACGGGTAACATGGATTTGTGCATAACCATCCGGACAATGGTGGTCAAGGGGGGTAAGGTTTTTGTTCAGACCGGTGCCGGCATCGTTTTGGATTCGGACCCGGAAGCGGAATACCGGGAAACGGTAAATAAAGCCGAGGGAATGATGCAGGCTATCCGTCTGGCGGCGTCGGGGTTTAGAATAACGAACAGTAACGGAGGAAAATAATGATTTTGATGATCGATAATTACGATTCTTTTACTTACAATCTTGTTCAGTACCTGGGGCAGCTGGGAGAAGAAACCGTTGTTCACCGGAATGACGAGATCAGTATCGAAGAGATTGAAAATCTTGCACCGGATGCGATCTTTCTGTCACCCGGACCTTGCAGCCCCAGAGAAGCCGGAATAACGGTTGCTGTGGTAAGACATTTTTCTGCAAAGGTTCCTATCATGGGCATATGTCTGGGGCACCAGTCGATCGGCTACGCTTTTGGTGCTGAGGTAATAAAGTCCGAAAGGATAATGCACGGGAAGACCTCCGGGGTTATCAACGACGGACAGACAATTTACAGGGGGGTCCCTTCTCCTTTCACGGCGGCTCGCTATCATTCACTGATTCTTAAAAGGGATTCCATACCGTCCTGTCTTGAAATCAGCGCCGAAACGGAAGAAGGAGAAATAATGGGCATCAGGCACCGTGAGTATCGTGTCGAGGGGGTACAGTTTCATCCTGAATCTATCCTGACAACTAACGGGAAGCGGATTATCAGGAATTTTCTGGAGATGAAAAATGGTGATAACCCCGGCTGTTAAATGTTCGGTAGCTTATGGTGTAGCAAATTAACTTTATCAGATAAGAGGAGCTCTGGCATGATTAGGGAAGCAATCGGGAAAATAGTAGAGAATGAGAATCTTAGAGAACATGAGATGATGGCGGTCATGAGTGAGATAATGGAAGGGGATACGACACCGGCACAGATTGCTGCTTTTATAACGTCCCTGCGAATGAAAGGGGAGACGGTGGAAGAGGTTACCGGTGCCGCCCGCATTATGAGACAGAAGGCGACCAGGATAGATGCACGTTCATCGGTCATTGTCGACACCTGCGGAACGGGGGGAGACATGATGAATACCTTCAATATTTCGACAACGGCAGCTTTTATCGTGGCGGCGGCCGGGATTACCGTCGCGAAACATGGAAATCGTGCGGTATCGAGCAGTTGCGGAAGCGCGGATGTTCTCGAAGCTCTAGGTGTTAATGTGAGCGCGGCTCCTGAAATAGTGGAAGAATGTATCCATGAAATCGGAATCGGTTTTCTTTTTGCTCCCAGGCTTCATGCAGCCACGAAATATGCGGTTAGTCCGAGAAAGGAAATCGGAATCAGGACGATATTCAACATGCTTGGCCCTCTGACAAATCCTGCCGGTGCAACATCTCAGCTCATCGGCGTCTACGACTCGAAATTGACAGAGATATTTGCAGGTGTCCTGAGAAATCTCGGGGCGAAAAGGGCCTTCATTGTACATGGTTCCGATGGACTTGATGAAGCCACGGTAACCGGTGAGACGCGGGTTTCCGAATTGAAAGACGGGTTGATCACAACATATAACATCAATCCGGAGGATTACTTTGGTAGAAGCTATACAATCGAAGAACTTCGTGGGAAAGATATTTCTTTCAATGCCGCGATCACACGGGGGGTCCTTTCAGGGGAAGACGGCGCTTGCAGGAAGATAGCTCTTTTGAATGCCGGACTTGCAATAGTAGCCGGTGAAAAAGCGGATACCATAGCGGAAGGGATCGCTGTCGCAGAGGAATGTGTAGACAACGGAGCGGCCATTAAGAAGCTGGGTGAGTTGATAAAACTTTCAAATAGTTGAGGACTGCCGATGATTTTAGACAGGATTGTGCAGGCAAAAAAGGAAGAGGTAGCGGTTCTGAAGCAGAAGAAGCCGTTCGAACAAGTCAGGGAGGAGGCAACAAGCACGCATTACCACCGTGATTTCAGAGCGGCTGTAAGTGGTACCGGATGTTCTATCATCGCGGAAATCAAGAAACGTTCACCGTCCAAAGGAATAATACGAGGTGATTTCGATCATCTTGATATCGCGTCCTGCTATGAAAAACATGGAGCGTCCGCTATATCCGTTCTTACAGACCGGGTCTTTTTCGGGGGAGAAAAATCGTATCTGTCGGAGATAAAGAAGACCGTATCCGTTCCGCTTCTCAGAAAGGATTTCGTCATAGATCCGTACCAGATTTACGAGACGAAAGTCCTGGGAGGAGATGCACTCCTTCTCATTGCAGGGCTTATGGATCTTAGAACACTGAAGGATTTTATCATCCTTACGGAATCTCTGGGACTCTCGCCGCTGGTCGAGGTGCATTCTTACGCTGATATGAAAAAGGCTCTCGAAGCGGGAGCGAAACTTATAGGAATTAATAACAGGGATCTGAAAACCTTTGAAACCGATATAAAAACAAGCCTCGATCTCCGGCACGCCGTCCCGGGAAATATAGCGCTTGTCAGTGAAAGCGGTATTCATTCGCGAGGGGACATTGAGATATTGATAAATCATGGCATTCACGCATTTCTTGTGGGAGAGGCCCTGATGGCAGCCCCGGACATCGGCGCAAAACTTGACGAACTTCTGGGAAGGTAAACAAGCAAAAGATGACAGAGATAAAGATATGCGGATTGACAAGCATTGCAGATGCCCGTTTCGTAGCGGAAAGCGGGGCCGATGCACTGGGTTTTATATTCTATCCGAGAAGCCCCCGGTATGTTGCACCCGAGGTTGTAAGGGCTATCGTTCGGGTACTTCCTCCGGAAGTTGCAAAGACCGGAGTCTTCGTTAACGAAGGGATTCAGACCGTTAAATCGGTTATGGAATATTGTGAACTGGATTTTGTTCAGCTCCATGGGAATGAATCGCCCGGGTACTGCAGATGTTTCCCTGAATCTGTCATCATCAAGGCCCTGTTTCCACGTATGGATGAGGATTTGAACAGTCTGGCGGAATACCGGGCACGAGCGATTCTTGTTGATGCCTATGATCCCCAGCGGCCCGGAGGAACCGGAAAAACATCGAAGTGGGAGCTGGCCGTAAAGATACGGCAGTCTCGGCCACTGATACTTTCAGGTGGTTTGAATCCCGACAATATAGAAACTGCCATGGAGAAAGTTTTACCCGATGCGGTTGATATAAACAGCGGAGTTGAAGAAACACCCGGAAAGAAAGATTACGGGCGCGTTATGGAAATTATCGACCTAATCAGGCGGAATGATGGCGCGTACGATAAGGAGAAAATAAAAATATTTGATACAACGATGGGTTATAACCACCGGGGAAACGATTACATAGATAATATAATCTAGCAAAGAGGACGAAAGGATGCAAAAACGATTACCGGACAAAAACGGACACTTCGGCGTTTTCGGGGGGAGATATGCGGCGGAGACATTGATGCCCGCTCTCATTCAGCTCGAGGCTGCGTATAAAAATATAAAGAAAAACAAGGTGTTCATGAATGAATATACTTCGTATCTCAGAGAGTATTCAGGCAGGGAAACCCCCCTCTATTTTGCGAAGCGGTTGACGGAGAAACTGGGGGGGGCGAAGATCTATCTGAAGCGTGAAGACCTCAACCACACCGGATCACACAAGATCAATAACACCTTGGGCCAGGCACTTCTCGCTCGCAACATGGGGAAAAGGAAAATAATCGCGGAGACGGGTGCTGGCCAGCACGGCGTCGCTACCGCTACCGTTGCCGCACTTTTCGGGATGGAATGCAAAATTTTTATGGGCCGGGAAGATATGGAACGACAGGCACCTAATGTCTCTCGCATGAAAATCCTCGGTGCCGAGGTAGTGCCGGTTGTAAGCGGTACAGATACCCTTAAGGATGCCATGAATGAAGCAATGCGTTATTGGGTTTCACATGTAAAAGATACCTATTACGTTATCGGGACAACAGCGGGTCCTCATCCGTATCCGGTAATGGTGCGTGATTTTCAGAGCGTTATCGGCAGGGAAGTTAAACGCCAGATCCTGAAAAAGGAGGGGAGGCTTCCCGACCTTCTTATAGCCTGTATAGGTGGGGGAAGTAACGCTATGGGGCTCTTTTACCCCTTTAGAAATGAATCGGGTGTGGCTATGATCGGCGTAGAGGCAGGAGGCAGAGGTATTGCTACAGGTATGCATGCCGCCAGCATTACTGAAGGAAAGATCGGTGTTCTCCATGGAAACAAGACATACCTTTTGCAGGATGCGGGTGGCCAGGTGAGAGACGCTTTTTCTATAGCCGCCGGGCTTGATTATCCAGGCGTTGGCCCCGAACATGGCTATTTGCATTCGATCGGAAGGGTCGGATATGTCACAGTTAACGACAGTGAAGCCATAAGCGCCTTCCTGTTCCTGTCGGAATGTGAGGGCATTATTCCCGCAATGGAAAGTTCACACGCCATCGCATATGCGATAAAACACGCTCCAACGATGAGCAAAGATAAGATCATTGTCATTAATCTGTCAGGCAGGGGAGATAAAGATACCGGGGTCATTTCCGAAAGATTGGAGGAAGAATGAGTATGGGGCGAATCGGGAAAAAAATCAAACAATTGCAAGAAAAAGGCGAAAAAGCCCTGATCGCGTATATCGTGGCGGGTGACCCCGACTTGGAAACGACGAGAGAAATAATCATGGGTTTTCACGCTGCGGGTGTTGATATCATTGAACTGGGGGTTCCTTTTTCCGATCCGACGGCGGACGGTCCCGTTATTCAAGCTGCTTCCGGGAGGGCTCTCAGACAGGGAACAAACCTGGCCGGTGTCCTGGATATGGCTGCTTCGGTACATAAAGCGGTTGAAATTCCTGTTGTTCTATTCGGTTACTATAATCCTGTTTTTGCCTATGGAAACAAGAACTTTGCCCGGCAGGCCAAGGCATCCGGCATTGATGGAATACTTGTTGTCGATCTTCCCCCTGAAGAGTCCTGGGAATTGAGAAAATATACGGATAGATCGGATATCGACTTTATCTCTTTGTTGGCGCCGACAACTTCTTCCGAAAGAATAGAAAGGATATCCGAAACGGCAAGCGGATTTCTCTATTATGTTTCAATAACAGGGGTTACCGGGACGGAAAAACCGCAGGTGTCGGATATAAGAAACGAGATGAAACGTGTGAAAAGCATAACTGGTATGCCTGTGGTCATCGGGTTTGGCATCTCTACGCCTGAGCAGGCAGGAGAAATTGCACCTTATGCCGATGGGATAGTTGTCGGGAGCGCCTTCGTGCGTATGATTGCGGAACACGCAGGAGACAGGAATATGGTGAAGATTGTTTCCGATTATGCTAGAGAGATTAAAAAAGCCATTCGGAACGGCAGAAAGGTGTAACATTCATCCACTCGCTGTTCGATTGAGTATGAGGATATGTGATGGAAGATTTTGAGATAGGAATTATCGGCGGCACCGGTGGGATAGGAAAGTGGTTTGTCAATTTTTTCAGAAATGAGGGATATATCGTCCATGCGTCGGGGAGGAAAACCGGCCTGAATATCGACGAACTGACAAAGAGATGCGAGGTAGTTATAATCAGCGTTCCTATCGGTGTTACCTGCGAGGTTATCAGGCAGGTTGGACCGCATATGAAAAGCGGTTCCCTCTTGATGGACTTTACTTCTCTTAAAGAAGATGCGGTCAGATGTATGATTGAATCTTCAGTATCGGAAGTTATGGGATGTCACCCACTTTTCGGACCTGATGTCTTGTCCATGAAAGGGCAAAATATAGCATTGTTCCCCGCGCGAGTAAAAAAATGGGTAAAATGGCCTGAAAACATTTTCAAAAGGCGTGGAGCTAACGTATTTGAAGACTCACCTGGAAAGCACGATGAGATGATGGCAATTGTTCAGGCGTTGAATCATTTCAACTCGATCACGATGGGAGTAACGCTGAGAGAACAGAATGTTGATCCTTTCGGTCTTGAACACTACACGACCCCTCTTTTCAATAAAAAACTTGAAATAATATCAAGGGTTATGGGAGATAGTTCGCGCCTTTACGCGGAGCTGATAGCGATGAACCCGAAATTTCCAGGAATACTCAAATCATATAGAAATAATATCGATAGACTTGAAGCATTGATTCGCAGACGGGATATTGAAGGTCTTATAAAATATATTGAAAAATAGATTTCCCCCTTTCTTTCTCAGCACAATGTCGATATTATCACGGGGCTGGTTAATTCGACGGTTAAGAGAATAATAAACGATCAATCTAAATTCTTGTCGTATCTAACATCTTGACAAAAAATCAAATTTTGTAGTAAGGCACAACCCTATGTAGGAATTCATTCTTTTTATAGCGCAAGGAAGGAGATTATTCATCATGCCTTTCGATTCGCTGCTTCTGGAGAAAAAACCCAATCTTACTACTGCCCAGCAACGGGCGATGAAATACATCAACGAAAATCGTGAAGAGGCCGTTTTCCTTACGGCATCAAGCCTGTCACGGCGTATCGGTGTCAGTGAGGCTACAATAGTGCGGCTTGCCCAGGCCCTTGGATTCGATGGTTACCGGGCGATGCAGAAAATGCTTCGGGGGGATTTTCAAAACCGTCTGTCTACCGATGTGCTGCTCGAGCAAACCGTTAAACATGCAAAGACGGATGAAGAAATCCTGGTGAAGGTTGTGCAGGAAGATATCAGAAATCTTACCCAGACGCTCGAATCCCTGTCAATAGAGACTTTTCACCGGGCGGTTGCCGAAATGGCGACTGCCCGGAGAATATTCGTCATAGGATTAAAGGGAAGTCATTCGACAGCGGTCGTACTTGCACGATACCTTGGCTTCCTGCGGGATGGAATATGTCTCTTGAAACCGGAATTCGGGGATATCTGGGATTCCTTCCAGGAAGTAGGTGAAGGGGATTTAGTGATAGGCATTAGTTTCCCGCGTTATACCAGGATCACCATAGAGGCTCTCGCACATTCCAGAAAGATGGGAGCCAGGGTCGGAGTAATCACGGATTCGCTGTTATCTCCTCTCGCGGATCATGCCCATTGGGTGCTTCCGGTCAGACACCAGCTGGATTCTTTTATCGAATCCTACGCCGCCGTTGTGAGTTTGATTAATGCGTTACTTACGGCTCTGAGTGTTCAAAATCCAAGTGATACTTTGAAGGCTCTTAAAAAACGGGAGTCGCTATGGAAGGAAAAGGAGATATACTGGACGAAACCTGCGGGTAGAAAGAGAGAAAACTGATAACGTGAAAATCTATTCGGAAAGGAGGTGTAACTGATCTGTAGTGCTTGTAGTTTGTCTGGATCTAACGAGATAAACCTGATTTTAGAAAAGGAGGTCAAGATGAAGAGAGCATTATATATGACTTTTATAATTTGCATGGCTGTTTGTCTGGGGTTCGCCGGTCCAGCCATTGCAAAAGATATGTTTCTGACCATAGGTACCGGAAGTCCGGGCGGCGTCTACTATCCTTTGGGAGGTGGAATGTCCGTTGTTGTTCAGAAGACCGTGGACGGAATCAGATGCGCGGCGGAGTCCACGGGGGCATCGGTGGAAAACAGTCGCCTGGTGGGTATTGGGGATACCGATATGGGAATGGTCATGGGGAGTGTTGCCTATAAGGCGACCAAAGGACTGGACCCCTTCGATAAGCAATATCCTATTGTGGCACTTTTCCAGATGTATCCCGCTCCGGAGCATATAGTGACCACTAAACAGTCCGGAATCAAGACGATAGCCGATTTGAAAGGGAAAAAGGTATCTATTGATGTCCCCGGAAGCGGCTGTTCAACGATGGCCAAAGCTATCCTCGAAGCGGCCGGGTTTGATCTTGAAAAAGACCTTAAACTTGCTAACCTTTCTCAATCCGAATCTGTACAGGCTCTCAAGGATGGTATTGTTGACGCCTGTTTCTTCAATTTTGCCTATCCCGCATCCGCTGTGATGGATCTTGCCGCTACAAGGGATATCGTCATGGTCACTGTCAGCAAGGAGTTTGCCGACAATATTGTAAAAGATAACCCGTACTATCTTAAAGTAACCATTCCTAAAGGGACCTATGACGATGTTGACTACGATGTTCTCTGCATTGGCGATTCTAACGTAATGATCGCCAACAAGAATATGTCCGATGATATCGCCTACAAGGTCACCAAAGCAATTTACACCAACGTAAATGAGGGCAAGTACGCTCTCATCAATATCCATCCGATTGCCGCTCAGCTGACACCCTCCAATGCGATTAACAGCCCTATACCTATTCACCCAGGTGCGATGAAATATTTCAAGGAAGCAATGAAATAAAGCCGGCGACCCGGCCGGCAATATTGCCGGCCGGGTACTTATAACAATGCGATTAAGAACCACATATGTCTTATTCTTATTGATTCAGCTGTCGAGTATTCCTGTCTTTGCGGAGGAAAGGAGCGATCTGTATCTTCAAGTCGTGGGACAGCCCGGCATGGAGATCCTCTTGGAGTTCCGGGTGGAAGCGGGAGATCTTTTTTATATGGATTACATCCATTCGTCGGATCACACCCCGGTTCATGACGTATTTCGGATAGGTGAGGATGGAATCGTTCTTATTGAAGAGGCGTTTGACTGGTATGGGGCCGGTCTCGAGTCTGTCTCGAATAGCGGAGTGAGCGTTTCCTTTTCCGGTAACAAGACGAGGGTTTTTATGCACCGGGAATTCCCCAGATTTTTGCTTCGTGTGGGGAGAGTAGCGGGGCATGTTATCACCTATAAAGATATCAGGACTCCGCTGTTGTCTGTCGCAAAGGGAGGGGAATCGGTGTGGGTCCGTGTGGTGAAGAAAGAAAGGACTGAGTAAATATGGCGGAAGAAAAAAACAGCAAATTCATAGATACGGCACTTGAGGAGGAAATCAGTGTTGCGGAGAGCGCTGCGCGTGAGCTCTTGGAGGAGTTCGAAAAGAAAAGGGTATACACAGGCGCAGCCGGTCTGATGATTACGATTGTCGCTGTCGCAACTTCCTGTTATCACCTGTTCTACGCCTATTTTCATCCGTTCTTTGCCCTTGATCACAGGGCGATACACTGGCTCCTGATGTCTGTACTTATCTTTTCCCTCTACCCCTTTTCTAAAAAGAGATCTCCCAAGAAAAGAATGTCTGTTCCCGACTGGATCTTTCTGATTATTTCCTCCGGTATATGTATGTGGATATTTATTTATTCGACACCGATATTGAACCGCGCAGGTACATTTCTGCCGATCGATGTTGTTATGGGAACCATTCTCATTATAGTAGTATTGGAGGCGGCCAGGAGAACAACGGGACCGGCCGTTCCGCTTATTGCCATTATTTTCATGTGCTATGCGCTGTTTGGTCCGTATCTGCCTGATGTTATTTCGCACAGAGGGTACAGCGTTAAGAGACTGTCGACATATCTGGCCCTTTCCACTGACGGGGTGTTTGGTGTTCCCATCGGGGTCTCCGCTAATTTCATCCTTCTGTTCATTCTTTATGGAGCCCTCTTGAGAAAAACGGGAGCAGGACAGTTTTTTACCGATGTTGCCTTTGCTTTGACGGGGTGGTCGCGGGGCGGTCCTGCAAAAGCAGCTGTTGCTTCCAGCACCTTTTTCGGCATGATATCGGGGAGTTCTGTGGCCAATACGGTGACAACCGGTTCTTTCACGATACCGCTCATGAAAAGAACGGGATATCCAGGGTACTTTGCCGCGGGTGTCGAGGCATCATCATCGACCATGGGGCAGATCATGCCCCCCATTATGGGCGCCGCCGCTTTTATCATGGCAGAGTTCCTGTCTATTCCTTATTATAAAGTATGTATTGCCGCAGCCATACCAGCGTCTCTTGCTTTTTTTTCTACCTTCATGCAGGTACATTTCAGGGCAGTCTCGATGAATCTTGCCGGCCTGCCGAGAGCGGACCTGCCGAAAATTAAAACGGCTTTTGCCGAAGGTTGGCATCACATTTTTTCGATCTTTCTCCTTATTTATTTCCTTATGGGAAATTTTTCTCCCGAAAGGGCCGTATTCTGGGCAATCGCCGCGACGGTTATTGCCTCCTTCATAATGAGAATTATCAGAAAGAAATCTATTAAGGAATTTGGAATATTGATTCTGGAGGGGTTAAAAGAGGGTGCCACAGGGGCCGTCGAAGTGGCCGCAGCCTGCGCCGCGGCCGGCATTATTATCGGCTGTATCACGATGTCAGGGCTGGGAATCAGGTTTTCATCTCTTGTTGTCGATGCGTCGATGGGGCATCTTTACCTGGCACTTCCCTTTACCATGATAGCCTGTATATTTCTCGGCATGGGGGTTCCCACTACCGCACAGTACATTATCATTTCGTCCCTTGTCGCCCCCGCACTAGCCCAGATGGGAGTGATCCCAATCGCTGCTCATCTCTTTGTTCTGTATTTCGGTACGAGGGCCGATATCACACCGCCGGTGGCATTAGCGGCCTATGCCGGAGCCGGAATCGCCAAATCCGATCCCTGGAAGACAGGTGTTACCGCATTCCAGCTTGGCATCGCGGGCTTTATTATTCCCTTTATGTTTGTTTATGCTCCCGAGTTGCTGTTGATAGGAGACGTGTGGCATATCATTATAAGTTTCTTGACGGCGGCTTTCGGGATTGTATGTCTTGCGGCCGGCGTTCAAGCCTGTATGCTTATAAGGGCTAAATGGTACGAGGTTATTATCTTTCTGGTAGTTGCTTTTCTAATGATAAAACCGGGGCTGTTGACGGACGGAATAGGCGTCGTTATGTTTGCCGTGGCTTTCGGCTCGCAGTGGATAAGAAGAAGAAAAATTGCGGTTTCAACGCCACCTGTATAGAATGGAACGACAGGTTAAATAAAGGATTTGAGGGAGGGATTGTATTATGAAGAGATCATTGGAAAAAGTTTTTAATCCCGGGTCGATTGCCATAATAGGAGCTTCCGAGGTTCCAGGAAAGGCGGCTGAGAGAAGAACGAGAAGCCTTATCCAGGGAGGATATGCGGGTGATATCTATCTTATTAATCCCAAGCGTGATGAACTGTTCGGGATGAAGGCATATCATAGCATTACAGACGTGGGGAAAGAGATAGATCTTGTTATGGTGGTAGTTGCCCCCCGGTTTGTTCTCCCCGCCGTGACGGACAGCATCAAGATGGGCGCAAAAGGAATCATTATTATTACGGCGGGCCTGGGAGAAACGGGAGAAGAAGGGAAGAAGATAGAGGCGGATATTATGAAAGAGGCCGCTAAAACAGGCACTTACATAATAGGTCCCAATTGCAGTGGCATGTTTAATGCTTCGGCAGATATCAATATGCTGGGTATCCCGACCATCAACAAAGGGTCTATCTCGGTGCTTACACAGAGTGGCAACGTTATCGATTCGTTGACTCATTTTGCAAAGATGAAAGGGTGCGGTTTCAACAAAATGATAAATGTCGGCAATGCTGTGGGCGTTCAGCTGCATGAATATATTACCTACCTGAAGGATGATACCGACACGAAGGTTATCGCTACTTATCTCGAGGGTATCAGGGGAGGGAACGAACTGGTACGTGTTGCCCGTGAAGCGGCGAAGACGAAACCGATAGTTGCCCTCAAGGTAGGAAAATCAATCGCCGGAGCAAGGGCTGCCGCCTCTCATACAGGTTCGCTGGCCGGTGATGATATAATCCTGGACGCGGCATTCAGACAGGCCGGCATCGTAAGAGTATCCAATGCCGATGAACTGGTTGATATGGCCGATGTGTTTTCCAAATGTCCTCTTCCAAAGGGAAACAGGCTGGTCATTATGTCGGAAGGTGGTGGTGATAACTCCATTGCAGCGGATAATGCCGAAAAGTATGGAATGCAGGTTCCCGTTCTCAGTGAGAAAACACAGAAAAAAATGATACCTGTTCTGCTTGCCGGTATGCCCGCTCATAATCCAGTCGATTATGGCGGAACAGCGGAGGAAAATCCTCATGTAATTACCGAATGCGTCAAAGCCTGTATGGAGGACGACGAGGTCGATGGAATATTAATAACCGGTTTCTTTGGGGGATTCTATGATATTATCGCCCCTCATATCGCAGAGCTTGAAGAACAGACATCGATGGATCTTGTCGATCTGGTTGAGAAACACAAAAAACCACTCATCGTAAACAGCAGTTATGCCAGAGATTCTATTAACTCTCTAGATATATTGAAGAAAGCAGGGATCCCGGTCATCGAATCTTCCGACAGGGCTGCGCAGAGCATGAGCTCACTTATGCGCTTTGCCGTCGATCAGAAAAAGATTCAAAACATGAAAATTTTGGCGGGAAAGGTTACTGAACGGACCGAAGTAAAGAGACTTTTTAAAGAGGTAACCAATGCGTCTAGGCGCAATCTTCTTGAAACGGAATCCAGAAATCTTCTCAGCGAGTATGACATTCCTCTACCGGATGCGGCGATGGTAACAACTCCGGCGGAAGCGGTGGAGGTGGCGTACAGATTGGGGTATCCGCTGGCAATGAAGATAGTCAGTCCCGATATTATTCACAAGTCGGACGCGGGGGGAATCAAATTGAATCTTTCAAACCGGGATGAAGTGGCGGCGGCGTTCAACGGGATTATGAAGAATGCGAAAAAGGTTGCGCCACCGGAACGTATCGTGGGGGTACTGCTTTCGCCTATGGCTGCTCCAGGACAGGAATGTATTATCGGAATGATCCGGGATGCCCAGTTCGGGCCCGTTATAATGTTCGGTCTAGGGGGAATATTTGTTGAAGTTCTGAAAGATGTTTCATTCAGGATCGCCCCGCTTGCTGATGAAGATATAGATGAAATGATCAGAGAGATAAAAGGCTATAAAATTCTGACCGGTGTCAGAGGAGAGAAACCCAAGGATATCGAGGCAATAAAAGGTGTTCTGGCAAAACTGTCCGAGATTGCGATCAACAATCCGGAAATCACCGAAATCGATCTGAATCCCGTGATTGTTCGCGAGAAAGGGTTGTCCATTGTAGATTCGCGGGTACTGATTGCATGAGTTTCTTTACCAAATAAGAAAAGAGAGGTGAAAGAATGGACTTTGAATGCATAATTTACGAAAAAAAGGATGGCATTGCCACGATAAAATTAAACAGGCCACAGGTATTGAACGCCATGAACAAGCAATTCTGGCTCGATTTTCAGGTGGCCCTGGATGATGTTAAAAATGATCCCGGGATAAAGTTACTTGTTATCACCGGGGAGGGAAGGGCCTTTTCAACGGGGGCGGATCTCAAGGATTCAAAAGACAGATCTATCGAGGCATATCGTGATTACCTTGTCGAACTGCAGGAGACATCAAGAAAGATTATCAGGTTCGAGAAACCGACCATAGCGGCTATTAACGGATATGCACTAGGTTCGGGATATGAACTGGGACTCGCTTGTGATATCAGGATTGCGGCTGAAGAGGCCAAGATAGGTTCGCCCGAGGCCAGAGTCACATCCTCTGTAACCGGGGGCGCGATGAGACTTGTTCAGGACCTGATAGGGCCGGGTAAGGCGAAAGAACTTCTCTTTACCGCCGAGTATATAGATGGTAAAGAAGCCGAAAGGATCGGTCTGGTTAATAAAGCGGTTCCTCTAGACCGGCTGATGGATGAAACGATGGAAATGGCAAAAAAAATAGCGGCTAATTCATCGTTCTCGATCAAGATGATCAAGAGAGGCCTCAATATGGCACGTGGCGAGGTAAGTCTGGAAGCGCTTATGGAGTATGAAATAGAGGCATGTTTGGCCTGTGTTTCAACAAAGGAAAGGCAGGATTCTCTAAAGGATTTCGAAGAGAGAAAGAAATAAGAACAGAAACTTAATAACCGGTTATTTTATAATAGTTTTTCTGTTTCTTCCGTTTCTTCGGGGGGCGCGTTAAAGAGAAAGTGGAGGAACAACTTTGTTTTTACTCTTTTTATAACCCGTCACCGAATGAAAGGAGGAACTTGTATGAAAAGATTTAAAAAGGTGTTCGCATTAATGGTTATTGTTTTGTTTGTTATATCGATGGTTCCTGCTGCTTTCTCCGAAGAAGGAAGCAAGGTAAATATTAACACTGCTTCGGTTGAAGAACTGATAATGCTGGATGGAATAGGTCCTGATTATGCCGACAGGATAATTCAGTACAGAGAGAAAAACGGTCCCTTTGTTAAAGTGGAGGATATTATGCTGATCAAAGGTATCGGGCCAAAGATACTGGAAGCGAATAAGGATATAATGACAGTCGAATAAATTTGTCGGATGGCGGGTTATAAAAGAGTGAAGCATGGGATTATTATGGAACATTTAGATAAAAAAATTCTGAATATGATACAACATGAATTTCCTCTGGATCCCAAACCTTTCGAGATCCTGGGGACTAAGGCGGGTATTGATGAAGATCATATCCTGGAACGTATCAGGAATCTTAAAGAAAGCGGTATTGTCCGCAGGATAGGGGCTGTTTTAGATACCGGAGTTCTCGGTTTCGCGAGTACGCTTTGTGCCGCTAAAGTGCCCGTCGACATGCTTGATAAATTTGTGAGTATTGTCAATTCATACGAGGGTGTTACTCATAATTATCTTCGAGATAATGAATATAACGTGTGGTTTACACTAATAGCACCAACCGGCGAAGGAATTGAAAAATTGCTGTCGGATATCTCGAAAGAAACGGATATAACCGATATTATTACCATGTCGGTCAAGCGACGATTCAAGGTTGATGCGAGGTTCAAACTTTGACGAGTGGAAGTGTTTTTCAGATCCGCAAAAATTATAAAGAACTTTTCCTGCCTATTATTGTTTGACTTCGCGGTACCACTGTGCTATAGCCGATTCGGCAATGGGGAAGGATAGCGAGAAAACCAGCAAAAAGAAGATGATGTTCCAGATGGGATATGCCGCAAGTCTCGGCATTGCCATGGTCATCGCGATCTTTGGCTGCCTCATGATAGGCTTATATCTCGACAGAAAACTGGGAACGGACAATATTTTTACCCCCCTGTTTCTAGTGATCGGTATCGCTGCCGGCTTCAGAAACTTTTATCTTTTTATAAAAAGTACATTTCCTGACGATATAGGGGTTCAGGGCAAGGATGGCCGCAATGCTCGACATAAAGAAAACCATCATGCAAAGAAGCATTGAAATAGGAAACTGGGTGTTACTTGGCGTGCTTTTTGTCATCAGTCTTCTCTTTATGTCGGGGGGCTTTGCCATAGGAGTGTTGCTGGGCGGTCTCGTGAGCATTGTTAATTTTCACTGGCTTTACAGAGACCTAAAGGGTACTTTCCTGAAACATGCGGCCAAGGCGAAACCTTTTATGATGATGAAATATTATATAAGGTTTATCGTTACGGGAATTGTACTTTTCTTTATCATAACCAGGACTCCGGCTGATATTTTCGGCCTTTTTCTCGGACTTTCGGTGGTTGTGATAAACGTAGTATTCACAGTTGTAGGCGCAAATTTGAAAAACCCGTTAAGGAGGTTCAGAAAGAAGAATGCATCCCTTTTTATTTCTAGATAAGATTCCGTTTCCACCTCATGTGACCTATACATGGGCCATCATACTGTTACTGGCTTTGTTTTCTTTCTTGGCAACGCGAAGACTTAGTATATATCCCGGAAGAATTCAGCATATATTCGAAGTTGTCCTTGGGGGTATAAGAAATCTGATTCTTGATGTTATGGGTCCTGAGGGTCTCAAATTTTTTCCCCTTATAGCAACAATTGCCCTTTTTGTCTTAACCGCCAACCTGCTTGGTATTATCCCCGGTTTCGAGTCTCCGACAAGCAATCTTAATACAACAGTTGCCATAGCGCTCATTGTGGTTGTTCTGACACATATTGTGGGTATTAAAGTCCACGGTTTCAAGTATGTAAAACAGTTTCTTGGGCCTGTCTGGTGGATGTCGCCTATTATGTTACCCATAGAACTAGTAAGTCATCTTGCACGCCCGATTTCTCTGTCTGTACGACTGTTCGGTAATATCATGGGTGAAGATCTCGTCCTGGCAATCGTTCTGATGTTGATTCCTTTCCTTGTTCCGCTTCCTGTCTTTGTGCTGATGATCTTCACGTCCGCTATTCAGACCTTGGTTTTTATTATGCTGTCGATGATATACATACAGTTGGCGATGGAAGAGGCTCATTAGAAGAGGATAATGAAAGCCTGTTTTAATCGATTTACCATGATTAACAGGTTATTCTGAAACACATTCGTTTTGTTGGCTTTTGCAGGAAGGGGGCTTTCCTTTCGGGTAATGCCCCCTGTCAGCGCATTAGTTATCATTAGCAACAGTCCTACGGACAGATCCATCCCTCCACACTCCGTCAAACCGGATGTGCCCGTTATAAGAAATCTATTCCCCGGCCATGTAAAGCCGCAGATTATCTGTGCGTTGAGCTACGAAGACGACACTAACAACATTCTCTCAAGAGACCTCTCTATTTGCGTTTGTTTTAACAATCGGCAAAATGGAAATGATCACAAATAATAGAAGAGGTATTAACGGTAAATGTGCTTGAAGCGACTATCGAAGCTCTGGTAGGTTCGAAAAAATGGAATCTTTTTGAGCTTGAAATATCGTTATAAGATGCCTGATTAGGAGTAACAGTTTAAGGAGTTTTTTATCACATTATAAATAAAGAGGGGAAAAACAAATGAAAAATGTTTTCCCCCTCTTTATTTATTATTTAATGTAACGACAGTCTTATGCGCCTATAAGTTTTAACAATGGGTTTGCGTAGATTATAACAAGCGCTACCACCAGAGCATAAATGGCAATAGATTCTGTCATCGCCATGCCGACCAGCATGGTAAGCATTATTTTACCTTGAGCGTCAGGATTTCTGCTGACTGCATTCGAAGCGCCACCTGTTGCCTGTCCCATTCCAAGGCCGGGGCCAAGCGCACCGATTCCCATAACGAGGGCACCTCCGATAACACTGCACGCAACTACCAGAGCTTTGTTGTTGGCTATGGTGTCGGGTGAAGCCTCAGCCGCTACTGCAATAGCGGCGGTTACAAGTAAGAGTCCGATACTGAACATGAAGATGGTGATGCCTTTTAACGATTTTCTCATACTAAAATACCTCCTGATGTATTATTTGCCCGGTTTTCAATGATACGGTTCTACTCCAGACTCTCCTTATTCGCCGGAATAAAATTAACAAAGAAAGCAAGGTAACTTTATCTAGCTGTAGAGAGAACAGTTGTCAAGAAATATTTGTCGTATTACGATTTTAAAATGGTAGATATCACCACTCCTGGTTGTCTGGAAACATACTTTCTCAGCCGAACGCCGATGAAAGTGCTACCAGTAATCCTGCTGCAAAAATGGCAGCCCCTAATCCCGTACCGCCGGCTGTTGCCAGAATGGGTGTTATTCCTAACAAAAGAAACCCAAATGCAAATCTTCCCTCTCTTGCGTCCATGATATTCCTCCTTAATCTCTTCTGATCCTTGTAATGCTTACGGCAGATATGACAATTCTGTTTCTCGTCAGCAGATGTTTCATTACAACCCCGATTGCCTCGACCGTATCGCCCACAAATATTTTATTTGAAGGAGCGGTGAACATGATTACATGTATATCTGCCGTGTCGTCTTTAATGTGAAAGTGAGGCCTGTTCAACCACCTGAAACTTATCTTCTGAACGTTGCCGGATATCCTGACAACCTCTCCGATCATCTTCTGGTCTATTCCTCCGATCTCGCAAACACGTGCCTTCGGAGCGAACTGCTCACTTGATTTTATAAAGCTTTTGCGGCTCATCCACGCCAGTGCCATGGGAATGACAAGTAGCATTATCAGACCCGGAATGGCGTACAACAAGAATTGCGAATCTTTTGTTGCGTTGTAGTGGAGGGCTACAGCCGCCGCACATATGATAAATACCACCCAGGTTAATGCTGACATCATTCCCCGTTTCCGTTAGTCTGCCGGAAGGTCCTTCCTGAACATGAGGAAGTATGCGACTCCAATGAATACAAAACCACCGAATATATTGCCCACCGTAACAGGGATAAGGTTCCAAAGCCATATATCCGACCAGCTAAGCCCGCCATTGGCGAGCAGGAGACCACCACTTTTTGCTACTACGTCCGGATACCAGTCGACGAGAAACTTTCCTGTAGGCAGGAAGTACATGTTTGCCACGCAATGCTCAAAACCAGACGAAACGAACGCCATGATCGGGAACCAGATCCCGAAGAATTTGCCGATCACGTCGTCTGCCGTAATGGCGAGAAGTATTGCGATATTAACCAAAAAGTTACAACCGATTGCCTTCATGAAACAGGACCACAAACCAGCGGCGCCGACGGCTTTGTACTCCAGAATTTTTCCCGCTGCAATACCAACCGCCGTCATACCGAAGGTGTTAACAGTCATTGTGCCGTCTGCTTGTCCACTCACAAAGGGACCTACTGCCATGAGATAAGCATAAGCGAGTGAGCCAATCAGGTTTCCTATGTAGACCCAGACCCAGTTTCTGAGTACCGCACCCCACGTGACCTTTTTCATCATTGCAGCCATGGGGACTATCATACAGTCACCGGTAAAAAGTTCCATGCCGGTCAGAACAATGGCGATCAAGCCTACCGGGAATACGGCCCCTCCGATGAGCTTGCTGATTCCAGGACCTAAGCTTGTCGCTACTCCTGTCACACATACTGTACACAGTGCTCCTCCGATGGCGATGTAGGCGCCCGCCATGAAGCCTCGAAGCAGCAGATTAAAAATTGAAAGTTTTGCTTTGCCGACTCCTGCATTACCAACAAGAGCGACTGTTTTTGCCGGGGTATTGAAAGCCATACCGTTACTACCTCCCATCTCTGAAAATTTAATAAGATATCGTTGTCACTTTACTCCAACAGACAGACAGTGCCGTATACATATCACTTCAAATTGTAATTAACCGATAAAATTATGTATGAATTAACTTACGAAAGCCTCTTTGACCTCTTTTTTCCATATGCAAAGAAGTTTGTCGCCATAGGTCTGGCATTGTACAAGTTCCCACTCACTTTCTCCTTCCTGATCCAGTATCCCTTTGAAGCGGTTTAAACCTCCCGGCAGACCGCTAATCTCGCAATAGCCTTTTTCATCACATTCGATGAATTCCGGTGGAAGTATTGCCTTGAGATCAATGATGCTTGATTTATATCTCCATCGTGCCATGTTGTTACCTCCCCTAATTAGTTATTTTTTTATATATCATGCGCGCTGCCATCTAACCCTTTCCGGAATTTCTTTTGCAGAGTCAGAGGCTTGGGCCGGCAAGACGATATATGGCGATTTTACTGAACGAAGAACTGCCTCCCAATTAATTTCTCGCACATCCGGGTCCTGGTTACCTTATAATATGAAGAGGTTTAAAGGGTGTGTCGGATTATGTGTGGGGACAGAATTTTCTTTAAATCTTCTTACTTTTTTACAACATACGTCGAGACTTTTAAAAGGTTCCCCCCGGTTTTTGCCGGGATTTGTTATAACCTCCCCACTTTGTTTATTCTTTCGCGGAACCTAACAAGCAAACAAGCCCCTGTCAACTAAAAAATGTCTAATTCCGCCTCCGATATGGCCATAGTAGAGACAGGTTTTAACGGATGTTATTTTTTTCTTGACAACACAGATTTTATTACTTAAGTAAAGCTAAACTGACTGTTGGTCACCGTTTGACCATTGGTCAGGTTCCAACCTTTTTTATATTCCGACCTTGTTTATAGTCTCAGCGTGAAAGTAGTTAAAATAAATACGGGAACGGGAATAGAAAAATGGCGCTTAAAGGACGTAAGGATAGAGAGAGGGAGCGGAGAAGAAAGACTATTCTCAAAGCTGCCAGAAAGCTGTTTTTTAAGCGGGGATATAATCCCGTAACCGTTTCAGATATCGCTAAGAAAGTAGAGTTGAGCAAGGGAGCGGTTTATCTTTATTTCAGCGGTAAAGAAGAAATCTGCGCTCAGATACTGCTTGATGATATCGCAAAATTCCATGGCGAAGTGCTCCCCATATTTAACGGATTAGCCAGCGCATCGGAAGTAATTACCAGTTTTGCGCACATGTATGTAGATTTCTTCCTTAAAGATCGCGAATTATTCAGAATATTGATGAAATTCATGCTTCACGCCAATAATCTTGATCTGCCTGAAGATACGAATATAAGGATTATACGGGAAACAAACAGAGCAATCTCTGTTACCGAAAATATATTTCAATACGGAATCGACAAAGGGGAATTTGTCCTTAAAAAAGAAGATATCAGGACCATGAGGAACGCTTTCTGGGGGATGCTCAACGGAATAATTTCACTTCACCTCTTCATGGGCAGAGAATCAACCAAGAAAGAAAGGATACGATCCAACGTGAATGCATGTTTGAATATTTTCATTGAAGGTCTAAAAAAAACTGGATGAGGAGGTCACGGGACTATGGGAAACACATTGGTTAACACGAGAGACCAGAGATTTGTTCTGTTCGAACAGTTGGGTGTGGAAAGTCTTTTTACTTCCGGAAAGTATGAGGATTACTCTCGTGAAGTGGTTGAAATGGTGCTGACCGAGGCGGAGAAGATGGCAGTGGATGTTGTTCTTCCTACTTACGATATCGGCGATAAGGAAGGCGCTCATCTCAAAGATGGAAAAGTTGTTGTGCCGTCCTGTTTCCATGAAGCACTAAAGAAGTTTAACGAGGGAGGTTGGTCCTGTGCCCCGGCGGATCCCGAAGTAGGAGGACAGAATGCGCCACTCTGTTTATGGAGCGCCTGTACAGAGCTGCTCGATTCGGCCAATTTTGCATTCATGATGTATCCCGGCCTGACAATGGGGGCGGCCGCTCTGGTTGCAAAGTATGGTACGGAAGACCAGAAAAATACCTACATGTATAAAATGTTTTCCGGTGAGTGGGGGGGTACCATGTGCCTGACGGAACCGGGAGCAGGAAGCGATGTCGGGGCGACGAGGACAACGGCGAAGAGGTTGCCTGACGGTAGCTTTAGTATCGAGGGCACCAAATCCTTTATTTCCTCCGGCGATAATGATCTTTATTCCAACATAATACATATGGTTCTTGCAAGAATCGAGGGGGACCCTCCGGGGACGGGTGGGATTTCAATCTTCATCGTTCCTAAGTTCAATGTGAACAAAGATGGCAATGTGGGAGAATCGAACGATGTCGTTACAGGCGGTGTCGAACACAAGATGGGAATCAAGGCATCGGCCACAGCTACGCTGAACTTCGGTGAAAACGGGAAATGTACCGGGTACCTTCTGGGCATGGAACGCTCCGGTATGAAAATAATGTTCGACATGATGAATGAAGCGAGACTCGAAGTGGGTATGCAGGGTCTCGGACATGCATCCGCATCTCTGGAACACGCTGTTCAATATGCCAAAGAGAGAATTCAAAGCAGGCACATTATGGAGATGACGATCCCCGACGCGAAAGCGGTTCCTATCATACAGCATCCCGATATCAGACGGTCGCTCCTCTGGATGAAATCTCATGTGGAGGGCATGAGGGCTTTGAACTACTTTGTTGCTTACTGTATCGATAGAGCGGAGGTTTTAACGGACGAGGCCAAGAGAGAAAAATGGCATGGGTTTGTTGAATTACTGACACCGATTGCCAAGGCATACTGTTCAGACAAGGCATGCGAGATCTGTTCTCTCGGTATAGATGTTTACGGCGGATACGGATACATTCAGGAATATCCGATGGAACAGTACTTGAGAGACTGCAAGATTGCCACCCTTTATGAAGGAACAAACTATATCCAGGCGCTTGATTTTGTAGGGAGAAAAATGGGGCATAACAAGGGTATGAACCTCATGAACCTGTTCAGCTTCGTTGATGCCGACATCAAGAAGGCCAAGGAAAGGGATGACCTGAAGGAATACGCGATGCAACTTGAAGAAGCCTATAATGCCGCTGTCGGAATCGCAATGCAGTTCGCTGAATGGGGTGCGAATTCAAATGTGTTGCTTCCCGTACTGAATGCCAGACCATACCTTATGATTATGGGTGATCTTTTTGTCGGATGGGCTCTCATAAATGGGGCGGTTATCGCTTCCGAAAAGCTGGATGCAATGTATGAGGAAGCCGGGGCAGAGGGTTCTCCGGCAAAACAACGGGCTCTTGCCCGTAAGAATGCGGATGTCGCATTCTATCAGGGCAAACTCGCATCGGCCAAATACTTTGCATTTAATGTTCTTCCGACGATAGCGGGCAGGTGTAAATGTATTACACTTGCCGATAAGACGCCTATCGAGATGCTCGAGGATTCTTTTGCGGTGTAAGATATTACAAAATTGAATCAAGGCAAAGCGCTTGTTTCATGCCTGAAAAGGAGGAGTGACATGTCGTATGAAATCAAAAAAGCCGCCGTTATCGGGGCGGGAGTTATGGGCGCTACAATAGCGGCTCATCTTGCGAATGCAGGAATCAAGAGTGTGATGCTTGACATTGTGCCTCCCTTTGATCCGAGCGAACAAGATCTGGAAAAGGGGCTGACAAAAGACAGTAAGGCATGGCGGAGTAGCTTCGCGATCAACGGATTGAATGGTGCAATAAAATCCAAACCGGCGAGTTTCTATTCTGAGAAGTTCGCGTCGATGATAACAACCGGCAACCTTGAAGATGATCTCGATCTCCTTAAAGATGTCGATTTTCTTATCGAAGTGGTTGTAGAAAACATGAAAATCAAGCAGGATCTCTTCGCGAAGGTTTTAAACATTACAAAACCGGACTGTATTATTGCTACCAATACCTCCGGACTCCCGATTAAGGAAATCTCCTCTAACATGAGCGAGAAGGACAAGGAACGTTTTCTCGGTGTTCACTTTTTTAACCCCCCTCGCTATATGAAACTTGTTGAGGTCATACCCGGAGAAACAACAAAGAAGGAAATTGTCGATTACATGACCTGTTTCCTTGAAGATGTTGTCGGTAAGGGTGTTGTCATATGTAAAGACGTTCCCAACTTCATAGCGAACCGTATCGGCGTCTTCGACATATCGAACGCGGTAAAGACGATGTTGAAGTATGAGCTTACGATACCGGAATTGGATTCCATTATCGGCAAGGTTCTTGGTCGGCCAGGTTCGGCAATCTGCGGAACGATCGATCTTGTCGGTATAGATACAGGGTATCATGTCATGAAGAACCTCGTTGAAGCGGTGCACGACGACGAGTGGATAGATACCTTCAAGCCGCCGGAATTCATGGACAAGATGGTAAACAACAAGTGGCTGGGTAATAAGACTAAACAGGGTTTCTACAAAAAGACAAAGGACGAAAAAGGCAAAAAAGTCAAACTTGCTCTCGATTATAATACGATGGAGTATGTCCCGTTCAAAAAGTCCCAATATGAATCTGTCAAAGAGGCAGGCAGGAAAGAGGGTGGCTTTGACGACAAGTTGAAAGCGCTTTTCTATTCCGAGGAAGATGTTGCCGGTGAAGTCGTACGGGAGTACCTCTGTAAAAACTTTATATATTCGGCAAATCGCATACCGGAGATATGTGATACAGTTTATCAGGTAGACAACACCATGAAGTGGGGTTACAACCACAAGAAAGGTCCGTTCGAGACATGGGATGCCGTTGGTATTAAAGAATCTCTGGCGGTGATGAAGAAGCTGAAGTTGAAGGTTCCGCCGAAAATCACCGAGATGTTGAAGAAGGGTTTTGAAACTTTCTATACTAAAAAAGAAGACGGCATATACTACTACGATTTCGACAAAAAAGATTATGTAAAGATAGAAGATAATCCCAAGATTATTCTACTGCCGGATCTTAAAGCAAGGAACAGAGTAGTCAAGGGGAATGCCGGAGCTTCTCTTGTAGACATAGGTGACGGTGTCGCCTGCCTGGAATTTCATACCAAGATGAACGCCATCGATGGCGACATAATAGGTATGATTTACGACAGTTGTGATATTGTGGAAAAAGAATTTGCTGGCATGATAGTCGCGAATCATGGCACGAATTTCTCGGTAGGCGCTAATATATTTCAGGTACTCATGGCTGTCCAACAGGGTGAATGGGATATACTCGATCAACTGATTCACGATCTCCAATATGCCAACATGAGAATGAAATATCTGGAGAAACCGGTCGTAACAGCTCCTGCGGGCATGGCGCTGGGAGGAGGTTGCGAGATAGCCGTTCATGGTCAGCGGTGTCAGCCGGCAGGCGAAACATATATGGGTCTAGTCGAGGTGGGTGTCGGTGTAATACCTGCCGGAGGCGGTTGCAAAGAGCTGATGGTACGTTGCACGGAAGGTCTTCCGGAAGGTACCGGAGAGGTGCTGAATATGCAGCCTATCTATGAAAAGGTGCTGATGAACATAGGACAGGCCAAGGTTGCCACCAGCGCGATAGAGGCAATGGAACTGGGATACATAAGAAAAACGGAAAATGTCAGCCTAAATCGCGATCATCAGATACGGGATGCCAAGGAACTCGTTTTGGCGATGGCAAAAACTCACAAGAAGAAACAGCCCGACATGATCCCGGTTATGGGCGAAAATTTAATGGGCATCGCGCATGCCGTTCTATACAACATGAAACATGGAAACTACATGTCCGATTATGACGAACATGTCATAATGAAACTCGCATGGGTACTTTCCGGTGGTCAGTGCATGGAGGGCACCTTCGTTACTGAAGATGCGATACTTGACCGTGAGAGAGAAGCTTTCCTCAGTCTGTCAGGTGAGAAGAAGACGCAGGATCGTATCATGTATATGCTTAAGAAGGGCAAACCGCTTCGTAATTAACTACTATGCTTAGCAGTACGAAGCCACTTGTTGGATAACCGTGCTGCATTAGACAATAAGGAGGACTATCATGCGTGAAGCTGTTATTGTTGAAACGGTAAGAAGCCCGGGGGGGCGTTATAAGAGAGGCGGTCTTGCACAGACCAGAGCGGATGAGATAGGTATTCAAGTGCTTAAAGGACTGATGGAAAAGGTCCCGCAGGTTAAATATGAAGAGGTAGATGATGTAATCTGTGGCTGCTCTTTTCCCGAAGCCGAACAGGGAATGAACCTCGGCAGGGTGTTGGCACTTGGTGCCGGGTTCCCGGTAACTACATCCGGAATGACTATCAACCGTTTCTGTTCCTCAGGATTACAGGCGATTGCCGATGCGACGGCCAAGGTCAGAGCGGGGTGGTCTGATATCATTATAGCCGGTGGTTGCGAAACCATGTCACATATTCCCATGGGGGGGTGGATATTCCGTCCTCACCCGGATTGGGGCGATCTTCCAATGACATACGTGTCCATGGGAGTAACAGCCGAAAATGTGGCCGCCACTTATGGTATTACGCGCGAAGACCAGGACAAAATGGGCATGGAGAGTAACAGAAGGGCCTATGAGGCAATTCAGAAGGGATATTGGAAGGAACAAATAATTCCTATCAATGCCTGGAAATATGAAAAAGACCGGAACGGGCAGTGGATCAAGACAACAAAATTATTTGATATGGATGACGGTGTAAGATGGCCCGTTACACTGGATAATATGGCGAAGCTGAAACCCCCTTTTAAAGAGGGTGGATCTGTTACGGCCGGCAATTCTTCCCAGATGACCGACGGGGCGGCGTTTACCATGATTATGTCGGCGGAAAAAGCAGATGAACTGGGGTTGAAACCGATTGCCAAACTGACTCATTATGCCGTGGAGGGTAACAAACCGGAAGAGATGGGTGTCGGTCCTCTTTATGCCATCCCGAAGGTTCTCAAGCTTGCCGGGCTCAAGATAAAAGATGTAGATCTTTTCGAAATCAATGAAGCGTTTGCGGCTCAGGCTATCTACTGTTGCAGGGAACTTGGCATAGAGAAACGTTACTGGAAAGGCGAGGTTAATCCTAACGGAGGCGCTATTGCCATAGGCCATCCTCTGGGATGTACCGGGGCTAAACTGTCTTGCCAGTTGTTGCACGAAATGAAGAGAAGAAAAGTAAAACGGGGAATTGTTTCCATGTGTATCGGCGGCGGTATGGGAGCTGCCGGAATATATGAAATACTGTAGACATAAAGAGTGTAGTATCTAGTCTGAAGAAGCCATGTTCCTTGTGACCATGGCTTCTTTGATTTATAATAGCAACATTACGATTAGTTGTAGTTGTCAGAAGGGTTCAAGGATTCACGGGGCCGAGGATTCGAGTGAAAGTAACAAAAATTAGAACGGAGTAATGACTATGAAAATTGGTGTGATCCAGTTTGAACCGCTGTTTGGCGAAATAGACAGCAATCTTCAGAGAACCCGGGATCTGATAATGAAATCCGATGCGGATCTTCTGGTTCTTCCGGAACTGTTCAATACCGGCTACCTGTTCACATCAAAGGAAGAAGCGCTCTCCTGTTCCGAAGAAATACCAGGTGGAAAGACGACACAGTTTTTATGCGCTATGGCCAGAGAAAGGGGAGTTATTATCGCAGGCGGGGTTGCTGAAAAGAGCGGAGACAGGATATTCAATTCTGCTGTTCTTGTCTCTCCGGATGGTTATATCGGAAGATACAGGAAGGTACACCTCTTCTTTGAGGAAAAGCTCTGGTTTGATCCCGGGGATGAGGGGTTCGCAGTTTATGACACAGGTTCGTGTAAGGTGGGGATCATGATATGTTTCGACTGGTTTTTCCCAGAATCGACGCGTATTCTGTCGCTCATGGGTGCCGATATCATTTGTCACCCCGCTAACCTGGTGATGCCCTTCTGTCAGGATGCGATGAAGACAAGATGCCTGGAAAATCATGTTTTTGCCATAACGGCCAACAGAATCGGTACCGAAAACAGGGGAGGGAGATCACTTTCTTTTACCGGTGAAAGCCAGATAACCGGACCCGATGGCATGGTCCTCCGCCGTGCCGGCAAGGATTCCGAAGAAGCGATGACAACTGAGATAGACGTTACGGCGGCCCTTGACAAGAGATTAAACATATACAACGATCTGTTTGCCGACAGGAAACCGGAATTCTATGGAAATCTCACCGCTTGTAACGAAGGTCGATAGAGCAGGGGGATGTATTCTCTTTCCCCGGAGCGAATCTTCCGGTTATTTAGTCTGCAGTAAGGCCAATAATATCTCTAAGTTTTTTTTCTTGACATACCATCTCTTTGCTCTTAAAACTTAAAACAGTTTAGAAGAATAGGGTAGTTACAAAATGGGGTGTAACATTTATTTTTTTATGGGGAGGTGGCTATGAAAACGGACAGATTTAAAACAATGTTGATTGTTTTCGTTGTTCTGCTGTTTGCCGGTTGTGCAGGACAACAGGTAAAAACGGATATGTCAGCTTTTACACCTGTCGCGCTGGAGGGAAAAGGATTTACCTTAAAGGCGGATAACTTCCTCGTGATTATGGATACTTCTGCGTCGATGAATGAACTGTATAAAGGTGACAGTAAGTTCAGTCTGGAGAAAGGAACAATAGACCGTATGAACCGGACGATTGCGGGTCTTGACCTGAAAGGGGCCCTGAGGGCATTTGGTCAGGGACGGGACACCACTCTGCTTTATGGGCTTACGGATTATACGGCCTCCGGCCTGAAAGAAGGGCTTGTCAAAGCTTCCTATGCCGATGGCAACAGCCCGCTTTATGCCGCTATCAATTACGCAAAAGAGGATCTTCAATCCACGTCAGGTCCCATAGCCCTTATCATTTTCAGCGACGCTAAGGAGATGGATAAAACGCTCGCGATAAACTCGGCAAAAGGAATAAAAGAGGCTTTTGGTGACAGGATTTGCATTTACACGGTTTTGATAGGGGATGATGAAACCGGAAGAAAACTCATGAAGGAAATTTCCGAAGTAGGCTCATGCGGATTCGCAACCGACGCTGACAGTATTTTCAGCGCGCGTGATATGGCCGATTTTTCCAGAGAAGTATTTCTGGGCGACCGTGTAAAGAGCTGGGTCTTAACCGGTATAGAGTTCGAGTTTGCCAGTGCCGCTATTACTTCTGATTCCCGCCCCATCCTGGATAAGGCGTTGAAAGTTTTGAAAGATAATCCTTCGGTAAAGGTTCGTATTGAAGGACATACCGACAATATCGGCAGCGAATCCTATAACCAGATACTCTCTGAAAACAGGGCAAAGGCGGTAATGAATTACTTTATCGAAAAGGGAGTAAGTGCGAATCGCCTTTCTTCCGTCGGTTACGGGTATACGCGGCCTGTCTCCGGTAACGAAACAGCCGAGGGCAGGAATAAAAATCGCCGGGTAGAGTTAATTACGGTTAAATAACATTTAAGTAACGAGAGAGGGTAATGCGCATTTCTTACGCATGACCCTCTCTTTAATATCAAGAATCGATCACGATTTTAGAGAAGTCGGCAATTCTGTAAAAAAGGTTTGATATCTCTTCCAGAAGTGACAGTCTGTTGAACCTTATTTTTTCATCCTCCGCCATGACCATTACTTCATCGAAGAAACTGTCGACGGGCTTCCGGAGGCTCGCCATTTTGGACAGCGCATCGCCGTATTCGCCGTTGTCTATGTATTCGTTTGCCGTTCCCCGTATTTCGATAAACGCGTGGTAGAGATTATTCTCGGCACTTGAATCGAAGACAGACGGATCAACCGTTCCATCCTCAAAGTTTTTGAGAATATTGACGACACGTTTAAAGGCAACTGCCAGCGGTTCGAAGTCGGGATGATCTTTGAATGCCTCCATGGCTTCTATCTTTTTCAGGGACTGGACGATATCGGATATACCCCCTGAAAGCACGGCATCGACTACATCGTACGAATGTCCCTGTGATATCAGCTGATTTTCAAATCTTCCTTTAAGAAAATTCATGACATCCGATTTTGTCTCCTCCGGTGTCCTTTTCAGTTTTCCGGCAAGGACTGAAATGCTTTTGTCCACCAGTTTAGCAAGATCAAGTCGATAATTCCTGTCTGCGATGATGTTGATAATACCGAGAGCCTGTCGCCTCAGGGCGTAAGGATCAGCGGTTCCTGTCGGGATCAGACCGACGCCGAAGCAACCCGCAATCGTGTCCATCTTGTCAGCTATGCTGACGATGGCTCCCTCATCTGTTTCCGGAAGATTACCGCCGGCGGAAACAGGCAGGTAATGTTCATAGATCGCCTTTGCAATAATGGGATCTTCGCCCTGTATCAGGGCGTATTCTCTCCCCATTATACCCTGAAGCTCGGTGAACTCGTAAACCATGCGGGTCTCCAGATCCGCCTTGCAGAGCACGGCAACCCGGTCCACCTGTTTCATTATTCGAGGGTCTATTTCTTTCGTTATGTACGACGCAAGATCCCTGAAGCGCATGACCTTTTCATAAGATGTTCCCAAGAGTGTATGGAATATGACATTTTTCAGATCTTCCAGGTAGTTTTCCAGAGGAGTTTTCTGGTCTTCCTCGAAGAAGAACCTGGCATCGGCAAGCCGGGCTCTTATGACTTTCTCATTGCCACGGGTTACCACCGAAGGATTTCGGGACAGTGTATTGTTTATGGTAATGAAATATGGAAGCAAATCGCCTTCTGCGTTGACGATGGGAAAATATTTCTGATGTTTCATCATGGCTGTAACCAGGACTTCTTTAGGGAGTGCGAGATATTCCCTGTCGAAGCTTCCTCTTACCACGGAAGGGTATTCGACAAGAAAACTCACCTCTTGCAGAAGGTCCTCGTTTTCAAGAACGGCGCCTGAGACTTCTTCGGCAGCCTTTCCCGATTCACTCAATATAATATTCCTTCTTTCGACGGGGTCCGCAATGACTAAACGCTCTTTTGTTTTTTCAAGATAGCGTTCAAAGTCTTCGACAACAAAAGTTTCAGGAGCCATAAACCTGTGCCCGCGGCTCTTATTTCCGCTGTCTACGTTTTCTATGCTGAATGGAACAACTTCGCCTCCGAAGAGCGCCAGTATCCAGTGGATCGGTCTCGCGAAGCGAACATCCAGATCCATCCATCGCATCGATTTCTGGAAAGGGATGGAAAGGATAAACCGCGGCAGGAGATCAGCCAGAATAATCTTCGTATATTCACCGGTGATTTTTTTACGTGAGCATATCTGTTTTCCCTTTGGAGTCTCTATTATCTCCAGTTCACGGACGTCGATTCCCTGTCCCCTGGCGAATCCGATGGCCGCTTTTGTAGGGTTACCCTTTTCGTCAAATGCCACGCTTGTCGAGGGCCCTATTTTTTCCAGCAATTGATCCTTCTGCTTTTCTTCCACATCTTTAACCGACAGTAAGAGCCTTCTCGGTGTGCCCATGGTTTTTATGGCACCGTGGCCGATACGGTTTTCGGAAAACTCCCGCGTAATTATTTTTTCCATATCCTTCAGCGCTTTCGGAAGAAAAGCGGCCGGGATCTCTTCGGTTCCTATTTCCAGCAATAATTCTTTGGCCATGAGAAAAATTAACTCCTGTTGAACTTTCCGGTAAGGGGGTATCCCATCTCTTCCCGTTGTTTTGAGTATCCTTCGGCGCTGAGACGTGCAAGATTTCGAACCCTTCCTATGTAACTTGTTCGCTCATTCACGCTTATGGCACCCCTTGCATCCAGTATGTTGAACACATGCGAACATTTCAGGCAATAGTCATATGTGGGAAGGACAAGACCCCTCTGTGCGGTTTTCATCGATTCCGCTTCGTAAATATCGAAGAGTTTTCTCAACATAACAGTATCCGCCTCTTCAAACTGGTAGGTGGAAAACTCGACTTCGCCTTTGTGGTGGACATCTCCATACTTTATGCCGTGTCCCCACTCAAGGTCGTAAACGTTATCAATCTCCTGAAGATACATTGCGATTCGCTCGATGCCGTATGTTATTTCAACGCATATCGGATGCAAATCTATCCCGCCTACCTGTTGGAAATATGTGAATTGTGTAATCTCCATGCCGTCGAGCCAGACNNCCAATCCCCAGGCGCCGAGGGTCGGAGATTCCCAGTCATCCTCTACGAACCGTATGTCGTGATCGAGCGGGTCTATACCGAAACTTTTCAGCGAGTCCAGGTAAAGATCCTGAATATTGAGCGGAGATGGTTTCATGATTACCTGATACTGGT
>DCUQ01000059.1:0-24015 GCA_002327865.1 Syntrophaceae bacterium UBA2210
TCCAGTTTCTGGGGATAGTTATATACATCGTTCCATTGGAGGACCAGATTTTTCAAGCCAGGGCGGCTTTTTGTGGGAAACAATTCGATCATAGGAAACG
Source organism: Syntrophaceae bacterium UBA2210 (assembly GCA_002327865.1). Lineage (GTDB taxonomy): Bacteria > Desulfobacterota > Syntrophia > Syntrophales > UBA2210 > UBA2210. Next base: position 101 of record DCUQ01000059.1, read on the forward strand.
ACGCCATGCTGGATGCAAGGAATGGGATCAGGATAGGTGATAATGTTTCTCTCTCCATGGGTGTGTGGATTTGGACCATGGAACATGATACCCAGGATCCTTTCTATGGTCTTAAAGGTGGGCCGGTTATTATCGAGGATTACGCCTGGATCAGCAGCAGGGTTGTTATTATGCCTGATGTAACCGTCGGAAAGGGTGCTGTTGTTGCCGCGGGCGCCGTGGTTACCAAAGATGTTGCTCCCTATACGATTGTTGGTGGTGTCCCGGCTGAGAAAATCGGTGTCCGGACGAAGGATCTGCGTTACCGGTTAAAATTTCATAAGTCATTCCAATGAAAAAGATACGTGCAAAGAAGCAATCGGTTGATGGGAATTTGTCAGCATGACTAAGCTCACTGAAAATGAAAATATACTGCTCAGGCATATTGATACAGTGAAAATCGGTCAAATTTCAGTCATGGCAATTGTTTTGATGCTCACGCTGAAATTTTTTCAGTCTACTCCGTTTGAACGTACTTTTTTTCAGCTGCAAGCTGTTTTCCTCGTTGTGATAGCCATTTTTTTAGTCAGTTATGTTGTTATTACATTACGTAAAAACGATTGTATCAACAAAACTGTTCTCTATTTTCTTATACTCATTTCCATTATCCCTCTTTACAGCATGTGCCGGGCAAGTAGTGAGTTTGGACAACCTTTTATTTACGGTTTTTTATCTGAGCGTTCGTGGCTGCTTATAGGAGTAGGGGTATGGTTCTATTATGTAGTTGTTACACGAAAGATACCCCTTGATACCGTTGAGTCTACATTTGTCTTCATGGCATGGGCTTCGCTGGTGATTTTTTCTCTCTTCGTATTGTTCTATAACCCCGGCCAACTCGATTTTCAGTCTAAATTCGTTTACATGGATGCTAATCGCGGGTTACGTTTTAGATTTCAAATGTATTTTATCATTTTTGGTTCACTCTATTACTTTATAAAATATACTGTTTATAGAAACCATAAACACCTTGTCATCTTGTTGTTTTTTTTCACCTATTTACTTTTTGTCCACCAGAGCCGAACATACGTTATAGCGCTGGCGTTTACCTTTTTACTTTACATATTCTTTAACTATTCGTTAAGCAGGATTCCGATTATATTAATAAAATTTTCTCTTTTTCTTCTCATTGCGCTCATCGTTGTTCAAGCACTGAAGCCTGACTATCTGGAACGTACGAGTCATCTGTTTTCGCAATCATTCAAAGTTGTTACCGGGGAACTATCTGAAGATTCTTCCGCCAACAGCAGGATTTTCCAAAGCAGAATTGTTCTGAGTTACTTTGATACCCATCCTTTAAGTCTCTGGCTTGGTACCGGCAGAGTCAGTCACCGATGGAATGATGGGTACCGCTCGCTATTCGGTCATTTTTATCCTTGCGATATTGGAGTGCTCGGTGGATTGTTTTTGTATGGAATCCCGGGGCTTGTTTTTGTGCTCATTATCCCTGTTATCATTTCCATTAAAATATTGAGACGCGTTCCCGAAAAAGGGAATGTTTTTATAAAAGCTTTAAAATACATACTGGTTTTTGCAATTATCCGTTCGATCCAGGGGAGTTTTTATTTTGGTCCAATGGTCTACGTTCTCTCTCTTTTTATTTTGATGGCTTATAACGAGTTGGAAGAAAAAACAGATGTCGACTGATTTATCATCTAAAGTTTCTATCATTCTTTTGAACTATAACGGTGCCGAAGATACGATAGCGTGCCTGCAAAGCCTGCGGGAAATTTACTATAACAATTATAATATCGTTATCGTCGATAACGCTTCGACGGATGACTCCGTGAAAAGAATACATCACTACCTGCAGTCGCAATCGCTTGTATTTAATTTTTATCTTTCCCCGAATGAAGCGATGCAGAGTCAATTGTCACAAACCGAATTTACCTTGCTTCAGACGGAATATAACGGCGGTTACGGGTATGGTAATAATATCGGCATACGATATGCGCTGAAATATGGTTCGGAGTATGTGCTTGTTCTTAATAATGACACCGTTGTTGATCCGGGGTTTTTGAAGCCGATGGTGCAGATGTGTGAAGTCGATGATACCATCGGTATCACTTCGGGAAAGATTTACTTTTATGACAGGCCGGATGTCTTCTGGTTTAATGGAGGAAAATTTAATTCCCTGACCTCGAGGATAGAGCACATATGCTTTAATAAAGAAGATATCGGCCAGAAACCGCCGGAAGAGAACACATTTATTACCGGCTGCATGTGGCTGATTCCGGGGAGGATGTTTGAAAAGGTAGGCTTTATTACCGAAGAGTATTTTATGTATGTTGAAGATATTGAGTATTGTCACCGGGTATTAAAACAGGGCTTTACTTTGAAAGTGTCTGAAAAGAGTCGCATATGGCATAAAATCGGCGGCGCAACAGACAGTCAGCTTTCGCCCTTTAGAGTCTATATGATGTCAAGAAATCTAGTGATTTTTATCAAGTTACATTTTACTGTTTTCAGATTCTGCATAGCCATGACATATACGTTTATCTCTCGATCTATTAGATGGATCAAAACAAACAATATTCCATTATTGAAAAGTCATGTCAGGGGGATGATTGATGGTCTCATTCACTGAATTGTTGTTTACGCAATCCTTTTATTTGTGTCATTTCCAGGGAATGTACAACCTGTTCGTTTTCATGAATCGATAATTGCGGCGATAGCAATGTGCCCTTTAATGTCTTGCTTGACAGAAAATAAAAATCAGAACTCTTTGTTAAACTGAAAAACAGGCTACTTCAAAGATATAATCCGGATGTCCGACAGCGTGAAGTCTTTCTCCGGACAAATTTTGGAAAATGCTTCAGGAAGTAAGCGTTATACGGAAATAGAAAAAAGGCGATGAGTAATCTAAAAAAGCGGATAGCGATCTTTGATCATGTCGGGGAAAAAGCCGGAATGGATTATTACGACACTTCGCTCCTGAAAGGCTTTCTAAATGCCGGGCATGAAGGGTATGTTTTCAGCAACTTTCCCGGATCGGATTCGGGAAACATTCATTACAGTACGGTATATGAGGGTCACTCGGATGCCAGTTTTCTGGTAAGGGGGCTGCGCTTACTCTTTGGAACATTCAGGGCAGCCAGGCTGGCAAGGAAAGAAAAAATCGATTTAGTAATCCTTCATTATTTCTCGGCCAATGTTGAGATACTGGTTCTCTCTCTTATTACAAAACTCTTTGGTCTCAAAGCGGCTGTAATTTCACATGATGTTTCCAGCTTTGCCGATAATGACAGTGTTGCTATTCAACGCCTTATTTATAACACGTTGTGTGATCATATCATTGTACACAATCAATTCTCCTATACAACATTGATAAATCAGTCAAAGGTAAAAGAAACAAAGAAAGTCCATATAATCAGGCATGGTGGATACCTTGATCATATCAAACGGAAAACAGATAAAAAAGGAGCAAGATGTCAACTCGGCCTTCAGGAAAATGTCAAATATATCCTCTTCTTCGGGCAGATAAAGAGGGTTAAAGGTCTGGATATTGTACTTAAAGCCATGCCGAATGTTGATAAAGAGATCCATCTTATTATTGCGGGGAAGCCGTGGAAAGATGATTTTTCATATTATGATGATATTATCAAAAAACATCATCTGGAAGACAGAATCGTCAAAAAGATACAATTCATCGAAGATGATGAACGTGACAAGTATTTTGTTGCCGCCGATGTAAATGTTTTACCGTACCGGACCATATACCAAAGCGGAGTACTTCTGATGGCGATGAGTTATGGTTTGCCGGTTATCGCATCCGATCTGCCTGCAAACAGAGAGATTATTTCAGATGAGAGAAACGGCTTGCTCTTTCAGAGTAAAGACAGTCTGAAGTTGTCGGAACAGATAAATCGCTGTTTCAATGACAATAATTTTCGGTATACAATTTCCAGGAATGCTATTGAAACAATAAAAAGAGACTACAACTGGAATGATATTGCAAGGGCATATCTTGACATTATTAATCAGTGATTAACAGAGATGACAAGAAGATATGGACATTGCGATTTTCGAGATATGTCTGACTTGAAACCTGTCCCGGACGGGCTGTTTGGAATGTTCTGATTGCCCCCCCAAGAGGTTTTCCTTATTAACAATATTAACAATGTGAAAAAAGAATATCATTGTCCTGGCGCTTTGAAAATGAATAATTCTATTGCGATTTTAGGTATCCGCGGTATCCCCGCTCAGCATGGCGGTTTTGAAACTTTTGCCGAACATTTTGCTCTTTACCTGGTGAAAAGGGGGTGGAATGTCACTGTTTACTGTCAGAAGAAAGGTGAAGGAAGTATATGTGAAGACGACTGGTGTGGTGTTCACAGGGTACATATCCCGGTCAATCTGAGTGGTGCCAAAGGAACGGTGCTGTTTGATTGGAAAGCGGCCGTACATGCTGCAAAAAGAAGAATCCCTGTCCTGACGTTAGGATACAATACCGCTGTTTTTTGCACGATATATCGCCTGAAGAGGATTAAAAATTTTATCAATATGGATGGTCTTGAGTGGCGCCGTAAAAAGTGGAATCTTCCTGCGAGAACCTGGCTTTATGTAAATGAGAAACTGGGTGCATGGTTGGGCAATCACCTTATTGCGGATCACCCCGAAATAAAGAACAGGCTTCTCCGGTTTGTCTCTGCGGATAAAATAACCGTGATACCATACAGTAGCGACACGGTAGATTGCGCAGATGAAAGATACCTTGCCCCCTTCGGTCTTGAAAAAAACAACTATGTTATTCTTGTTGCCAGACTGGAGCCGGAGAATTCAATTCTGGAGATTGTAAGGGCCTATTCCATTAAAACAAGAAATATGCCGCTTCTCGTTCTTGGAGAATATAACCCGGGGTCGGGCGTTTATCAGAAACAACTGGCTGATGCAGCCGGAAGCGAGGTACAATTTGTCGGGGCAATATATAATAAAAGTGTAGTGCAATCCCTGAGATATTTTGCGAGGTTCTGTATACATGGTCATACTGTGGGAGGTACCAATCCGTCTCTTGTTGAGGCCTTGGGATCCGGTTCTGCCGTTCTTGCTCACGGAAACAAGTTTAATCGGTGGGTTGCAGGGGCGGGGGCACATTATTTTTCTTCGGAAACAGAATGTGCCCGGCAGATAGAGTTACTTCTCAGAGATGACGATTTGATTGCCGCAATGAGGAAAGAGAGTATCAGTCAGTTCAGAAATAACTTTACCTGGGATAAAGTGTACCCGACGTACGAAAAGATTGTAATGAATGCATTGTTCTGAGAGTATCCCTTATTCTTTGAAACAAGAGAGGATCTTCCCATCGTATTGCCGGAGGCTTCGAGTTACGGTTTGCCTGTCCCGGTTCAGGATATTCCGGATCGCCGCAAACTCAAGTTGTCGAGAGAACGATGTTTCCGATGCACCGGCATCACTGATTTAAGAGACATGATGGAGATAGTTCTCGATCAGTAATTGACAAAAGAAGATAAACAGCATATCTGCGGTGAGACAAAAACTAAATATAACCGGGATACGATAGCAGAAAAGACTATCAGGATGTATCAAAAGGCCGTAAACTTGGATTTAACAATGTCCGGTTTTTTTGCTCCTTTCAGGAAAACAGTATGACCCCTAAAACTCAAGGTTTTATTCGACCCTATCATTCCCGCCTCGCCGTTTTTTTCCGTCTTTTCGACTTTATCTGGATATTTAGCCTCTTATGGGTATTCGTATTGCTCCGGGGAATATCATTTACCAGTATCTATGGATTGGCGGGGGCGGTATCCTGCATACTCTTTTATATCTTTTCCGATATAAGAAAGCTGTATACGTCCTGGCGGGGGGGTAACGTCCTTGGCGAGGAGATTAAGAATCTATGGCTGGTATGGATCGGTGTTGTCTTTGTAGATATTATGATTGCTTTTGCTACTAAGACATCGGCTGATTATTCCCGGCTTGTGATTCTGCATTGGATGTTTTTCGTGCCGGTGGTGCTCTCTCTCTGGCGGTTTTTTATCCGTTCAACAATGAACAGACTGAGAAAGAGAGGGAGAAACAGTCGGACAGTGGCTATCGCCGGTGCCGGGCCTTTGGGCATTAGACTCGGTGAGGTCATCGTATCTTCTCCGTATATGGGTATGCGGCTGGTCGGTTTTTTTGATGATTTCAAGGAGAAGGATACTCTCATAAAGCAGGGTGAAAAATCTTTCACGAACAGGGGAAATCTGGATGAACTGGTAACATGGGCTCTGTCTGGAAAAGTTGATATGATATATATTGCTCTGCCTAAAAAGTCTGATGAACGCGTTCGTGAACTTGTAGAAAAATTGTCTGATTCTTCCGCATTTGTATATGTCGTACCCGATCTCTATTTCCTCGACCTCCTCAATGCCCGCTGGGTTAATCTGGGGGGTATTTCCGCAGTCAGCATCTATGAAAGCCCTCATAACGGCCTTAATGGATGGCTGAAACGGACCGAGGATCTCCTCCTGGGAAGCCTGATTCTTCTTATCATTGCTGTTCCAATGATCATTATTGCCATCGGGATAAAACTTTCTTCTCCCGGGCCGGTCATTTTCAAGCAGAAACGATATGGAGTGAAGGGAGAGATCATGGTGTGGAAGTTTCGTACCATGTCTGTATGTGAGGATGGCGATGTTATTGAACAGGCGCGCAAGAATGATCCCCGGGTTACCAGGTTCGGGACTTTCCTCCGGAGGACGTCGTTGGATGAGCTGCCTCAATTTATTAATGTCCTGCAGGGTCGAATGTCTATTGTGGGCCCCAGGCCTCATGCGGTCGCTCACAATGAATATTACCGGAAGCTGATTCCGGGATACATGCTTCGTCACCGCTCGAAACCGGGGATTACCGGGCTCGCCCAGGTGCATGGATGGCGAGGGGAAACCGAGACCATTGACAAGATGGAAAACCGGGTCAAGGACGACATTCAGTACCTCCGAGACTGGTCTCTCTGGCTGGATATAAAGATAATCTTTTTGACGGTGTTTGGAAAAAAAGCACGAAAAAATGCTCATTAAGGGAAAAGTGTAACCGGCGGGAATATTCCTGATCCGGGGGATGCGTTGCCTTTTATCCGCTCGGGGTTAAACACAACTACTTTAGATGGTTACTAATATTAGTCGTTACATAAAATCTTTGCTGAGAGAATCTGTCGCCGGGTCAGATGTGTTTGACCTGTTGGGCCTGAGTGTTCCCTTCTTGATAGGGGTGTTCATTTTTCTGAACCCCTTTCCGCATACCACGGCAATAAAGGAAATATGTTTTTATCTATCGGTTTTTGCGGTACTCATTCTGGTTGTCCGCGGCAGGGTTCGACTGCTGCTCAAGACTCCGTTGCTGCTTCCTTTCGGACTCTTTGTACTGTGGTCGTTTCTCAGTATCTTTTTCGCGATCGACAGGGCGAACAGTGCCGGTGATTTGTATTCACACCTGCTTAAATATATCGTTTTCTATTATATGCTGATAAATTTTTTCAATTCAAGACAGCGTCTTGTCCTGCTTTCATGGATTATTGTCATTTCTGCCGCGATCTTTTCCATCGGAGGATTTGTTTATTATTATTGTATCGTGGATAATGTCCTGACAAAGCGCTTTATGTGGGATGTAATCCAGGCCCCTACCAATAGTATAGTTGTTGTTCTTCTGTGTGCGGTTATCCTTTCTCTGCATTTTTTCCTTACTGGTAAAAACGTTTATCACAAAATGGTTTCTCTCGGTGTTTGCTTTCCATTATTAGCAACGACAATTTTGACTCAGACCCGTTCGGCGTTTGTGGCTATGGTTCCCGCGGTTCTCGTTTTGTTTATACGAAATAAAAAGGCATTGACAGCAGGCATTATGGTTATTCTACTGGTTTTCATTACAATGCCTGTTGGAAAACGTTTTGAGGACATTTCTCTTAATGAATCCAGCAGCCGTCTGCAGATGAATTGTATCTCCATTGAAATCATTAAGAATTATCCGATAATCGGAACAGGGTTTGACGCGCGACCATACGGCGAAATTCTCGATTTGAAGATGTACAACGAAAAAATACCGGGGAAGTTCAGAAAATCGTATTTTCCCAACGATCCACACAACCTGCTGCTGGGCCTGACTGTACGACTCGGTATCGTGGGGCTTATGTTATTTTTATACGTCCTTTTTGTGTTCTGCCGGATGTGCTGGAACGTTATACGGTATGGGAGAGATGATTGTATCAGGGGGTGGGGGCTATGCGTTTCTTCACTGATGGTGATGTTTTTTGTGACTGGTCTCTTCGAAACACATTGCGGGCATATGACTGAAGTCGTTCTCTGTATAATATTTGCCATGATAACTGTTCTGTGGCGTCTTGATACGGAAGAAAAAGCCGGAATCTATTAGAAAATACAAATTAATAATCTTGTTATCGATAACTCTTCTACAAAAACTATTTTTTTACGGAAAATAGTTTCCAACTTACTGAACGACTAGAGATATCAGTCAATTGTATGAGCGAAAGCAAAGACCCCGCTTATACGGGGTAGTGAGAAAATTCGGCTTATAAAAAATGCCCGGGAACAATCCCGGGCATTTTTTTGTTTTCGGATATCCCAGATTACGAATCTTTGTTTACTTCCTTGAAATCGGCATCCACCACATCGTCGTCGGCTTGGACCGATTCAGTCTGTGCGCCTGCTTCGGGAGCTCCCGTACCGGCCGCTCCCGCTTCTCCGGCTCCTTTGCTGGTTGCCTTTGCGTACATTGCTTCAGCCAGTTTATGCGACGCCTGCGTAATGTCTTCCTGGGCCGCCTTTATGGCATCGGCGTTATCGCCTTCCATGGCCTTTTTGAGCTCGGCGATGGAATCCTCTATAGCGGACTTCTGACCGGCACAGAAGGCAAAAACATACATTTATGTAGTATTATTTTTCTCAAAGTTCCCCAATGTAGAATTCATGCGATTCTGATCCGGATTGATCCCGTCGCTTAAATTCTGTTTAACTTATTGTTATCATTTGTTTATATTCTAAAGCCGTCGAACGGTTTTGCATTGGCACCGAAATTGCTCATCTGCAACAGTGTATTTCTTAGGATACTGCGGGGCGCCAATGGCCGGGATGTCGTTCCTGGTGTTTCCATTTTTCTTACGCATATTCTTGTAGACTGCAGGTGAAACCCAGATCCGCATCGGTATTCTGTCTGTATTAGCATGGTGCATGGCTAAGGGCTTTATTATGTTTTATCTGATTAAATTGGTGCTCGGTCTTAGGGTCAGTCGTGAGGAGGAACTGCGAGGGCTCGATATAGACGAGCACGGAACAGAAGCCGGTCATGGATTCCAGATCTTCAGTAGCCAGTAATGAAAGGAGCGATCTGTCATGAAATTGATTGTAGCATATATAAAACCGGAAAAACTGGATGACGTAAAACGATCACTCTCCGATGCCGGTATCTTTCGCATGTCGGTTACCAACTCCCTGGGGTGCGGTCGCCAGAAAGGCTATACGGAATCATACCGGGGTCTTACCTCGGATATCAACCTGTTGAAAAAAACACGGCTGGAAATTGCCGTGAATGATGATTTTGTAGAACCGGCGGTCCATGCCTTGATAAAAGGTGCTCAGACAGGTGGTATCGGTGACGGCAAGATATTTATTGTTCCCATGGACGATTGCGTCCGAATCAGTTCCATGGAAACGGGACCTGGTGCAATCGGCTGATATACGGCGGTCCGAGAGGATAAGCATGCTCATGAAACCATAACCGCACTTACCTCAATCAACCGGTCAGGGTGTAGTGAAAGAAAGTCCTCGAATCCAGCTGTTTAGTCTTTCTTTTGCGGCGCCCGGATAAACCTCGATACGTACATGAACCGTTCCTCCGCCGATACCCGCCTTATCCGTATGTGCGTCGTCGCTCCACTAATTGGCGGGAAAGATATCTTCCCGGGCTGCATGAAAGCATCGGTTATTTCGTCTGGAATCTATTTCAAAAATTCTACTTCGACGGCTTCGACATCCCAGAGGTGTTCTATCTTATCCCCGATTTCCTCCCTTATATTGTTGGCGAACTGGTGGTTGGAAGGGAGATCTACCTTGATACGAACGACTCCCTTGTCTATCGCGATATCCTTTATCAACTCCGTACGGACCAGATCGAGGCCGGATAGCGGATTCATCACCTTTTTGAGACGCTTGCGGATAATTTCCACGGTGGTCGGTTTCTGTTCAGTGACGAGACCGTGACGTTCTTCGTAATTCTGTATGGCCGAGCGCAATCCTTCTACGGCCAGAACCGAGCAGTGGGTCTTGATCGGCGGTAGACCGCCCAGGGCATCCGAGGCCTCCTTCCAGTTGATCTTCTTTGCCTCATCGATGGTTTTCCCTTTTGCGAGTTCAGTGATGATGGATCCGGTGGCTATATTGGAAGCGCAGCCGTAGGATTCGAACTTGATATCGGTAATCCGTTTTGTGTCGGGATCGACCTTTATGGTTACCCCCACCATATCCCCGCATGCCGGACTGCCCTCCATCGCATTGCCGTCGGGGTCTTCTATTTTGCCTACGTTACGCGGGTTTTTAAAGTGTTCGAGAACCTTGTCGCTGTATGGAAACGTCATTTCCCTGTCTCCTTTCTCCCCAGTGGGCTGATTATTCTTAATTGTCTGACCACGTCGGCAACCGCGTCAATTGTCGCGCCTATTTCCTCCATGGTGTTGTAGCGGCTTAAAGTAAAACGGATCGACCCGTGCGCCCTCTCGTGATCCCCCCCTATACCCATGATAACATGGCTTGCCTCCAGCGAACGGCTGAAGCAGGCGGAGCCTGTACTGACGGCAAAACCACGCATGTCGAGATGTAGGGTGATGGATTCTCCCTCCACGGAGTGAAAGGTGATGTTCGCGTTTTGCGGGATTCTTTGCGAGCGGTGCCCGTTGAGGATAGTATCGGGAACTTCGGCCGACACTCGGTCGATAAGATGGTCGCGCATCAGCCTGATCCGTTCGTTTTCCTCTGGCGTCACCAGTGATACCGCCCTGGCGAAACCCACGACCCCTGGAATATTTTCCAGGCCGGCCCTGAGGTTGAACTCCTGGAATCCGCCGTCCATCCATTTGTTTATCGCCGTTCCCTCGCGTACGTAAAGTCCTCCTATCCCCTTAGGGCCGTGGATCGTGTGGGGGGCGACGGTAATCAGGTCCACCTTCATCTTTTGAAAATCCAGGGGCATCCGCGTGAAAGTATGCGTGGCGTCCGTGTGAAAAAGAACGCCCTTGTCATGACATATGCCGCCTATCGTTTCAATGTCCTGGACTGTTCCGATCTCCTGGTTTGCGTGCTGTATGGAAACGAGTATTGTCTTGCCGGTTATCGCTTTTTCCAGTTTGCCGGGATCGACGAGGCCTTCATGATCCACCTCTAGGAAGGTTACCGGAAACCCATGCTTTTCGAGCGCTTTGGCACTGTGGAGTACCGGGAAATCTTCGATGGCGGAGATGATAATATGCCGGCCTTTCTTTTCACCTAGAGCCAGCGCCACCCCCTTTAGTGCCAGGTTACTGGATTCCGTGCTTCCCGAAGTGAAGATAAACTCCTCGCTGGCGGCTCCGATGTACTGCGCTATCTCTTTACGGGCTTTTTCCAGGGCCTCACGTGCATCGATTCCCAGGGAGTAGCCGAACTCCGACGTAGCTACGGGGTAAGTTTCAAAGAAATAAGGCGTCATAACCTCCAGCACTCTCTCGTCCATACGGGTGGCGGCAGCGTTGTCAAGGTAAACGGTCTTCGCAATCATATCGGTTTCTCCTTATATGAACAGAGTTATTTTCGAGTTTCGAGCCTCCTCTATGTAAGTACCCACGGCTCCGTACTCGTCTATCAGATCCTGCCGAAGATCCTCCCGTTTTATACCCATGATCTGCATTGTCATTTCGCAGGCGATGATCTTTCCTCCCAGTTCTTTGAAGTCCCGGAGAAGCGTTTCAAGCGATGCCACGTTGGCGGCTTTCATCCGGCGTCGAACCATCCATTTTCCGATACCCAGCATGTGCATCCTGGATAAGGTTCCCCCCTCCAGTTTTCCCTTGATAAGGCGTTCAAGGCCCCAGAAGGTGAAATATAACGACGCCTCCATACCCATCGATAATGCGCCGACAGATATGATCAGCGCGCTGTACAGTTTATCCATATCCCCGCCGTGAACCACGATGGTTGCTTTATCGGTCATGTGCGCACCGCCTTTCCGTCAGATACTTACTCTGATCTTCCACACATCTCCTTCTTCCTCTATTTCCGGATCTTTGAGCCCCAGCGCTTTCAGGGCCATCGGTATCTCTTTTTTGGAAGCAGGGTGTGTACCTGTTACTTCTACGGTATCCCCTGGAGAGGCCTTTCGCAGCGCCTTGCGGGTTTCCACCAGGGGTACCGGGCATGTTTCCCCGCGTACATCTATCTTTATGTCGGCCATATCATGCACCTCACTTTCCGCGCCCGGTTTCCGGGTGCTGGACAGACAATAATCGGTTGCGGCTTACAATACGGATTATCTGTTTCGCGGCGGATTCCCTTTTGCGGACAGAGAATCACCGTGTCAGTTTCGCGGCGATAGTAGCGACGTACCTTCCCTGGAAACGCCCACCTGCCAGTTCGTTTTCCGTTGGGGTACGCTCTCCGCTGCTGCCGGCGATTGTCGATGCTCCGTATGGGGAACAGCCGGTTATCTCGTCGTTTCGTGACTGACCCTCAAAGCTGTAGGGCAATCCCGCAACGAGCATTCCCATGTGCAGGAGGTTGACGTGAAAACCGAGAATCGTCGATTCCTGCCCTCCGTGCTGGGTCCCTGAACTGGTAAATACACTTCCCACCTTCCCGACGAGGGCGCCTTTCGACCAGAGACCTCCGGCTTTATCGAGAAACTGGCGCATCTGACCGCACATGTTACCGAATCGTGTCGGGGTTCCGAAGATGACGGCATCGGCCGATCCGAGTTCGTCGATCCTGCATACCGGAACATCGGCGAACGCTTTTTGCGCCTCGAGAGCTCCCATCTTTCCGAGCACTTCCTCCGTAAGCGTTTCCGGGACCCTGCGAAGTATCGCTTCGGCTCCGTCGACCTCTCTGACGCCTTCGGCAACTGCCTGCGCAAGACGGTTGATATGTCCATACATCGAATAGTAAACAATCAAAACGTCCATTATGTTAACCCCTTTCCTTTAATGCTCCGGCAACGATATGACAGCAGTTCCTTGGCCCCTTGAACCCTTGAACCCTGCCTTTAACCTCTCTACTTACCGTAGCAATAATTAAAAATTCAACATTAAGCATTCAACATTGGAGTCAAGCTCCTTCGTCATTCCGGCGAAAGCCGGTATCCAGAAGCTTTTGATAACACTGGATTCCGTGTCGTGCTTCGCGTGCACGGAATGACGACTTTGACATATATTGTTACCGCAGTAATATGACAGCAGTTCCTTGGACCCTCGGCCCCTTGAACCCTTGAACCCTGCCTTTAACCTCTCTACTTGCCGTAGTAATAATCAAAAATTAAACATTAAACATTCAACATTGCAGTCAAGTTCCTTCGTCATTCCGGCGAAAGCCGGTATCCAGAAGCTTTTGATAACACTGGATTCCGTGTCGTGCTTCGCGTGCACGGAATGACGACTTTGACATATATTGTTGCCGCAGTAATATGACAGCAGTTCCTTGGACCCTCGGCCCCTTGAACCCTTGAACCCTGCCTTTAACCTCTCTACTTGCCGTAGCAATAATTAAAAATTAAACATTAAACATTCAACATTGTACTCAAGTTCCTTCGTCATACCGGCAGGATTCCGGTCAGGGCCAATCCGGACAGTACATTGAAAAAAATCAATACGAATGTTATGCGTCCCGACCACCGGTGCAATGATCTCATTCTTGCCGTTTTTCTCTTCAGCTGTGTGACTCCGAGCACATATGTGCACAGGACGGACAGAATCACGGCGAGTCCCAGCCAGGCGTGCGGTACGTTGAAATGCCGGTCCGCCGTCAGGGAAACCATTATCATCGCCGTCGCAAATCCGATAAGGATGCACATGACCGCCGCCGACCCGAGCCGTCGGTGAACGCGAAGCCACCATCGTTTGTCTCTCATGAACATCGCCGTGCCGATACCCGCGGCCGCAGAGAAAAAACCTGTGAGCATTAAAGCTGCATGGATGATGATCATAGACGTCCCCCCCCCGCCTTCGATCGTCGGTCTGAAAGGTGTTTATTTGTCGACGGTAAGTTCTCCCGTCTTTGATCCGAAATAGCTGCAGTCGGCCTTTACCTTCAGTATATCTCCCGCTTTTGCCGTTATTGAATACGTGTAAGTAAATGGCGAAGACTCAGGCTGGTCCGTGTACGTTTGGGTTAGAACAGGTGCCGCATTCTTTGTGATCGATACGCTTTTGATATAGTGTTTCCGGGGATTCGATACAGGGTGATGAATCACCACGCTCAAAGTGCCGGAGTCCGTATAATAGGACGGTATAACCTTTTCGGGACCGTGCGCCCGGGCCTCGGAATGCCACAGGAAAACAGCGGAAAAGCACAATACGAGGCAGAAGATATATGCCTTCAAGGATAACGCGTTACGATTCATGGGCTCTCTCCTTTCTATGCTGGGTCGAATAAGATTAAAAATCCCCTTTTATACGTCCGCTATCTGTTTTGTAGGAACATGTTTTTGCCGGTGAAAGACACTTTTTCCATGAGAACTTCAGTCCGGAAACACCCGGAATGAAACCTGCACATCTGAAAGAGATTAGGTAAGAAAGTCAGAAAGAGCCAGTGGCGTTGCTGAACATGAGCCGGAATCTTTCAGGTCGGTAAAGTATCGCAAAAAGGATTTTTCGTGTCAAGACGGAATACTAGAAAAACTGCCCGGGGAATATTCCCCGGGCAGTGATATATAACTGGGAGGATATACGGAAACTTATTTGTCGACTTCCTCGAAATCGGCATCCACCACGTCATCGTCGGACTTAGCCGATTCGGCCTGTGCGCCTGCACCGGCCGCTCCAGCCCCTTCGGCTCCTTTGCTGGTTGCCTTTGCGTACATGGCTTCAGCCAGTTTATGAGACGCCTGCGTCATCTCTTCCTGAGCCGCCTTTATGGCATCGATGTTATCACCTTCCATTGCCTTCTTGAGCTTGACGATGGAATCCTCTATGGCGGACTTCTGGCCGGCGTCTATCTGGTTCCCCATCTCCTTCAGGTTCTTTTCGACGCTGTATATCATGGAGTCGGCCTGGTTCCTCAGCTCGATCAATTCCTTCTTCTTTTTGTCCTCTTCCTCGTGCGATTCGGCGTCCTTAACCAGTTTGTCTATCTCTGCTTCGGAAAGTCCGCTGGAAGCGGTAATCTTTATGCTCTGTTCCTTGCCTGTCCCGAGGTCCTTGGCGGAAACGTGCACGATACCGTTAGCGTCGATGTCGAAGGTAACGTCGATCTGCGGAAGTCCTCGCGGAGCCGGCGGAATACCGCTAAGCTCGAACCTTCCCAGTGTCCTGTTATCAGCCGCCATCGACCGTTCTCCCTGAAGGACGTGTATGCTCACCGCGGGCTGGTTGTCCGCGGCCGTGGAAAACGTCTGGCTCTTTTTTGTCGGGATAGTGGTATTCTTATCGATCAGCTTTGTCATGACGCCTCCCAGGGTTTCTATACCGAGAGACAGCGGCGTTACATCGAGAAGGAGTACGTCTTTCACATCGCCGGACAACACACCGCCCTGGATAGCCGCTCCCACGGCAACCACCTCATCCGGATTTACCCCCCTGCTGGGCTCTTTGCCGAAAATCTCCTTGACCGTTCTCTGTACGAGGGGCATGCGCGTCATACCACCTACAAGAATAACCTCGTCTATGTCCGAAGTGCTCAGGCCCGCGTCCTTCAATGCGGTCCTGCACGGAGGCGAGAGTTTTTCTATAAGGTCGGAAACAAGCATTTCCAGTTTGGCCCTGGTGAGTTTCATATTAAGATGCTTGGGACCGGATGCGTCTGCTGTAACAAAGGGCAGGTTTATGTCCGTTTCCATGGACGTGGAGAGCTCCATCTTCGCCTTTTCAGCCGCCTCTTTGATGCGCTGAAGCGCCATCTTGTCTTTCCTGAGATCGATCCCCTGGTCTTTCTTGAACTCATCCGCTATGTAGTCTATCAATTTCTGATCGAAGTCCTCACCGCCCAGGTGCGTATCGCCGTTGGTCGATTTGACTTCAAAAACGCCGCCGCCCAGTTCGAGGATCGAGATATCGAATGTTCCTCCGCCCAGATCGAACACGGCGATCTTTTCATCGGCCTTCTTATCGAGACCGTATGAGAGCGCGGCTGCCGTCGGTTCGTTTATGATACGAAGAACATTCAAACCGGCTATCTTTCCGGCATCCTTTGTCGCCTGTCTCTGCGAATCGTTGAAATAGGCCGGAACCGTGATGACCGCATCGGTTATCTTTTCTCCGAGATAATCCTCGGCGGTCTGTTTCATCTTTGCCAGCACCATCGAAGATATCTCCGGTGTACTGTAATTTTTCCCTTTTACAGTTATCTGTGCATCGCCGTTCGAAGCCTCTGTGATTTTAAACGGGCTGATGGTGATATCGTACTGGACTTCCTTAGAGGAAAATTTTCTTCCGATCAGCCTCTTCACCGCGTAAACGGTATTTTCAGGATTGGTTACCGCCTGTCTCTTGGCAACCTGCCCGACCAGACGTTCACCGCTGTCCGTAAAAGCGATAACCGATGGTGTCGTCCTGCTGCCTTCCTGGTTTGCTATGACATTAGGATCGTTTCCCTCCATTACAGCGACACAAGAGTTTGTCGTCCCAAGGTCGATTCCTATAATTTTACTCATTAATCAGTCCTCCTGTTATATATTCTATTTATCTATATACTTTGCTATCGACACCTTTGACGGTCTCAGCAATCTGCCGTTAAGCAGGTATCCCTTTTCAAATTCTTCCACAACCTTGTTGTTTTCGTCTTTTTTGCCTTCAACCTGCATCATCGCCTCATGAAAATTGGGATCGAACTCTTTGCCGATGGCTTCTATTTCCTTTACACCGTGTCTGCCCAGCGCGGAAATGAAATTATCGCGGATCATGCTGAGCCCATCCACGAAAGCATCCAGATCTTCCGAGTCACCCGCGTGTTTAAGCGCCCGCTCCATACTGTCGATTGTCGGCAATATATCTTTGATAAGAGTTTCGTTCCCATATTTTATAAAATCCTCACGGTCCCTTGCCGCCCGTTTCTTGTAGTTTTCGAGTTCGGCACATGCGCGCAGGTACTTGTCCTGATTTTCGGTGGCGCTTTTCTCCGCGTTTTCTATCTTCGCGATAAGGTCTTTCTTCGAGGTATATTTGATACGGGAAAAACCCGATTTTTCCGCTTCTTCTCGTGTTATATCTCCGGCCTCTGTTTCCTTACTCATGATGATGCGCTTATCCTCCGTTTACAGGGAGTTATCCTCCGGTTTTTTGAACAGTCTGTAATCCACCATGTCACAGATTACATGTCCCGCTGTAATGTGAGTTTCCTGAATGCGGGGCGTACTGTTGGAGGAAACGTTCAGGCAGTAATCCGCCATTCTTGCCATTTCCCCTCCGTCCCTCCCGGTAAGGGCGACAGTTATCATTCCCAGTCTGCCAGCGGTTTCGAAAGCCTTCAGTATATTGGGAGAAGAGCCGCTGGTGCTGATGCCCCACGCTATATCTCCTTCCCGCCCGATGGCCCGTATCTGCTTGGCGAAGATTTCCGAGAAATCATAATCGTTGGCTATGCTCGTAATAACCGATGTATCCGTGGTAAGCGCTATCGCGGGGAGGGGTGGCCTTTCTATCAGGAACCTGTTTACGAACTCCGCCGCAATGTGTTGAGAATCCGCCGCACTTCCCCCGTTTCCGAACAACAGTATCTTGTTGCCGCCGTTCAGGGCCCGCGTTATGACGTCGACGACTTTAACAAGCCTGGAAAGGTTCTCATTGACGAAAACCTCTTTGACGCGACTGCTCTCCCTGAATGTCCGTATTATGATGTCTTCGATATCTTCCATTTCAGTCATGTCACTCATGTGACGTAATATATTTATCGCGTTTTCATATGTCAAGGAGAGGGCCTTTATAATTGGAAAAATGGGATTGAAAGAAGACCTGAGACATGTTAGAGGTTTCTTCCATATCGATTAAGGGAGATTGTCATGAAGATAAAGTATAATCCGCGGGAAATAGAAGCAAGGTGGCAGAAATGCTGGGAGGATGAAAAGACATTCCGGGTTGTCGAAGATACCGGAAAGGAAAAATATTACCTCCTCGAAATGTTTCCCTATCCCTCGGGCAAGATTCATATGGGACATGTGCGGAACTATACCATAGGCGATGTCGTGGCGAGATATAAGAAGATGAAAGGATATAACGTACTCCACCCCATCGGATGGGACTCTTTCGGCATGCCGGCGGAAAATGCGGCTATCGAGCACGGAATACCCCCCGCGAAATGGACCAATGAAAATATAGAAGCAATGAAGAAACAGCTTAAGAGGATGGGGTTCAGTTACGACTGGGACAGAGAAATATCCACCTGTGAGCCGGAGTATTACCGGTGGGAGCAACTATTCTTTCTCTGGATGTACGAAAAGGGGCTTGCCTATAAAAAGGGAGGTTCCGTCAACTGGTGTCCCACCTGCAAGACCGTCCTGGCCAACGAACAGGTCGAAGCGGGTCTTTGCTGGAGGTGTGGAACCGAGGTGACTGAAAAGTATTTTGACCAGTGGTTTTTCCGCATTACCAGTTACGTGGAGGAACTGCTGGATTATTGCGATAAACTGCCCGGCTGGCCGGAAAGAGTTCTCACGATGCAGAAGAACTGGATCGGTAAGAGCCACGGGTGTGAACTCGTTTTTCCCATGGCCGATTCCGACGATGTCATCAAGGTTTTCACTACCAGGCAGGATACGATATTCGGTGCCACGTTCATGCTGATCGCGGCAGAACATCCCCTGGTAATGGAACTCGCAAAGGGAAAACCCGTAGAACAGGACGTCAGGGATTTCGTGGAGCGTGTAAAAAAACAGGATAAATTAGTGAGAACGTCCGATTATTACGAGAAAGAAGGCGTTTTTCTGGATGCCTGGTGCCTTAACCCGGTTACCGATAAGAGAATGCCGATCTATGCGGCTAATTTTGTGCTGGCGGATTACGGTACCGGTTGTGTTATGGCTGTTCCCACACACGATCAGCGCGACTTTGAATTCGCCGAGAAATATAACCTTGAAAAGATTGTAGTTATCCAGAATCCTGATGATCCGCTCGATGCCGATACCATGACCGAAGCCTATGTGGATGAAGGGGTTCTGGTTAATTCCGGGAAATTCGACGGAATGAAAAACATGCAGGCGCTGGATGACATAGCGGCATATCTGGAATCTATCGGCCGGGGGAGAAAGACCATAGAATATCGCCTGCGTGACTGGGGCATATCCAGACAGCGCTACTGGGGAGCTCCGATCCCCATTGTCAATTGTGAAGAATGCGGCGCCGTTCCGGTTCCCGAAGCGGATCTTCCCATTATACTTCCCAGAGATGTGGAGTTGACAGGGGAGGGAGGGTCCCCGCTCGATCTGATCGACTCGTTCGTAAATGTTACCTGCCCCAGGTGCGGCCGACCCGCAAAACGGGAAACGGATACGATGGATACGTTTGTCGAATCATCGTGGTACTTTGACAGATTCTGCTGTCCCGATCACTCAGTAAAGCCGGGTCTCGACAAAGAGAAAGTGAAATACTGGATGCCTGTCGATCAGTATATCGGCGGGATCGAGCATGCCATTCTGCACCTGCTTTACGCGAGGTTCTACACGAAAATGCTCAGAGATTTCGGCGTGCTCGATGTTGACGAACCATTCTCGAACCTGCTCACGCAGGGAATGGTCTGCAAAGAAACCATGAGATGCTCGAAACACGGCTATCTGTTCCCGGAGGAAGTAACAGACGGAAAGTGTATTTATTGCGGCCTCGCGGTAAAGATCGGAAAGACCGAAAAGATGTCGAAGTCTTTGAAGAACGTCGTCGATCCCAACTACATAATCGACGAGTACGGATCGGACACGGCCAGGATTTTCTGCCTGTTCGCCTCACCGCCTGAAAAAGACCTGGAATGGAGCGACCAGGGAGTCGAAGGCTCCTTCCGCTTCCTCGGCAGGGTGTGGCGTATCGTCGAAGATTATATCGACGACATAAAAGAAGTTGCGCCCTTCGACGGCGGAGAAGCACTCGAAGGTGATCTCAAGAATCTGAGGAGAAAAACACACCAGACCATCAAAAAGGTAACGACGGATATAGAAGACCGGTTCCATTTCAACACGGCGATCAGCGCGGTTATGGAACTTGTCAATACGCTCTATCAGATCGAACGGCCGGAAAAGAATGACCGGACAGCGCTCTCCGTAATACGGGAGACGTTGGAATCCGTTATACTTCTCCTGTCGCCCATAGTCCCTCATATAACCGAAGAACTCTGGGAAATGCTCGGAAAACAGAATCAGCTTTCCGAAACCGCGTGGCCCGGTTTCGACGCGGCGGTCGCAGTGGAGGAAGAGATCACCATCGTCGTTCAGATCAACGGGAAGGTGCGCAGCAGGATACAGGTTGCCGCGGGCGAACCCGACGACAAGATAAAGGAACTTGCCCTGAATGACAGTAAGGTTAAACAGCTTACCGAGGGCAAAAAGATAATCAAAGAGATTTATGTTCCGAAAAAGCTGGTCAATATTGTTGTGAAGTAGAAGAAGGGTTCAAGGGTTCAAGGGGTCAAGGGTTCGAGGGTTCAAGGGTTCAAGGGGTCAAGGGGTCGAGGGTTCAAGGGGGAAACTCTTTGGACAAAAGGTTTCTCATGAAAAAATTTCTCATTATATATGTTTTAATTCTTCTTGCCTGTGCGGGGTGCGGGTATCATGTTTCTCCGGGAGGGGAACACATAGATGCCGGCATACGGAAGGTGTTTATAGGCAATTTTGTTAACAGGACCAGCGAAGCGAATGTCGAAAACTATGTGAGAAATGCGTTTTTCGATCGTTTAAGGAAAGGAGGCAGATTCACTCCCGTCTCCGACAGAAACCTTGCGGACGCGCTCCTGACCGGACAGATAAGCGGCATTACCACGGCTCATCTTGCCTACAGCATTGCCGATGTGACGAAAGAAGATAGCGTCTCCATGACGCTGGATGTGGTATTTAAACGTGCCGATAACGGCGAGGTTATCTGTATAAGCGACGGCCTCTCCGGAAGAGAGGCCTTTAAAGTCGAAGTCGATACCGCGGTAACCGCTGAGAACAAAAGAAATGCCATTATGAAACTGTCGGTAGATATGGCAGACAAGGCTTACCGGAATATCATGTCGGGATTCTGATGCCGAACGCCTATCCGAGGGCGTTTACTTTCTTTGTCAATCTCGATATTTTACGGGATGCCGTGTTCTTATGAAAAATCCCTCTGGCCGAAGCCTTATCTATTATTTTCGTTGTGTCGATCAGGACCTTGCGTGCTTTTTCCGCATCTTTTTCCTCTACAGAAGCAAGCACAGCCTTAACACCCGTTTTTACACGTGTCCTCGCAGAGGTGTTTCTCATTCTCCGTTTTTCGCTCTGCCGGGCCCTTTTTTCCGCGGATTTGTTGTTTGCCAAAAATAGTTCCTCCCTTGTAAAATTTCGAAGCGCAGTTCCTATACCACTTTGCACGACATGTCAAGCGCAAAAACCGGCACTGACAACTTGTGTTTAATGCCCGGGACGGTTCACGAAGCAACATTTCAGAGCCGGGGCTTTTTGCCGGGCGAGCCGGGAAATGAATTTTTTTCCTATTATTGTCGCGAAGCGTCTGCCTGCTTTCGGCCGTGTTGCCCTGCTTTTACTGTTGCGGAACGGGCTCAAAGACGGCGGTGACCTTTGTATTGCAGGTAACGTGATATGTGGTCGGGTTCTTGTCCCCCGACAATGCCTCGTCCCAGCATACGAATCTGTATCCCTTCGCGGCTTTCGCCCTGAACGATACTGTTGAGTTGTCCGGCACTCTCACCGGAGATTTATATTCGACGCCGTTTACTCCGACGGTTCCACTTCCCTCTGGGGCGACATTCACGGTCACCCTCGGGTCTCTTCATCCGGCCTGGGCGTTTCGGGCAGTAAGTAGAAGATTCCCCGCGACGAACAAAAACAGTGTCACAATCAACAGCGTTTTCAGTAGATTGTTTGAATATATTTTCATTCCCTGTAATCGGCTCCCGTAAGATACGGTCCTGAAAAAGAATAATTAAAATAGGTTTGGTATGAGAAAAAGTCAAGACAATTTTCCACAGTAAGTATAAATACTTTTTGGTAATTACTTAACAGCCGGACCCCGACAAGCGGGAGGCAAATTTCAATGTTTAATGTTGAATGTTTGATTATTACTTACGGTAATTAAAGAGGTTAAAGGCNNCGAGGGTCCAAGGAACTGCTGTCATGTTGTTGCCGGAATAATAAAGTGAAAGGGGTTGCTTTGTTATATTCAACTGTGGCAAGATGCGAAAATTGAAACGCCCGGTTATCCCGGCATGCCGGGCTCGTGGCGGTAACAATCCGCCGGATGGGATGAAAAGGCGGTTGAAAAGAGTTTAATCTTCTTGTATGTGTTTCCGAGATTCCGTGGAGGAAGCTTCTGGTTTGAACTGAACAGCGAGCGCATTCNNTCGGAGATTCCCCGCAACTTGTTGCGGGGAGATTCAATAAGAAAACAGTTGGTTCATTCATTGTGGCTGTGATGATATATCTGGTCGCCACCTGTGTGTATGGAGGTGATTTCCCGCGGCCGATGGGAGGCGCAGTCAACGATTTCGCGGGGGTTATCTCGCAGAGATACTCGCAATCCATGGAATCCCTGGCACGGGAGGTTCTTGAAAAGACGGGAACTTCGGTAGTAGTGGTTACCATGAAGGAGATCGGGGATAACGATCCCGACGACTACGCGAACAGATTGTACGAAACATGGGGCATAGGCAAAAAGGGCGAGGACAAGGGGGTCCTGATATTTCTTGCCGTCAAAGAGAGAAGGATCAGGATTGAAACGGGATACGGCGTCGAAGGCATACTCCCGGACGGTCTTGTCGGAAACATACTCGACCGGTACGTGGTTTCTTATCTCAGCAAGGGGGATTATGACAAAGGACTGGCAGGTGCGATGGCTGCTGTGTCGTCGGTAATAGCTAAAGATGCCGGGGTTTCGCTGACCGGCGTGCCTCAGACACGCCAACAGCCGGTGCCGAAAGAGCAGAAAGGCGTTAATATCTTCTCCCTTATAATACTTTTTCTTGTTTTATCTCTTCTGCTCGGCACCAGGCAGGGAAGAAGGATGCTCCCCTTTATTATCCTTATGCTGATGATGGGTGGCAGAGGGGGCGGCGGTTTCGGCGGTGGTTTCGGCGGCGGCTTCGGTGGTTTCGGCGGCGGCATGAGCGGCGGCGGCGGTGCCGGGCGAGGATTCTGATTCCCTGAACCAGGCCGATTTTTAATATTACGGAGGAAGTCGGAAAAATGGCAAAAATAGACAAACCGGGAGAAATATTCCCCGATATCGTTGCGGATTACCGGAAGATATACGGCGATGCCCTCGTATCGGTCGTCCTTTACGGCAGTGCGGCGGGAGGAGACTACAGGCCGGGGAAATCGGACCTGAATTTTATGATAATACTTTCGGAAGAGGCCATCGATCGCCTGGATAAGGCCATGGAAACGGTTTCCAGGTGGCGGAAGAGAAACGTGTCAACCCCGCTGTTCATGACGAAAACCTACATCAACTCTTCTCTGGATTCGTATCCGCTCGAGTTCCTCAATATGCAAAAGGAGTATGTCCTCGTGCACGG
>DCUQ01000059.1:24027-30523 GCA_002327865.1 Syntrophaceae bacterium UBA2210
GAACGCGAGATCAAGGGCAAATTACTGCTCCTGAGGGAACGATTTCTGGAAACAGAGGGGAAAACCAGGCTGATAGAAGGACTGATACGGGAATCGATAACCGCTTTTGTTTCTATCTTTGGCGGGATCCTCTATCTCAAGGGCGCGAATATTTCCCTTTCCAGGCGGGAGATCGTGGAGGCGCTTGCCCGTGAAATCCCGGTTGACGGAAGTGTTTTTATGAAATGTCTTGACATAAAGGAAGAAAAGAAAAAATATGCCTCTTCTGAGGTAAACGCGCTTTTTATGGCGTACCTGGCGGAGGCAAGAAAATTGTGGGAATTTGTCGACAAGCTGGAATAATCGGAAAGAGGTTTTACAAGAGATAGTTTTTTGCCCGGAAATATCCGGGTACTATCATTTAAAAAGCAGGAGGGATCATACACATGGCGGAAGCTAATAAAAAGAAGATCATAATCAAGATAGTTATCGTACTGTCGATCATACTGATAATCTATTCCGGCATCAAGGGTGTTTACAACAGCTTTGTAACCCTTGACGAGGGGGTAAAGGCGTCGTGGGCGCAGGTGGAGAATCAGTTGCAGCGGAGATACGACCTTATACCTAACCTCGTGGAAACGGTGAAAGGCTTTGCCGCACAGGAAAAGGAAGTTTTTATCGGTGTTACCGAGGCCAGGTCCAAAGTTGCCGGGGCAAATAGCGTTCCCGATAAAATAGCGGCAAACAACCAGTTGACCGGTGCATTGAGCAGGCTGCTTGTCACCGTCGAACGGTATCCCGATATCAAATCGAATCAGAACTTCCTCAGCCTTCAGGATGAACTGGCCGGTACGGAAAACAGGATCGCGGTTGAACGGAGACGCTATAATGAGGCGGTAAAGACGTATAACATCAAGATAAGGACCTTTCCTGCCAATATAATGGCCGGCATGTTTGGTTTCACGAAGGCGACGTTCTTCGATGTCCCCGAATCTGCCAAGGGGGTCCCGGAAGTCAAGTTCTAGGAGGTGTTGCCGTGCTCTCTTTTCTGCCGTCACATCTTCTGGGTGTTATAACGATTGTGCTTATGACGTTGAATACGGCTTTGGCCATGGTTCCTGTCTATATCCTTTCGTTGTTGAAATTTCTCATACGCCTGCCTGCCTGGCAACGGGTATGCGGGCGCATGCTGATGAAAGTAGCGACAATCTGGATGTGGGGGATTATATATATTCTCAAGCTGACGCAAAAGGTATCGTGGGATATTCAGGGAATCAACGATCTCGACCCCGGCGAGTGGTATTTTGTCAACAGCAATCATCAGCACTGGACCGATATTCTTGTTATCTTGAAGGTGTTCGTCGGTCGTATTCCCTTTCCTAAATTTTTTCTCAAGAAAGAACTCTTCTGGGTGCCTATGTTAGGGACCGCATGGTGGGCGCTGGATTACCCGTTCATGAAGCGCTATTCAAGGGATTTTATCGAAAAACATCCCGAGCTTCGCGGTGCCGATCTCGAGACGACCCGGAAGGCGTGTGCCCGGTACAAAAATTCTCCCGTTTCCATAATGAATTTCATCGAGGGGACAAGGTTTACACAGAAGAAACACGATCGCCAGAAATCCCCCTACCGTCACCTTCTGCGTCCGAAGGCGGGCGGACTGGCCTTCGCTATCAGCGCGATGGCCGGCAGAATAACCAATATACTCGATGTAACGATCGTGTATCCCGAAGGGCCAGGATCCGGAAAATTCTGGGATTTTATCTGCGGCCGCGTTTCCAGGATTGTTGTAAGAGTCAAAAAGCTGAAAATCCCGGAAGAATTCCTCTCAGGAGATTATCAGCATGATCCTGACTTTCGGAGACGGTTCCAGGCATGGGTAAGCGGGCTCTGGCATAAAAAGGACGAACAGATAGAGAACCTTATGAGAGAATACCAAATCGCCTGATAACGGCAAAAACAGGGGACGTATCCCGCGATTCCCCGGAATACCGGTTTGGCCGTGAATATTGCCATTATCGCTCCTCCATATCCGCTCGAGGAGGCCCCGGCGCCTCCGCTGGGCGTCTCTTACGTCGCAGCCGCGTTTGAAGCGGCCGGATGTAACGTGAAGATAATGGATTATATCGTATCCCGTTACACGCCGGAGAAGCTGAAAAACGCGATCGACGCATTCGAGCCCGATGTCATCGGCGCTACCTCCGTAACCATGAATTTTCCGGTCGCCGCAGGTATAATGCGGACCGCCAAAAAACACAGACCCTCCGTGGTGACCGTTATGGGCGGTCCCCACGTCTCGTTCGATGCCGAAAATACGCTCGCGACCTGTCCTGAAATAGACCTGCTGGTCATCGGAGAAGGGGAGAGGACCATAATGGAACTTGTCCCCCGGCTTGCGGACAGAAACGCGTGGCCCGACATAGCGGGACTCGCTTTCAGAGAGGAGGGCGGGATCGTTGTCACGCGCCCGAGGGAACTGATCGATGATCTCGATTCCATCCCCATGCCTGCACGGCATCTCCTGCCCATGTCACGGTATAATGCCCTCGGTTTTCCAGTCAGCATAATAACGAGCAGGGGATGTCCGAACTCGTGCATATTCTGCCAGGGGAGACGCATGGTGGGAAAGAAAGTCCGCTACCGGACGGTGGAACATGTCATGGACGAGATAGAGCGGATACTCGCCTATGGAATTTCCAGGATAAATATAGCGGACGACCTTTTTACATCGAACAAGGCACGGGTCTGCGGATTATGCGGAGAGATCATAAGACGCGGGTTCGATTTCAAGTGGAGCGCCTTCTCACGTGTCAATACCGTCGACCGCGAAATTCTCGAGATTATGCGTGAAGCCGGATGCGACAGTATCAGTTTCGGCATCGAATCCGGCAATCCGGAGATGCTCAAGCGTATCAGGAAAGGCATCACGCTGGAGCAGGCACGCAACGCGGTCAGGCTGTGCGGGGAAACGGGCATCCTGGCCCATGCATCCTTCATGGTCGGTCTGCCCGGGGAAACTCCCGAAACGCTTAGAGACACGCGGGAATTTTCACGTAGCCTCGGCATACCCCACGGATACCATTTTCTTGCGCCGTTTCCCGGGACCACCGTGCGTGAAAGAATCGAGGAATACGATCTCGAAATCCTGACCGATGACTGGGAGAGGTACGACGCAAACAGTGCCATCGTCAGGACGTCAAAACTCGCGCCCGAAGATATCGAAGCATTCGTCAGGGAATTCGAAAAGGAAATAAACGACGAATGGGAAAAGAAGATACTGGATTACAGGGCGGGGAGAGGGTCGCCGGAAGATAACTTCAGGATCGAAGGGCACTTCAGGATGCAGCTTGTCTACAGGCTCCTGTCGGAAGATCTGATCGAAACCTGCGGCTGTTTTCCCGTGCGTAACCTTTCAAACGGCCGGGCGGTCGCCATGCTGTGCGGAGCAATCGAACATGCGACCGGTTTTCATTCCGGACTGGTACGCGCAACCATAGAGGATTTTATCCGCGCCGGATACATAAGGTCCAGGCGTGTCGGAAGCAATATCGATTGGCACTGGACTCATAACAACCGCGTCGACGGCTGAAAAATTTTTCTGTTTTTTAACTTGACTTTAAATTTCGGTATCTCTAATATTCAGTTTGTTCAACAATTGAACATGGCTTGCAGGTTGTAAACTCTTATTCGTAATACGGAACGGAGGCTACATATGCAGAACCAGGCAGGCGATCTTAAAGACGGAGAGCTTCTCCAACTCTTGAAAGAGTTGGAATCGTCTCCCCGCATAACTCAGCGAGAGCTGTCTTCCAGGCTGGGTATCAGCCTGGGCAAAGTCAACTACATTGTCAAAGCACTTATAGAAAAAGGGTTTGTCAAGGCAAGCCTTTTCAAGGAAAGTAATAAAAAAAGCGCCTACTTTTATGTGCTTACGCCGCATGGTCTCGAGGAAAAAGCAAAAATCACCTACCGTTTTCTTAAGAGAAAGATGCGGGAGTACGACCAGTTGAAAGAAGAGATAGAACAACTGAAAAAAGAAACGAAGGACCGGTTCTAGGCGCCTGCCGTCCCGCGACGCAACTTCTGATGTAATTCAGGAGGCGGAGCTGCATCTAAGGGCAATTATTAATTTTGAATGCTTAATGCTTAATGAAACGCTTTTAAGTTAGTTCGTACCGCCATTCCGGCGGACGCCGGAATCCAGTTCTTTTTTTTCGTCATACCGGCGAAAGCCGGGGCACTATCAAGATGCCTCATATAGTCATACCGGCCGCCTCCCCGGTGAAATTCGTAGTCCGGGAACTGCCTGATAACACTGGATTCCGTGTCGTGCTTCGCGTGCACGGAATGACAAAAAGGGGCTGGACACCGGTTTTCACCGGTGTGACGACTTTTTACAAACGTATCAACATTAAAAATTCAACATTGCATTCAAGGTGTTTCCATTAAAAATTCAAAATCCAAAATCCAAAATTGCATTCTCGTTACCGGTGCCGCGGGTTTCATCGGTTTCCACCTGTGCAGGCGTCTCCTGAACGACGGTCACCATGTCGTCGGCATCGACAACCTCAACAGCTACTATGACGTACGGTTGAAAGAGGACCGCCTCGATATTCTCAGACCCTGCGAAAAATTCACCTTTATCCGCCTCGACCTTTACGACCGGGATGGAACGGAAAAACTTTTCGCCGGTCACGTATTCGACCGCGTTGTTCACCTGGCCGCACAGGCGGGTGTGCGTTACAGCCTCGAGAACCCCCACGCGTACGTGAACAGCAATCTCGACGGCTTTATCAACATTCTCGAAGGATGCCGTCACGCGAACGTGCCGCATCTCGTATTTGCCTCGTCCAGTTCCGTCTACGGCGCGAACACCGCGATGCCTTTCTCGGTCCATCAGAACGTAGATCACCCGGTAAGTTTGTACGCCGCCACGAAGAAGGCTAACGAACTCATGGCGCACTCCTACGCGGCCCTTTATAAAATCCCTTGCACCGGCCTGCGGTTCTTCACCGTATACGGTCCCTGGGGAAGGCCCGACATGGCCCTCTTCCTTTTCACCGACGCTATTCTCAACAAACGACCGATAGATATCTATAATCACGGCATGATGAGGAGAGATTTTACATATATCGATGACATAATCGAGGGTGTCGTCAGGATAATGGACCGGATACCGGCACCGGATCCCGCCTGGAGCGGCGAGAGGCCGGACCCCGGAACAAGCTTCGCGCCTTACCGGATATACAACATCGGAAACAACAATCCCGTCGAGTTGATGAGATTTATCGAAACCCTGGAAGACGTCCTCGGCATCGAGGCGGAAAAGAACATGCTTCCTCTTCAACCTGGCGACGTACCCGCGACCTTCGCCGACGTGAAAGGTCTTACCGAAGACACGGGATTTAAACCTCTGACGACGATAGAAGAGGGAATAAAAAAATTCGTAGAATGGTATCTTGAGAGGTATGTTGCATGAAAAAAGCGCTTATTACCGGGATTACCGGACAGGACGGTTCATACCTTGCCGAATTCCTTCTGGACAAGGGATACGAGGTGCACGGTCTTATCAGGAGGGCCAGCACCTTCAACACCGGCCGCATCGATCACCTCTACCGGGATTCCCACGATCCCGACGCGCGGATGTATCTCCATTTCGGCGATCTATCCGTATCCGCCCACCTGACCAACCTGCTTTACGACATCAAGCCGGATGAAATATATCACCTGGGCGCCCAGAGTCATGTGCGGGTGAGCTTCGACACTCCCGAATATACAGGCGACATCACGGGACTGGGTACGATCAGACTGCTCGAGGCGATCAGGAAAACCGGTATCAAGGCTCGATTCTACCAGGCCTCGTCCAGCGAAATGTTCGGAGCGGCTCCGCCTCCACAGAACGAGATCACGCCGTTTCAGCCCCGGAGTCCCTATGCCGCCGCAAAAGTATATGCATACTACGTAGTCAGGAACTATCGCGATGCCTACAATATATTCGCCTGCAACGGCATACTCTTCAACCATGAATCGCCGAGGCGCGGCAAGACCTTCGTCACTAGAAAAATCACCACCGCGGCAACCAGGATCAAGCTGGGACTGCAGGATAAACTCTTTCTCGGGAATCTGGACGCAAGGCGTGACTGGGGCTACGCCGGTGATTACGTGAAGGCGATGTGGATGATGATGCAGCACGACAAGCCGGACGATTTCGTCATCGCCACCGGCGAAACGCACTCCGTCCGTGAATTCGTGGAACGCGTATTCGAAAAACTCGACCTCGATTACCGCCGGTACGTGGAAATCGACGAACGCTACTTCAGGCCAACCGAAGTCGACGTGCTGCTCGGCGACGCAAGCAAAGCGCGGAAGGCCTTCGGATGGGAACCCGAGGTAACCTTCGATAAACTGATAGATATGATGATAGAAACCGACCTCGAATTAGCCGAAAAGGGAAAAATCCTGCGCGACGCCGGCTATTAACAAACCAATAGACAGAGGTGGTCCCATTTGTTTGAAC
>DCUQ01000012.1:0-17249 GCA_002327865.1 Syntrophaceae bacterium UBA2210
TGAAAGAGGCAAACGGTGGAGAGGTAACGATTGTTTCACTCGGTCCCCCGCGGGCGATGGAGACGATCCGGACCGCACTTGCCATGGGCGCGGAGAAGGGTATTCATGTCACTATCGACAAGGCGGACGCTTACAACACGGCGGTTGCTATCGCGGCAGCCATAAAGGATATTAACCCGGATATCATTTTCTGCGGACAACGGGCCATTGATGGCGATTCCGGCCAGGTAGGATCCATACTCGCCGAACTGCTTGGAATGCCGCAGATTACAATCGTAACCGGGCTTGAAGTTTCGGGTGGCAAGGCCAAGGCCGTCAAACCCATAGAAGGGGCGCAACTCGTCATAGAGAGCGAAATGCCATGTGTTATTACCGCCCAGAAGGGATTGAATGAACCGCGATACGCTTCCCTTCCGGGAATTATGAAGGCGAAGAAGAAACCTGTCGATGTCAAGGACGCGGCGGCCCTCGGTATATCCGTTGAGCCCAAGGCAAAAGTTGTCAAAATGATTCCCCCTCCGGAAAGAGCTCCGGGAAAGATCATCGGCGGCGATGATCCGGCCGCAAAGGCCTCCGAGCTGGTCAGGCTGTTGAGGGAAGAGGCCAAGGTAATTTAACGGAGAAAAGAGGAGGATAAAAAAATGGCAAAAGGCGTATGGATAGTTGCTGAACAGAGAGGTGGCGCTCTGCGCAATGTCTCATTCGAGGTTGCGAGCGTTGCGAGAAAACTCGCGGATGAACTTGGCGAGGAAGTATGCGCGGTTCTGCTGGGATCGGGAGTTGAAGGAATGGCCCCGGAACTGGGTAAATACGGTGTTGACAAGGTCTATCTGGCGGATAACGCCATGTTTGCAGATTATACGACGGATGCTTACAGCGCGGCGGTTGCAAACGTTGTAAAGGAAAATGACGCATCCATTCTCCTGCTTGCGGCGTCGGTACAGGGTAAGGATCTTTCATCCAGACTGGTTGGGAAACTGGCCACGGGAATGGCCTCGGACTGCACGGAAGTCAAGATATCCAAAGGCAAACTTCTTGCCATCAGGCCGATGTACGCGGGCAAATGCTTCGGGGAAATCGCTGTGGAAAGTTATCCCCAGATGGCGTCTCTACGGCCGAAGGTTTTCGCTGCGGTGGAGAAGCCCAAGGCAGGCGAAGTGGTGAAGTTCGATCCGGGTATCGCGGCGGACGCGCTCAAGACCAGGGTGCTTGAGACGCAGAAAGATAAAAGCGGGAAGATCGATCTTACGGAAGCGGACATCATCGTTTCCGGTGGACGTGGAATGAAAGGGCCTGGTGAATACAAAATCATTGAAGAACTGGCCGATGTTCTCGGCGCGGCGGTCGGCGCTTCACGTGCAGCCGTCGATGCGGGATGGAGACCTCAATCGGACCAGGTAGGACAGACCGGCAAGGTAGTTTCTCCAACTCTATATATCGCCTGTGGTATATCCGGTGCCATTCAGCACCTGGCCGGTATGAGTTCTTCAAAATATATTGTTGCGATTAATAAGGATTCCGAAGCTCCTATTTTTGCCAGGGCCGATTACGGTATTGTAGATGATCTCTTCAAGGTAGTGCCTGAAATTACCGCTGCAGCAAAGAAATTATCGTAATGTGTGAACGGGGGTGGGTGACCCACCCCCGTTTCTTCAGAAAAAAGTAGCGGTATTGACCGAGTTATAATACATAGTTACTCTATTCCCGTACTGTTTATCATACCAGATATCTTAAATATATATATGGAGGTAAAAAGCATTATGGCACACGATGCAGGCGCATACGTTGTAGGTAATGAAGGGAGAGAAATATTCTGGAACGCCCCCTTCCCGTCGGAATTGATTCTTTTTATATTCGCCGGGATCGCGATAGCGATATGTGTCTACGGTTTTTACCGACGCTGGCAGATGTGGAAGGCGATCGGCCTGCCGGAAAACAGGACCGATAAGCCTTCGGAAAGGATCAAATCCCTTCTCCTTAACTCCCTCCTGCAGATAAGAACATTCAGGGACGGGTATCCCGGCATTATGCACGCCCTCATATTTTTCGGGTTTTTTGTCCTTATATTCGGCGCGGCCTTCGATGCCACACACTTTCATCTTCCGTTTCTTGTTCCTTTTTTTAACGGCGGATTCTATCTGTGGTTCTCTTTCGTTATGGAGGTGTTCGGCCTGGCCGTTCTCGCCGGGGTTGTGCTGGCGGTGTGGAGGAGATACATCCGGAAACCCGAACGGCTGGAATACCGGGGAAAATCGGATAACACTCCGGATAACGCGATCGGATTACTCCTGATAGCCGGTATTATCGTAACGGGATTTCTGCTCGAGGCATTCAGGCTGTATGTCAACGTCAATGTGGATGGTTACTCATGGGGCAGTTGGTCGTTTGTCGGATACGCCCTTTCGAAACCCCTGACCGGCGTAAGCTACGATACGGTTAAAATTCTTCATAAATGGACCTGGTGGATACACGCGTTTGAGGCCTTCGGCTTTATCGCTTATATTCCCTATTCAAGGCTGATACACATTCTTCTCGCCCCGGCTAACCAGTACATGAGATCGCTGAAACCTACGGGGTATCTTGAACCGATTTCCGACTTTGAGACCGCCGAGTCGTTCGGTGTCGGGAAACTCGAGGATTTTACCTGGAAGCAGATTTTTAACGCGGACGCATGCCTGAAGTGCGGAAGATGTCAGGATGTGTGTCCCGCTTACCTGTCGGGCAAACCGCTCTCCCCGAAGAAGCTCCACCAGGATATCAAGGAATACTGGCTGGAGAGAGCGCCTGTCGTGATGGCGGCGAAGCGTAATGCCGGGGAGGGTGAACAGCCTGCAATCCCCGACCCGGGAAAGATAATGGTGGGCGAGGTTATCGATCTGCACGAGTTATGGGCGTGTACAAACTGTATGGCCTGTATGGAAGTCTGTCCTGTATTCAACGAACATGTTCCGATGATCATCGGCATGAGGCAGTACAAAGTACTGATGGAGGCGGATTTTTCCCAGGAGTTGCAGTTGACCTACAGGAACATGGAGAACAACTCCAACCCCTGGGGAATCGGTTCTCACACGAGAGGAGACTGGGCGAAAGAGCTGGGCGTCAAGACACTGGCTGAGGATTCGAATGTGGAATATCTCTATTATGTAGGTTGCTCCGGGTCGTTTGACGACAGGGGTAAAAAGGTCGCGGTTGCCTTTGCCAAACTACTGATGGAGGCAGGTGTCAGTTTCGGTATCCTGGGCGGAGAAGAGAGTTGTTGCGGCGATTCCGCCATGAGAGGTGGAAACGAATATCTTTCGCAGACCCTAATGCAGATGAACATAGAAATCATGAACGGATACGGCGTTAAGAAAATCATCTGTACCTGTCCGCACGGGTATAATACCATCAAGAAGGATTACACTCATTTCGGCGGCAATTTCGAGGTCTATCATCACACGGAGATAATCGCCGATCTTATCGCCCGTGGCAAACTGGTATTAAAGAAACCGGTAAGCGGTTTATTCACGTATCATGATTCCTGTTTCCTCGGCAGGTACAATGATATCTATGAGCAGCCGAGGAAGATACTCGGTTCCGTTCCCGGTATGAGACTGTCCGAGATGGCCGGTAATTTCAGCAAGAGTTTCTGTTGTGGTGCCGGAGGGGCAAGGATGTGGATGGAGGAGGATATCGGTGACAGGATCAATGATATGAGAACGGACCAGGCTATAGCCGTAAAAGCGGATACGATAGCGGTTGCATGCCCGTTCTGCCTGACAATGATGTCCGACGGTATCAAGGACCGGGGGATGGAGGAGAAAATGGCAGCCCTCGATATAGCCGAAATAGTCTGGGATGCCATGAATATCGAGAAAGCTTCCATAGAAATTCCGGAGGAAGAGAGCACTGAAACGGTTGCGCAGGCAGAGGATCTGCCGGGAGAAACTCCGGAAGAAAAGAGCGTCGAGGAAGAAACCCCGGAAGAAAAGGGTGTCGAAGGAGAAACTCCGGAAGACAAATCCCTTCCCGGGGAGAATTAACCGGTTTCGCCTGTTGAATTGGCCGAGCCAGGGCAGGGAGACTCGTGAAAAACGGTTTTTGTGGCTTTTCCGGGAAAAATGTATTATTAATTCCCTTATTGCAACCGGGAGGGTAGACTTGAAAGAAATGCGGTACGGCGGGTGCATGACAGGGGCTGTTTAGTTGTAACTGCTTGTTTTCTCAGCTTTTAACATCTTAATCTGAAGGGGGGCGGGAACTTATGGCAAATGCAATCAAATATGAGGACAAACCTTGGCTGAAGTCGTATGAAAAAGGAGTTCCGGAGTTCGTCGATTATGAGGAAGTGTGCATGCCGGATCTGCTCGATCGGGCTGCTCGTGATTTTCCCGAATTAGACGCGCTTGTTTTTCAGGGGTATAAATTAACCTATAAAGGGCTCAAGGAGATGACGGATCGTTTCGCGCACTGTCTCGCGGATTTTGGCGTAAAAAAGGGGGATGCCGTCGCGATACTGCTGCCCAACCTGATTCCATGTGTCGCGGCCTACTTCGCCATATTGAAGATAGGCGGGATAGTGGTAATGAACAACCCGCTTTATTCGGATATTGAGCTTGAGCATCAATTTAACGATTCCGGCTCTAAAGTACTCATAACCCTGGATCTTCTCGGCAACAGGATGATCAATCTTCGTCCGAAGACGCAGATCAAACAGATTATCTATACCTCTATAGGAGATTATCTTCCTTTTCCCAAAAATCTCCTGTTCCCACTTGTGGCAAAGAAAAAGAAACTTGCGGCGGATGTAAAGGATGCTCCAGATGTCTACAAGTGGAAATCGTGCATTGACAAGTATACGGCGACGACGCCTTCCGTAAAGATCGATTTTGAAGATGTTGCCATGTACCAGTATACCGGGGGAACGACAGGGGTTTCCAAGGGAGTTATGCTCACCCATGCCAACCTGAGCAAGCAGGTACAGCACATAGCCGCGTGGTTTCCCAAATTCGGCCGGGGGGAAGAACGAATGCTTGGGGCGCTTCCCTTCTTCCATGTTTTCGGAATGTCCACGGCCATGAATTTCTCCGTCTATATGGGATGGACCGATATCCTTGTGCCGAAGCCCCAGACTGAGCCTCTCCTTGAGGCGATCGATAAATTCAAGCCTACCTTCGCTCCGCTGGTACCGACCATGTATATAGGAATGTTGAACCATCCGGATATCAAAAAGACCGATATGAAATGTATAAAGGGTTGTTTCTCCGGAAGCGCGCCGCTCCCGGTCGAAGTCATCCATGATTTTGAGAAAGTTACGGGAGCCGTTATCGTTGAGGGGTTCGGGATGACGGAAACCACGCCAGTTACGCATATAAATCCGTTTGCCGGTGGGGCGCGCAAGGTAGGCAGTATCGGACTTCCCATCTCCGATACGCTCTGCAGGATCGTCGATCTGGATGACGGGGTGACGGATATGCCGATAGGCGAGCCTGGAGAACTTATCATCAAGGGCCCGCAGGTTATGAAGGGCTACAAGGATATGCCCGATGAAACAGCGAACACCCTGAGAGACGGCTGGTGTTACACGGGGGATATCGCGACAATGGATGATGACGGGTATTTCTATATCGTCGATCGCAAGAAGGATATGATCATATCGGGTGGTTTTAACGTGTATCCGCGGGATATAGACGAGGTTTTCTATGAGAATCCGAAAGTGCAGGAGGCTTGCTCTATCGGGATACCTGATCCGAAGCGGGGGGAGAATATCAAGGTCTTTGTGGTATTAAAAGCCGGCGAGAGTGCTACTGCGGAAGAAATGATAGAATTCTGCAAGGGAAAACTGGCCACATACAAACTCCCGACGGAGATAGAGTTCCGTAAAGAGCTTCCCAAAACCAATATCGGTAAAATCCTCCGTAAAGATCTCAGAAAAGAGGAAATGGAAAAACGGGGCAAGGGATAAACAGGTCGTGGAAACAGAGATATAACGATTCGGGCGGGGATATTTTCTTCCGCCCGAATTCGTTTGGACATGGAATGAATTTCCTTGCAAGCGCGATAAAGTTGGAATAGCGGTTAGTCGGCCGGAGACATAATGATCAGTATATTGGTTGTTTACCATTCACAGACGGGAAATACCGAAAAGATGGCAGAGGCTGTTGCGGAAGGGGTGGCGAGCATAAGGGGTGCGGAGGCCGTTTTAAAGAGAGTGGGAAACGCGTCCCTGGAGGATCTTCTCCGTTGTGACGGGCTGGCGATAGGAACCCCTGAAAATTTCGGGTACATGTCCGGCGCCGTTAAGGATTTTTTTGACCGTACCTTTTATCCCGCCGAAGGAAAGGTTTTCAGAAAACCCTATGTCGTTTTTGTCAGTGCCGGGAACGACGGCACGGGTGCTGTCAACAGTATAGAGAGGATAGCGCTGGGTTATCGGTTCAAGAAGGTTTATGAGCCCGTTATCGCAAGGGCCTCGGAAGGAGGCGTAACGAACGGGATTCTCGCGCGGTGCCGGGAACTGGGGCAGACCATCGCCGGCGGTTGCGAGGCGGGAATTTATTGAAGAGGGGTCGAGTGTAAAAGGGTTCGAGGGGCCAAGGGGTCGAGGGGCCAAGTGTAAAAGGGTTCAAGGATTCAAGGGGTCAAGGATTCCAGGATTCCAGGGCAAAGATAGAAGCTTTCGTTGAAGTTTTTCAGCTTTTCCCTCGAACCCTCGACCCCTTGAATCCTTGAACCCTTAAGTCACTCGAATGAGTGACTCGAGGTAGTCTTCCGGCCTTTCATATCCGAGAAGCAGCAGTATGGTCGCGGCTATGTTACCGAGTCCCGGTTCCGGTATATCGGCAAGTTCGTAGCGGCCGGTGTCGGGACCATGGATAATGAACGGGACCGGATTAAGCGTGTGGCTTGTCTGCGGTTTGTACTTTCCGCCTGCCTCCATTACGGGCTTGCCGGTCTTTTTATCGACCGCTATCATCTGTTCGCAGTTCCCGTGGTCAGAGGTCACTATAACCGTGCCTCCCAGTCTGTCGGCTGCTTCGATCAACCTGCCCAATTCCCTGTCGACTGCTTCCACGGCTTTCACCGTTGCCGGGAGCGATCCGGTATGTCCCACCATATCCCCGTTTGGAAAATTCAGACGAAGGAATCTGTATTTCCCGGATTGCATCGCGGCGATTGTCCGGGATGCTATTTCGGCGGCCTTCATTTCCGGTTCCTGGTCGAACGGTATGCGATCCGATTCGATCTCAACCCACTCTTCTGTTTTTTCGTCGAACTTTGCGGAGTTGTTCCCGTTCCAGAAATATGTGACGTGACCGAATTTCTGAGTCTCGCTTATGGCGTATTGCGAGACGCCGTTTCTTGCGAGATATTCCGACACCGTTCGATCGATAGCCGGAGGCGAGACGAGATATTCCGGCGGCATCCGGGTGTCTTCGTCGTACTCGAGCATTCCGGCGTATGTTACGGAGGGATGGTAGTCGCGTTTGAATCCTTTAAAATCGTCTTCGACAAACGCGCGGCTGATCTCGATCGCACGGTCGCCCCGGAAGTTGAACAGTATCACGCTGTCTCCATCCATGATTTGTGTGAGTGGTTTGACGGGGTTACCGGGATCGTGTATTACCCAGTGTGAGAGGTATTGATCATCGGATAGCTCTTTTTCACGCAGTTTCCTGATTGCTGTCAGGCTGTCGGGGAAAAGCGGGCCTTTTCCAAGCGTATGGGCGTTATAACCCCGTTCGACGATAGACCAGTCCGCCTCGTAGCGATCCATCGTGGTTACCATCCGGCCGCCTCCGGAGGCGACGAAATACAGGCGTTTTTCGCCTGATTTTATGGCTTGCTCGCGCACCGACCAGAGATAGTCTTCCAGTTCGCCGAAGTAGCGGAGAGCGCTGACCGGAGGCACATCCCGTCCGTCCAGGAGGCCGTGTATATAAACCTCTTCCACGCCGCCCCTGTCGCATTCGCCTATAAGCGCGAAGAGGTGCGATATGCTGCTGTGAACGTTTCCGTCCGATATGAGGCCTATTAAATGCACGGCGGTTTTTTTAGTCAATGCGCTGGAAATTATTTTTTTCCA
The DNA here is from genome assembly GCA_002327865.1 of Syntrophaceae bacterium UBA2210. GTDB lineage: Bacteria > Desulfobacterota > Syntrophia > Syntrophales > UBA2210 > UBA2210. The sequence continues at coordinate 8,066 of DCUQ01000012.1, forward strand.
TGTATCTCCCTCGAAGATGCTGCCGTTCTTGATCGCGGTATCTACGAGTTTGGATCCCTGCGCGAATATCCTGCCGGCCCCGATGGCATTATGCCCGACTTCACTGTTTCCCTGGTCTTTGTCCGAGGGCATGCCTACGGCCGTTCCATGTGCCTTGAGCCGGGTTACTATCTTTTCGTTTTCCATCAGGGAATAGAGATTTCGCGGCTTCGCCATATCGAGGGCGTTTCCGGGGTACTCTTCCTTTTCCCCCCGGTACAGGCCGATACCGTCCATTATAATCAGGAGAAGAGGACCTTTTATTCCTCCATAGCCGGGTAATCTGTTCAGTCTGAAATGCATTGCGGTTTTTCCTCCGGTTCGCGGGTTACGGCCTGAAAACGGTCGGTACTATCTCGCCCCCAGCAGTTTCCGTGCAATGACGATCCGCTGGATTTCATTAGTTCCTTCGTATATCTGGCATATCTTTGCGTCACGCATATGCCGTTCGGCAGGATAATCCTTGCAGTATCCGTATCCCCCGAATATCTGGATGCCTTCGATCGCGGCCCTCATGGTCACGTCGGATGCATACATCTTCGCCATCGCCGATTCCTTTTCGAAGTTACGGCCGTTATCCTCCAGCCATGCGGCTTTCAACAGCAGCATCTCCGCCGCGTCGAGCTCGGTTGCCATATCGGCAAGCTTCCACTGGATTGCCTGGAACGATGTAATGGAATTTCCAAACTGAACTCTTTCCTTTGCATACTCCAGGGAATCTTCGAGTACGGACCTCCCTATTCCGAGTGCCTGGCAGCCGATACCGATCCTGCCGGCGTTGAGCCCTTCCATCATCTGGCGTAATCCTTCACCCGGTTTCCCGAGGAGGTTTTCTGCGGGTACCTCGGCATCTTCGAATACCAGCTCTGCAGTTCCGGATGCGAGTATGCCGATCTTGTCTTCTATCGTGCCTACGGAAAAACCCGGAGTATTCTGCAGGTCTACTATGAGATTGATGATCCCCTTATACCCTTTTGAGGGGTCCTGATTCGCTGCCAGAACACAGTACCTTGCCACGTTACCGCTGGTAATAAATTTTTTGACACCATTTACGATATACTTGTCGCCTTTCAGCTCCGCCCTGCAGCGGAGCGCCGCCGCGTCGGAACCCGCTCCCGATTCGGTAAGGGCATAACATCCCTCTACCTCGCCCCCGGCCACGGGTGCCAGGAATTTCTTCTTCTGTTCATCCGTGCCGTATGTTTTCAGGGGATGACCGTACAGGGAATTGTTAACCGAAGTAATAAGACCGCAACTGGCGCAGCCTCTCGAGATCTCGGTGAGAGCCAGGACGTATGTCACGTTGTCCATGCCCGCTCCACCGAATTCCACCGGAACGGATACGCCCATTAGTCCCATTTTGCCGAGCTTACGGCATATCTCCTCCGGATGCCGGTGGGTACGGTCCAGTTCCGCTGCTGCCGGTTTGATCTCTTCATTGACAAACCGCGTTACCATGTCCTTTACCATCTTTTGTTCTTCTGTCGGCGCAAAGTTCATGCGAAGTGTCCTTTCAGCCTGATTTGAGTTTTCCGAATCAATTTATCGTCTGGTACATTCATAAAATTTTCTGCCCGATCTTCTCCAGGGTAAACCGGCATTCACATGCTTTTCCGGAAGCGGGCAGGGACTTCGGCAACAATATGTGTCAACGCCGTTGTTCCACCCGCCCCGGCTTTCGCCGGGGTTACGGGTCTGGATACCCCTGTATCAAGCACGGGGCAGGCCCCGTATCGAGTACGGGGCAGGCTTGTCTGGGGCCGGCATGACATTTGATATGTTTAATTGCCGTAGTAATAAAGATCGCAGAGCTTTCGCTCTTCTCTCCGGTTACCTTCTATATCCTTTCAAGAACTATTGCCATTCCCTGACCTCCGCCTACGCACAGTGTGGCGAGGCCGAGATCGAGGTCCTTTTTTTTCATCTGCATGGCGAGGCTGTACGTGATCCTAGCTCCGGTACATCCGATCGGGTGGCCTATGGAAATTCCGCTGCCGTTAAGGTTGCATTTGTCGAGACTGATATCCAGCTCGCGCATGCAGGCGATCGCCTGACAAGCGAAGGCTTCGTTCAGTTCGATGAAATCGAAATCCTGTATCTTCAGCCCCAGTTTCCCCATGATCTTTCTTGTCGCCGGAATAACCCCCAAGCCCATATAGGCGGTATCCACACCGCCGGACGCGTATCCTTTTATTTTCGCCAGCGGGTCCATTCCCAACTCCTTCGCCCTGTCCGAGCTCATCAGAATCACGGCCGCGGCCGCCTCGTTGACACCGGAGGAGTTGCCGGCGGTTACCGTTCCCTTACCGTCCGTCCTGAACATGGGGGGGAGATTCGCCATTTTTTCCAGTGTCGTATTCCTCGGGCGTTCGTCTACTTCAAAGACCGTACTGTCACCATTTCGCTGCGGTATGACGACGGGGACGATCTCATCCTTGAATTCTCCCCGGGCAATGGCGGCCATCGCTCTCTGGTGGCTGAGGAGTCCCAGTTCGTCCTGCTCTTCGCGGGTTATTCCGTAGTCGGCGGCGATATTTTCGGCGGTAACTCCCATGTGGTATTTGTTGAACATCTCGTAGAGCCCGTCGTACACCATGGTGTCTATGATCTGACCGAACGGCATGTCCATCCGGTAACCCCACCTGGCTTTCGGCAGGGCGTAGGGGGCATTGCTCATGGATTCCATGCCGCCGGCAACAATTATCTCGGCGTCACCCGCCTTGATAGCCTGGGCGCCGAGAGCTATCGCCTTCATTCCCGATGCGCAAACCTTGTTGACCGTTATTGCCGTGGTTTCTTCGGGCAGCCCTGCATACATTGATGCCTGGCGTCCCGGATTCTGTCCCTGGGCGGCCTGGATAACATTTCCCATGATGCACTCGTCGAAATACACTGGAGTCAGGGAGTTATCATAATCGTAATACTTTTCGTTAGTTTCCGTTTTGTCAAATTTTCCAAACATATCAACGCGGCATGCTTTGATAAAATCGGTAATGGACGGTCTTAAACCGGCTCGCTTGATAGCTTCCCTGATAACAAGCGCGCCGAGATCGGCGCACTTTACATCGCGGAGAGAACCTCCGAAGACTCCAACTGCGGTTCTTGCTCCATCTACAATAACCACATCCTTCATCGCATCGCTCCTTTGTTTGTTTATTTGTACGGAACTGTCTCAGTCAAATGCTTCTGTGAAATTCACCTCCCGGGGGGATTTGTAAGAAGAGAGATATTTCCTGCAGTGTTTCATTATATCTTTCTCGTCGACGGAGGACCCTTTTTCTTTTATGATAAGAGCACTTACGATTTCACCTCTTATGAAATCTTCTTTACCCGTCACCCGCGCATCACGTACCTCCGGATGCATCCGGAGGACATTTTCAACTTCTATGGGATATACGTTGAAACCGCTGGTAATGATCATCCGCTTCTTGCGTCCTTCCAGAAAAATATGTCCCTTACTGTCGATCCTCGCCAGATCCCCGGTATGGAGCCATCCGTTCTTTATCACCTCCTTTGTCGCCTGCTCGTTTTTGTAATATCCTTTCATGACATTGAGCCCTTTGATCGCGAGTTCTCCGGTATCTCCCGAGGGCAGTTCGGCGCCGTTTTCATCAAATATTTTTGCTTCGACCCCCTTTATCGGCGGACCTATGGAACCCGGTTCCTGCTCTTCGGTTATCCTGCTTACCGAACATACCGGGGATGCCTCGGTGAGGCCGTAACCCTGGATAAGGGTGACCCCGAACTTGTCTTCGAACATCGGTATGTACTCCGGCGGCATCGTCGATCCGCCGGTGATGCAGAATCTCAGGGAGCTCACGTCGTAATCGTCCGCTCCTCCGAGCAGAAGCATTCCCAGAAATACCCGTGGAACCGCCGCGATATATGTCACTTTCTTTTCCTCTATCGCTCTGAAGATGCTTTCAAGCTTGAATTGATCGACCAGGACGACGCTGGCGCCTGTATTTATTATAATCAGCATGTTGACCACGGCCCCGAAGGAGTGGAAGAGGGGGATAATACAGAGTCCCCGGTCATGCTCCGTTCCGTCGCAGATATCACGGAGCAGGGGAGTCTGTGTGGACAGGTTGCGGTGGGTAAGTACCGCGCCCAGCGGTTTCCCCGTAAGGCCCGAAGTATAGATCATCACCGCGGGATCATCTCCGGTGATCTCAGGCATTTCAAGTTCGAAGGAATTATTTTCCATGGATCCGTTTATTGAAATATTGCCGTGGGGGTCATCGGTCGTTATCATATGCCTGCACTGCGGCACCTCTTCGCGTATCTCTTCGAACCGCTTCGCCGACGATGGGATCGTGATAAATGCCCTGGCATCGGAGTTGTTGAGAAGATATAGAAGCTCATGGGAAGTTGAAAGGGCGTTGATGGTTACCGCGACCGCCCCCAGTTTCAGTATGGCGAAATAGGATATTATGAATTCCGGTATATTGGGGAGCATGATCGCCACTTTGTCCCCTTTTACGATACCCAGATCCCGCAGGCTGTTCCCGAAGGCGTTAACCGCTCTGTTCAACTCCACATAGGAAATGTCCTTTTCTTTGTATATCAGCGAGGTTCTGTCCGGGTACCTGTTGCAGGTGTACTCCAGCATTTCTCCCAGATTCTGTTCCATGGATAACACCTCCGTTTCTATGATTAGGAACAATTTTTCGACTATCATAACAGACAGTTTACTTCAACTGAATTAAAGAAAGTGACAATATTTCATCGGTTACAAATTGACGGACTGATTATCTTGACAATTTAGTGCGGTATAAGATAAGTGTCAAACTCCGATTTGAGAATCGAAACGCCGCAGAGAAAACCTATGGGTGAAGAAATATGCCGACAATAATCGATGGCAAAAAAATAGCACAGGATGTCAGGAACGAAATCAGGGAAGAAACCCTGCGCTTGAAAGCGGAGAAAGAGATTGTGCCCGGACTCGCCGTTATTCTTGTGGGTGATGATCCGGCATCACAGATTTATGTCCGGGGGAAAAAGAACGCGTGTGGGGAAGTGGGATTCCTGTCAAAAGAATTCAGACTTCCCGCCGATGCGAGCGAGGCGGAGCTGCTCTCTATCATTGAAGGGTTGAATCGCGATGACGAGATCCACGGTTTTCTGGTACAGCTCCCGGTTCCGAAACATATAAAGACGGATGCCCTTATCGAGGCGATCGATCCCCGTAAGGATGTCGACGGATTCCATCCTTATAACGTCGGCAAGCTTTTTTCCGGGAATCCATACCACAAGGCATGCACACCGGCCGGTATTATCGAGCTTCTGGACAGGTATGGTATAGCGATAGAGGGTAAAGAGGCGGTCATCGTGGGAAGAAGCAATATAGTGGGAAAACCGCTCATAATGATGCTCCTCGAACGACATGCGACGGTTACGGTTTGTCATACAAGGACAAAAGATCTTCCCGGGGTTACGAGAAGGGCGGACATCCTCGTGGCTGCGGCAGGGAAGCCCGGGATGATAAGCGGCGATATGATAAAAAAAGGCGCCGTGGTGATCGATGTGGGAATCAACCGTCTCGATACGGGTAAGCTGGTGGGAGATGTAGCTTTTGACGATGCATGTGAAAGGGCTTCGTACATTACCCCTGTGCCTGGAGGGGTGGGGCCTATGACGATCGCAATGCTGCTCAGAAACACATTGAACTCTTCATACGCTCACAGCAAATAACGAATGTCAGTTCAGGAATTAATTCCGCAACCTTTTCTCTCTTAAATTTCTGTTTATGAAGTTCTTACGGAAACAGTAAAAGAATTAAATATGATCATAAAAACACGAAAAATTACGAGATCGGATCTTGTTTCCGCGATTTTGTATTTTCAATACGGAATAGATTAATCTCGCGGAATTGCGGCTTGTCAGGGTTGGGAACATATGGATTTTAAAGTTATTTCGGGAATGATCGGCGGCCTGGGATTGTTTATATTCGGGATGTATCTCCTGAGTGATTCCCTGAAGAAATTATCACAGGGCCTGTTGAAGGCGATGCTCGAGAAGATAACTGCAGGCAGGTTAAGGGCCGCGTTTATGGGTGCCCTTGTGACTGCCGTGATACAGAGCTCGAGCGCGACCTCGGTCATAATCATAGGATTTCTCAATGCGGGGTTTATTCCCCTGGCGGGGGGGCTCGCGATAATGATCGGGGCCAATGTGGGCACCACGGTTACGGCGCAGCTCATCGCCTTCAAGTTTACAACGGTGGCGCCCCTGTTTCTGTTTGCCGGAACCGCAATTTTTCTTTTCGCAAAGAAGGATAAAAACAAGAACAAGGGATTGGCCCTCCTGAGTTTCGGCCTGTTGTTCATGGGACTCGGACTGATGAGTTCCGCGGTCAAACCCCTGGCCGATGACGCCGCGATAAGAGAGATATTCATACGGTTCGGTACCAGTCCGTTCCTGGGGATATTGACGGGGTTGACAGTAACGGCTATCCTGCAGAGCAGCAGCACCACTACCGGAATGATTATAGCATTCGCGGCCGCAGGGTTGCTGGATCTTCCGGGATCCGTTTATCTCGTTTTCGGTGTCAATATCGGTACGTGCGTTACCGCGGGGCTCGCCAGTATCGGCGGCAATCTGTCCAGCAAGCGACTCGCCCTCGGGCACTCGCTGTTTAATATAATAGGGACTCTGATCATGCTGCCCTTTATCCCGCTTTACCTGCATTATATCCCCATGACCTCCGGTGATCTGGCAAGACAGATCGCGAATACCCACACGGCCTTCAATCTGATCAATGCGTTGTTGTTCATTCCGTTCATTCCCTTTTTCGTTCGTTTTCTGGATAAAGTGATACCCGGAAGGGACTACGAGAAGAGGGAAATGAAACACCTCGACAAAAACCTGCTGATAACACCCAAGCTTGCCATCGAAGCTGCTATCAAGGAAATGGTCTCGATGCTGAATCTCTGCCGCGAAATGTTTGAAAAAGCCGAACAGTGTATCAGTGCGTACAATCACAAAATCAGAAACGAGATTACCATCGATGAAGATTCCGTCGACGAGATGCAGAAGAACATTACCGAGTATCTGGTTCAGATTACCAAGGGGGATCTGTCCGACCGGGAGAGAAATTTGATTCCCGCGTTGCTCCACAGCGTAAACGATCTCGAAAGGGTAGGGGATTATTGTGAGAGCATCGTTAAATTTTCCCAGAGAGGCTATGAGCATAACCTGAATTTTTCCCAGCATGCGAACTCAGAACTCAAGAAGCTTTTTGAAAAGTCCCGCGCGTTGATGTCCCAGACAAAAAAGGCCATCGAAAGCGATGATCACACCGCCGCCGCCATCACCCTGAATATCAATAGAGAGGTTCATGCTCTGGTGAAACAGTACCGGACAAATCATGTAGAACGGCTCGGGAAAGGTGAATGTATCAGTGACGCCGGTCTCGTCTATTCCGATGTCCTCACGGCTATCGACAGAATGAACGATCATCTGTGTAATATAACAAAAGGTATATTGCATATAGGAAAACGGTAATTACGAGGATTCGCGTTTCGATAGTGTATGGATCTTTCAACCCGGGATTTATAAGGAGGTTTGCCATGTTGGAAAATATATTCTGGCTCGGACATTCAAGTATCAGGATAGATGGTGAGAAGATAATTTATATCGATCCCTGGAAACTCAAAGACCCTCAAAAAGCGGATCTTGTTCTGATCAGTCACTCTCATTACGATCACTTCTCTCCCGGGGATGTCGAAAAGATACGGAAAGACGATACCGTTATCATTACTACGCAGGATTGTGCCGCCGAACTTACGGGAGATGTAAGGGTAGCGGAGCCGGGTGATGTGATTCGGGCAGGTGGTATAGAGGTCGAAGCGGTACGTTCCTACAACATCGGCAAGGCTTTTCACCCGAAGAAAAATAACTGGCTGGGGTTTGTGGTAACGGTGATGGGGAAACGGATATACTATTGCGGAGACACGGATCTCATACCGGAGATGGAAGACATACACGCCGATATCGTTATAATTCCCGTCGGAGGAACCTACACGATGAATGCCGAAGAAGCCGCCCGGGCAGTCAATATGATAAAACCCGGAGCGGCGATTCCCATTCATTATGGTGATATCGTAGGTTCGAAAGAGGATGCCGAGAAATTTGAAAACCTTTGCGAGGTGCCGGTTCATATAAAACGGGCGTAATTTTATCCGCTGTACTTGACAGCGTTGGATTGATGTTTATTTTATAGTTTATTGAAGCCAAAGAGGTTTTTAACTATAAAAAAACTTGTTTAAAGGAGGAGAATAAGAAGGATGAATATCAGACCATTGCACGACAGAATCATTGTCAAGCGCCTCGAAGAAGAGGAGAAGACGAAAGGCGGGATCATTATCCCCGACAGCGCCAAAGAAAAACCCATGGAGGGTAAGGTGATAGCCGTCGGAAACGGTAAGAAAACAGAAGACGGAAAGATTATTAAGATGGATGTCAAGGCCGGTGACAGGGTGCTGTTCAGTAAATATGCCGGAACGGAAGTAAAGATAGATGGTGTCGAGCATTTGATCATGCGTGAAGACGACATACTCGGAATAATTGAAAAATAACAATCTGATTATAATAAGGAGGAAGATTTAATGGGAGCTAAGATTCTGAAATACGATGAGGATGCCAGGAAGGCTATTCTTGCAGGCGTTAATACGCTCGCCGATGCCGTCAAGGTAACCCTCGGCCCCAAGGGACGAAATGTCATACTGGAAAAGTCTTTCGGTGCACCCACCGTAACGAAAGACGGTGTTACGGTTGCCAAGGAAATAGAGCTGGAAGATAAATTCGAAGACATGGGTGCTCAGATGGTAAAAGAAGTCGCCAGTAAGACGAGCGATGTGGCCGGTGACGGTACAACGACCGCAACGATCCTTGCCCAGGCCATTTACCGGGAAGGCGTAAAGGCTGTCGCTGCGGGCGGCAATCCCATGGAAATCAAGAGGGGAATTGAAGCGGCTGTCGATGTCGTTGTCAAAGAGCTTAAAGCCATGAGCAGCCCCACGAAGGACCAGAAGGAAATAGCCCAGGTCGGAACAATTTCCGCCAATAACGATGAAACGATAGGTAATATCATTGCCGAGGCTATGGGCAAGGTGGGCAAGGAAGGCGTCATCACGGTGGAAGA
>DCUQ01000012.1:17324-20705 GCA_002327865.1 Syntrophaceae bacterium UBA2210
GACCTTCTTCCCATCCTCGAGCAGATCGCAAAGATGGGTAAACCGCTGTTGATTATAGCGGAAGATATCGAGGGCGAAGCCCTGGCAACCCTGGTTATCAATAAGATCAGGGGAACGTTGAATGTAGCCGCTGTCAAGGCTCCCGGTTTCGGCGACAGAAGAAAAGCGATGCTGGAAGATATCGCCGTTCTTACCGGAGGCAAGGTGCTTGCCGAAGAGCTGGGATCGAAACTTGAAAACGCGCAGCTTGTCGATCTGGGAGGCGCGAAAAGGATTGTTATAGACAAGGACAATACGACGATAATAGACGGCGCCGGAGAAAGGGCAAGTCTGGAAGGTCGTGTAAAACAGATCAGGGCGCAGATAGATGAGACGTCATCCGATTACGACAGGGAGAAACTCCAGGAACGGCTGGCGAAACTGGTTGGCGGTGTTGCCGTTATCAAGGTCGGCGCGGCTACCGAAACGGAGATGAAAGAGAAAAAGGCGCGGGTCGAAGACGCCCTGAACGCTACGAGAGCTGCTGTGGAGGAAGGTATAGTCCCCGGCGGCGGCGTGGCATATCTCAGAACGCTTCCGGCGCTTGAAAAATTGAAGCTGGAGGGTGACCAGAAGATAGGGGTGAATATCATCAAGAAGGCGATAGAAGAGCCGTTGAAGATGATTGTCGCAAATGCTGGTTTCGAAGGTGCTGTCGTTGTCGAGAAGGTAAAGGGAAAGAAGGGAGATTACGGCTTCAACGCAAGGTTCGACAGGTATGAAAATCTTTTCGAATCGGGTGTCATAGATCCTACCAAGGTAACGAGATCCGCGCTTCAGAATGCGGCAAGCGTCGCGGGCCTGATGTTGACCACGCAGTGTATGGTTGCCGAAAAACCGAAAGAGGAAACCGGAATGGCGATGCCTCCTGGAGGAATGGGTGGCATGGGCGGTATGATGTAAGATGTTGATAAAACAGTAGCAAATACTATGTTGTCCCTGAAGAGGCCCGCTGCCACGGCAGCGGGCCTCTTTTTTTTGCCCATGAAATATATCCGGACTGTCAGATACGAAGCAGATCGCCGGGGGTTTCGATGATGTAATCCGGGTTCACTTTTTCGAGTCTTTCCCTCGAATGCCATCCCCAGGTTGCCGCTACCGTTTTGATCCCGGCTTCTTTCCCTTCTCTGATATCGCCGGCGGTATCTCCCACGTAGTATGTTCTCTCCCTGGGCACTTGCCATTTCCCCAGCGCATGATCTATCTTTTTACGCTTGCTCAGCATGAAATCCGCACCCAGAATATCGTCGAAAATTCCATCGTATTCATATCGCGAGAAGAATGCTTTTATAGGTGGTGATGTGTTCGACGATACGACCAGCAGGGTATTGTCCCTGGCGAGTTCGCGAATGACGGGCAACAGATCATTGAATGGAACGATGCTGCTGTAGTCCATCTGCGGAGAGATGGTCATCGCGACATTGTTGAACACCGTCGTGTCCACTCCCCTTTCGCGAAGAGAGTCGTAGAAGTTGCCGTCGAAGAGGTCGAGATATTCTTCACGTGTTTTTATAACGGTCGCCCCTGTCTGTTCGAGACATCTTTTCACAAGATTCTCGTAAAAGTTCAGGGAGTCCGCGATAACGCCGTCAAAATCGAAAAGAAACATTTTCATCATATGCATCAGGTAATAATCTGTTATATGCGGCTTCCGCAGGAAACCCGGCATTCACAATAAATAATCACACCAGGCTCAGGAGCCCTTCTTCGAACGGCGCAGTGATAATCCCGTGCTCTGTTATGATGGCGGTTATGTACCGGTTGGGGGTAACATCAAAGGCGGGATTGCGGGCGGCGAATCCCTCGGGGGCGATTTGTATGCCCCGGAATTCCAGGACCTCTTTTTCGCTTCTTTCTTCGATGGGTATTTCTCCGCCGTTTCGTGCATTGCGGTCTATTGTCGAAACGGGTGCCGCCACGTAAAATGGGACACCGTTTTCCCGGGCCAGGACGGCAAGAGTATATGTGCCGATCTTGTTAGCCGTGTCACCATTGGCCGCTATCCTGTCCGCACCCACAATGACCAGATCGACGATCCCTTGCTCCATGAAGGCTCCGGCCATGCCGTCGGTTATAAGCGTTGCGGGAATGCCCTCTTTTTTCATCTCCCACGCGGTCAGTCTCGCTCCCTGGAGAAGCGGCCTGGTTTCGTCCACCAGAACGTGAATTTTCTTCCCCTCTTCATGGGCGGCGCGTATAATCCCCAGCGCCGTTCCGTAACCACCGGTCGCCAGGGCCCCGGCGTTGCAGTGCGTCAGGATGGTATCCCCGTCCTTTATAAGGTGTCGTCCGTGTATTCCCATCTGCCGGTTCGCACGGATATCTTCCTCGTGGATACGCAGAGCTTCTTCTTTCAGGGCGTTTTTTACGTTATCCGGCCTGATATCGGGGGTGGAAGCTAACTCCCTGTCGAAACGGGCTTTCATCCGGTCGATTGCCCAGAACAGGTTTACGGCGGTGGGGCGGGTCCGTGAAAACTCATCACAGATAAGGGAAAAGTCATCCTTCATATGTTCCCCGGAGGAGTTCAACATGCCGAGGGCGATACCCATCGCGGCCGCTATTCCCACGGCAGGCGCCCCCCGTATGGCCATATCTCTGATAGCGGCCGTTACGTCATGGTAATTCCGGCAGGTGATGCACCTTTCTTCACGGGGAAGGGCTCTCTGGTCGATCATTACCACCGTGTCCCCATCCCAGGAGATAGTCTTTATCATGGCTCAGAGAGTTTCTTTTTTATCAGATCGTTGACGACTTTTGGATTCGCCTTGCCCCCGGTAGCTTTCATCGTCTGTCCTACGAAGAAACCGAAAAGCTGCGTCTTCCCGCTTTTGTACTGTTCGAGTTGCCTGCTGCTTGCCGCCAGGACCTCTTCCACTATCTTTTCCAGCTCTCCGGTATCGCTGATTTGAATGAGGCCTTTTTCTTCGACGATCTTCTTCGGATTCTTCCCCGATTTCCACATTTCGTCGAAAACCTCTTTGGCGATTTTCCCGCTGATCGTTCCATCTTCCATGATACCGATCAGTTCCGCCAGGTCTTCCGGGGATACCGGGCTTTCCGCCACGTCCAGCTTAGCTTCGTTGAGAAATGCGAGAAAATCGCCCATGACCCAGTTACTCGAAACCTTGGGCTTCCCGCAGAGACGCACAGCCTCTTCATAATAATCCGCGAGACTGCGGCTTGCCGTCAGGACACCCGCGTCGTAGGGAGGAATGTCGTATTCTTTGATAAAGCGTTCTCTCTTTTCCATGGGCAGTTCGGGCAGGGTGCTCCTTATCTCCTCGCGCCATTCGTCGGATATGATCACGGGAACAAGATCGGGCTCGGGGAAGTACCGGT
>DCUQ01000038.1 GCA_002327865.1 Syntrophaceae bacterium UBA2210
CCCACCTCAAGATAAGATATCCCTTTCGATGGAGACATCGAAACTGAAGACCCCTTATAGACTATGAGGTTGATAGGTCAGAGGTGTAAGTGTGGTAACACATTCAGCTTACTGATACTAATCGGTCGTGAGGTTTAACCATATTTTTGTCATAATATTCGGCTGAACATCTAATATATGTGGTTGTTACTGTTTTTTAAAGGTTTTCGGTGGTAATAGCAAAGAGGGTACACCCGTTCCCATCCCGAACACGGAAGTTAAGCTCTTTAGCGCCGATGGTACTGCACGGTTACGTTGTGGGAGAGTAGGACACCGCCGAAATTAATTTATGAGCCCCTTCAGGTTACTGAAGGGGCTTTTTTTTGTTTTGCAGGGGACATTTTACTGTGTTATACCTCAAGCGCTGGTTTTACGGTTATTCTCAGATTGCTGTACAGCAGCGTTGAATAGTGACCACTCACATAGTTGGACTTGATTAATGCGAAAAGCGCGATGGCCGTATCATTATGAAGATGAGAGCAGATTTCTGCATCGGGCAAAACTTTAATGTATGCAATAATCTCGTTTTTCCCATGAGTCAGGTTTGTGATCTATTTGCCTGAGTGGTTACAGTAAATCCTTATTGGGAGTCAGATTATATGTCAGGTCATTCAAAATGGAGTACTATAAAGCATAAGAAAGGTGCCGCCGATGCAAAACGGGGCAAAATATTCACCAAGATCATAAAGGAGATAACAATAGCCGCACGTACCGGCGGCGGTGATGTGGATGGAAATTCCAGGCTCAGGCAGGCCATCGCGGCTGCCAAGGCAGAGAATATGCCCAAAGATAACATTGAAAAAGCCATAAAGAAAGGAACCGGTGAACTTGAGGGCGGTGCCGCCTACGAAGAGGTGACATATGAAGGATACGGTCCCGGAGGAGTTGCTGTCCTGGTTGAAGTGATGACGGATAATAAAAACAGGACGGTTGCCGAGATCAGACACATTTTTTCAAAACATGGCGGGAATCTGGGGGAAAACGGATGTGTAGCCTGGATGTTTGAAAAGAAGGGGAATATTGTCGTAAGTAAAGACGATGTTGACGAAGACCGCTTGATGGAATGTGCTCTGGAGGCCGGTGCCGAAGATGTTGCAGAGAGTGAAAACGAATATGAGGTGATTACCGAACCCGGCATCTTTGAAAATGTCCGGTCAGCCATGGATGAAGCGGAAATAAAGTATATATTGGCCGAGATCAGCATGATTCCGCAGAACACTGTCAAGCTCGAAGAAGACAAGGCTAACCAGATGTTAAAATTGATGGAAAAGATGGAAGACAACGACGATGTACAGCACGTATACGCAAATTTTGATATATCCGACGAAATAATGGAAAGACTCAGTTAGCGGTTCGGCCATATATGATAATTCTAGGTATAGATCCCGGCACCAGGACGACGGGTTATGGAGTCGTTGAAAAGAAGGAACGGGGTATTTTAAATATAGCGTATGGTGAAATCCAGGTGAAAAAGGGGGAATACCTGTCAATATGTCTGGATAAAATTTACGGTCAACTCTCTGAAATAATAATGAAATATGGACCGGACGTCATAGTAGTCGAGGACATATTCTACGGGAAAAATGTCAGGAGCCTTATAAAACTCGGACAGGCCAGGGGTGTGATAATACTGGCGGCATCCCACAGTAACACTCCCATTTACGAATATACGCCACTAGAAGTCAAGAAGGCGGTAGTGGGTTATGGAAGAGCGGAAAAGACACAGGTTCAGCATATGGTGAGAGCCATATTATCTCTCAAAGAAACGCCCCCGCCGGATGCATCCGATGCCCTTGCAATAGCCATATGTCACGCTCACTTTTTAAAAGAGGTATCTGTTTAAATGATTGCCAGTCTTACAGGTGTGCTGTCCTATAAAACTATCGATAAAGTTGTAGTCGATGTCCACGGCATAGGTTGCAACGTCGCTGTCCCTCTGGGTACCTTTTATAAACTTCCCGATGCGGGCAGTCAGGTAAAACTTATCATCCATACGCACATAGCGCAGGATAGCGTGCGACTTTTCGGATTTCTTGATCACAGAGAAAAGGATATATTTCAGTTGCTGATATCGGTTTCCGGAATCGGCCCGAGACTTGCTCTGAACATTTTATCCGGCATATCACCGGAAGAACTATCCGGAGCGATATCCGATGGGGATACCGGCAGACTTGTAGGAATACCGGGGGTCGGCAGAAAAACGGCCGAGAGGATGATTTTTGAGCTTAGAGATAAGATTGTGCAATTGATATCCAGCGAAACCTCTTCGGAATCCCCTGCCGGACTGGAGAGAGAAGAAGCCCTGTCCGCACTGGTTAATCTGGGCTACAAAAACAATATCGCAAAGGATGCTATCGATAAGGTAATTAAAAAAGCCGGGAGAAAAGTGACCCTGGAATTCCTTCTGACCGAGTCGTTAAAAATATTATCAGGAAAGTAGGCTGCAGACCATATACTGCTGTTTTCCAAGTATGGACAAACATTAAAACCGGACAAACGGAGCTGCTGGAATTATGAAAGCACCGATAATAGACCCCGAACAACTGAGTGACGAATACGGGTTTGAATATACTTTACGTCCTAAAACGCTTGCCGAGTACGTGGGACAGGAAAAAGTAAAGGAAAACCTTTCCATCTTCATGAAGGCGGCGAAGGGAAGAAACGAAGCGCTCGATCATGTATTGCTGTACGGTCCCCCCGGTCTCGGGAAGACAACACTGGCGTATATAATGGCGCGGGAGATGTGTGTTGACATGAAAGTGACATCCGGTCCGGTCATAGACCGCCCCGGGGACCTGGCCGCTATTCTTACGAATCTGAAAGAAAATGATATACTCTTTATCGACGAGATTCACCGGTTGCCTCACGTGGTTGAAGAAATTCTTTATCCTGCGATGGAAGATTACTACATCGATATTCTTATCGGACAGGGGCCCTCGGCACGTTCGATGAAACTGGATATCCCCCGTTTTACTCTTGTGGGAGCCACCACCAGGGCAGGCCTTCTGACCTCTCCCCTGCGAGACCGGTTCGGCATGAGCTTCAGGCTCGAATTTTACACTCCGGAAGAACTCGCGATAATTATCAGGAGATCGGCGGATATTTTGTCGATAGAGATCGATGACGCCGGTGCGCCGGAGATAGCCGGTCGTTCGAGAGGAACACCGCGCATAGCTAACAGGCTGCTCAAACGGGTTCGTGACTTTGCCCAGGTAAAAGCCGGGGGCGTGATCACGAAAGAGGTCGCGACAGCCGCTCTGGAGATGCTGGAAGTCGATCACCGTGGGTTCGATTTCATGGACAGAAAGATACTGCTTACCCTGATCGAGAAATTCGATGGCGGTCCTGTCGGGATCGACAGCCTTTCTTCGTCGATAGGCGAAGAAAAAAGCACCATCGAAGATGTTTATGAACCCTTTCTCATACAGGAAGGGTTTATGCATAGGACTATGAGAGGAAGAGTAGCGACAAAACGTGCTTATGAGCACTTCGGTAAAAAATGTGTAAACAGACAGGAAGGACTTTTCTGATCATCAGTGAATCCGTAAAATCCGCCTGAACAAGTGCAATGGAATTACAAAAGAGGCCAGGTAATTGTCGGGCCTGGAATATTTAACCGAGTCCCGGATTATGAAGATACTGCTTCACATATGCTGTGCACCTTGCACTGTCTACCCTCTCGATGTCTTGAAAAAAGAGGGGCACGAGGTCACGGGCATGTTCTATAATCCCAACATTCATCCCTATACGGAATATCTGAAGAGGCTCGATGCCGTAATACAATATTCCGAAGATGCCGGTATCAGACTGATCAGATTCGACGATTACCCGATGGAGGAATTTCTCCGCAGTGTCGTTTTCAGAGAGGAAAAGAGATGCACGTACTGTTACCATATGCGGATGCAATATACCGCACATATCGCTAAAAAAGGTAAGTTCGACGCGTTTACTTCGACACTTCTCTACAGCAAGTTTCAGGATCACGATCTTCTGAGTGATCTGGGGGAGAGTCTTGAGAAAGCATATGGCGTAGGTTTTTACTACCACGACTTCAGAGAAGGCTGGAAGGAAGGGATCAAAATATCAAGAGAACTTGATATGTACAGACAACAATATTGCGGGTGCATCTACAGCGAGAAAGAAAGATTCTATAAAAAAACAGGGGACAAACCATAAAAGTGGCTTTTAAGACACACTTTTTCAGCATTTGCTTGCTTGCCGCTTTCGGTAACAGAGATCTTGCAGGGGAAAATCCTTTTAATTTAAACTGGTTATGATTAAGGATGCAGAGACTGTTGCTTTAAACTGTACTTGGTATGTTTATTGCTTTTCTACCGTCCAAGAGGTGCCATTGGATGTACATACAAAAGACTATTGAAAATGAAATAAAATGCCAGAGCGTCGGTTTACACTCCGGCAGAAAAATACATATGACAATCAAACCGGCAGGGGTTGATGAAGGTATTGTTTTTTACAGAAAAGATCTGCCTGGGAGCGAGGGGATCAAGGCATCACCTACGAATGTGTCGGATACGACGCTGGCTACGACCCTTGGTGTCAACGGCACGAGAATCTCAACGGTAGAACACCTCTTGTCCGCGTTTTTTGGAATGGGGATAGATAACGCGATTGTAGAGACAGGTTCGTTCGAAATTCCCATCATGGACGGCAGTGCCCTGCCGTTTGTCGGTTTTCTGAAAAACGCCGGTATAAAATCTCAAAATAAATCGAAACGATTCGTCGTGATAAAAAAACCCGTATCCGTTTCCGATAATGAAGGAAGCGCGTCCCTGTTTCCTTCTCCCGGATTCAGGATAACCTATAACATAGATTTCGGCCATCCTTTGATAGGAAAGCAGTCGTACGATATGATTTTTTCTCGTGACGTTTACGAGAAAGACATCTGTGCGGCCAGGACATTCGGATTTCTTCAAGAGGTAGAGTATCTCCAGGCGAGAGGCCTCGCCCTTGGAGGGTCTCTGAATAACGCGATAGTTCTGGATGATGAAAAGGTCATCAACAAAGAGGGCCTGCGATGTCCGGACGAGTTCGTGAAACACAAGATTCTGGATGCCATCGGAGACCTGTCACTACTCGGAATGCCCATTATAGGCCATTTCGTGGCATACAAATCCGGGCACAAGTTGAACAATCTCCTTCTAAGAAAACTGCTGCATCATAAGGAATGCTGGGAAATGGTACATTATTTCAACGGCGAAATGGAATTGTTCGATGAAATAATCGACGCACGTCCCTATGACACGGCGGAGGATATCATTTCTCTCACCGGAAATTAATCTGCATTAATAATAGCCTACCGCATTTCCCTTTCAAATAAACCTTGCTTTTTAGGTATCCTTTTTTTACTATGCTCCGTTAGCGAGAGTTTAATTTTTATAAAACTCTCAGGATTTACAAGCCGGAGATAAGTTACGTGCGCATCTGCAAAATCTGTATAGCGTTATTCCTTCTTTTGCTGCCGTTAGAATCTATCGCGGCGGAGGAAGCACAGATAGCAGACCTTGTCATAACCAACACATCTGAAAATCTACTCGTATATTTCAAGGTGGAGAAGAGCTTCACGAAAGACATAGAAGAGGCGATACTCGCCGGCATCCCTACTACCTTTACTTTTGTCCTGGAGCTGCGCAGGGAGCGTCATTACTGGTTTGACGAGAAGGAATCTTTCCTCGAAGTAGAGCATACGATTAAATACGATAATGTAAAGAAAGTCTTTTATGTCGCCTTCACCGAAGAGGGCAGAAGCCCGCAGCAGTTTAAAGATTTTGCGGAAGCGAAGATCGCGATGTCGGAGTTGAACGGTATCGTCTTCACAACGTTAAGACAGTTGATGAGAGGTAACAAATATTATCTGAGGGTAAAGGCGAAACTTGAAGAGGTTCGCCTTCCGTTGCACCTGGAATATGTTTTTTTCTTCGTTTCCCTATGGGATTTTGAGACAGACTGGTTCGTGCAGGATTTCGTTTATTAAGAATGTATAATAATCATGCCGGTCCGTACGATCGCCCCTGTAAAAATACTGCCTGTAAAGTGATAACCGTATGAATGCCGATGAACTGAGAAAGCGTCGCAGAGAACGTATTGCAATATTCGTTGTCATCGCCGTAATCATAGTTCTTACCTATATAGAAAGCAATCTATCCCGCATAGAGGTTCTTCTGCCTATATCCAACGAAGTCCTGATTTTCGGCCTGATCAATATAAATCTGATCCTCATTATCCTGCTTATCTTTCTTATAGTAAGAAATCTGGCGAAACTTATATTCGAACGTAGACGTGGGATACTGGGATCTAAGCTCAGGACGAAGCTTGTTGTCGCCTTTATGATCCTGTCGCTTATACCTACGGTAACGCTTTTTCTTGTTTCCATTAAATTCCTTTCATACAACATAGATAACTGGTTTGACATCAAGATGGGCAATGCGCTCGATCTGTCCCTTGAAATCGCTCAGGATTACTACCAGCAGTATGCCGACAACACAGAATATTATGCGCGGCAGATCGGATCGGAAATAACAGACAATAAGTTATATGAAGACGAACGCACGGATTATCTGAATGCGTTTCTCACGCAAAGGCAGAAATATTTCAATCTTGGTTCCATAACGGTACGTTTTGAGAACAGAGACAGTATCATCTTCCTCAAGGATCCCGCTAATCCTGATATTCTTCCCCCCAGGTTTTCTCCCAGTGTTCTGGAAGATGTCTTTATGGGTAAGGACTTTTCGATTGTTCAGCCGGCGGGTGGAGGAGATATGGTAATAGGCATAGCACCCGTCTATTCCAACTTCAGCCCTAAAGAGGTTATCGGAATGATAGCCGTCGGTTTCTTGATAGATAGTAAGCTGATTAAGAAGATGGCCATTATTTCAAAAATGTCCGAAGAATACGAGCAACTGAAGCTGTTAAAAAATCCAATAAAAATCAGTTATATAGTTACCCTCTTCATCGTAACCCTTCTGATCATATTCGCCTCTATGTGGTTCGGTCTCTTTCTGGCAAAGGGGATAACCGTTCCCATACAGGATCTTGCAGAGGCGACCCACGAGGTTGCTAACGGCAACCTCGATTACCATATAGATATTCTGGCGGAAGATGAAATAGGGGTGTTGGCTGATTCCTTTAACCAGATGACAGCGGATCTCAAGAAGAGCAATCTTGAATTGAAGCAGGCAAACATCGATCTGGAGCAACGCAGGAAATATATGGAAACCGTGCTTCGTAACGTTTCGGCCGGAGTCGTTTCAATCGACAGGAATGATGTGATCAGCACCATAAACAATGCTGCGGAAAAAATGCTGGGTATAGACAGCGGAGATATTCTCAACAAGCGGTATAAGGATGTTCTAAGGCCAGAGCACATGGAGGTGGTACGGGGTCTGTTGGATGATCTGCATGCGAACGATGGTGGTTTTGTAGAAAGACAGCTTCAGTTGGTTCTCATGGACAAAGTGATGGTGATTCTGGTATCGGCAGCGATTCTGAGGGACGATAATGAAAATTATATGGGAATCGTGGCCGTGTTCGAAGATATTACGCAGCTACAGAAGAGCGAGCGTATTGCTGCGTGGAGGGAGGCTGCAAAAAGAATAGCGCATGAGATAAAGAACCCTCTGACGCCTGTAAAGCTGAGTGCCGAGCGGTTGCAGCGTAAGTATGGCGACAAGATTGAAGAAAACGGCTCCTCCGTATTTCATGAATGTACGAGAACCATAATAGAGCAGGTGGAAATTCTGAAAAACTTGGTAGATGAATTCTCGCGTTTTGCGAGATTACCTGTGACGACCCCTTCTCCGAACGATATCAACGCGGTTATTGAAGATTCCGTTATCTTTTTCCAGGATGCGCATAAACAGATAGCCTTCGATTTTCGAAAGGATACCGGTATACCTGTAATGAATATCGATGCCGAACAGATAAAGAGAGTGATGATCAACGTTCTGGATAACGCGGTTGCCGCTGTTTCCGCGGTGGACCGTGACGGAAAAGTTGAAATTAGTACTCATTATGATAAAGATCATAACAGTGTCCGTGTGGATATAAGTGATAACGGGCTCGGTATAAAACCCGAGGATAAATTGAAACTGTTTGAGCCCTATTTTTCTACAAAGAAGACAGGAACAGGCCTTGGCCTTGTGATCGTCAGTTCCATAATATCCGATCACAATGGTTCCGTAAATGTCAGGGATAATGTAAATGGTGGGACGGTAGTTTCTATCGAACTGCCGGTAGCATAGGATTCGATGATGAATGAAACGATACTGGTCGTAGACGATGAAGAAAGTATCTGCCTTTCATTGAAAGGGATACTCTCGGATGAAGGATATGAGGTGCTGACTGCGCAAAGCGGTGAGGAGTGTCTCGACCTCATCGAGGAGGATCTTCCCAGTCTTGTCCTGCTGGATATATGGTTACCGGGGATCGACGGTATCGAGACATTGAAGCGTATCAAATCGAAATACCCCAAGATGCAGGTTATCATGATATCGGGACATGGATCCGTTGAGTCCGCGGTAAAAACAACAAAACTGGGAGCTTTTGATTTTATTGAAAAACCGCTTTCTCTCGATAAAATCGTTCTTATAGTGAACCATGCCCTGGACATTGTGCGCCTTGAAGAGGAGAACAGACTGTTAAAAGGCAGCAAGGAGCACGAGATAGACGGAAACAGCAAGGCTATCGTCGAATTGAAGGAGATGATACAGATCATCTCTCCTACAAACGCGTGGATCCTGATTATGGGTGAAAACGGAACAGGTAAGGAGCTTGTCGCCAGGTCGATACACAGGCAGAGCAGGCGCTCCGGCAAGCCGTTTATAGAGGTGAACTGCGCGGCTATACCTGAAGAGCTTATAGAAAGTGAGCTGTTCGGACATGAAAAGGGTGCTTTTACCGGGGCCACGGAGAAAAAAAGAGGAAAGTTCGATCTCGCGAATAAGGGCACCATATTTCTTGACGAAGTCGCTGACATGAGTCTGAAGGCCCAGGCAAAGATTCTCAGGATCCTGCAGGAAAAAAAGTTTGAAAGAGTGGGCGGCGCAAGAGTCATCGATACCGATGTACGGGTTCTGGCTGCCACCAACAAGAACCTCGAGCACGAGATGGAGAAGGGCAGGTTCAGACAGGATCTGTATTACAGGTTGAATGTGATTCCGCTGGAAATCCCGCCGCTCAGAAACAGGATAGAGGACGTTCCGCTCCTGGCGGCCCATTTCATCAGGGAATTTTCACTGAAAGAATCAAAAAAGGAAAAACATATCACCGACGACGCTCTCGAAGTTCTTATGAATCACACCTGGCCGGGCAATGTCAGAGAACTGAAAAATATAGTAGAGAGGCTGATAATTACATCGCCGTCGGACGTCATACATGCCGGTGATATCCCCCCTCTCTCCAGGGACAATCACGTTTCTACGGATTCTTCCGGTTTTGCTGAGGATGCCTGTTCCTTGAAGGAAGCAAAAGACATCTTTGAACGGGATTATATCATGAAGAAACTGGCGGAAAATGACTGGAACGTGAAGAAAACGGCAGAATCGATAGGTCTGGAAAGAAGCAATCTGCACAAAAAGATCAAGGCTTACGGGCTTGTCGATATGAAAGAAGAGTCTTGACGTTTCAATATCTCCGGCCTATACGGCGCATACGGAGGAGCGTCCAGGCAGGAGTTCCAGCCTGTACTTTCTGACGGGGAGTAATTCCGGCCGCAGCATATTTTTTATCTCTGAAAGCGGGACGATCCGATATCCCGTATCACATGTCATTGCCAAGAGCTGTGAAAACTGTCTGTTCCATATTCCTCCTTCGGCTTCGGCATGTACGGGAAGTACGTGAATGCCGCCACCCCTGAGAATATTCAATATGGTTGAAACAAAAGTGTCGACATTCGTCTCTTCGAGGCAGGGGAGATCTGAAGGTATTTCCATCAAGCCGGAGATCTCATGCACGAACGGTTTTTGTGCCCGCGTGCAGCTGAGATACGCGAACCCGTAATTACCGGCCGTCGCCAGCACCCGGTCATCTATCAGCCATCCTGGCGCGCCGAAAGAAGACGGTTTGTGGCCAGTCAATTTCGTGTATGCCTGTATACCTTTTTGAAACCACTCTTCAATCCATGCGGAGGAATGAGTAAACAGATCGTCCTGCCACCGCCTGTGATCCCACGCGTGAAATTCAACCTCGTGTCCTTCCGACAATATCCGTTCCACCAGTTCCGGATATGCGAGAGCCACCATGGGTGAGGGGAGCAATGTTCCATACAGGGCTGTCCGTATGCCGTAAAGCTGCCCGGCGTTGGTTCTGATCATTTTTCTGAGGAAGCGGGGATTTTTGATCAGTTGAAGAACCGCCCGGCCCGATGAATCCGGCCCCATACTGAGGAAGAAAGTCGCTTTGAATCCGAACCGGGCGAGTGTTGAAAGCAGCTGCGGGACGCCACGCTTCATCCCGATAGCAGTGTCTACGTCGATCTTCAAGGCAAGGGCGTTTTCCCGGTTACTTAACCTTTTCATTTTCCTCCAGGAAGGAATAAAGAGTCATCTTGAGAGAATCCTCCAGGCCCGTCGAGGGTTCCCAGTCAAGCAGCCTGCGGGCCTTTTCAATACTTGGCTTTCTTGTATAGATATCCTGATATCCCTCGCCGTAGAAATCGCCGGACGATACCTCGATAATCTCTGAAAATTTCGTATCGTCTTTATGATCAGGGTGCTCCATAAAGAGAGTCTTTAGAATCGAAGCCAGTTCCCTGATCGAATATTCGTTATCAGGGTTCCCGATATTGATGATTTCGTTCATGCAACAGTTGTTTTTATTTTCCAGGATCTTCATCAGGGCGTCGATCCCATCATCGACATAAGTAAAACATCTTTTCTGACGACCCCCATCCACGAGCGATATGGGATGCTTCATCAGGAGTTCCGCTATGAACTGTGTTACGACCCTGGAGCTTCCCTCCTTTGCGGTATCCAGGGAATCCAGCCTCGGACCGATCCAGTTAAAGGGCCTGAAGAGGGTAAAATCGAGATTACCCCTGATGCCGTGGGCATAAATAACTCGATCGAGAAGCTGCTTGCAGCAGGAATAGATCCACCGTTCCTTCTGTATCGGGCCCAGGACGAGAAATGTTTCGTCCTCTTTGAATTCCGGTTCGGCGGAAGCGCCATACACCTCCGAGGTGGAAGGAAACACTATTCTTTTATGATATCTGACGCAGTGTTTCACAACATTGAGATTCATCTCGAAGTCCAGGGTGAAGACACCTATGGGATCTTCAACATACTGCTTAGGTGTGGCGATTGCCACGAGCGGCATAATTGCATCACATTTCTTGATGTGATACTCTATCCACTCCTTGTTGATTGCTATATCTCCCTCCAGAAAATGGAAACGGGAATTGTCGAGTGCCTTGCCGAGCCTCTCGGTTCCGAGGTCCATACCGTATACGGACCAGTCGGTTGTGTCGAGGATCCTGTTTGTAAGGTGATGTCCGATGAACCCGTTTACGCCTAATATTAAAACTTTCATTTCAGAATCATACCCTTCTTCTCTTTGAAATATTCGAAAATTGCCGGTCCTTTCAACCTGCTGTTTGCCACTTCGATATCGATAAGCCTCAGCCGGCCGTCGGGAGTCCTGATATATACATTAACGTTTTCCGTCTCTATGGTACCGCTCACGTGTTCAGGATCGTTCCGATACTCGGGTTTTCCCCACCAGATCAGCAGTTTTTCTCCGTCAGGGAGGAGCGTAAAAGCCCCCGGATAGGGATCGGTTACAGCACGTACGAGATTGTATATCTTCAGCACGGGCCAGTTCCATTCTATTTTCCCGTCTTCCGGCCGTCTGCCGCCATAATAACTCCCCGAGCCCAGATCCTGAACGATTCGCGGTGCCGTACCATTCTTTATCATGGGCAAAAGTTCCGAGAGGAGTTCTTTAGCGCATTCGCAAAGCTTTCCGGAGAGTGTAAGAGCAGAGTCGTCAAACGTTATCGGTACCGCCCTCTGCCCGACGATATCCCCCGCATCCGCCTTCTTTATCATGTGATGCAGGGTCACACCAGTAGAAGATTCACCGTTCACCAGAACCCAGTTTACAGGGCATCTGCCTCGATATGCCGGGAGAAGGGAGCCGTGAAGATTATACGCGCCCGATGATGGAATATCCAGTATCGCGTCGCTTAAGAGTTGACGGTAGTAAAATGAGAACAGGACATCGGGGGACATGTCCCTTATCTTCCCGATCCACTCCGTTGTATTGATATCAGCGGGGCAGTATACAGGCACCCCGTTCCTTTCCGACCACCGGACAACCGATCCGAACCAGCAGTTCTCTTTCGGGTCGTCGTGGTGAGAAATAACCGCCTGTATGTCGAAATTTTCCTTTTTCAGCGCCTCAAGGCCGGTAATTCCCATGTTATGATAGGCGAATGCTACGACCTTCATCGGGAATCACCGTCATTGCCGGAAGAATGTATTTTATTAATGACGAATCCCGGTCTTTTCCTGACCTCCTTGTATATTCGGCCGATATATTCCCCCATGACGCCGAGGGCAAAAAATTGAAAACCGACAAATGCGAACAGGGCGGCAAAGAGGGTAAATACACCCTCGGCTGCCCAGGCGGCACCGTAAACAAGCCGTGCGATTACCAGTAGTACAGCGAAAGAGACACCCAGAAAAGCCATTCCGAGGCCGGCGTACATGATAAACTTCAGAGGAAAGTCGGAAAAGGATGACACGAGATCGAACTGCAGGTTTATCAATTTCCTGATCGAATAATGAGATTCTCCCGAGTGTCTCTCTTCGTGGGCTACTTCGATCTCCGTTACGTGTTTGGCAAAGTATACTGCCAGGGCCGGGATAAAAGTAGCCTGTTCTCGGCATTCCGACATCAGTTCGATAACA
Organism: Syntrophaceae bacterium UBA2210; assembly: GCA_002327865.1. GTDB lineage: Bacteria > Desulfobacterota > Syntrophia > Syntrophales > UBA2210 > UBA2210. Next base: position 12,966 of record DCUQ01000038.1, read on the forward strand.
TTGCGCCTGTAGGCCCGCAGCATGCATCCCCAGTCGGTCATGTGAATCCCTGTTATTTTTCGAGCGATGATATTGACTAATCTGGATGGCGCTGTTCTGAAAAAGGAATCTTTCCTGTCTTTCCGTATGGTTCCGACCACTTCGTATCCCCCTTCTTCCATGACTTTGACCAGCCGGGGGATTTCTTCGGGAGGATTCTGGAGATCGGCGTCCAGTGTTATTACGATGTCGCCCCGTACTATGGAGAACCCTGAAAAAATAGCCGCATGCTGCCCATAGTTTTTTGTGAGTTCGACAACCAGCACTTCCGGTTCCTTTGTGAGCGATTTCAGTACCGCGAGGCTGTTATCCCGACTTCCGTCGTCAACGAAAATAATCTCATATTTTCTGTTCATTCCTTTCATGACGGGTCCGAGACGTTTCATCAGTGCCGGAATATTCGTCTCTTCGTTGTACACGGGAATTACAACCGAAATCATTGCCTTGTTATCCATTACTCAGTATCTCCTTGATCGCCTCGCAGACATAGAAAACATCATAGTCTTCCATACCGGGAAACAAGGGGAGAGACACGATTCTGTCCGCGGCCAGTTCCGTTTCCGCAAGTTTTTCCTCTAAATTTCCGTAAATTTTCTTTATATAGCTGAAACGGTGACAGGGCGGAAAATGGATTCCATATCCTATATTATATTCCGCCAGTTTTTTCATGAACGCTCCTCTGTCTATGCCCGTTACCTTTACGACAAAAAGGTGCCATGAATGAAAGTGCGGATACGGGGGAACCCCCGGCATGTCCAGTCCTTTTAATGCTTCCAGGCTTTCCAGGTAGAGACCGGCCAGTTCTCTTCTGCGTGTATTGAACTCCTCCAGCCTGGCAAACTGGGCCAGTCCGAGAGCGGCCTGGATATCGGTCAGATTGTATTTGAATCCGGGCTCGTTGATATCGTACTCCGGATTACCCCCCTTGCCATATCTTTTCCACGCGTCCCGCTCTATACCGTGAAAACGGAGGAGACGCAGGCGCCGTTCAAGACCGGAATCGCCGGACGTTATCATGCCCCCTTCACCGGTCGTGATATTCTTCAGGGGATGAAAGGAGAAGATGGCGGTTTGTCCGAATCCTCCGGCATGAATACCTTTATAAAAGGTCCCGAGGGCATGCGCGGCGTCTTCGATCACGGCGAGATTGTATTTCCCCGCAATCTCGAGCACGGTATCCATGTCGGCGGGAGCGCCCGCGAAATGTACGGGGATAATGGCCTTTGTTCTCTCAGTGACGGCCGCTTCGATAAGTGCTTCGTTAATGTTAAGGGTATCATAATGGATGTCGACGAAAACGGGTTTCGCCCCGCACCGGACTATCATATTGATGGTGGAGGCAAAGGTCATGGAAGGTGTTATCACCTCGTCCCCGTCTTGTAATCCGAGGGCCAGCATCATCAGATGCATGCCGGCCGTACCCGAGCAGAACGATACCGCGTGAGGCGCTCCGGTGAGCCCGCAGAACATATCTTCAAACTGTTTGCACAATGGACCTGTGGTGATCCACCCTGATTTCAGACAGTTGACGACGCCGTTTATTTCTTTTTCCCCGATTGACGGTCTGTTCAGCGGGAGAAAGTCTTCTCTTATTTTCATACGTCTACTCCTCAGCATCGCAGGCGCAGGAGATAGAGGGCTCCGTTGCTCCACAACACCTCTACGTCGGGGATATGCTGTTCAAGTTTCTCAACTCTTCTCTTGTATTTCGTCACACAGTATATTTCGCCCTTTTCTCTGCACAACCTGAAAAAATCTCCGGATTTCAGGAAATAACGTGATCTCTCATCGGGAGCGAGTTTGCTGATACCATATCCCAATTCCCCGAAATCATCAACAACGGGAGTTCGTATCTTACCGTAAAAATCGATTCCGTAGAGAGATATCCCATATTGAAACAACTCCTCACCTGCCGGGAGCAGTGACCTGGCGGCTTGTGTGACCGGGTAGGCCGATTTATACGGTGTTAGAAAATGTGAAAGCGGCAGGAGCAGTGAAGCCAGGAATAATACAGAGATTATGTAAATCGTCGGAAACCAGCCTCCGTTCCACCTTTTTTCGACGGTATCCGGCATAAAGATGATAAGAACCTGTAGCGAGAGCGGGATAACTATCAGCGGGAGCCATTCGCCGAGGGTAATGTGATGTCTTTCGAGAAACGGCGGAACACACAGTAAGATGATAAACAAGCAGGACTGGATAATGACCGGCAGAAGGAGGAGTCTGCTCCTGCCTGCAGATGCCTTCTCTCTCTCGTCGTACCGACTGAAAATATACCCGAAGATAACCGCCATGGGCGGGAACAGGGGAGCCATGTATGGTACCAGTTTCGAAGAAGACAGAGAAAAAAATGCGAAGATGAAAACGATCCACGTAAAAAGAAAACGCCTGTCGATACCATTCCGGGAAGAAGGTTTCATGCCGGAGCCTCCGTTCCGCGGGGATATGGTCCTGGTCAGGAACGCGCACCATGGCAATGTTCCTGCGATGATTATGGGGATATAATAAAATAGGGAATTTTCTTTTCCGTGCATTGTCGTGGTGTATCTGAGGAAATGTTCCTGAACGAAGAAAAACCACAGGAAATCCTTGTTGGCCGCCTGCGCTAGCAGTAGCCATGGAGACGATACCGCCAGCATTATCAGGATTCCCACCGGTGAAAAGAGCAGCAGGATATCCCGCCATCTCAGGGATATGAGGAGCCACAGTACCAGTATCGCGAATGGAAATACAACGCCGATAAGACCCTTTGTCAGGAAGGCCAGCGCACAGAAAAGATAAAGTAGATAAACCCGGGTTTTGCCTCGTCCACCTCCTTCTATGTGGCGATATCCGGACCAGACTGCGAGGCATACGAAAAAGGCCAGGGGAAGATCCAGTATATTTAATCTTCCGATGACAAAGTGGAACAGGAATGTTGTCAATACCCCCGCCGAATATAGCCCGCTTTTTTCACCTCCGAAGAACGCACCCATAAAATACGTCAGAATAATGCATCCCCAGGCACATAAACCCGCAAAAAGCCTGGACGAAAAATCGTTTTCACCGAACAGTTTGAAAGAAATAGCCGTTGCCCAGTAGCAGAGAGGTGGTTTCTCAAGATAAATCACATGTTTCAGATGAGGTGTTACATAATCTCCGGTGCTGTTCATCAGGCTCGGGATATCGCTGTACCGGGCTTCATCCGGCTCCATCAGCGGCATTGCGGGAAGCAGCACAATGTATAACAACGCGGGAATAATAAAAAGAAACAACAGTTTTCTCTTCATTTGTCCAACCCTGTGATGTGCTGAGTGATATGTGATTTATCGGGGTTGACATACTCCTGGCTGTTCATTGAGAACTTGTTTTTAATATCGGCCAGAGAAAAATGGTTGAAAGGCAGAAAGGCGAGTCCCAGTACGACTACGATTCCTATGCTCAGGAAGTGTAGAACTATTGCATAGGTAAGTGCGTCGGTTTTGTTGATGCCGAACAATCCGAGCCCCAGCACGCAGAAAAAATGCCAGTTTCCCACGAATCCGGGCGCGGTCGGTATTGCGATACCCAGAATAATGATAGGCATAAGTACGAAGGCGGCCGAGAGCGGAAGGGTAATATCGAACGCGAAAAAAAGAACATACATGGATACCGCATCGATCACCCATATTACCAGTGACAGGAAAACCAGTTGGCACATGGATTGCAAGCGTGAAATGATTTTGAACCCGTCGATAAGATTGCCTGTCAGTCTGATCAACTTGAAACGCCATCTTTCCGGGAATAAGGTCAGGACAGGGGAAAGCAGTTCCAGTGAAGCCTCTTTTTTGAGAATGAGAAAGGTCATCAGGCCGAGAAACGCGAGCACCAGAAAAAGAAATATTATGCTTCCGCTGATCAGCCATGGCGGGAGTGGTGTAAACATGACGACAGTAAAGAATACGGCAAGGATGCTCAGGGCGTCCAGGACACGTTCCACCATTATGGTTCCCAGTGCGGAAGACATGCTGGTACCCGTTTTTGTGCTGATCAGATAGGGACGCGCGAGTTCTCCGACCCTTGCGGGGATAGCTATTACGGCCATCAGTCCGACATTGGTCACGGCAAAAAGAGAGAATTGGTCGACTTTCGCGACGGGTTTCATTATGATGCCCCATCGGTACGATTTGAGTACCTGTATAAGAGTCATGAGGCACAGGAAGGGAATGATAAAAAAAAGATTTGCCCGCTTTAAACCGGCGGTTATGCCGTTCAGATCGATTCCCCTTAACGAGAGGTATACAAAGAAAGCACCTATAACAATTCCTAGAGACAATTTCTTCAGCATGGGTATGGATTCGGTTCTTTGAATGGGTATAGGGGATACGACATCGGGGGTATGGGCAACAAGTGGTTGTCCATACCCTGCCGTTCCCGGTTATTTATTGAGGTAATCAATAACCTTGTCATGCAGTCGCTGCGATGCGGACCTGTCTCCTACCATGCCGACCCTTATTGCGACCGTTGTCAGGTTTTTTGCCTTGTATTCAATGACGAAACGAACTTTCTCGCCATCGATAACTGCATTGATCGTTCCCTTGCTTATCTCTTTTACGGGTATAACGTCGGTCGCATTCATATACGCTACGGTCTTCTCGCAGGCATTCCACGTTGTGTCGAATGAATAATGGTAATCGGTTTTTAATTCACCATTTATATAGAAGTATGCACCTGTTCCCCCTCCGACCGCAGCACCCCCTACAACGAGGGGAACACAACCCGAAAGCGCGAAGACGCCGATGATTAAAACCATAAGCCATTTCATATTTTTCATAACGACATCCTTTCAGTTTTTATGTTATTTTAAGACTGTTTTTGTGTCTCGGCCTTTTCTTCTCCAAAATCCCTGAGCCCTTTCGCGAGGAGCTCCAGTTTTTCATTGACGAGGAAGTTGACAGTGCCCGGAGGATAGTTTCCCTTTTTATCTCTTTCACCCGCATCCACACCTGTCAGTATAGCTATGCAATCATCAATCGATTTGACTGGATATATATGGAATTTCCCCTCCGAAACGGCTTGTACCACATCTTTTCTCAACATTAAACCGGAAATGTTCAAGGCCGGGATGATTACTCCCTGGGTCCCGGTCAATCCACTTCCCATCGCCCTGCATACGTCATAGAATCCTTCGATTTTCTGGTTAATGCCTCCAACCGGCTGCACCTCTCCTTTCTGATTGACCGAGCCGGTCATGGCAAAACACTGTTTGACCGGCAGCCCCGACAGGCTTGACAGTATGGAACAAACCTCGGAAGACGAAGCGCTGTCTCCTTCGATGCCTCCGTAAGATTGTTCAAAACATATGCTGACACTCATTGTGAGAGGTTTATCCTGTGTATATCTTCCCCTGAAAAAGCCTTCCAGGATCAGAACACCCTTATCGTGGGTTTTCCCGGAGAGTTTTGCTTCTCGTTCGATGTTGATTACGCCCGCCTTTCCCATCGACGTTTCGGCGGTTATCCGTGAAGGTTTTCCAAAGGCGTAATCACCCAGGTCATATACCGAAAGGCCGTTTACCTGACCGGTTACCGCTCCCTCCGTGTCTATCATGATTGTGCCTTCTTCAATCATCTCCTGTATTTTATTTTCCAGCAGTTTCACTCGTTCAATTTTTTCTTCCCAGGCCTTGTCGACATGCTCTTCGTTTACGACACTGCATCCGTCCTTGCCCGCCCAGTAGCTTGCCTCCCTGACAAGATCCGCTATCTCGCTGAACCGGGTGGAGAGCTTCTTCTGCTTTTCCGTAAGTCTTATGCCGAATTCGACTATCGCAGCCACGGCACTCTTGTGAAATTGCAACAATCCTTCATCCTTTGCGATCTTTGTTATAAAGCGTGCGTAGTCCGATATATGCTCTTCGCTGTTAGGCATCTCCGTGTCAAAAGGCGCCTTTATCTTGAATATTTTTCTGAAACTGTCTTCCAGGTTGTAAAGCTGGTTATATACATAGTTGTCGCCCAGCATCACGACCTTGACATCTATCGGTATGGGTTCCGGATTCATCGCGGTTGCCGATATGTTCAACGGATCGTACGGCTGCATGGTAAGCGTCATATTTTCAAGGGTTCTCTTAAGAAAATTCCATACGCCGTATTCCGTAAGGGCTTCCATGGCGTTGAAAACTATATATCCACCGTTGGCGCGCAGGAGCGAACCCGCTTTTATTTTTGTGAAATCGGTTTTCCAGAAACCGGAACGATCGACTTCCCTCTCTATGGTACCGAACAGGTTTTTGTATGTCGGTGTGTTCTCGATAATGACGGGAGTTGTCTGTGTCTGAGAGTTGTCGACAAGGACATTAACCGAGTATTCCGTAAATTTTTCCTCCGTTGCCGTACCCTTAAGCAAAAAGAGGGGATCAGGTTGTTTCTCTTCGTCTTTTTCCTGAAACAGCTTAAGGTTCGACAGAATATTCTCCTGAACACTCTTGAGATAATCTGTAATCTTGCTGTTGTGTTTTCCGTATTTCAGTCTTATGTCGTATATATGGTCGCTGACCACCGGAAGACCGGTTTCGTACTCGAGCGAATCTATCTCTTCCCTGATTTTTTTCTCGATCCTCCTCGTTTTTTTCATGGTTGCGTCCAGCTCAAGCCTTAGTTCACCGATCTTTTTCTCTATCTTGTCCAAGTGTTTCCGGTCGAACTTATCCTGTTCAACGAGGGATTCCAATTGCTCGATCGGAACAGGTTTCCCCTCATAGAGCGGAGCGATATCATGCTTTGTATAAGGCCCGATCTGGAATTGAATAAGCTGGAAATTCTCTTTCTGAATTTTTTCACTGAGAGCCTTGATAAGTTCCTTTTGTTTGTCCATGTAGCTGTTTACGATATGCTCGGATTTCTTTTTAAAATCAGTACTTTCGAAGATCCGGGGTATCTGCTTTTGCAGGTACAGGATCAGATCATTCATATCTTTCTGCAATTCCCTGCCCAGTCCGGCCGGGAGCAGAATAACCATGGGTTTATCAGGGTCTTTGAAATTGTTGACGTAGCAGACATCGTCGGGTATCTTCTTTTCCAGATCCAGTTGTTCCAGAAGATTCTTTATGGTGGATGCCTTACCCGTTCCGGACAGACCGGCCGCGTAAATGTTGTAACCGGGACTTTCAATTTCCAGTCCCATAGTGAGAGCCTTTATCGCTCTGTCCTGACCTATTATTCTGCCGTGATATTCACAGTCTGCCGTAGTCTCAAAACCAAGAGAATCGGGATTTATCTTCAGCCTTAACTTTTCCCGGGACACTTCTTCGAATCTGTTTCCGCTCATTCCTGTTCTCCCTTTACTGTTGTCACATGCGTTCTATCTTCCGTGCCATGCCGGCTGTTTGCTGGAGGGTTGCTGATCGATCACCTTCGCATATTGCCGCTTTCGCGATTCACATTCCATTCTACCGATTAACGGACATACACTTTGTCGAACAGAATTTCAATAATCGGTATGCATATCACGGTTGGATTTGCCGGTTTATGCAAATCCGTCGATATGTTCTACGGAGTAATGTATTTTCATTTTTTTGCCTGCCGGGCATACCGGCAAGCTCTTTTCCCGGTACGTTAATCCATTCGCCTTTCTATGATTGAATTGAGTTTCCGGTGAATCTGCTGCCGCCGGGTTTTTCTTTTCCGTATTTCTTTCCGATAGCAGCGGTTTATAAGGCGTCATAAGATTCGATGACCACAGCTTATGTGTCTGCGTTATTGCGATATATTATCGAATTTCGCTTTTGCCCCACGGCATCGGCGGGCGTGTAACATGCTTTCAATGTCCTGAGCCGAGACACCCTGTCGTTTCATGAAATCGTGTCAAGATCATAGAGCATTACGTTCTATTGTGCCAGAAAAAAGGAAAGCAAAGGGAAGCGGATAACCGAAGGCTGGTTACGGATACTTGTCATTTCCTGCCTGCTAAATGAGACAAATAATCCCACAATTATGTAATGCGGTTTACCGGAAAAGACATTTTTGTATTTTATCCTGGGCTTTGATTGTTACAACTATTCGTATTTGTTCGGTGTTTTAGATTGGCAAGGTAATTGCTTCTATAAAAGGTTTTTTAAGATGCCCTATAAGGTTACCCTGCATAGGAGAATATTATAAACCGGGCGATTCCTCACCGTGACGTCTTATCGGCGGCGGAAAACTCTGATCCCGGTGAAAGAAACTGTGATTATGGAGAATCTAATTAATACGGGTGATACCGCGTGGGTGCTTGTCTGCTGTTCTCTCGTGCTGTTGATGACTCCCGCCCTTGCGCTTTTTTACGGTGGTATGGTCCGTCGAAAAAATATACTTTCCACGCTGACGTTGAGTTATGTTTTTATGGCCCTCATAGGGGTACAGTGGGTACTTTACGGTTATTCCCTTGCCTTCGGTACGGACATCAAGGGAATTGTCGGAGGGCTCAATTTTCTGGGTTTGAGCGGGGTCGGTCCGTTGCCTAACGAGGCCTACAGCGGAACGATTCCCCATGGCCTTTTCGCAGCGTTTCAGATGATGTTCGCTATAATTACGCCGGCACTGATTACCGGTGCCTTTGTGGAACGGGTAAAATTCAAAAGTTTCCTTCTGTTCAGCCTGCTTTGGGCTACCCTGATCTATGACCCTCTCTGTCACTGGGTCTGGGGTGCCGGTGGCTGGCTGAAAGAGCTGGGCGTTCTAGATTTTGCCGGTGGTACGGTAGTGCATATAGCGGCCGGTTTTTCCGCTCTGGCCTTCGCGCTGGTTATAGGTCCGCGCAGGGGATACGGTAACTTCCCCATGGAACCCAGTAATATCCCTCTCACCGTTCTTGGGGCGGGGTTGTTATGGGTGGGCTGGTTCGGTTTCAACGCCGGCAGCGCCCTGGCGGCGAATGGCGTTGCGGTCAACGCTCTATTGACAACTAATACATCCGGGGCAACCGCCGGCATGGTATGGATGATTCTTTCCTCGCTGGACGGCCGGCCCAGCACTCTCGGAATAGCAACGGGATTTGTTGTCGGCCTGGCGGCAGTTACCCCGGCGTCGGGGTTTATAACCCCTATGGCAGCCATGGTAGTAGGCGCGGTTGCCGCCCCCCTTTCCTATTATGCCATGCGCTACCGTGAACGGCGCAGGTTGGATGAATCCCTGGATGTATGGGCCTGTCACGGCATATCGAGTGTCTGGGGCATGATCGCTACCGGTCTCTTTGCCACCACGATCGTCAATCCCGGCGGCGGCAATGGTCTTTTTGCCGGTAACCCGGGACAGATCGGTGTGCAGCTTCTGGCTATCATCGTCACCATGGCCTTCAGTTTCGGCGGGACCTATATAATCGCCAGAATGCTTCATTCGAGTATCGGACTGAGGGTAACCGCGATGGAAGAGGAAGTCGGTCTGGATATCAGCTCTCATGGGGAGCGGGCGTATTAGTTAACCTTTTTGAATTGTGCGATACAGGGACGATGGCATGTTGAAAAAGATAGAGGCTGTTATTCGTGAAGATAAGGTCAACGATGTAAAGGATGCCCTGAATGAGATCGGGATCGTCGGGTTGAACATGTTCGAGGTCCGGGGGCATGGGCGCCAGGGAGGTGTTAAGCTGACTGGCCGTTCCGGTACCTATCACGTTGACATGCTTCCCAAGATACAGGTTAATATTGTTCTGAGCGATCGTAACCTGGAAAAGACGATTCAAACCATACGCAAAGCCGCCTTTACGGGCAATCAGGGAGACGGGTTGATCTTTGTCTATCCGGTAGAAGAAGTGATCCGTATCCGAACCGGAAGCCGCAGCCAGCAGGCGATATCGTATCCCGGCGATATCGACGAAAAGAAACGGATGGAGGAACAGGTTCCGGCTTCGTCCTGATGATTCTAAAATCTATTGTTCGCCCGCGGTTGCTTTGAAAAACGTGTAACAGAAAACCCCGTCTGTTTGAGTTGTTCTGTACGAGCCGTTAATTCCTTCATCAAAAGATCAAGCCGGAGCGGTATTGCGCGCGCCCTCGATCATAGAGGAGTTTTCCCGGCATATATTCCGTCCGGTTGATCCGACGGCAAACCGTTGATGAAGATCTTTCTCTTTTACGAATCGAAGAATCCCCGGTAGCCGGCATGTTGACAATTACCACAGATGCAGGCCGGTTTCCTCGTCGTAGTTCCGGTTGAAAGCCGGGCCGCCGAATATTTCGAGTATGAATTCACCCGCGAACACCACCGTACCCGGCGCAAGGTGCCCTCCGCATGATTTTCCGGTTTCATCGGCCAGGGTCACGTGCGCGTGGACGAACGGTTTCCCGTCCTTTAGCGATACATTCCCGATAAGACTCGTTAATTCCAGTGCATTGTCGAGCGTCAGGAACTGGTATTCCCGGGTTTCCGGATCGTAGAAGCCGATGCACGCTTTCTGAACCGCACCTATCGCTTCGATTCGCCCAAGTGTAACGTCATGCTCTGCACATACGTTCGTGAGTTCCTCCAACAGGTCGCGACCGTAGCCGAGTCTCCCCATAAGAATCTTTCGCGAGTCTACCGATTTGTACTCTGCCATTTTGTTTCCTTTCCATCAGTCTGCACGCTCTTGATACTCGCTGACCTTCTCCCCGGGGCGTTATGAGCTTGAATTCACGCCCTGGAAACCCGACAAGGTCCCGAGCGAAACGGCATCATCATTATTGCGATACCGGCCTCATTTTTCTCAACGAATAGCAGATTTATGCGGTTATGACAACAATCCCTTTCCATGCACTGTGGAGGCTTGTCGCTCGATAAATGCAACTTGATTGTCAATCATTCTTGACAACAGCGTCCGCCTCCGGATCGAAGGGGTTTACACGTATCGCCAGAGAGAAGAGATATCCGTAGTTGTCTTTTAAATAACGTATATAACGCAGCCATTCGAATACCAGCAGGTTGTACACCCGTACGATGTCGTTCTCCAGATGGTTGTGGTCGGAATCAGGTAACTCCAGCAAATCCGAACGGTGCAGCAGTTCATCGCGAAGATGGAAAAGGGCTCGTAGCAGCGCGGTAAAATGTTCATGCTCCTGAATAACCGGATTCTCAATCAATCTCAAGAGCAACTCCCTCTTGTTCTGAAGGTACTCCTTAAGGACAATAATGTCATCACGTTGCGCATCAATTGCCAGTCGGTGTTTTGCCATGACGCTGCGCGCTTTATCAAAATCTTCATCTTTCCATCCTTCCGAAATTTTGAGAGCGTTGCGAAGCGTTTCAGCTTCGGGATCGAGCCGTGTGAACTGCCTCAGGAGTTCATTCCCCATTTCGCTGAAAAACAGTCCCGTTACCATATCGAGCTTCTGCTTTCTGAGATACTCTTCACGACGATTGACAAATAAGTCCGTTATACTGGCTATCACGCCGAGAAATGTACCGACTCCGCCGATTATAATTATCAGGGCCAGGAGTTTCCCGATGTCGGTTTGAGGGTGGATATCGCCGTAACCGACGGTAGCCATGGTGACAACCGAGAAATAGATCGCATCAATCAGCGACATATTCTCGATGAACATGAACCCTGCGATAGCCACCAACAGTAGAACGGCGAAAACCGCCGAGTAAACCCTGAGACGAATTTTGTGTTTTTCTATCACTTTTCAGCCTCTTCCTTAACCGCTCCGATTGTTCCGGTTTATTATCATTGCCCGATGATTTTCACGGAACGGGGAGCGTTACTGTTTTTCCCATTCTTCCTTCCTGTCGCGGAAGAACTTTTATCCGCCCGATTCTCAAAAGTCGTCAGATCGCCTCTATCGTTGAGGGAGGTTTTGAAGCTATATTATATGTGACGCTGACAACGCCAGGAACTTCGCGGATAATATCGCCGGCGAGCTTATCCAGGATTTCAAATGGAAGCCGTGTCGGCGTTGCCTTTCGTGCGTCGACACTATCCCAGCAGCGCACCTCGATCTGCCGGCCGAAATCACGATTCCCGTCACGCATGCCAGTCACGCGATCCTCGTGAAGGATTGCCATGTATTGAAAAGCACACGTGTTTTTAAGCAGCCGCTCTACGACCGCGGTTGCCTTTCTGACCGTATCGATGCGTTCCGGGGTAACTTCTCCTATTATACGTGCCGCAAGAGCCGGCCCGGGGAAGGGGATGCGGTCGAACAATTCGGCCGGAAGTCCGAGGGCCTCGCCGACCTTTCTGACACCGTCTTTGCGAAGCTGGATAAGCGGTTCGAGAATGCGGTAGCCGAAAGCTTCCTGTGGATTGATCCCGAGTTGTTCGAAAACATTGTGCTGCCTTTTTATTCCCGCAACGGTCTCATCGATATCGGTAAGGATGGTCCCCTGGAGCAGGTATTGAGCCCCGCTTTCCCTGACGATGCGTCCGAATACGTTCCTGTAGAAAGACTGTGTTATCGCTTCGCGCTTCTCTTCCGGATCCGTGATTCCGGCCAGGGTGGCGAAAAATTCTTCGCGTGCGTCGACTACCTCGACCGTGACGCCGAGTTTCCGGAAAAAGCCCGCGACTTGTTCGGCTTCTCCGTCACGCATGAGACCATTTTCGACAAAAATGGTCCTGAGGCGTTTTCCCAGGGCTTTGTGGCCGAGCATCGTGACCACCGATGAATCGACACCTCCCGACAGGGCGTTGATAGCAGTTCCTTCTCCTACAGTTTCCCTGATTTTTTTTACCCCGGTATCCGTGAATAGTTCGGTATTAAGTTCCTGCGCGGTGATTTCCATAGCCATGCATCAGCCCCCTTTTGTGATAGTTTCTTTTATCTGAGCGGTTTGAAGAAAACCGCATCCCTGTTGCATGTAAAGACGCATTTACAACTTGAATACTTTGCCGAGAACATGATAGAAAATCGAAGGTTCCTCTCCGGTCGTTCAGGACGAAATGACAGGGTTCGGAAATGCCTGTTTTGTCTCAATCTCCGGAGTGGACATAAGTGCGAGGGAATCAGGAAGTTCAAACCTTATATCAGTAAGAGCTGAACGCTTGAACCCGGTCCTGTACTCCTTGACATATTATGATATATAACCTTCTCTTTCCCATGGGTCAATACTATTTTCCGTTCCGTCTACAGGGAGAATTTCACATCGGGACGGTGACCTGTTTCACTGATGAAAATCTTTATATATGTTAAGAGGTAACAGAAATTAATTATAAAGGAGGTTATCCAATGAGACGTTTACAATATGCGGTTTTTATTTTTTTCCTTTCTGTCTTGCTGTCTTTAACGGCCTGTGGCGGAGGGGGCAGCGGGAGTTCCTCTTCGGATGGCACTCTGTCTTTGCAACTCACGGATGCGACAACTAATGATTATAAAGCGGTCTATGTGACTATATCTAAGGTTAAAGTCTGTGTAGACGATGAAAACGAGGGGGAAGAAAACAGCTGGCTTGTCGTGGCAGAACCGGGCGGAACCTATAATTTGCTGGATCTGGTAAACGGTGTCCAGGAATATCTGGGTATAACCGAACTGGAAGCAGGACAGTATACACAGATGAGACTGATGATCGGATCGACTGCAGACGGTGAACTGAACATACTCGGCGAGAATCATCCCTATGCAAATTATGTTGTAGATAATTCGGATGCTTATCATGAGCTCAAAGTGCCGAGCGGTGTTCAGACGGGTATCAAGCTGGTCTCCGGTTTCAGTATCTATGAAAATCAGACAACCGAACTGATTCTCGATTTTGATGCTTCACGCTCTGTTGTTAAAGCCGGCAACAGCGGGAACTGGCTGCTCAAGCCGGTAATCAAGGTAGTCGGAACTACCGTCGCGACCGTTTCAGGGAATATCACCGATGAGGAAAGCGCCGGGCTTGAGGGAATCGTGGTGAGTGTCCAGATGTATGATTCCGTCAACGATGATGTAATCTTTCAGGCGTCGACCATAACGGACGAATACGGTAACTACGTTTTATTCGTGGAACCCGGGGAGTACAGCCTGGTTGCTTACGGGGAGGGGTATGATCCTCAGTGCAGCCATGTCGAGTTGGAACCCAACAGCGATTATGTGGACGAAAACCTGTCGCTCGTTTCCGCTTCGGCAGGAACACTTGCGGGTGCAGTCAGCGTTGTGACGGAACTCGAAGATCCATATGTGTCCATAAGTGTAAGAGAGGCGACACAGTGTGAGCCGGGTGTAGATACAAAGATCGAGATAGTTTCGGTTAATGTGGCGAACGGTGAAAGTTACAGTATAAACCTCCCCTCCGGAAGTTATGAGGTCGTGGCCCGGACCGAAGGGTATGATCCCATGGTTTACAATGTCGATATAACAGGTAGTGAAACAACCAGTCTTGCTATAGATTTCGGTTCGTAGCCGGGTTGTGGGAGAAAATTGATAATAACCGGAGCGCGGTGTATGTTGTACTTCTTCATTCGCAAATGCTGTTCGGGACATGTTCCCGTCATTAAAAAGAGTGTCTGACCCTCCTGGTCCGCCGGTTGGAGATTTCCGCCGGCGTCAAACATCCGTGGAGTCGGTGGTCCTGTCTATATTGCCGGTAATTTCGGCATCCCCTAATAACGGGCCACCGATTCCGGTTTGTCGCAGAAAACAAAGCTGTTATTCACGTGATCACACCCGGCCCCCTGCATCGGGGCAGATTGGAAGAGATCATTGGTTAAGTTGTTTTCATTATCTGGCTTGATAATTTCATCAGACCTGTAAGCTTTCCCTGAGATAAGACATATTAACCTCCGTTCGTGTTAATATGCCGTAGGGCTGAGTTAGCCTGCCATTACCAGCCAAAGCGCGACCCCCGGTAAACTGTGCTTTGAATATTATGCGCTAATAAGCTGAAAAGCCGGCCGTATTAAACGGTGAAATTACGCCGCAGTGTGTTTATGAGGTGCGAATACCGGTCTTCCGGTTGCGGCCCTTTCCCGACCTCTATTTTCCCTTTGTAGTATTTATCCTTGATGTCGGCGGATTTTTCGATAAAACCTTTCACTCCGTCCCGTCGGATCGTGCACAGGTTAAACACTTTTAGGTTGTGCGGAAGGACATAAGCCCTGTTCGCGGATGGATTCAGTTTTGAGCAGGGGAAATCGCCGCAGTCGAAGCAGAAGCCGACGCCGTTTTCCGTTACGCAGAGGTATGTGGCGCATTGCCTGCCGGTAACGGGGCAATTCCCCCGAGTTTCCCGGCAGCCTGCACACGGCAGCTTTTTTTCCGGGATGCCCTTCTTGATTAAAGCATTAAATAAATGCTTATTGTCTCTGCAGAGATATAGATCGCAAGTTCCGCAATCAATACCGCACGGTGCGACCAAAAGGGTTCGTTCGTCTATTGTCATTTACGCAATCTCCTTCGGTAAGATGAATACTGTATGCAATTACGAGAGCCGGACAAAGATACCGGCTATTATAGCCGATTCTCATTGATAAAACCAAGGTCTTCGGGAGAACGAATTGTCAGATGCCGTCGAATGTCTCCTTGAGTCGTTTAATGAGAAGCGCCGATCTGACTTCACAGAACTTGCGGGCAAAACACGAATCGCAGGCAATCAGTTCCTGATAATGGTTTTCATCGAGTATTACGGGTATTCCCCCCTCCCAGGGAATGTAGTGATTCCCGGTGATTATACCATGCCCCATGCCGGGTACTATGCTGTCGGAAAATGTCGAACTTCTTATTATTGTATGAAAAAACATTTCGTCAGGAATATGCGTAACCTTGTAAAACCAGACGAAACGTGGATTTTCTTTAATGAACGACATGATATGCTTGATACAGTCGTCGGTGAGACACCACCATTGCCACCCTTTGTAAGGTTTTATGTCTTCGTGCGGTTTTCCCTTGAACTTTTTATTAACTAAAACGGCTCCGTTTTCCCTGACAAATGTAATGAGATGCCTGATCCTGTCACCAGCCGGAGGTCGATATCGCGCGCCGTCGCTGGTTTTCACTTCTCCGCAAGGGTTTTTTTGCAGGGCTTTGCGTATATAAGCACGGATTCCTCTAAAAAATTTAATCATTCCCGAATCCTTCCGGTCGAATACATCATGGTAATGATACTCGCTTATCCAGTCGAAGTAGATCGACCTCCTGTTTACCTCTTCATTTATCGTTATGAAATTTGCGTTCGAATTTAATAAGCGGTTATAAATATGCGTTCGGCTCTTTATGGGAAAACAGCTGTCACTCAGGAGTTGGTAATATTTGAATTGTGCGTCGTGATCGAGCGCGGCACGGATTAAATTCAACGTCGCTTCTACCATGCTCCACCCGCCCCAGTTAATCGTTACCCTCTTTTCGATAAAAAAGCATTGCGGAGATCGGATAGCCTTTCTGAATGGCTCGATATCGCTTTTTTTATCGATGTGGATAAAGAAGAAGGCATGTTCATCGGCAAGGAGCCGTATCATGTCGGCAAGATGATGTTCCTGATGATATGCGATGATAAGATACGCTATATTCATTAAACCTCGTACGGTTGTTGGTGAAATTTTACTGCCGCCGTGTACGGGAGTGCCGTCCGGCAACTTCAGGTGATATCCTATCTCCGGGAAGAAGTCTATAATTTGTTAGGGCCGATATTATCGAGCAGGAGCGGATTAAGTACGATGAGAGACCGAACACCTTATTACTCCGGCGACAATATATGTCAAAACCGGGGCGGTATACAGGAATTGCCTGATAACACTGGATTCCGTGTCGTGCTTCGCGTGCACGGAATGACAAAAAGGTATGTTTTATAAGGGTATGAAAGCCTCTTTAATTACCGTAGTAATAATTAAAAATTGAACATTAAAAATTAAAAATTGCATCCTGCTTATCAGGGTCCGGCATGACATATTTTCAACCTGTCATTCCGACCCGTCATTCCGGTGAAAACCGGAATCCAGGACTCGCTTTGATATGTTTAATTGCCGCAGTAATATTATCTCTGCCGCCAGGTAACGATGTATTCGGTCAGTGTGTCGGGCGTATCGATATGTTGTTCGGAGAATATCCATCCCCCGGACATTCCCATTTCACGGACGGTGAGGTCGAAGTGACACATGGCGATACCCATGTCGATTCGCTGCATGTCAGCCAGTTTAAAGAACGTCTTGTTACGATCGGCATAACCGCTCGTGCGCTGCAGATAGAAATGCCACTGTTTGTTGTCTCTTACGATTCGCCACGGTTGTCTGTTCGACGCGGATGGCCCCAGGCGTACCATCTCGAGCGGTGTGGCGAACGCGTCAGTCACCTCGACTGGCAAACCTGTAGAAAATGTCCGGTCGAAGAAAAGTCTGGTCCAGGGGAGCCGGCTGTCCGATCCGGCTCTCCTGCGGATGAACGAATCGAACCAGCGGCGTTTGTCTGCGACATATCCCACGGCCACCACGGCCGGCAACATTTCGTTTTCTTTCAGGGAAATTTTCCGGGCGAAACCGCTTTTGTTAAAAGTGCCTCCCAGCCAGCAGGTCCCGAGACCGATATCCGTCGCGAAAAGAACGGCCCGTTCCATCAGATAACCATAGTCCTCCATGTTATGATTTTCGAGTTTTTCGACCGCGCCGACGATAAAGCCGCGGGCGCCCTTGATAAAACCGTATGTTCCCAATCCTTTCAATACCGTAGAGTCGTTTTCTCCGGCGGATACCAGCTCAAAACGCACTCCGGTGCCGAGGGGACCCGTAGGTGATCCGGCCAGGAAGTTTGAAAGCCGTTCTTTCAGTTCAGGTTCTATCGGTTTTGGGATATAACTGCGGCATGAAAAGCGCCGCCTGATTATCCCGGTAACCGGTTGATTGTATTCTGCCATTGGAAAACCTCTTTTGTTTTTCCGGCCCGCGCTCCCTGTCTGTGTTTCTGTTGCTTTGCCCCCGACGTACAATGCAGTCGTTAATAACGTCGCTATAACATATTACCGGCGCGTGTAAAAATTTATCTGCGCGCTTTCCCGCTGATATGATCGATTGTAATCTTTACGACTTTTGTCGCCGCGGCTTTCCGCTTTATGTAATTTCTGCCTTCCTCGATAAATCCGGGAGAATATTTCTCCACAAGCCACAAAAGGGCGTTCTTCTTTTCCACTCCCGTCACCGTCGATGCGGTTCCGAATACCACGGCGCTTTCATATTCGGTAGTAAATGCGGCTGGCAGAACATTTGTTTTACCTGTGACGCAGAATGAAACTCTTGGATTGTTCTCGATGTTCTCGATCTTGTGGCCCTCCGGGGCACAGTGGAAATATATGGAATTGTTTATGTATACGTAATTAAGCGGAACGCCGTATGGCCGGCCGTTGCTGTCGACGGTCGATAATACCCCGTATTCGCAGCCGGAAAGAAGGTTAATCGCTTCGGCAGTTTCAATCGCCCTGTTCTTTCTCCTGATTTCCTTCATAATTGCCCTTCCCTACGTCGGGTGGGAGAACCCGTACCCGCTTTCCGTCCATGTTTCAAAATATAAGGAAAAATCGGGTAACTGTTTATCCGTCGATACCGATCATCCCTGTTTCCGGGTAACGGTTTCCCCTGACCATGTCCGGCGGTATTGCGGACGCGATCCATGCCAGATCCTCTTCAGCCAGGGATACGTTTACGGCTTCGATATTTTCCATTAGATAGGTTTTCCGCCGGGTTCCCGGTATCGGTACGATATCGTCGCCCTGTGAAAGCAGCCAGGCAAGTGCCAGTTGAGCGGCGGTTCCACCGATGCGCCCGGCGATGGTCTCCAGTTTTCTGACAAGGTTTCTGTTGAGGACGAAATTGTCTTCCTGGAACCGGGGATTCTTTTTACGGAAATCGTTATCTTCAAGCTCGTTCATATCATTGATCCGGCCTGAAAGAAAGCCGCGTCCCAGAGGACTGTAAGGGACAAAACCGATCCCAAGATCCCTTGCCGCGGGCAGGATTTCCTTTTCCACCCGCCGCGTCCACAGAGAGTATTCCGATTGAACCGCCGTGAGGGGATGAACGGCATGGGCTTTGCGGATTGTCGCGGGAGATGCTTCGGAGATTCCGAGATACCGGATTTTCCCCTGTCGAACCAGGTCCGACATGGCGCCGACCGTATCCTCGACAGGAACGGTGGTATCGACGCGATGTATGTAATAGAGATCTATGATGTCACGGCCCAGGCGCTTCAAACTGTTTTCTGCTGCCTGCCGGACATATTCGGGGCGCCCGTTGATCGTGCGTTCGTAAGGTCCTTTTTTGCGGCATATCCCGAATTTCGTCGCAATGAACACGTCACCCGTCCACTGTTTCAAGGCGGAGGCTACGAGTTGCTCGTTATGCCCGTGTCCATAGGTGTCGGCAGTGTCGAGCATGGTAATCCCGTTTGCGAGCGCTTCCAGGATAAGCCTTTTCGAAGCTTCGTCATCGGATTTTCCGTAGAACTCACTCATCCCCATGCAGCCCAGCCCGATAGCCGAAACTTCGGGCCCGTTTGCGCCAAGACGCCTTGTTTTCATCTGTACCGTCTCCATTTGACGATTTTTTGTATTAATTCCGAGTTTTTCCTGCAAGACATACTCTTCGAGTAATATATCGTTATTGACGGCGGAAACATCGTAACCTTTTCAGGCAAGACGTCGGGTGAACTTATCAGTAAAAGGGAGTTTTCCCGATAGAGAGTGAATCCCACTTTTTATCGTCTCCCCTGAATTCCCCCGAATAACTGAAACAGAACGAGGCGGCCTCACCGGTAAGATCCATGTCCTTGTCGAACGCGATTTTTTCAGGCGGGGGCGAATGTGCAAAGTAGACCGGATCGAGATCGCGTGTGCTTAACACCCTTCCATCGGCGTCGAGAAAGCTTATAAGCAAGTTCAACCTGTCGAGGGTCGAATAGGTAGCCGTTATGGAGTTTGATATTGCCACATAACCCGTCAGGTTTATCCGCCCGGAGCGCGTTGTGTATGTATAATGGACGGATAATTCATCGGTGCTCCATACCCCGCCGCCTGCCCCGTCCCGGGTTATATAAATGCGGTCGGCCTGGTATGCGGTGTTTCCCCTGAACATCGTATTAACGCCCGTGCATGCCGTCAGGAAAAACAAAGATAACGATATAGATATCGCGGTCTTGATTCTTTTTCGTGCTGCGTCGTTCATTTTGTTTCCCTTATATATCGGGCAACGGTCCGTAAAGATCCGCTCCCTGCTCCAGGATGTAATTCATTACCGGCTCCGGGACGAGGTATCTGATGGATGCTCCCGTTCTTACCCGTTTTCGTATATCCGTGGAAGATATGTCGAGAAGCGTAATATTCCTGAAAAATATGGATTTTAACCCGGTGGCGATGAATCCGTCTATGGTGGAGTCATATCCGAACAGGGCGGCAAAGTCGGGAGGGAACGTGCCCGTAAGCGTTTTCGTCTCATATCCGGGACGGGTCATAACTACGAAATTACAAAGTGTTACCAGCTCGTGCCAGTCTTTCCACTGCTGAATAGTGTCAAAAGAGTCCTGTCCCAGTATAAAATAGAGTTCGGTTTCACCCGGCGCATTATCCAGGAAATATCGTATGGTTTCAATGGAGTAGGACTTCCCGCCTCTTGTGTTTTCTATCGTCGAGATCGAAAAAGACGGGTTATCCTCTATGGCCAGCCTGAGCATCTTTTCCCTGTGATGGAATGGAGCAGTGTCGTTGCCGGTCTTGAGGGGTTGAATACCGGCGGGAATGAAGATCATCCTGTCGAGGCGGAACAGTTCGGAAATCTCTTCCGCGCATCTCAGGTGTCCGAGATGCACGGGGTCAAAGGTTCCTCCGAATAGTCCCCACTTCATGTTCTTATCTGCCCGTTACCGTAGATGATGAATTTCGTGGTTGTCAGCTCTTCCAGCCCCATGGGGCCGAAGGCATGAAGTTTCGTGGTGCTTATGCCCATTTCCGCTCCCAGTCCCAGTTCGAACCCGTCGCTGAACCGGGTGGAGGCGTTTACCAGTACCGTTGACGAATTGACTTCGTTCAGAAAACGCTGGGAATTGTTATAGTCACTTGTGATAATTGCTTCCGTATGGAGAGAGCCGTATTTTTCTATATGCGCCATGGCTTCTTCTATACTGTCGACCACCCTCACCGAGAGGATGAGATCGAGATATTCCTCATACCAGTCTGCCTCGGTTGCCGCTTCCACATCACGAAGAATGGCCCTGGTCCTGTCGCACCCCTTCAATCTGACCCCGGCTTTACGAAAACGTTCGGCCATTACCGGGAGAAAACTTTCCGCGATATTTCTGTGTACCAGCAGGGTTTCCATTGCGTTACACACGCCCGGCCTCTGTGCCTTGGCGTTTAGGGATATGGTTGCAGCCATTTCGATGTCGGCGCTTTCGTCCACAAATATGTGGCAGACGCCCTTGTAGTGTTTGAGAACGGGTATGCGGGACATATTGACGACCGCCCGGATGAGCCCCTCACCCCCTCTGGGGATGATGAGGTCTATATAATCTTCGAGCTTCAGCATTTCACTGACGGCTTCTCTGTCGGTCGTTTCTATTATCTGTATGGCTGTCTCCGGTATGTCTGTTTCTTTAAGGACACCCTTTAATATCCTGGCGATAGCGAGATTGGAATGTATAGCCTCCGATCCTCCCCTCAGTATGACGGCGTTTCCTGATTTCAGACAGAGAGCGGCTGCGTCCGCGGTTACGTTGGGGCGGGACTCGTAGATTATCCCTATGACTCCCAGCGGAATCCGTTTCTTTCCGACGAGCAGGCCGTTCGGCCGTCTTCTCATACCGGTGATTTCTCCCACCGGGTCCGGCAGGGCGGCGATTTCAGCAAGGCCTTCCGCCATGCCTTTTATCGCCTTTTCATTCAATATCAGCCTGTTTATCATGGCATCGGATAATCCCTTGTCTTTCGCGTATTCAAGATCCCTGGCGTTTTCGCCGATTATGTAATCCGATCCTTTTACCAGTGCTTCCGACATTTCCAGGAGCACACTGTTTTTGACGGAGGTCGACACGTTTGCGAGAAGACCGGCGGCTTTTTTGGCCTCATATCCTGTGCGGGTAACCTGTTCCTTGATATCCATAGCCTGTTCCTGTGCTTTTGATATTTTCTCGTTGAGAAGCGTTAACCTATAGTATATGAAGTGCGTTGTCAAGATTGATGAATATTCCCTTGTATATCTTGAAGGGAAGGTACTATTGAACGGAGACTTTATGGATCAGATATGTGCAAGAGCCGGGAAAAATGTTTATGAGCTCATACAGGATGGCGGATTCAGTTTTGACAAGATCACCACATATGTAGGCGCGGCTTCGGGGCCGAGGTGGCTCGTGGCCAGCGGGTTCGATCTTTCGCTCCTTGAGAGCGAGGTCATGGGTAACAGGCTTCCCGTTGTGCTCGTGGGTTCATCGGCGGGCGCGATGCGATTTGCCGCCTGGACACAGCCGGAACCTGAAAAGAGTTACAACAAGCTTATCGATGCCTACATCTCAATGAGTTTTACCAGGCAGGACAGCCCCGGGAATATTTTGCATGCCATACGGGGTGTTATAGATACGTATATCGATGATGACGCCGTTCCTTTCGCGTTGGTCAACAAGAAATACCGGCTGGCGATAATTACTGCCCGTGCGAAAAACCTTGCGTCTTTCGATACGAAATGGTTGCAGATGCCGGTTATCGGAACAATGTTTCTTTCCAATATCGTGCACCGCCGTCTTATCCACATGTTCTTCCAGAGAGTTGTCTTTCACAACAGCCCGATACCTCCGCCTTTTTGTCTGGACCGCGACTTCCGGGGACAGGCGGTAGCTTTGAATAAGGTAAATTTCAAACATGCGATCCTTGCTTCGTCGGCTATCCCCCTCGCGGTTACGGGTGTCAGAGACATATACGGCGCTCCGAACGGTACCTATCGTGACGGAGGGCTCATAGACTATCATCTCAACCAGAAATATGCCGGCGGTAACGGTTCGATCACACTCATGTTTAACCATCAGGAGCGTGTAATCCCGGCGTGGCTGGACAGAAAGCTGAAATTCAGACAACCGCCGGAAAGATATCTGGAGGATCTTTTGCTTGTTTATCCTTCGGATGACTTCATGCGTAAATTACCTTATTGCAGAGTGCCCGATCGCGAGGATTTCAAGCGCTATGTCAATAATCCGTCAGGCAGGATACGAAACTGGCGGCGGACGGTCGACGTGTCGAAAAATCTCGGGGAAACGTTCCTGGAGCTTGTAGCGGGCAGGAAACTGCGTGATGTTGTAAAGAGGATATGAGATTTGGAACCCGGATACGTAAGTCTTTTCAGAAAGGGGATATTGGAAGAAAGGGCCGGTATCCTGGACGGTGTCCTGAAGAGCTGTGTGCTTTGTCCTAGGAAATGCCGTGTGAACAGGACCGCCGGTGAAAGGGGATTCTGCGATCTCGATAACAGGGTCATGGTTGACAGCGCTCTGGCTCATTACGGTGAAGAACCCGTGCTTTCCGGGAAAGGCGGTTCGGGAACCATCTTTTTCTCATCCTGTAACATGCGGTGTATCTATTGCCAGAACAGGCAGATCAGCCATAAGGCCGCGGGCAGGGTAATTAATTCCGGGGAGTTGTCACGTATCATGATAAGACTTCAGAATGAAGGTTGCCATAATATTAACGCGGTTACACCGACACCGCATCTTCCGGGAATAGCAAGAGCACTGCTTAGCGCCGCCCGTGCTGGGCTTTCCATACCTTTCGTCTATAACTGCGGGGGATATGAAAACAGTGACATGATAGGCATACTCGACGGTGTTGTCGATATATATCTGCCCGATTTTAAATATGGCAACGACAGAAGCTCACTCGAATTCTCAGGTGTCGGCGATTATTTTTCCAATGCTGTTCAGGCGATAAGTGAGATGGTCAGACAGGTGGGCGACTGTCTGGAGATCGAAGGGGGAGTCGCTAAGCGGGGCGTGATTATACGACATCTGGTATTGCCGGGAATGGTGGAGAACAGTATGGAAGTACTCGAAGCAATAAAACGGAATATATCGACATCGGTTTTTCTGAGCATCATGTCTCAGTACACCCCGGTTCGTCCCGTTGCCGGCCATCCGCTGCTCGGGAGGCGGGTGACAAAGGAAGAGTATGACAGGGTTGTCAACGAGGCCCTGGATATGGGATTCGACAACCTCTTTGTGCAGGAAGTTGATGATTACCAATTGACGCCCGATTTCGACAACGATACTCCGTTCAAGTGGGAGTAACTTACGGATCGGCAATTTCTTGTATGAGAGGGGATTCGCTGAACTAGTTTCACTGAATCGCATGTACTTCCACACCCGGCGGAGGGGAAAAATCGAACAACTCATCCGGGGGGTTGATGTTGAACTTGATATTGCTGAAAGTAAGGCTGGTGGTGTTATCGTACATGTCGGTAAAAACACATTGTATGATACGGAAGTTGTTCTTATCCACAGTCAGCGACAGTGTCTTGATGCCGGATTCGTATTCGCGTGGCGCAAGGGTTATAACATAGTTCTCTTCTTTGTCCCTGGCACCGCCTGGGGGAAAGGCGATATCGAAATCGTCCTTGAGGCTGCCGATACCGGTGAGAAACCGTATGGTCATCTTTGATGAGAGAACCGTATGTGCGTCCTGGACATACGCGATATTATCGTCCGGTATGTACAGCCATGCCTTGCGGGAATTTATGACCAGTTTCTTCATGGATGGTTTTGCATAATCCCAGAGCATTTTTTCGGGTTTTTTCAGATAAACCCTGCCTTCTTCTCTCTCCGTTCTGCCGATTGATTTAATAGTCGCTTCCTGTACAAAATCCGCCTCGAAATCCACTGTCTGATCATAGGCCGTCTGTATCTTCCCGGTAAGCTCATCGAGAGGCAGTGACTTAGAGAAGACATTCGTACCCGGGAGAATAATTACGGTGATGACGGCCAGGGCCAGGAGAGTCCTGCCCCGCCGGAAAAATGTAATCAAACGGTCTGCCATAGTCTGTAATATAAGCATGTAATAACAGGGATATAATCTTAACTATCCGTTATCGTTAGGTATACCGCATTGCCTAAATTTTGGGCAATGCGGTGTAAGGTATCGTCAACAGGGTCTTTACATATGTTACCAACAAACTTATCAACAGGCTTGTACACATTCCTGTGGATTGCCTGACCCGGTTTACGGGAGACGGATTTAAGGTGCTGTTACCCGAAAATCTTTATCCTCCAGCCGAACGGATCTTCTTTCTCCCCGTACTGTATCTGCAGGATTTCGTTGTACAGTTTTTCGGTCAGTGAGCCTGTGTCGCCGGTGCCGATTATATGCTCTTTCCCCTGGTAGTAGATCTGTCCCACCGGCGATACGATAGCGGCGGTTCCCGAAGCGAAAATTTCCGTGAGAATTCCTTCGTCGTTCAGTTTCAACAATTCATCGATCGACAATCTTTCCTCCCGCACGTTGATTCCCCACGACCTTGCCATCCGTATCACGGAATCGCGCATAATACCCGGCAGAATACTTCCGGAAAGCGGAGGAGTTATCAGATCGTCTCCGACGACGAAGAAGATATTGCTCGTTCCCACCTCCTCGACATATTTTCGTTCCTGCGCGTCGAGCCACAACACCTGGGTATACCCCATTTCCAGCGCTTCCTGACTCGCGTAGAGACTGGCCGCATAATTACCTGCCGCTTTACAGTCTCCGACACCTCCCCTTGCAGCCCTGACATATTTCTCGCTCACATATATCTTCGTCGGGCCGAATCCTTCCGGATAATATGCTCCGACCGGGCCGACAATTATAAAGAAGAGGTATCGGGCCGAAGCGTGCACTCCCAGAGCGGCTTCCGTGGCGATCATTGCCGGTCTTATATACAACGATGTGCCCGTATCGTGCGGTATCCAGTCTTTTTCCAGAAGTACCAGTTTTTTCAATCCCTCCATGAACAGATCCGCGTCGATATGCGGCATGCACAACCGTTCCGCCGAGCGGTTCATGCGTTTTATGTTTTCTTCCGGTCTGAACAGATAAATGGCGCCGTCCTTGCCTTTATACGCCTTCATTCCTTCGAATATCTCCTGTCCGTAATGGAGGCACATGGACGCTGGATCGAGTGACAGGGGTCTGAAAGGTTCGATTGAAGCATTGTACCATCCCGTTTTAGTTTCGTATTCAACGATAAAGAAATGATCGGTAAATATCTTTCCAAACCCCAGCTTCGATTCATCCTCCGGTTTTTGTTTCATCTTTCCCGGATCGATTTTTGTGACCTTGATTTCCATTTCGGTTTTCCTTTCAAAATATCTTCGGCTTTTGCACAGTTCCGAATTATTGTACGGTCTGTCTTTTTATGCTAATCGTCAGAAACTATATGCAAATATGTCAGACTGTCAAGGGCAAATAACGGTGTCGTTCAGATTGCTTCTCTATCGAGAGCTCTGTATTGAATGGCTTCCGATATGTGGGGAGGGCGGATGGTTTCTTCACCCTCGAGGTCCGCGATTGTTCTGGCTACCTTAAGTATC
This sequence comes from Syntrophaceae bacterium UBA2210, assembly GCA_002327865.1. Taxonomy (GTDB): domain Bacteria; phylum Desulfobacterota; class Syntrophia; order Syntrophales; family UBA2210; genus UBA2210. The sequence goes on from DCUQ01000038.1 coordinate 39,406, forward strand.
TTGGTATAAGCCCTGGCGCTAAGACCCAGCATGTCAACCGCCATTTCAATCAACTTTTTCGAGTCTTCGTTGAGGACGCAGTATTTCTTTATCTGCCGGTTGGACATTCCCGAGTTGCAGAGGGTGCCGCTCTTAAACCTGTCATGCTGGATATCCCTCGCTTTGTTTACCCGCTTCTTTATGACTTCGGATAATTCTCCTCCGGATTCACGGGATAAATCGTTGTATCCTATGGACGGGACTTCGAGGTGTATATCTATCCTGTCCAGTAAAGGACCGGATATCCTGGATCTGTACTGTCTTATCTGGCGCGGAGTGCATGTACACTGCCTTTTGGTGTCGGTAAAAAAACCGCACGGGCATGGGTTCATGGCGGCTACGAGCATGAATCTGGCGGGGTAGGTTGCCGAAGCGGAAGCCCTCGAGATGGTTATATGCCCGCTTTCCAGCGGCTGTCGCAGGACCTCCAGGACATTCCTTTTGAATTCGGGCAGTTCATCCAGGAAAAGAACGCCGTTATTGGCAAGGCTTATCTCTCCCGGTCTGGGTATATGTCCTCCTCCTACCAGTCCCGCATCGGATATGGAGTGGTGAGGCGCGCGAAACGGCCTTACGGCCAGCAGGGATTCTTCTTTGGTCAGCAACCCGGCTACGGAATGAATCTTAGTCGTTTCGATTGCTTCTTCGAGAGACAGGTCGGGCAGGATTGTCAGGAGACGCAGGGCCAGCATGGTCTTGCCCGAACCGGGCGGGCCTATCATGATAATGTTGTGCCCGCCGCCGGCCGCCACCTCCATTGCCCGCTTTGCCTGGTTCTGCCCGTTTACCTCGCTGAAATCGAAAGGGTAGTGGAGGTTTCGTGAGAACAGATTTGATATGTCTGCTTCCGTCGGGTAAAGCTCTTTTGTGCCGTTAAGGAACTCAACTACTTCGTGCAGGTAGTCGACGGCGATCACGGCTATTTTGCCTACAATTGCGGCTTCCCCGGCGTTTTCTCTCGGAAGTACTATACCTCTCAACCCCATGTTCGCAGCCTGGATCGCAGCCGGCAAGGCGCCGTGTATGCCTTTAACGCTTCCATCCAGAGATAATTCCCCGGCGAACATGTATCCGGACAGGCATTCCTTCCGTATGATACCCTGTGCCGACAGGATGCCCACCGCTATCGGAAGATCAAAACCGGTACCCTCTTTTTTAATGGCCGCCGGAGCCAGATTGATGGTCACCCTGTTTCCGGGAAAACTGTAACCGGAATTTCTTATGGCGGATTTTATTCTGTCCTTGCTCTCTCTCACAGACGCGTCGGGGAGGCCGACTGTGAAAAACTGTGGTAATCCCCGTGAAACGTCGACTTCCACATCGACCGGATAAGAATCTATGCCGATTATGGCACTGCTCGTTATCTTGACGATCAAATCAGGCACCTCCCGGTAGCGTTTTTGCAGATCGCTTGCACTGCATGGAAGGGAATACCCGCAGGTATTCGTCTGCGTTATGATGCGATATGACAGGCCACACTGAACTGATTTAACAAACGAACGGCGTGCTGTTAAGGTTTACAGGCTGAAATTGAAAGTAAGCGTGTGGCAACGGATTTGTAACCGGCGTTGCTACCTGATCTTAAGAAGATTTTTTACCTCGCGTACACCGGCTACCGAACCGGCCACCTCGGTCGCGTGTTGTTTTATTTCCAGGGTCTTTACGGCTCCGATAAGTGTCACCTCTCCCTCGAATGTTGAAACGGAGATGGCGAGGCCGGTTAATATCTTGTCTTTGAAGAGTTTTGTTTTGACCTGAGTTGTAATGCTTGCGTCGTCGATGACAACACCTGCGGTTCTCCCTGCCGGAGTTTGACAGCTGCAGATCACGGCAAGGATCAGTATCGATAAGGCTAATAGAATAAATTGCTTGCCTCTGATCATGATATACTCTCCCTGGTTTTTGAGAAACAATACTCTTTTCCCCTGCAGGTTGTCAATAACGAAAACAAGATGAATAATCTGCCTGTACGCCGGGAATATTCCCCGCTTGTATTTATATGCCGGGGGGTCATTAAAGATAGATTGACAAATGATGCGGCTTGAATCTAAATATCCGGAAGGAATCCGGCGGTTCGCCAGGCATTGAAATCTTCCGCAGAGGGTAAGAAAGAGTGATAGGATTTTTTGATTCGGGATTCGGTGGATTGACGGTATTGAAAAGTGTTGTCAAAAAGTTGCCGGAATACGATTATCTGTATCTCGGTGACAGCGCGAGAGTCCCTTATGGAGTGTGCTCATCGGAAACGGTGTATGCTTATACACTGCAGGCTGTTGATTTTCTCATGAAGATGGGATGCCGGCTCGTTGTAGTTGCCTGCAATACCGTATCTTCCGGGGCTTTAAGAAAGATACAGCAGGAAATTCTGCCTGGTCTGTATCCCGACAGGAAAATACTCGGTGTAATCAGGCCGTCCGCCGAGGAGATAGCGGAGAAACGGTGTAAAAAAGTCGGCATATTTGCCACGGAGCGGGTTGTGGAATCCCGGATTTACACAGAAGAACTTGAGAAGCTCGATCCTTCGATCGAGATATTCTATCAGGCATGTCCGCTTCTGGTACCGATAATCGAGGCGGGCAGACATGATGAGCAGGTTTCCGAAACAGTTGTATCCGGATACATTGACAGGCTGTTCGGCCAGAGTGACGCGATAGATACGATACTCCTGTCTTGCACCCATTACCCGATACTGTATGAGACTTTCAGAAGGCACATTCCCGTTCACGTGAAGATTCTCAGTCAGGGGCCGATCATAGCCTGTAAACTCGCAGATTATCTCGTAAGACACCCGGAAGTCGAAGAAAGGATTTCCAGAGAGGGTGCCAGGGAGTTCCTTTCCACCGGTTCCCCGGAGGCGTTCAGCCGGCTCGCGAGTCTGTTTTATGGAGAAGCGATACGTTCCAAACAGGTAACACTCGGGATCCCTGGTTAATATATCCGGTGTCGCCGGGTATGGCCTGCCCGGCCTTAGATATAGAGTACTCCTTTGATTGTCGCATGTCCGCGACCGGTAACTCGATCGTGGGGCGTAGGATGGTAGTGGTCGCGATGCGGATTAAGGCTTTGTATCCGCCCCGGATACGACCTGCCTGTCAAATTCTTCAACATCTACTACCGGTTCTGTTGTAAAGGAAATTCCTGTCATTTTCCGAAGGGCCAGCGATGCCGACATGGCCTTTGCTACGTCCGGGAAAGCAACCGTGAATACAAGATCATGCGCACCGAGTACTGCATACATGGATTCGATTTCTCCGCCATGCCTTTCGATGAGGTCTATCACCTTTTTTGTGCGTTTTTTGCTTATGCCCTGAAGTGCCTCGGCCGAGTACTTACCAAATAGTAAAAAAAGAGGCATGATATTCCCCCTTTCGTTTAATGGTGTGCATTAAAGTCGCTCCGCGGGGTCGAGTGTGCCGGGAACGCTGTTGATCCCGGCGATTATATCATCCGTCCTGTCGAATTCCCAGAGCTTTGCCGAACCGTAAATTATTTCTTCCTGTTGTAGCCCTAAATGAATTGCCAGGCATATGCGACCGTGTGTATTTCTGTTATCTCATGTTTAAAAAATCTTGATCGTATATAGCCGACGAGGGAATTATCCCCTCTCGTATTATAACGGGAATATCGGCAGTGACATCCACAATAGTGGAACCCGCGCCTCCCGGAGTTCTACCTCCGTCGATAACCGCATCCAGATCTTTGCCGATGCAGTCGATCACTTCTTCAACCGAAACGCATTCTTTCCGGCCGGAGCGGTTGGCGCTGGTCGCTGTGATGGCGCCGGAGAGGCCTTTCGCAAGAAGGGTTGCGGTGGGATTGCTGGACAGGCGAATGCCGATTTTTCCGGTTTTTGCCGTCAGCTTCGGGGGAACCTTCCGGGATGCCGCAAAGAGCAGGGTAATTCCCCCCGGCCAGAAACGATCCATGAGGCGTTCGGCTGCCGGAGTGATGTCGTTTGTGAACTTCACGAGATCTTTACGATCCCCTATGATAATGGAAACGGGTTTATTGAAATCCCTGCCCTTGATAGCGTATATCTTTTCTATAGCCTGCGGGTTTCCGATATCTGCACCGATGCCGTAGAAGGTTTCGGTAGGGTAGGCCACAACACCTCCCTCCTCCATAATATCGATGGCCCTTGCTATCGATTTGCTCGAATTTATTTTTATTACAGGTGTCATTGCTCACACAGTACAGTATAAGTGGAAGAACAGCGCAGGGCCCGTCTAGAGCGTCTGTTGCTTTTTCTCGATGGTGTCGGCCATATCTCTGATATAGGCATCCAGTTGTTTTTTCAGAGTCTCATTTCCCAGCGAGAGTATCCTGGCTGCCAGCAGTGCGGCGTTTTTCGCCCCCGGTTTTCCGATGGCCATCGTGGCCACGGGTATTCCCCCCGGCATCTGCACTGTGGAAAGGAGAGCGTCGAGTCCCCGGAGGGAAGACGAGTCGATCGGAACGCCGATTACGGGCAGTGTTGTCTGTGAAGCGATGACACCCGCCAGATGCGCCGCCATTCCCGCCCCGACGATAATAACTTTAACGCCCCGCCGGGCAGCCCCTTCCGCGAACAGAGATGTCCGCTCCGGCGAGCGATGCGCGGATGTCAGGAACAGCTCATGAGGTATATGGAATTGTTCGAGAACCGATGCCGCTTCCTTCATTATGGAAAGGTCGGAATCACTTCCCATGACGATGCTTACCAGGGCTCCTCTTTTTTCTTGCATTGTATTCTGTCTCCCCTGAAAGAAAAATATCAATACTGCCGTGAAAGATACCGTAATTGAAACGAAAAAGCCAGTTTCATTTATCGATGTTCTTACTGTCGATGTTTCCGGTACTAACACAGGGCCGAATCATTATCTGATTCCGGCCCGTTGCGGGTTTATCGACACTTGACAATAATTTGATGTGTAATAGAATATATCGTAGCTTACCTGGGTAACTCCATAGCCGTGACATCTACATGGGGCTTCGATTCAGCTTCGGGGCAAGGTCGGACGACAGGATTATTCATAAATGTTAAACCCGGCGGAAATGAATGGATCTCGCCGGGCGTAGATATTATTCAGTAAGGAGGTGCTTTACTATGGAACTCATGGAAGCCATAACCGATAGAAGAAGTGTCCGTAAGTTTGCTGATTATCATATAACGGATAAAGAAATCAGAGAAATGCTCAACGCGGCGCGGCTGGCACAGTCATGGGCCAATACACAGGTATGGGAGTTTATCGTAGTTAGAGATCGTGATCTTATAAGGAAAGTAACGGAGACCTACTCGATCGGAAACCCCTCGACAAAATGTTCCATGTCCGCATCGGCGCTGGTTGTTGTATGCGCGAAGATGGGGATTTCCGGATGCAAGGGAGGTGTCGAACAAACGAAATTTTCCGAATGGTTCATGTTTGATCTCGGTATAGCGGTTCAGAATCTCTGTCTGAGGGCTCATGAACTGGGGCTGGGAACGGTTGTGGTGGGGTTAATGGATCACGACGCTTGCGGAAAGTTGCTCGCAGTTCCTGAAGGGTACGAAGCCGTTGTCTCCATACCGGTCGGCAGGCCGGTCGAGGAAAAAAAGGGTCCACCGCGCAGAAGTCTGGATAAATGTTCTCATCTCAACAGATTCGGGAATTCATTTCATTCAGATTAATATTTTTTGAAGAAAGGAACATGGAGTGATGCCTGCGGATGCCGTCTGCCTGGAGCGGGAGGGACATATTGCGATCGTTACGATCAACCGGCCCGAGCGAAGTAATTCCTTAAATGAATCCATGTGGGGCGATCTCTCGGGTATCGTTTCGGAGCTGACCGCTAATTTGCCCCGTGTGGTGATTATAACCGGTGCGGGGGAAAAGGCATTTTGCACGGGATTCGATATAAATCCCGATAACCCTCAGGTTTCCGGTCTGGAAGCTGCTGTTCGCAGTAATGACCGCGGATCGGTTGAAATATTGATACGGGAAATTCGTACCATCGTTGACGGTCTGGTTTCCGTGCCCGTCCCGGTTATTGCCGCCGTAAACGGTATCGCCTATGGGGGAGGAGCGGAGCTTGCCATCCGTTGCGATTTGAGAATCGCCGATCCCGGAAGTGTCATATGCTTTTCGGAAGTTCGCCTGGGACTCATGCCGGACTGGGGAGGCGGGGTTTCTCTTACGCGTCTTGCCGGGCCCTCGGTCGCTGCGGATCTGATTCTCTCCGCGCGCCGGGTACACGCGGCGGAAGCACTCGAACTGGGTCTTGTAAATCGTGTCAGTGAGCGGGGTAAAGCGCTTCAGGATTCGATAGACCTGGCGAAGAATATCGCCGGGCATGGTCCGCGAGCGGTGCGACACGCGCTGAAAGTAATCAGAAAAAGCGCCGATCTGCCGCTGGAGAAGGCCCTCGATCTTGAGACCGAAGAGGCCGCGACCCTTATCGCTTCCGGTGAATGTTATCACGGGATCATGGCTTTTCTGTCAAAAGAAGAGCCTGATTTCCCGGATCCGTGAGGAGATTTTTGGAAAATCGAGGCGCACGCGACGACGCCCGGCACGGATCAGGATAGCGATCCACCGTTACCGCCGGCCGCATTTTGCACCATACCTCATTCTCCGGCGTATTCGCCTCTCCCTTTCAACCTTTCGATCTCTTCTTCCTCGAGTTTCTTGTACGCTATTTTTCCCACGAGAGTGTGGGGGAATTCACGGCGGAATTCAACTTCCCGCGGGCAGCTCCACTTGATCAGAGACTTTCTGCAATGGGCTATCAGTTCCGCCTTCATCTCCTCCGTTTCCTTCGAAGCATCCTTCATGATGACGAAGGCCTTGACCTTCTCGACCTGCGCCCTGTCGGGAACCCCGATGACGCATACATCCTCGACATCGGGATGGCTGTGGAGAATTTCCTCCACCTGGGCTGGATATACATTCATTCCCGATGACTTTATCATCCTTTTCAGTCTCAACTTGAAATAAAAGAACCCGTCCTCGTCCATACTGGCAATGTCACCCGTATGGAGCCATATCCTTCCGTCGGGATGCTTTTTCAGAATGTTGGCGGTTTCCTCCGGCTGATCCAGGTAGCCGAGCATAACCGCCGGACCGCTGATACACAACTCTCCGTCTTCACCCGGAGTAGCCTCTTCGGTAGTACCCTTTACTACTATCTTTGCCAGCATGTCCGGGAACGGGATTCCGACGCTTCCTTCTCTGTAATCGTTTAAGGGAGTTGCCATGATGGCGGTAACCGCTTCGGTCAGACCGTATCCCTCGAGAAGCTTGACACTGCCTCCGCCTTCATGGACTGTCTTCTCGAATGTCTCTTTTACCACCCGTGGAAGCGTATCGGCGCCACTGAAGGTAGCCTTGAGGCAACCGAGGTCGGCACTCCTGAAGTCGGGGTTGCGGCAAAGGGCTTCAAAAAGTGTAGGAACGCCCACCATAAAGGAGGGTTTCTTGGTCTTGATGAGTTTTGCGACAGTCTCCGGCGTGAAGGTGGGAACGAGAATGCTTCTGGCGGCTCCCATAAACGCGGCGTTTACACATACTCCCAGGCCGAAACCATGGAATATCGGCAGGATTGCGAGTATGGAAGCCTTCCCCGCGTTCTCTTTCATCCTCCCCCATTCCGCCACCTGCATCCCTTCGCTGATAAAGTTCATATTGGATAGCATGATACCTTTCGGGGTACCGGTGGTTCCGCCGCTGTAAAGAATGACGGCGAGATCGTCCGTGTCGACTTCGACATCGGGGGCCGGCGGATAATCGGTTTTCATGAGATCTTTCCACCAGCGTACCCGTGAGTCCGCGGGGACCTTAGGTATCTTTCTTCCCTTGGTGATATAGAACCCCAGCCGTTTAAGTGCAGGGAGGTAGTCGCCTATCCTGGTCAGGATGAGGGTGTCGACACCGGTATTGCCGAGTATCTTGTCGAAATTGCCGTAGAACGCGTCGAGTGTCATGGCGAACTTGCTCTTGCTGACATTCAGATAAAATTCTATCTCGCCGGCGGTGGAAAGCGGATGGATCATGCTGGCCACGGCGCCGAGTTTGTTAGCCGCGTAGAAACAGATGATTCCCTGCGGTGTCGTGGGCATGGAGATAGTGATACGGTCGCCCTTTTTGAGGCCGACAGCCGCCAGGGCCGCGGCAAACCGTTCTATCTCTTTTGCAAATTTGCCGTATGTGCAGGTATATCCCATGAAGTCATACGCTATGGAATAAGGGTACTCGCTGACCGAGCGCATAAGGGACTCGAACATGCTGATTCTGGGATAGTCGATGGTTTCGGGTACGTCTTCATAAAACTTCAGCCACGGTTTCTTTTCATACATGAAATCAACCTCCTTGAACTGAACATCGAGCGCATCCCCCGCTGCTTGCGGCGGGGTTAGCGAGCGAATAAAAAATGAAAGATTCCTTAACAGTCGGAGATTCAACGCAGCTTTTTTGGGGGAGCTTCAGATTTTATAGACCCGTTTTTTTCTGCTCCTTTGAACCGGAAAAGTCAACACAAAAAACAAGTGACACTACTATCGGAATATGCTAACAGTTTTGCCTTCTTATTATGTGCCTGAAAAGCGGAAAGGGAGGAACGTGCATGGAACGATTAGAGGATTTTCATGAGGCGGTATCCGACACCGCGGGCTATATCGGGAAGCTGAAAGAGCGGGGGAAGAAAGTCCTGGGATATTTCTGTTCCTATACCCCGGAGGAGATAATTCTCGCGGCGGGTATTCATCCGGTGAGGCTTTTCAGCACTGCGGATAACATTACCCTGGCCGATGCGTATCTGCAATCCTATTCCTGCTCGCTCGCGAGGGGCGCGCTCGAGGACGCCCTCTCAGGGAAACTGGATTTTCTCGACGGCACGGTATTTCCCCACACCTGCGATACCATGCAGCGGCTCTCCGATCTCTGGCGTCTCAACACGAAAATCGGTTTCTTCGCGGATGTTGTTCTCCCGGTAAAGCTCAATACCGGAAGCGCGAGAGAATACATGGAAGCTGTTCTCCGGAAATTCCGGGCCGATCTTGAAAAGGGGATGGGTGTTTCCATAACCGACAGCGCACTGAAGGAATCGATAGAAAAATACAACACGATACGCGGCTGTCTGCGTACTATATACGAACTCCGCTCCGCCGACCCCGGTATCCTGGCGGGCAGTGATCTGCATGCGATCGTCAAGGGTTCCATGATAATGGACAGGGACTGTCTGCTGAAAAGACTTCCTGAAGTCATAGAGAGCCTGAGAAATAAACTATCTGCGGCGAATAATGCAGGAAAAAGGATCGTACTGGCCGGGAGTATATGCGACCATCCGGGTATCCATACTATCATCGAGAAATCGGGGGGTGTTGCGGTGTGGGACGATCTTTGCAGCGGCTCCAGGTATTTTGAAGGACTTATCGCCACCGAGGGTGAACCCGTCGCGGCAATTGCGGACCGGTATATCAAACGGCGGATATGCCCCGCAAAGCATGTATCGAACACTGCCAGAGGGGAGAACATAATAGAGATAGTCAGGAACAATAACGCACTGGGTGTTGTTTTTATACTGCTGAAATTCTGCGATCCGCACGATTTTGACTATCCCTGTATGAAAGCATTCCTGGAGGAAGCGGGTATTTCCTGCATGCTTCTGGAGATCGAGGACCAGCTTCCGTCCGAGGGACAGTTGATGACGAGACTCGAGACCTTCATCCATACTCTGTAAAAGGGGGAGATTGTGCCATGACGGATGTTAACAAGGAGAAAAACATCAGAAAGATACAGTCGGCAGGAAAGATGAAGGAGATCATGACTACCTACTATATCGATGCCAAGACAGCCGAACAGACGGGTAAAACGGTGGCATGGATTACCAGCGGAGGACCTGTGGAACCTCTGATCGCGATGGACGTGATACCTGTTTACCCGGAAAATTACGGAGCCATGATAGGCGCCGCGAAGATGGGGGGCGATCTGTGCCGGAGATCGGAGGAACTGGGGTACAGCGGCGATCTGTGTTCCTACGCGCGGGCCGATATCGTCTGCTCCATGGTAGACGGCGGGCCTATCGGGGGGTTGCCCAGACCCGATATGCTCATATGCTGCAACAATATATGCGGGACGGTACTGAAATGGTACGAGATTCAGTCGCGATATTATAACGTTCCCTTGTTTATACTCGACACGCCTTTCTGCCATACCGGATATACCGAGGAGTCGAAACAGTATGTCCGAAGGCAGATCGACGAATACATCGCTTTTCTCGAAGGTGTGTGCGGAAAACGATTCGATTACGATCGGATGAAAGAGGTCGGGAGGTTGTCGATCAAGGGGCAGGAACTGTGGCAGAAGGTACTCGACACCGCAATAAACAAACCTTCCCCCATGACCTGTTTCGATGCATTCTTTCATCTGGCGCTGATCGTCACATTGCGTGGAACACAGATAGCGGTGGATTACTATGAATCGCTGCTTGAAGAGATGAAACAGCGTGTTGCCGACGGTATCAGTGCGATACCCAATGAAAGGTACCGGCTGTTGTGGGATAACCTGCCGATCTGGTACCGGGTAAAATGGCTCTCGGAGAAATTCGCGGCGCATGGCGCCTGTCTTGTGGCCGATACATATACTTCTGCGTGGTGCGGCCAACTTAAGTATATGGATGAAGACAACTTTCTCGACTCGATGGCCGAAGGATACACTAGGATATATCTCAATATCGGTGTGGATGAAATGATAAAGATAGTGCTGGAAATGATAGACAAATATGATGTTGACGGTTTCGTCATGCATTCCAACAGGAGTTGCAAACCATATTCACTCGGACAGTACGACATACAGCGCGCGGTTCGAAAAGAACGGGGCATACCCGCTGTGATGCTGGAATCTCACATGATAGACGAGAGAAGTTTTTCCGAAAGTCAGGCGGAAACGAGAATAGACGCGTTCATGGAGATGATAGAACAAACGGGGCGAAAAAAATGATCGATATATATCGTGGTTCGCGGAACGTAATTACGGCTGTGACGGTTCGGATCGTTACGGTCGACGATCGAGAGGTTTACGTAATATGATTACCGCCGGGATAGATGTGGGATCGATCACCGCCAAAGCCATTGTTATCGAGGACGGAAGGATACTGGGTACAAGGATTATTTTTACCGGTTACAACGCGCGGCAGGCGGGCAGGAGCGTGTTCGACGACCTCCTGAGAGAACTCGATATGGATGAGTCGTCGATAGAGAGGACGGTGTCCACCGGTTATGGAAGGAACAGTGTGGATTTCGCCGACAAGGCATTAACGGAAATCATATGCCACGGTGCCGGAGCGTATTATCTGAATCCCGAGGTCAGATCGGTTATAGATGTCGGCGGACAGGACAGCAAGGTCCTGACAATGGATCCGGACGGCAGGGTAACAAATTTTGCTATGAATGACAAATGTGCCGCCGGAACCGGCAGATTTCTGGAAGTGATGGCGCGGGCGCTCGAGTCGGACCTCGACGATTTCGGTACGGTGTCGATGAAGTCGGACGAACCGTCAAAGATAAGCAGTATCTGCACTGTATTTGCCGAATCGGAAGTTGTCTCTCTCGTGGCGAAAGGCGAAAGCAGGGAAAACATAATAGCCGGTATTCACGAATCGGTGGCCTCCCGCATCTCTTCCCTCGCCAGAAGAGTGGAAGTTGCACCGCCTGTTATGATGACGGGGGGTGTCGCGAGAAACAAGGGGGTAGTCCGGGCCCTGGAAAAAGCGCTCGGCATGCCCATAACTGTTTCCGAATTTGCCCAGGTCAACGGCGCGATAGGGGCCGCGGTGATGGCGGCGAGGTTATAGATGCCGATAGCTGTGCGGCTTGTCGTTGCAAGAGTCTGGAGATAGGGGATAAGGAGTGATCGACCTTCCGGCGGGGCGATGGCGCATACCGACAAAAACAGGTTTCCTGGCAACATTTCACCGTGAGAGACGGTGGTTTATCTTTGACCTGCGGTCATAAATCTGTTAGAGAAATCCCTCTTATTAGTGTTGCGTCTTTTGTTTCTTCTATCTTCATAAAAATACGAGGCACTCTGCATGGCGGCGCGCGTGGCTTTCAGATTACCCGGTTATAAGGATCCATTGAATATATGTCTACTGACCTACCGAGGTAATCCTACCTGTGGGGGACAGGGGGTATACATCGATTACCTGAGCAGGGCACTGGTGGATCTGGGGCACAATGTGGATGTCATATCGGGTCCCCCCTATCCCGAACTGGCTGAGGGTATAGGTCTGCACAAATTACCGAACCTTGACCTGTATAATCCCGATCACCTTTTTAAGCCCGATAGATTGAGCAGTCTGATGTCGCCGATCAACCAGCTGGAATTTCTCGATATGTCTCTGGGCGGCTTCCCGGAGCCGTTCACATTCGGTCTGAGGGTTTATAGCTACTTCAGAAAAAAAAGGCCGCGCTACGATATCGTGCATGACAATCAATCCCTTTCTTACGGCATACTGGGGCTTCCGCGTCTCGGTTTTCCAACCGTGGCAACCATTCATCACCCGATAACGGTCGACAGGGATGTTGCAATCGAATCCGCCGGTTCAGCCCTTAAAAAGCTGATGACAAGAAGGTGGTATTCGTTTCTCGGCATGCAAAAGCGGGTTTCGCGCCGCCTCTCTCATATAATAACCGTTTCGGAGCGTTCAAAGAAGGACATCAGCAGGGATTTCAATACATCGAGCCGGAAATTCAGGATCGTTCCGAACGGGATCAATACGGACTTTTTTTATCCGCTTCCCCACATAGAACGTTCGAAAGATCAGATAATCGTGACCAGCAGCGCGGATACGCCTCTGAAAGGATTACGGTATCTTCTCGAAGCGGTCGCATCAATACGGAAGAAAAGAAGAGTCGAATTGATCGTAATAGGCAAACCGAGGGAAAACGGGGCTATAGAAGGGCTTATCCGTAAACTGGATATCGGCGCGTGTGTCCGGTTCACGGGCCGCATCGAATATGAAGACTTCGCCCGCTATTATGCCGGAGCCGCTATGGCCGTTATCCCGTCCCTGTACGAAGGTTTCGGGATGCCGGCAGGTGAGGCGATGGCCTGCGGCGTACCGGTTATAAGCACCGTGGGAGGCGCTTTGCCCGAGGTTGTCGGAGATGCCGGTCTTCTTGTCCCGGCTGCGGACAGCAAGGCACTGGAACACGCGATCGTGTCGCTTCTGGATAATCCGGACAAACGGCACCGGCTTGGAATGGCGGGGCTTGAAAGGGTAAAACGATCTTTTACCTGGAAGCATGCGGCACAAAAGACGGTCGATGTGTATAGGGAAGTTATTGATGCTTACCGCTGATTTTCAGATATTAAACATAAAGCCTAAAGATCGCGTTCTCGATGCCGGATGCGGTACCGGGCGTCACGCCTGCGAGATTTTCAGGACCCTCGACGCCGATGTAGTCGGCGTCGATCTGAACATGGAGGATCTGCGCAAGGCGGCGCTTACCCTCCGCCTCTTAAGTGACAATGGTAATGGTTCGTGGATAGTGTCGCGGGCGGACGCCACGAAGCTTCCTTTCAGAGACAGTTCCTTCGATCTGATAATCTGTTCGGAGGTTCTCGAGCATATTCCGGGAAGCGGGGCAGCCATCTCCGAACTTGTAAGAGTCTTGAAACCTGGAAAAGATCTTGTTGTGAGTGTTCCCCGGTTTATGCCTGAGCGCATATGCTGGGCGCTTTCATCTGATTATCATAATGAGCCGGGAGGTCATATACGTATATACAGAAAAAGGGAGTTACTATCGCTGCTTGAAAAAGCCGGTACAAAGTGCTGGAAGATCCGTTACAAACACGCTCTGCATGCGCCTTACTGGTGGTTGAAATGCATCGTCGGCCACAGGAATGATAAATCCAGACCGGTGAATCTTTACAGGAAATTTCTTGAATGGGACATCATGAAGCACCCGGCGCTGACAGTTACGCTGGATAAACTCTTAAACCCCCTGATAGCCAAGAGCATAGTATTCTATCTCAGAAAGGGATGACAAAAATGGAACCTGGCGCCTTAACAGACATGGCGGGTCAATCCGTAGATTGTGAGGAAATGGGTGCGTTTATTGCAGGATTGCAGAAGGACAATGGAGAAATTCCGTGGTCGAAAGGGGGTAAGACCGATCCATGGGATCATGTCGAAAGTGCCATGGGACTCGGCGTGGCCGGATATCTCGGCGAAGCCGCGCGCGCCTATGAATGGATGGCCGGATCACAGCTTGCCGATGGAAGCTGGTGGTCGGCGTATCGCGATGGTGCCCCGGAAGACAGAACCAGGGATGCCAATTTTTCCTCTTATATAGCGGTGGGTGTGTTCCATTACTATCTGCTTACACGGGATGTCGCCTTTCTCGAGGATATGTGGCCCGTATTGAGTGCCGGTATCGATTATGCGATCAGCCTCCAGGCGCCGACCGGTGAAATCTACTGGGCCAGAAATAAGGACGGCGTTATAGACCGAATGGCTCTCCTTACCGGTTCCAGTTCCGTATATATGAGCATCAAATGCGCTCTGGCCGTCGCTTCGCTTTTGGGTAAGGATAATCCAGGCTGGAGGCGCGCGTTTGAGAAACTGGGCAACGCGATCCGCCATCTTCCGAATCACTTCAACATGATCAAGTCCCGTTATTCCATGGACTGGTATTATCCTGTTCTATGCGGCGCGATTACGGGTACCGAAGCAGAAAGGCGGATTGACAGATCATGGGCGAAGTTTGTGAAACCGCGGTGGGGAGTCCGGTGCGTATCGGACCAGCCCTGGGTGACGATGGCCGAAACATCCGAACTGGTGATAACGCTCGCCGCCGTCGGAAGATATGAAGAGGCGCGCCTGATCTTCGGTTATTTGAAAGACAAGAAATACGATGACGGATCATATTGGATGGGGATTACCTTTCCTGACGCGGTCATATGGCCCGAAGAACGGACATCATGGACAGCCGCATCCGTATTGCTGGCCTATGATGCGCTCAACGGTCTGACTCCCGCAGGCAGCCTGTTCAATCATGAATTCTGGGAACACATGAATATAGAGTAAAGAGTGTAGGCCTTACCCCCCCCTTTTTTTATTAGAAAAACGAGAGGAGCGTTTTGTGAAGAGAGATCATCGTCCCTATTTACTCAAGCATCTGGATATCGGGTTTCAGAAATGGTACGTAAATCACTTCCTTCGTCCGCAGTTTGAGCATCTGGGAAGGAGAGCCACATTCATGAAACCCTGGCACGTGGAAATATTCGGGGGTCCCGTGTCGCTGGGCGATTATGCGAATGTGATTGCCTCCCCGGATAAAAAGGTGAGATTTACGATATGGCCCGAGTTCGGTGAGAAGGGGCGCATAAAGATAGGAGACTACTGCCTGATATGTCCCGGTGTAAGGATCAGCGCGGCCACGGAGATAATCATGGGAAACAGTTGCATGATCGCTCAGGGAGCCTGCATAACGGATTCTGACTGGCACGGTATCTATGACCGTAGTATGCCGATAGGTCAGGCTGAAGCGGTCGGTATCGGAGACAACGTCTGGATAGGAGACAGCGCTATTATCTGCAAGGGGGTGAATATAGGGGATAACAGCATAATAGGGGCGGGTTCCGTGGTCACGAAGGATATACCTCCGAATGTAATAGCCGCCGGTAATCCCTCGGTTGTCGTCCGTGCGCTTGATACAAACAGGCACATAAAGACGCGCGCCGAATGGTTCTCCGATCCGAAGTGTCTGGCAAAGCAGTTTCGCGAAATCGACCGTGACGCACTCAAAGGTAACACGATACTCGGATGGCTGCGATCGATACTGTTTCCTTCAAATGGTGACTGACAGAGAACACGGAAAGAAAATTCCAGCATGCGAAACAGCCGAAAATCCCCCGCAACCCGTTACGTACGCTTCAACCGGCAGTAAGTAATGTATTGTTGCCGGTGCGTTAACTCACCGTTTTTTAAGCCCGCTTCTTACCTTCTGAATCCGTTTTTTGAACAAAGGCTGATATATAAACCAGAACAGCGCAAGCCAGATAAAAAGTATCGCCACCAGGTATTCGCTGTCCGCGAAGATCTTCTTTAAATAAAAAAGTCCGATAAATACGATAATTATCCCTGCAACGGTAAAGGGAAGTCCGGCCTTAATGAACAAAAGCAGATTATTCGTAGCTTCTTTTTTCCATCCCATCTCAGAGCACCTTTGATCGAGAGTTCTCATTATGCAATATTTCCCTTTTTACAGAACGTTCTGGTTAAGACGGCCAGACTTTCCAGCAGCGAGCCTGGCCGATTTACTAACCACGTAAAGCACCCCGTGTTGTATGAATTCTACTTACCCTTCTTTTACTTTTCTTCATGGCCGAATTCCAGCAGGAAGAACAGTATCGCGCCGATAATAAGAGCCAACGTAGGTCCGGACCAGAACGCGCTGTGCCAGAGTTTTACATAGTTGGCTGAAACCAGGGCAGCGCCCATAATACCCGCGATGCCTCGCTGCACATTGTTTTTACACATGGCGAAAGCAATATACACACAGAGATACCCTTGGATCAAAAGGGTCAAACCGAACCCTATCAGCTTGCCAGGGATAATAATCTGTACTATCGGGTGGAAAAGCATCGCAATGCTCATACCCCAGAAGATGGAGGTGGCACCACCCCAGAAAGAGGGTTCCTGTTTCGGTGTTGAATTTACAAACCGGTTCACAACCAGCGCCTGTCCGCCTGTCCACTGAGGACCACACAGCGGAAGATAAGTGATAAATAACCCCATAAAAAGATTACGGATGGATGTGATGATATGATTTCTCGGGACTTCAAAAACGACGTTTTCGTCCTTCCTGACATCGTTGGCGTTATCAATCATGGCCTGCAGCACTACAATGTCTCCGAAAGCAAGGACATATGCTACAATGGCAAGGGAGATCGCGGCGACCCACATACCAGCTGAAGGCATTCCCACCCCGATCGCGCTGAATGTGCCTAACATTTCTCCAAAAGGCATCTGGATGATAAAGTGATCGAATATTCCCTTGGGCGGAGGGATTTCTCCCGTGACAAGTCCCACGATATACCCTATCACAAATCCGGGCGCGATACCGAAACTGGCAACCCACGCAAACCAGCCGTGTACTTTCCGGTAATGAATCGCCCTGATGGAGAACAGGATGAAGAAGCTTCCAAGTGAGGCAATAACAAAGGCAATTGGCATTTTACCCATAAAGGGCTGGCCGGGATCAAAAATCCTCATAAGAGACGCAAAACCGGCGCCGAGGAGAATACCGGCACGCATGGAAATCGGGAAATGCATGAATACATATTTCGCGATACCGGATACCCCCAAAACGAGAAAAATCAATCCTACGAGTATCTGCAAGGCCACGAGTGCCATGATCCTTTCGGGGCCTGCAGGATAATCGGTCAGGTAGGTAATGTAAAGCGGAATACCGGCGGTAATCCAGCCTGCGACGGATGGATCGCCAAAAGATGTATGCAACAGATAAAGAAAGTTATTGATGACGACCATGAGAACGGCGACTTCGATAGGCATGTCAAGTACCTGAACCATGGCAGCTGTAATACCAAGAGGTATGCAGCTCAATATCGCGCCCTGGATAAAATCCTGGTACTCTATTCGGTAGTGGATAAAAGGTAATCTAAGCTTAAGTGCACCCCCGATATACGGTAACTCTTTCCCGGTTACTTTTGTATCATTCATACCTTAACCCTCCTTATTGTATTTTTAAAGATACCCGGCTGTTTTATGTGCTGGAAACATCAGTTGATATATGATGTCGTCTTCAAAAAACAGCCACTCCACCAATAAGACCACTCGTGAAAAGTCCTCGGATGAGCGATTAAGAGAATTGATTTTTAAAAATACCAGAGCGATTGTGGGTATGAATTTCAGTTGATGAGTAATGGGGAGAATTGATTTTCAATAAATCCAGGGCGATTGCGAGTATGAATTTCAGTTGATCCGACTTCTCGCGATTCTCGGTTTTTCTCACGACGATCGGTTCATTGTCAAGAAAATATTTCAAAATTGGTATTTAAAATTTTCAAAACAAGTATACGTTTTGTTTTTAAAGTTTTTAATAATAAGCGCTGTGCTTGTTGACCCGGGGCTCACGTTTCTGCAAGTGAAGATAAAAGGTAGTATAGCTGTTCGAAGCGTTACGAGAGGTAATTGAGAGGGTAGCAATCCCGGATCGATCTGATGGAAAATATTTCGGAACAGCCGGGATATTGTCAGGTGCTTTTGAACCGTACCACGATTCATGCCTTAGCATAACACGATTGCACGAAGAAAATATCACTATCAACGAGAGGAGTCGTTGTCGTTGCGTTGATTTTTTTTCCTGATACTGCGCCATCTTTCCATTCTGTCTTTAATGATCTTCTCATACCCCCTGCCTGCAGGAGAATAGTAAGCTCGGTCCCGGAGTGTCTCCGGAAGATACTCCTGGGGAACGTAAGCGTCCGGAAAGTTATGGGCATATTTATAGTCCCTGCCGTAGCCGAGATCCTTCATGAGCCTCGTAGGTGCGTTTCTTATATGGAGCGGTACTGGAAGAGAACCTGTCTTTCGTATATCCTCTTTCACCATTCCGAAACCGGTATACAGGGCATTACTCTTAGGGGCGGTTGCGAGATAGACTGCTGCCTGTGCAAGAGAAAGTTCCCCTTCAGGAAGCCCGATAAGCTGAAATGCCTGCAGCGCGGATACCGCAACACCAAGTGCCGCCGGATCGGCGTTTCCCACATCCTCGGAAGCAAACCGTATCATCCTGCGGAGGATAAAAAGAGGGTCTTCGCCTGCCTCCAGCATACGCCCCAGCCAGTAGAGGGCGGCATCAGGATCACTTCCCCTGAGGCTCTTATGAAGAGCCGATATCAGATTATAATGTTCCTCACCCTTCTTGTCGTACTGGAGGGCTTTTTTTTGAAGCGCCTCTTCTACCGTTGCGAGGGTGATTTTTCCCCCCTCCTTGACAAGTGACGCTGCCGCTTCCAGGTTGTTGAGCACCGCGCGTGCGTCTCCGTCCGCTGTCCATACCATATGGTCGCGGGCATCGTCATCCACCGACAGGGAAAGATTGCCGAAACCCCGCTCCTTATCTTCCAGAGCGTGCAGCAGAATGGCGGTCAGATCCTCCGGGGAGTAGGGGTCGAGCACGATGACGCGTGCTCTGGAGAGAAGGGGGGATATAACCTCGAAAGAAGGATTCTCGGTGGTGGCACCGATAAGGGTGATCAAGCCGCTTTCGACATGAGGAAGAAAAGCATCCTGCTGTGCCTTGTTAAAACGATGAATCTCGTCGACGAAAAGTATGGTTCTTTTCCCGTGATAGCGAAGCTGTGCCTTCGCCTCTTCTATGGTTGACTTGATTTCCTTGACACCGGAAAGAACGGCGGAAATCGCCTCGAAATGAGACTTTGTCTCATGGGCAATAATACGTGCCAGCGTCGTCTTGCCGGAGCCGGGCGGGCCCCAGAAGATCAGCGACGGCACCTCGCCGGATTCCAGGATCTTGCGCAGCACCCGGCCGGAGCCGATCAGATGCTCCTGGCCCACTACCTCGTCCAGGGTGCGGGGCCGCATCCGGTCGGCCAGGGGCACGGATTTGGCCTCGGCTGATCTATCGGGAAATATTTCGGTCTGGTCAGTCATGATTACTTTGATATTTGAAAATATGGATTTCTTAAATTATTTCCAGCTCTCCGCAGTCAAGTTTTACCTAATTGCCCTAAAACATGGTTCTTTCCCGCTTTCTCTTATAACACCTCTCCCTTTATCCCTCCCCGGTTCGGGGAGGGTAGGGTCTGAAGTTTTAGGGGACGGCAAACTAATGTGATCAATAGTAATACGTCTTCAACCCGCTGTTTTGTTATCACTAAGACTGTTACACCAGCAGCGCCGACCGTAGCCGCCCCACTTCATAAGTAAAGCAAGTTGCTCTTCTCAGTGCAGGCTCTAAGACCCAGCTTTACCTGTAAATTCTTACAGTTAAAGTTAAGTAGCCCAGGCGTCCAAATGGGGTCCGGGGGCACAGTGCGAATAACTACGGAAAACAATATATAAACTATCACTGCTTCGCAGTGTGTGCTCTTTTCGTTAAATTGTTGTTGTTTATATAAGCAGTTCATTAATCGCTTAGCCCTGTGCCCCCGGCGGGTCTTTCGCCCTTTCTGCCCGGACAGAAAGGGCAGAGAAAATATATAAACGCATATTTACACGATTCTTTTAATGTACTGTGATCAAATTAAATTTCATCTGCGTGTTTAATTCATCACCAAACCCTTCTCTTGCTAAGAGAAGGGAATAAAGGGTTGAGTTTAGTTGCTATTTTAGACCACCCCTTCCCCTCCTTGATCAAGGAGGGGATTAAGGGG
>DCUQ01000053.1 GCA_002327865.1 Syntrophaceae bacterium UBA2210
TGGTCCTCGCCACAAACGGTACGCTTGTTACCGATGAAATCGCTCAAAGAACACGGGATGCCGGGATAAAAAGGGTCAGTGTCAGTATAGACGGTCATGACGCGGAAAGCCACGACGCCTTCCGCGGAGTTCCCGGTGCTTTTGATGGTGCGGTAGCGGGTATTAAAGCCTTTAAAAGGGCGGGGGTGGAATTTCAGGTTAACAGTACGATAACCAGATTCAACCGGGATCATATCGAAGACATTTTCAATCTGGTGGTAGAGCTGGGCGCGGCAGCACACCATATTTTCCTGCTGGTTCCCACCGGTCGCGGAAAAGACCTGGCCGATCAGGAAATCTCGCCGGAAGATTATGAAGAAACACTGGACTGGTTCTATAATCAGAGCCTTACATGTAAGATTCAACTTAAGGCAACCTGCGCTCCTCAGTACTACAGGATTTTTCATCAACGGAAAAAAACGAAAGATAAAAAGCCGGAAGAGATAAAGAATTCACTGCATTCCATGACAAGGGGATGCATGGGGGGAAGCTCGTTCTGTTTTATCTCGCATACGGGCCAGGTACAGCCGTGCGGATTTCTCGAACTTGACTGTGGTCAGATAAAGGAAGAAAAATTTGAAAACATATGGAATAATTCCCGAATTTTCAACGATCTGAGAAACTTGGGAAAATACGGGGGAAAATGCGGCCGGTGCGAATTCCTGAAGGTGTGCGGGGGTTGTCGCGCCAGGGCATACGAGATTACCGGAGATTACCTCGCCGAAGAGCCGTTCTGTACATATTAACCGCGCAAGGTATAACCGTATTTCTTTCAATCTTTTCGAAACGGGGATAAATAAAGCCGGATAAAAAGACGGTCNNTCTTATTCATTATCCTGTTCACAAGATTCCCCGTTTTCAGGAGTTAGCCCTTGCTTTCTCCAGAAAGTCCAGGACCTCTTTTCTCAGTTTATTACATTCCGCGCTTGTTCTGTCCCGCGGTCGTGGTATATCCACTTCGAAGATCTTTATAATTCTGGAAGGGCGTTTGGAAAGCGCTATTATCCTGTCACTTAGAAAAGTTGTTTCATCGACATTGTGTGTTACGAACAGTATAGTTTTTTTGCTTTCCTGCCAGATCTTGAGAAGAAATTCCTGAAGAGAGTTCCTTGTCTGGCTATCCAGAGAGCCAAACGGTTCGTCCATGAGGATTACTTTCGGACTGGTGATCAGTGTCCTCGCAATCGCTACTCTCTGTTTCATGCCGCCCGACAGCTCTTTGGGATATTTGTTCGCGAAGCCGCTCAGTCCGAAGATATCGATATGTTCTAAAGCGGCGTTTCTCCTTGTTTTAGGGTCTACGCCTTTAACTTCAAGGCCAAACTCGATATTTTCGACGGTTGTTCTCCAGGGGAAAAGAGCATATTCCTGGAAAACAAAACCTATATGTTCCTGCGGATTGGTCAACTCCACATCATCCAGGAATATTTTACCGCTCGAAGCATTTTCTAATCCGGCTATTATTCTCAGTAAAGTTGTTTTTCCACAACCGCTGGGCCCTATTATGGAAATAAACTGGCCATCATCTATCGTAAAATTAATATTTCGTAAAACATCGATATGATCCGCTTCCGTATCACCGGTAAATGTCTTACTCAATTCAGCAACTTTCAGACTCAAAATCTATGCCCCTTGAACTGAACAGCGCTCGCTAACCCCGCTGCTTGCGGCGGGNNAACTTGTTGCGGGGAGATTCAATTTATTGCCATTTCAGTATCCTTGATCCTACAAACTGAAAACATAAATTGATAAATATCCCCACCAATCCGATAACCAGCATGCCGGCCAGGATCTCGTCCGGTCTCTGGACATCACGGGCTGTCATAATCATATAGCCCAATCCGTAACCGGTTTTTACGCCGGTAAACTCGGCGGCGACCAGGGTCATCCACCCGATGCCGACACCAATCCGCATGCCTACCAGGATCGACGGAACGGATCCCGGTATCAGTATCTTGAAAAAGATATCTTTTCCATTAGCACCCAGGGTACGGGCGGCTTCGATCAATTTTGAATCGATTGAGATAACACCTGATATTGTATTCAACAGAATGGGGAAAAAAACACCCAGAAATATGATAAACGCCGCCGACTTTGTTCCGATTCCGAACCATAATATCGCGATAGGAATCCATGCAAGAGGTGGTATGGGTCGTAACATCTCAATTACGGGATTGATTATTTCCCTGAGTCTTGTCGACCATCCCATGAAGATTCCGAGCGGTAATGCTATGATTACCGCGAATATATAGCCCAGAAATACCCGATACAGGCTGTAAATCAAATGCTTGTAAAGGAGATGTCCGGGNNCCAACGCACAAAAGAGCTTTAAGGCCCAGGACAACTTCAACAGGTGACGGCAACTTGTATCGTGGAATAACCCCGAAGTAAGACAGACATTGCCACAGGACTATCAATACTAATGGGGTTACTGGCCACCAGAACTTTTTCATTTCTTGATAATCTCTTGCAATATTTCGGTATTAATGAATTTATCGGTAAAAACCTTTGGGTCGCCGACGTTCAGATACTGTAATTCATTCAGGAAGTTTACATACTCGATCTCACCCTCTATGCTGGGTACGTATACATAGTTGATGTTTTTCATCGCCAGCCGTACCGTTTCTTCATCCATACCGGTATATTTGACGCCGATCTTTATTGCATCTTCCGGGTTCGCATTTATGTAATCCGTTGCACGAACATGCGCGCGAACGATAGCTTTCGCCTTATCAAGGTTTTTATTCAGGAAATCGGAATCAATAGCCAGTACGCAACACGGATGATTTTTCCATATTTCCGAAGAATTGATTAATGTTCTTCCAACGCCGGCATTGTATGCCTTTGCGATATAGGGTTCCCAGGCAATAAAGGCGTCTATCTGTGCCGTTTTCAAAGCGCCTATCATCTCGGGTGGTTTCAGAACGATGATATTTACACTTTTCAGATCCACATGATGTTGCACGAGTGCTTTTCGGAGAAGGAAATCCTGTACCTGGGCGTGTCCCGGAACAGCGACAGTTTTCCCTATCAAATCGGGAACATTGTGTATAGCCGAATCCTTTCCGACCACTATGGCCGATCCCTCCGTATTAACCTGAGCGAGTACGACAACGCGTGCCGTTTTGTTCGCTACCGCCATGGTTGCAGGTGCCTCTCCCACATAACCGATATCCAGGCCTCCCGCCGCAAAGCCGGTCATTTCCTCGGGGCCACTCTTGAATATGCCCGCCACTTCGACGTTAACCCCTTCCTGGATGAAGAACCCCTTTTCCATAGCTACCCAGGATGCAAGCTGATGCAAATCACTTTGCAGATAGCCCATTCTGACGGGTTTGGCATTGATGGCTGATGCTGAGGCTGCAGAGGATAACCCTGTCGCTACAAAGGCACTTACCAAGAGCACCATTAAAAATTTCTTTAAGCGTAGCATCTTATATTTCTCCTTCCGTTTTTTACTTTGACATATGGTCTGAAAGAAGTACCAATATGCAAAATTGGTAGCATCATATCATAAATATCGCAATATTTTTATGAGTTCCGTTCCTGTAAATTGCCGGCATACCGCGTTCAAATCCCGATCCGAAGCGGCATATGCCGCAGAAACAGTCATATTATAAGCGGGTTAAATGCGCATTGCATTGAAGCAAGCCTAACAAAATATTGTTAGAGTAAACCGCTTTAATTATACTTTTTCAGTTGTGACCTGGTAATATTTATTCACCGACATTCCGGCAAAAAGGACGGCACCGGGACAGGGGACCACCAGTTTGGTTTTGAACTCTGAGCCGATTATATTAAAAAGCTCCAGACAGCAGGAGCAGA
This sequence comes from Syntrophaceae bacterium UBA2210, assembly GCA_002327865.1. Classification (GTDB taxonomy): domain Bacteria; phylum Desulfobacterota; class Syntrophia; order Syntrophales; family UBA2210; genus UBA2210. The sequence continues at coordinate 3,865 of DCUQ01000053.1, forward strand.
CATGCTTTGTTTTATCTATAGAGTAGGGGATAATCCCGTCACCATTGTTAGAGTTTATAAAAAACCGTGGTTCGATAAAATTAGCATGATTGGCACAATGATACGCAAACAGTTCCGGGTAGGTCATTCCTGTGATGCCCATAACTTTCATCCATTTGGCCTGGAGACCCGATTTATCTTCAGGGTCTATATTTTCCCACTCATCGGGACGCGATATCTGATAACTTTTTTGTGAAATGAGTTTTTTTCTTTGTTCTTCGTTTAGTTTGTCGGGTATCTTGAATTTAACCGGTTCGATAATGGTATGAGGAGTTTCCAGACCATGTTTAATTAAAGGAAACGAACTGATTATCAGGAACATGCCGTAATATGGCGAAAATTTATACCAGGAAAGTTGTCTTCTGCACAGATCATATCTATCCCATGCTTCAGGATCGACGGAAGCGATCTTGATTTTGGAAGACAAAGGGACACAGACAGCTCTCTTGGCTTCATAGAGAGAGCTGCCTGTGTCGGACAGANNCTTTCAGGCGGACAAAAACACTCTCATCCACCCAATAACAATATTTTTTATTTTTATCAGTCATCACTATACTACAATATCGATACCCTGAGCAGGTCAGCTTGTTGCTTCTATTCCCATTGACAACGCCACCAACTCTGTCAGGTCGGTCATCTTTACACCGGATCCGATGGCATGAATTCCGACCTGCAGTCCCTGATAACAGAAAGGACAGGTGGAAACGAGTCTTGTCGCCTTGACCTTTTCGGCGTCCCGGACTCTTTCCTGAGCCATCATGTTCTGAAGATCGCCGAAACCCGCCTTCAAACCGCCGCCCGCTCCGCAACATCGGGACATTTCCCTGACGCGGTCCATTTCAACAAAATCCAGGCCGGGGATCGCTTTCATCACCTCACGAGGGGCATCGTAGACATTTGAATGTCTGCCCAGATGGCAAGGATCGTGATAAGTTACCCTCAACGGGACCTCGTGTTTCAGATCAATCTTCTTTTCCCTGATCAGGCGAGCCATGAGTTCGGCAGTGTGCAATACTTCCATGTTCAGCTTGCCTACCTTTTTGTAATCCTCCTTGATGGTCCTGAAACATCCGGCGCAGGATGTAATCAGCATCTTGACGCCCAGGGAATTAAATATCCTGACATTGTCTTCAGCCAGTCGGAAAAATTCTTTATCACCTACACGCAAAAGAACACTTCCGCAACATTCTTCCTCCTTGCCCAGAATCCCGAACTTCAGACCAAGCGCATTAAGGATGTTCACCGTGTTGATACCCACCTCCCGGACATTATCGTCANNTCAACAGAATCGGCTCCCTTGTCGGAAATTACATTATCCTTTGCTATATTCTCGGGTGTTTCCGCTTTCTGGGACTGGGCTTCCGTCTCTGCAGGGGATACAACCTGTTCGTTATTTTTCTGTTCTTGTTCTTGAGTCATAAAAAAACTCCTTTATTCAGCGTTTGCTTCCATATTTTTTCTGTCTCCCTTAGGAGCTTTGAGTATGACGGGAATATCTTCGATTCGACCAGCCTTCTTGGCCGTTTTTGTCCATCGTGCCCTCTGTGAACGAGGTTGCTGCCATGGGTTGTCGAAGGACTTTGTACTGGTGACCAGTCCCATATGATTCGGCAGAGGACCGTACCCCGCGTTTACCAGCGACATGCGTATGGCCTCATACAACTCCACAGTGTCTATCCGGGCAGGGCATACAAAGTGACATTGCCGACATGTACTGCATTCGTACAATTCTGCCGCGAACTGTCGTATCTCTTCCTCTGATACAGGCTCAGGACACAACAACTTGCCCAGTAAACTGTCAGGACTGAAGAATTTATTAAACAGACTGTTCTGAGAGCGAAGAATTTGTTTAAACCTCCGTATCTTAGCCCTTGGAGTAATACTTTCTCTGGCATCGAACACATACACGGGGCACCATTTCACGCATTCTCCACACCTCGTGCAAGCGTCCAGTTCCATAACCTGGCGCATGGTCAAATTGCTGATATCTATCTTCTTGACCTTGTTTTCATTCTCTTTGTTATCCATATCTACCTCTTGTTCATTACCGTCAAATTTAATGTGTCATTACACAACTTCGATCCATTGAAAACACTTATGGTTTTGAGTACGTTTCCGAGGCTGTCGTGTTGGAATATACCATAGGAGTCGCGAAAATGTGTTTAAACTTGCTGAAGGGTATATAAGCAACAAAAATAAAACCCAGCAGCGAATGTATGTAAAATAGAACTCGTAAATTCCCCATGGTGAGATTCAGATTCTTTACTGCCGGCACAAGCCAGGCAACCGTGAATGAAGTTGATAGATCAATAGCTGCCGGATCAACCGCCAGTCTGACAACCTGGCAGATAAAACCTGTAATAACAAGCAGGAACAAAAGCCAGATAGCGATGCTGTCATCACTGATAGTGTTGTGTTTCTCCGGTTTAAGCACGTATCTCCTGTATATAGCCAGTAAAATGCCTAATAAAAGAAGCAATCCGCCGATCTCGCCCCACACGGAGAGGATCAAATTGCCTTCTCCAACCTTGAAGTACTGATGAAGACTGGCGGTTGAAGGAACGATATCGGCCAGGAAGGCCTCCCATCCCGTCAGAAACAAAAGCAACATGAAGCCATAGAAAATCATAAGGTGCATAACCCAGGCCAAGCGATCATTGTCCTTAAGTTGCGGTTGGATAAGAATTGTTTTAATTAGAGATGCCACCCACTTCCCGGGTGATATTGCCGGGCCCTTGTTCTTTCCCAGCTTCCACATATGTATTAACCCCCACATTCCGAGCAGAAATATCAGAACCGAAATGGCGGTTAAAATATAAAAAACGAGTGATACTTCATAATTCATATTTCATATCTCCAAGTTTACTCTACAAACCTCCTCCTCAAAAATGAAGCTTTCTAAACCCCTGAAATGCAGAGGCTTATTCAGCTTCATTTCAGAGAGAGGGTTACAT